>CP126120.1:2275000-2875000 GCA_030123585.1 Rhodanobacteraceae bacterium
CGGTCGCCATGTCGAACGCACGCTTGATGGCGCGCCGCACCGGGGAGATGTTGAAGCCGTCGGAGAACACCAGCCACGACGGATTGGTGAGGTCCATCTTGATCTTGCCGGCTTCACGTTCGAAGAACTCCGCGAGCTCGGTCACCGCCACCCCGCGCTGCTTGCATTCCAGCAGCGCATCCACCGGCAGGGTGCCGCGGCGGTCATCCGGTCCGACCACGATTTCGTCCACGCCGAGGCGGGTCGTCCAGTCGTGCAGGGACTCGTCGGGACGCAGCAGCGAAGACGCCGGCACCACCACCGGGTCCGCGCCGACCGGCACGTAGCCCAGGATCTTGAAACCACGCTGGTCGGTCTTGCGGCGCATCTTGCGGGCCATTTCCGCGGCACGCTCGCCGGCGCCCAGCATCACCACCCGCCGCTTGAACAGATCGGCGTCCACGAAACCCAGGAACAGCACGCGCCACAGGGCCAGCACCAGATAGCCGGCCACCAGCGCGATGCCCAGCACGCCGCGCCCGAGGTAGGCCGCGGGCATCACATAGTAAAGGACCGTGAGTGCCACCCAGCCCATCAGGAACGCGACGCCTTGCCGACTCAACCGGCCCAGCCAGCCGGCCCGCAGGTGGACCTGGTACAGGCCGAGCGCCGACATCGCGAGGATCAGCACCGCCGCCACCAGCGGCGCGCGCCAATGCAGGACATGATTGAAGGCAGTCTGGGTGTTGAGGTCGCCCCAGTAACGCAGCACCACCGCGGCATAGACGCTGCCCACCAGCAGCGCGAATTCGACCAGCACCAGCAGCAGCTGCCAGCGCAGCGCTCGTTGTCGGAACAATCGGAACATTGCCACAACCCCCTGTCATGCTGGCGCCCTCCGACCGTTCGACCGGTCGAGAAGGGGGGACCAACGTTATACTCAAATGTGACGCAGTTCAAACTTTCCGCCCGTCCGGATTTCCTTGCATGAAGCGTGCCTGACCCCGGCGCGCGCCGATCGGCAAGGCATACTTTTTGCTCTCCGATCCCTGTATCGTTCGGGTTCTTTGGACGCATCAAGGACTTGCCCATGTGTGGAATCGTCGCCGCCTGCACCCAACGGGACGTGGTGCCCATCCTGCTGGCGGGGCTGCGCGCGCTGGAGTATCGCGGCTACGACTCCGCCGGCCTGGCGGTTCTGGACCAGGGGCGGCTGAACCGGCTGCGCACGCCTGGCAAGGTCGCCAACCTCGATGCCCTGAGCAAGTCCTCGCCGGTGCACGGCCGGACCGGCATCGCCCACACCCGCTGGGCCACCCATGGCGCGCCCACCGAAGCCAACGCGCACCCGCACGTCTCCAACGACACGGTGGCGGTGGTCCACAACGGCATCATCGAGAACCATGCAGAACTGCGTTCGGAATTGCAGGCCGCGGGTTACACGTTCAGCTCGGAAACCGACACCGAGGTCATCGCGCACCTGGTCCACAAGCTGATGGCGGATGGCGCCGGCTTGCGGGATGCCGTGGCCGAAGCCACCCGCCGCCTGCGCGGCGCGTATGCCATCGCGGTGCTCCACCGCGACCGGCCCGGCCACGTGGTCGGCGCCCGCCGCGGCAGCCCGCTGTGCGGGGGCATCGGCATCGGCGAGCATTTCCTCGGCTCGGACGTGCAGGCGCTGATCCAGGTCACCAACCGGATCGTGTACCTCGAAGAGGGCGACATCGTCGAGATCACCCCGGACAGCCTGACCATCCAGGACAGCGCCGGCCGCGAGGTGACGCGCAAGGTCCGCGAAAGCGACCTCTCGCGCGACGCGGTCGAACGCGGCGAATTCCGCCACTACATGCTGAAGGAAATCTTCGAGCAGCCCACCGCGGTCGCGAACACGCTGGAAGGCCGGATCGCGGACGGCCACATCCTGCCCAACATCTTCGGCGTCGATGCCGACCGGCTGCTGGGCAGGGTTCGACACGTGCACATCGTCGCCTGCGGCACCAGCTACCACGCCGGCATGGTCGCGCGTTACTGGCTGGAAGGCATCGCCGGCATCCCGTGCAGCGTCGAGGTCGCCAGCGAATACCGCTACCGCCACGTGGTGGTGATGCCGGACACGCTGTTCCTCGCGATCTCGCAGTCCGGCGAAACCGCCGACACCCTGGCGGCGCTGCGCGACGGCCGCGAGCGCGGCTATCTCGGTTCGTTCGCGATCTGCAACGTGCCCGAATCCAGCCTGGTGCGCGAATCCGACCTCACCCTGATGACCCGCGCCGGCCCCGAAATCGGCGTGGCCTCGACCAAGGCGTTCACGACGCAACTGACCGCGCTGGCACTGCTGGTGCTGGAACTCGCGCGCATCCGCGGCGTCGCCGCCGACAAGCTGGCCGCGCTGGTCGACGAACTCGCCAGCCTGCCGCGCCGGCTCACCGACGCGCTGCGGCTCGAACCCGCCATTGCCAAGCTTGCCGAAGCTTTCGTCGACAAGCACCATGCGCTGTTCCTGGGCCGCGGTGCGCAGTACCCGGTAGCCATGGAAGGCGCGCTGAAACTGAAGGAAATCTCCTACATCCACGCCGAGGCGTATCCCGCAGGCGAACTGAAGCACGGCCCGCTGGCGCTGGTGGACGAGGACATGCCGGTGATCGCGGTCGCGCCCAACAACCAGTTGCTGGAAAAACTGAAATCCAACCTGGAAGAGGTGCGCGCGCGTGGCGGCCAGTTGTACGTGTTCGCCGACGCCGCTGCCGACGTGTCATTGAACGGCAGCCGCGGGCAACTCCTGAAGGTGGATTCCGGCGGCAACTTCATCGCGCCGGCCGTGCTCACCGTGCCGCTGCAGCTGCTCGCCTACCACGTCGCGGTGCTGCGCGGCACCGACGTCGACCAGCCGCGCAACCTCGCGAAATCCGTGACCGTGGAGTAACCGCGCTCACACCGCGGCGCGGGTATCAGCCTCCCCCGGCGCGTTGGCGCGCGAAGCCTCGCCGGTCAGATGGGCCATGTCGGAAAACAGGGCGAGGCTGCGCACGCTGACCACGTCCACCAGCTTGCGGATCTGCCGCACGATCTGTTCCAGCGTGGCGTCGCTGCCGTGCAGCACCACGGTGAGGTGCGACACCGCCGGATCGTGCGTGGGCGCCACGTTGAGGGTGTCGATGTTGACGTGGCGCGCAGCGAACAGGCCCGCCACGCGCGCCAGCGCGCCGGCTTCGTTCTGCAACAGGATGGACAAGGTGTGTTTCATGGTGGCCTCCGCGTGACAGTGCACAAGTCTTCCTGGATGAAACCCCTCTCCCTCCGGGAGAGGGTGCCGGCAGGCGGGTGAGGGTTCGTGCAGCGCGAAACGTTGAAACTTCGCCGTACCCTCATCCGGCGCTTCGCGCAAAAGAAACCGCGGCACTCCGTGCCCCTTCTCCCACAGGGAGAAGGGATAGATCAAAACATCGAGGTGGCCGGCACTGCCTGCGCCTCGGCCACCCTGACCGTGCGCGAGGGAATGAAGTCGCCGGTGATCATCTGCGCGTAGCCGGCCCCCGGCCCCACCATCGGATACACGCCGGCGTCGGGATCGATGACCACTTCCAAGAACGCCGGGCCGTCGAACGCGAGAAATTCGGCGATGGTCGATTCGAGCGCAGCCTTGTCGGTGAGCCGGCGCGCCCACGCAAAGCCATCGGCCTCGGCGGCCTTGACGAAATCCTTGCGCCGTAGGCTCTTGTCGGACGCGGCGAAGCGCTGGCCGAAATACAGCTTCTGCCACTGCCGCACCATGCCGTCGCCCACGTTGTTGAGCACCAGCACCTTCAACGGCAGGCCGTAGCTGGTGACGGTCTCCAGCTCGCCGAGGTTCATGCGGATGCTGCCGTCGCCATCGATGTCGATCACCAGCGCATCGGGCCGCGCGAACTGCGCGCCGATCGCCGCGGGCAGGCCGAAACCCATGGTGCCCATCGAACCCGAGGTCAGCCACTGCCGCGGCGCGCGGAAATCGCAATACTGCGCGGCCCACATCTGGTGCTGGCCGACGCCGGTGCTGACGATGGCGCGGCCCTGCGTGATGCGATTGACCGCCTCGATCACCGCCTGCGGCTGGATCAGGGGATTGGCCCGGTCGTAATTCATCGCGTGTTCGCGCTTCAAGCGCGCGACATGCGCGTGCCAGTCGTCCAGCGCCAGCCGGATTCCGTGCGCGCGGCCATAGGCGGTCAGGCGTTCGAGCGCCGCGGCGAGCGGGCCGACGTGGTGCCAGTCCACGCGCCTGACCTTGCCGACCTCGGCGGGATCGATGTCGATCTGCGCGATGAACCGCGCGCGCGGCGCGAACTTGTCGGGCGCGCCGGCCACGCGGTCGTCGAAGCGCGCCCCCAGCGCCAGCAGACCATCGCAATCCTCGACCGCGTAGTTCGCGTAGGCGGTGCCGTGCATGCCCAGCATGTGCAGCGCCAGCGGATGGGTCGTGTCGAAGCCGCCCAGACCCATCAGCGTGGTGGTGACGGGCAGGCCGAAGGCCTCGGCGAAAGCCGCCAGCGCCGGCGCCGCTCCGGCGGCGACCACGCCGCCACCGGCGTAGATCAGCGGCCGTTGCGCCCGCGCCAGCGCGGCGAACAACGCGGCGCAGGCAGCGTCATCGAGCCGCGCATGCTCGACCGCGCGCAAGCGCGCCCGATAGCCGGGGATCGGCAGGCGTTCCTGCCCGTCGAAACGCAACTTCGCGTTCTGCACATCCTTCGGCACATCCACCACCACCGGACCGGGCCGGCCGCTGCGCGCGATCTCGAACGCGGTGCGCAGCGTCGCTTCCAGTTGTTCCGGGTCGGTCACCAGGAACACGTGCTTGGCGCACGCGCCCATGATGTTGCTGACCGGCGCTTCCTGGAACGCGTCGCTGCCCAGCGCCGCCGTCGGCACTTGTCCGGTGATCACGACCAGCGGGATCGAATCGGCCATCGCGTCGCGCACCGGGGTCACCGTGTTGGTGGCGCCGGGGCCGGAGGTGACGATGACCACGCCGACCTTGCCGGAGGCGCGCGCGTAGCCCGACGCCATGAAGCCCGCGCCCTGTTCGTTGGCAGGCACCACCAGCGGCATCGGTTCGCGGCCGTGGCCGTCGGCGTGTTCGGCGTTGTAGCGGAACACCGCGTCGTACACCGGCAGGATCGCGCCGCCGGAATAGCCGAACAGCACATCGACGCCTTCGTCCGTAAGCACCTGCACCACCACTTCCGCGCCGGTCATCGGTTGTCCGGCGAGCGGGTGCTGGCTGGCGGCTGGGGCGGCGATCGCGGTCTCGGGCAGGGCGGTCACGGTGGGTTCCTCAGTTGCGGATCAGTTCGTCGTCGGCCGGAATCGCGTGCACCGGCACGCCCCAGGTCAGGATGATCTGGAGATCCTGCTCGACCGTGGAGAAGCGTTCCCACTTGATGCCGTTGACGTCGGTGTCGGAGCTGAAGCCTTCGGCGGCGTCATCCTCGAAACCGAGGTTGCACACCTGGCCGGCGTGCTCGGGATCCTTGCGGATCGAGAAATTGAGCTGGTCGGTGCGCCACATGGCGTAGGTGCCGATGACCATCGCCTGCGGCGGCTGGCCCAGGCGTGCGCTGTAGTCGGCGATGGAGGCGTCCAGGTCGGCGACGGCCAAGGCGATGTGGAAGCGTTTCATGCTGATGTCCTCGTTGGGTTTCGATTCTGCGCAGTGCTTCAACCGACTTTCCGGAGCGGCTCGGCCGTCTTGGGCGCGTCGGGCTGCAGCCACGGCATGCGCGCGCGCAGGCGCGCGCCGACCTGTTCGATGGGATGCTCGAGGTCGGCCTGCTTGTAGCGCCGGTAGTTGGGCAAGCCCGCGGCGTATTCGGCGGTCCAGTTCTTCGCGAAGGTGCCGTCCTGGATGTCCTTCAGCACGTCCTGCATGCGCGCCTTGGTGCCGGCGTCGACCACGCGCGGGCCGCTGACGAAATCGCCGTACTGCGCGGTCTCGGACACGTACTGCAGCATCTTCGCGAGGCCGCCCTCGTAGAACAGGTCCACGATCAGCTTCAGTTCGTGCATCACTTCGTAATAGGCGACTTCCGGCTGATAGCCCGCTTCGGTGAGCGTCTCGAAACCCCTGGTCACCAGCTCGCTGACGCCGCCGCACAGCACGGCCTGCTCGCCGAACAGGTCGGTTTCGGTTTCCTCCTTGAAGTCGGTTTTGATCAGTATCGCGCGCGCGCCGCCGATGCCGTCCGCGTAGGCCTTGGCGCGCGCCTCGGCGTGGCCGCTGGCGTCCTGCGCCACGGCGTACAGGCACGGCACGCCGCGGCCGCGTTCGTATTCGCTGCGCACCAGCGCGCCGGGCCCCTTGGGCGCCACCATCACCACGTCGACATCGGCGCGCGGCTTGATCTGGCCGAAGTGCACGTTGAAGCCGTGCGCGAACAGCAGCGCCGCGCCGGGCTTGAGGTTCGGCTTGATCGCTTCCGCGTACAGCTTCGGCTGCACCATGTCGGGCGTGAGCACGGCCACGAGATCGGCGCCGTTCACCGCGCCGGCAGGCTCGGCGACCTTGAAACCTTCGTCGTGCGCGCGTTGCCACGACGGACCCCCCTTGCGCACGCCGACCACGACGTCGAGGCCGGAGTCGCGCAGGTTGAGGGCGTGGGCGCGGCCCTGGCTGCCGTAACCGAGTACGGCGATGCGGGCGTGGGAGAGAACGTTGGATGGCGTGTTCATGCTTGGACTCCTTCGGGGGTTGGGATGTGCGGTGTCGGGGAAGTGGTGTGATCGAGTTGCGTGGTGGCGCCATCGGAAGCGGAACCGACCAGGCGCGCGTACTTGGCCAGCGCGCCGCGGGTGACTTTCGGTTCGGGCGGTTTCCAGTTCGCGCGACGACTTGCGAGATCCGCCGTGGTGCGCAGTTCGCGCTGCGCCGCGTCGATGACGACGGGATCGCCGTCGCGCAGCAACGCGATCGGACCGCCGCGCGCGGCTTCCGGCGCCACGTGGCCGACCATGAAGCCGTGCGTCGCGCCGCTGAAGCGGCCATCGGTGATCAGCGCGACGTCGTTGCCGAGGCCGCGGCCGATCAGCGCCGCGGTGACGCCCAGCATCTCGCGCATGCCGGGCCCGCCGGCCGGACCTTCGTTGCGGATCACCACGACGTCGCCGGCATGGATGCGGTCGTGCTGCACGGCGGTGAAGGCGTCTTCCTCGCTCTCGAACACCCGCGCGGTGCCCGCGAACTGGCCGCCCTGCTTCGGAATCTTCAGCACGCAGCCCTCGGGCGCGAGGTCGCCGTACAGGATGGAATAGCCGCCGCGCGGTTTCAGCGGCGCGCCGACCGGATGCACCACGTCCTGTTGTTCCACGCGCGGCGCCGCGGCAGCTTCCGCGAACAGCGAACGTCCGGTCACGGTGGGCGTGTCGTCCAGCATGCCGGCGGCGATCAGTTCCTGCGCCACGCGTGCCACGCCGCCGGCGCCGAACAATTCCACCGCGGTGTAGCGGCCGCCGGGCAGCAGGTCGGCGATCACCGGCGTGTGTTTCGAGGCAGGCTCGAAATCCTCCAGCGACCATTCGACGCCAGCCTCGCGCGCGATCGCCAGCAGGTGCAGCACCGCGTTGGTGGAGCCGGCGGTGGCCGCGACCATGCGCGCGGCGTTCCGGAACGCGGCGCGGGTCAACAATGCCGACGGCCGGCGATCCGCTTTCAGGCACTCCATCACCAGTTCGCCGCAACGTCGGGCGGCGGCGGCCTTGGCCGGATGCGTCGCGGGAATGTCGTTGAGGCCCATCGGCGACAGGCCCAGCGTCGTCAGCACCATCGCCATGGTGTTGGCGGTGAACTGGCCGCCGCAGGCGCCGGCGCCGCGGCAGGCGTCGCATTCGACGCGACCGAGCTCGGCATCGTCAATCCTGCCGGCGCCGTGCGCGCCCACCGCTTCGAACACCTGCTGCACGGTGATCGGGCGGCCGTCGTGCATGCCGTGCGCGATGGTGCCGCCGTACAGCGCGACCGCGGGAATATCCAGGCGCGCCATCGCCATCGCCGCGGCCGGGATGGTCTTGTCGCAGCCGCACAGCACCACCATCGCATCGAGGCAGTGGCCTTCGACCGCCGCCTCGATCGAGTCGGTGATGATCTCGCGGCTCACCAGCGAATAGCGCATGCCCGAGGTGCCCATCGCGATGCCGTCGGTGACCGCGATGGTGTTGAATTCCACCGGCGTGCCGCCGGCCGCGCGGATGCCGTCGGCCGCGTGCCGCGCCAACTCGCGCAGGTTGAGGTTGCACGGGCTGACGTCCGACCAGGTGTGCACCACCGCCACCAGCGGTTTCCGGAGCGCCGCATCGTCCATGCCGGTGGCGCGCAGCATCGCGCGCGCGGGGGCGCGATCGGGGCCGCTCTTGATCACATCGCTGCGCATCGTCGTCTCCTCAACCACAGGCACGCTGGCCGGAGAAGAACGCGGGCTGCGCGTTCGCATCGAGCGCGGCGATCACGGCATCGCGGACATCCGCGGTTCCCGCCTCGCCACCGAGATCGCGCGTGCGCGGCCCCGACGCCAGCACTTCGGAAACCGCCGTCTCGATCGCGGCGGCCTCGGCTTCCAGCTCCAGCGAATGGCGCAGCAGCAGCGCCGCGGAAAGGATCGCGCCGATCGGGTTGGCGACACCTTGCCCCGCGATGTCGGGCGCCGAACCGTGGATCGGTTCATAGAGACCGCGTTTGCCATCGCCCAGCGACGCCGACGGCAGCAAGCCCAGCGAACCCGCGAGTGCGGCCGCTTCGTCGGTGAGGATGTCGCCGAACAGATTCTCGGTGACCACCACGTCGTAGTTGGACGGCCGGGTCAGCAGCAGCATCGCCATTGAATCGACCAGCTGGTGTTCCAGCCGCACGTCGGGATAGTCGGCGGCGACGCGGTTGACGGTGCTGCGCCACAGCCGCGAGGTCTCCAGCACGTTGGCCTTGTCCACCGAGGTGAGGTGCTTGCGGCGTCCGCGCGCGAGCTCGAACGCATGGCGCACCACGCGCTCGACTTCGGCTTCGGTGTACTTGCATTCGTCGGTGGCGGCATCCGCCGTGCGCGTCTTGGCGCCGAAATAAGCCCCGCCGGTGAGCTCGCGCACGAACAGCACGTCGACGTTCCGCAGCTTCTCGTCCTTGAGTGGCGACAACGCGGCGAGCGCGGGATGCACGGTGAGCGGACGCAGGTTGGCGTACACCCCCAGCGCGGCGCGCAAGCCCAGCAGGCCTTGTTCCGGTCGCACCTTGGCGTTCGGGTCGGACCACTTCGTGCCCCCCACCGCGCCCAGCAGCACCGCGTCGGCGCGCTGGCACGCCGCCAGCGTCGCCGCAGGCAGCGGCTCTCCGGTGGCGTCGATGGCGCAGCCGCCCATCGGGTGTTCGTCGAACGTGAAGGCGTGTCCGCACTGTTCGGCCACCGCGTTCAGGACGGCCATCGCGGCCGCGGTGACTTCGGGGCCGACGCCGTCGCCGGGCAGGGTGACGATGGTGGCTTTCATGCGGCGTTCTCCAGGCGTTGTTCGTAGGCGGCGATCGCGTCGCCGTGCCGTTGCAGGAAGCCCAACTGGTCCACGCCTTCGAGCAGGCAGTGGCGCGCGAAGGGTTCCAGCTCGAAGCGGATCGGCGCGCCGCCGGGCCGCGTGATCGTTTGCGCGCGCACGTCGACCGTCAGTTCGACGCCGGGGTGGTCGAGCAACCAGCGGTGTTCGTCGTCGCCGACCACGATCGCGAGCAGGCCGTTCTTGAGCGCGTTGTTGCGGAAGATGTCGGCGATCTCGCTCGACAGCACCGCGCGGATGCCGTAGTCCAGCAGCGCCCACGGCGCGTGTTCGCGCGAGGAGCCGCAGCCGAAGTTGCGTCCCGCCACCAGGATTTCGCAACCGCGTGCTTCGGGTGCGTTCAACGGAAACGCCGGATCGTCGCTGCCGTCGGCGCGGTAACGCCAGTCGTTGAAGCAGACCTTGCCCAAACCTTCGCGCGTGGTGGTGGTGAGGAAACGCGCCGGGATGATGCGGTCGGTGTCGATGTTCTCGTCCGCCAGCACGGCGGTGCGGGACTCGATGCGGGTGACGGGTTTCATGCGGCTTGCTCCTGCAGGTATTCGCGCGGATCGGCGATCACGCCTGCCACGGCGGATGCGGCGGCAGTGGCGGGGCTGGCCAGCACGGTGCGCGCACCCTTGCCCTGGCGGCCTTCGAAGTTGCGGTTGGACGTCGACACCACCAGTTGCCCCGGCTGCGCCATGTCGCCGTTCATCGCGATGCACATCGAACAGCCCGGCATGCGCCATTCGGCGCCGGCGGCGCGGAACACTTCGTGCAGGCCTTCGGCTTCGGCGTCGCGACGGACCTTTTCCGAACCCGGCACCACCAGCATGCGCACGCCTTCGGCCACGCGGCGTCCGCGCAGCACGCGCGCCGCTTCGCGCAGGTCGGGCAAACGTCCGTTCGTGCAACTGCCGACGAACACCACGTCCACCGGCGTGCCACGCATCGGCTTGCCGGCTGCGGCGTGCATGTAATCCAGTGCGCGCCGTTCGATCGCGTCGCGCGCGGCGGGCACCGGCGCGTCCAGCGCGATCGCCATGCCGGGATGCGTGCCGTAGGTGACGGTGGGTTTCACTTCGCGCGCGTCGATGCGCACTTCGCGGTCGTAGCGCGCGCCGGCGTCGGTTTTCAGCGCGCGCCACTTCGCGACTGCCTTGTCCCACGCCGCGCCCTGCGGCACGCGCGCGCGGCCCTTCAGCCATGCGAAAGTGGTTTCGTCCGGCGCGATCAGGCCGGCGCGCGCGCCCGCCTCGATCGACATGTTGCACACCGTCATGCGCGCTTCCATCGGCAAGGCTTCGATGGCCGCGCCACGGTACTCGATCACGTGGCCGGTGCCGCCGTTGACGCCGATCCTGCCGATCACGTGCAGGATCAGGTCCTTCGCGCCAACGCCCGCCGGCAGCTCGCCGTCGACGTGGATCGCCAGCGTCTTCGGCTTGCGCTGCAGCAGGCATTGCGTCGCCAGGACGTGGCCGACTTCGGTGGTGCCGATGCCGAATGCCAGCGCGCCGAACGCGCCGTGCGTCGAGGTGTGGCTGTCACCGCAGACGATGGTCATGCCGGGTTGCGTCGCGCCGAGTTCCGGCCCGATCACGTGCACGATGCCGCGCTCGCTGCTGTCCCAGCCGTGCAGTTCGATCCCGAACTCGCGGCAGTTCGCTTCCAGTTGCGCCACCTGCGCCCTGGCTTCCGGCGTCGCATAAGGCCGTTCACCGCCAGCGTTGGCAGGCAGCGTCGGGATGGAATGATCCAGTGTTGCCAGCGTGCAATCGGGACGGCGCACCTGCAAACCACGCGCGCGCAATTCGCTGAAAGCCTGCGGTGAGGTGACCTCGTGCACCAGATGCAGGTCGATGTAGAGGATCGCCGGGGTGTCGGCGGTTTCGGGCGCGACCAGATGGGCGTCCCAGATTTTCTCGAAGAGGGTGCGCGGCGCGTTCATGCGGCGACCCCAGCCGCAACGGTTTTCGACGCACGCGGACCGGCGACCCTGCCGCCCGCCAGCACGTCCAGGTCGTCGTCCACGATTTCGCGCTTGCGATCGGCCAGCGCCTTGAAGCGCGCGAAGATGTCGTCCAGCGCCGCCTCGTCGGGCGTGTGGCCCAGCGCGGCGAGGCGTGCACGCAGCGCCGCGCGCCCGGAATGCTTGCCCAGCACCAGTTGCGTCGCGCCGAAGCCGACGTCTTCCGGGCGCATGATTTCGTAGGTGCCGCGGTGCTTCAGCATGCCGTGCTGGTGGATACCCGATTCGTGCGCGAAGGCGTTGGCGCCCACCACCGCCTTGTTGCGCGGCACCGCGTGGCCGGTGAGTTCGGCCAGCAGGCGCGAAGCGGGATACAGCTTGCGCGTGTCGATCCGCGTATCCACGCCGAAATACTCCGCGCGCACCTTCAGCGCCATCACGACTTCTTCCAGCGCCGCGTTGCCGGCGCGCTCGCCGATGCCGTTGATGGTGCACTCGACCTGGCGCGCGCCCGCGCCCACTGCGGCGAGGCTGTTGGCGACCGCCATGCCGAGGTCGTCGTGGCAATGGCCGGAGAACACCAGCTTGTCCGAGCCCGGCACGTGGCTGCGCAGGTAACGGAACAGGCCGGCCATCTCGGCGGGCGTGGTGTAACCGACGGTATCCGGCACGTTCAGCGTGGTGGCGCCGGCTTTCGCCACCGCGCCGAACACTTCGGCGAGGAAATCCCACTCGGTGCGGGTGGCGTCCTCGGCGGAAAATTCCACTTCATCGGCGCGCTGGCAGGCGCGCTGCACCGCCGTCACCGCGGTTTCCAGCACCTGCGCCTTGTCCATCCCGAGCTTGTGCCGGCGATGCAGAGGACTGGTGGAGAGGAACAGGTGGATGCGCGAACGGCGCGCCTTTTCCAGCGCGTTGCCGGCGCGATCGATGTCGCCCGGCATGCAACGCGCCAGGCCGCACACCGTGGCGTCCTGCAGGGTTGCGGCGATCCCGGCCACCGCCGCGAAGTCGTCCGGCGAAGCCTGCGGGAAGCCCGCTTCCAGCACGTCCACGCCCAGCGCTGCCAGCATTTGCGCCATGCGCAACTTGGACTTTCGATCCAGCGCGAATCCCGGCGCCTGTTCGCCGTCGCGCAGGGTGGTGTCGAACACGCGGACGCGTCCGGGCGTAACTTCGCCCGACTCACTCGATTCACTGCTTTGCTGGGTTTGCATGGTGGGCTCCGCGTGGGGAAGCCGGACCTTGGGCAACAAAAAACCCCGCGCCATTGCTGGTGCGGGGTTCTTCGGGTGTTTTCAGGTTCGTTTGCTAGCTACCTGGACACATGCCCTCAGCCCGCACCTCCGTAGGTAATAAGAAGGACGAGCGCAAGAAGGGTAGTGAGCAGCATGCCGGCAAGCGGCAGCAGGCCATCGACCGTCGCGGGACGGCTCATGGTGGCGATGCTGGGCTGGATGTTGCGCTGCGGCATGGATCGACCCTAAAGCAGAACCTGCGAGCGTGTCAACTGTTTTCTTATGATTATTCTTTCTCAGTGCTTCCGCTGCTCGTTTGGACGTCCAGACGGCCGCGTATTGCGGACTGCCGCAACCAGCGTTTCAGTGCGTCGTCATCAGCCGGCATCGGCTCGGCGTGGCTCGGACGTTGCAGCATGGCCACCAGCGCAGGCGGAATCGGAACGGGACGACCTGCCAACGGTTCCACCACGGCTTCGAATTTGGCCGGATGCGCGGTGGCGACCACGGCCCAGTGCGCGGCATTCCCGTGCGCGCGCAACTCGTCGAGCACGTGCACCGCGCACGCCGTGTGCGGACAGAACACCTCGCCATGTTCGCGCGCGTGGATGCGAAGGGTTTGCCGGATCGTGGCGTCGTCCACGCCATCCGCGCGCAGCGCACGGCGCAGGGCCGCATCCTCGCCGAACGTCCAGCGCAGGCGTTCGAAGTTGCTGGGCGCGCCGACATCCATGGCATTGGCCAGCGTCGCACGTGCTTCGCGCGGCGCGTAATCGGCCCCGTCGAAAAATTCGGGCAACGTCGCGTTGGCGTTGCAGGCCAATCGGATTTCGCCCACCGGCAGCCCGATCTCGCGCACCCACAACGCCGCCAGCGCATTGCCGAGGTTGCCGGTGGGCACGATGAAGTTGAGCGGGGAATCGTGCTCGCGGGACCAGCCGAGCGCCGCGTGCGCGTAGTAACTCATCTGCGGCAGCAGCCGGCCGAGGCTGATGCTGTTGGCGGAACTCATCGGCACCTCGCGCTGCAGTGCCACATCGTTGAGTGCGGCCTTCACCATGCGCTGGCAATCATCGAAGCGGCCGGCCACGCGCAGCGCCCGCACGTTGCCGCCGAAGCAGCCGAGCTGGTGCGCCTGGCGCGGCGAAACCCGGCCATCCGGATACAGGATCACCCCGCGGATGCCGGGTTGTGCGTGGAACGCTGCGCCCACCGCCGCGCCGGTATCGCCGGAGGTGGCGACCAGGATGGTGAGCGGACGTGTGTCCACGTGCGGCAGGCGGCGCAGGCAGGCCGCGAGGAAGCGCGCGCCGACGTCCTTGAACGCGGCCGTGGGACCGTGGAACAGTTCCAGCACGTGGCCGCCCGGATCGCCCGCGAGCGGCCGCAGCGGCGTGTCGAACGTCAGCGCCTCGGCGCAGATCGCAGGCAATGCTTCCGCCAACGGATCGCCCGCGAAGAACGGCGCGAGCAGGGTCGCCGCGGTGTCGGCCAGCGTGTCGTGCGGCTCGAACGCGGCCGGATCGAGCCGCGGCAATTGCTCCGGCACGTACAAACCGCCATCCGGCGCCAGTCCCGCCGCGATCGCGGCGCCGATGCCGACTGCCGGGCTGCGGCCTCGGGTACTGAGGTAGCGCAGCGCGTTCACGCGTCGCTCCCCGCATCGTCAATCAATGCGGCGGCGGGACCGTCGATCGGTGCAACGAAGCGGTCGCTGTCCAGGCCCGCCTCGGCGAACGCAGCTTGCATCGCCGCCGCGGCGGCCTCGGCATCGCTGTGCCGTTCGTACCAGCCGAACACGCTGGGACCGCCGCCCGAGATGCTGGCGCCGAGCGCGTGATGGTCGAGCGCCGCCTGTTTGACGCGCGCGAAGTGGGGCACCAGCGGCGCACGCCGCGGCTCCACCAGCACGTCGCGCAGGCCTTCGCGCACCAACGCGGCATCGCCGCGGAAGCAGCCCGCCAGCACCAGTGCGAGGTTGGCGCTTTGCGCGACGAACTCGCCCAGCGCGTAATCGCCCGCCAGCGCCGCACGCGCCTTGCGCGTCTCCAGCACGCAGTGCGGATGCACCAGCGCGCAATGCCAGTCGCGCGGTGCCGGGATGCGCAGCAGGCGCTCGCGCGTGGCCAGCACTAGCCCGCCCAGCAGCATCGGGCCGAGGTTGTCGCCGTGACGGCTGCCGCTGGCCACCGCCTCGCCCTGCAACGCGAACGGGTACAGCGCTGCGCGCGGCAGCAGTTGTTCCAGCAACGCGTTCGCCGCCACCAGCGCCGCGACGCACGACGCCGCCGAGCCGCCCATGCCGGAACCCAGCGCGATGCCCTTGTGGAGCACCAGTTCGAAACCATGCTCCAGACCGAGCGCGGCGCGCAGCGCCAACAGCGCAGCGCCAGCCGTGTTGCGCGCAGGATCGCGCGGCAGGTCGGCGACGCAGCCGTGGATCGCGGCGATGCGCACCACCGGTTCATCGATGATCCGCACCTCCGCGCGATCGCCCGCGCCACCCATGCTGTGGCCGAGGATGTCGAAGCCGACGCCGACATTGCCGACGCTGGCGGGTGCGAAGGCGTGCGCCACCTGCAGGCGCGGCACGTGGGCGTGCTCCGTAATGTCCGCGCTCATGGTTGCGCGCCCAGGGATTCGGCAATCCGCAACACGTCGGCAAATACACCGGCTGCCGTGACTTCGGGACCGGCGCCGGGACCCTGCACCAGCATTGGATTATCCCGATAGCGGCGGGTGCGGAATTGCACCACGTTGTCGGTGAGCCGCGTATGCGCGAACGCGTGTTCGCGCGGCAGCACCACGAGGCGCACGCTGGCGCGACCGTCGCGCCCCAGCCGTCCCACGTGACGAAGCACGCCGCCATCGGCGCGGGCCTCGGCGAGTTTCGCGGCCATGGGCGCATCGAGCTCACCCATGGATCGCATGAAATCGTCCAGCGACAACGCTGCCAGACCGGATGGCACCAGACTCTCCACTTCCACATCCTCGAGCGACAGCGGCAGGCCCGCTTCGCGCGCCAGGATCACCAGCTTGCGCGCGACGTCGACGCCGGACAAGTCCGCGCGCGGGTCGGGCTCGGTGTAACCCAGTGCATGCGCTTCGCGCAGCAGCGCCGAAAACGGCTGGCTGCCGTCATGGCGATTGCACAACCAGGCAAGCGTTCCGGAGAACATGCCTTCGACGTCCAGCAATTCGTCGCCGGTATCGAGCAGGTCGCGCAAGGTCTGCACCACCGGCAAACCTGCGCAGACGGTGGCCTCGACGCGAAAGCGCGCGCCGCTTTCGACACAGGCCGCGTGGATCGCACGCCAACGCGGCAGCGGGCCGCTGCCCGCCAGTTTGTTGGGCGTGACGACATGGATGCCCGCGGCCAGCCAATCGGGATAACGCACGGCCACCTCGTCGCTGGCGCTGCAATCCACCAGCAGCGCATGCCGGCCATCCTCGCCACGCACGTGCGCTGCAAATTCGTCGAGATCGCTGGGCCGCCAGGTTTGTGCGCGCGCATGGCGCGCGTTGAGCTCCGGATCGTCACTGTCCAGCCACATTTGCCGGCTGGCGACGACGCCACACAGGCTCAGCACCAGGTCCATGTCGCGTTGCAGCCGGGGCTGCGCCGCGCGCAGTTGCTCCAGCAAGGCACTGCCGACCCGGCCGGGACCGATCACGCCCACCGCCAGCGTGCGCCGGCGCGCGGTTCGCGTGGACGATGTCAACGCGACGGATGGCGGCAGCAGGGATTTGGCGATGGGTGGAGCGCAGCTGTTCACGGTGACCTCCTTTGGAGGCCCCGTCCCGTTCGGCGGCTTCGGATCGCACCGGCCCGCCTCATCGAGGGCGGGACCGTTGCGTGCAAGGGTTACTCGCGCACGGACACCCACCCGCGACCGGTAGTGGTCGTGGTGGTCGTGGCAATGGACGTGGTGGCGGCATCGATCACGTGCAGCCATGCGCGGCCGGAAACATCCGGCGCGGAATACCTGCATGCTGGCGTGATCACTGGCGACATGGAGCCGAAACTAAACGGCATCCGGTGCGGCTGTCAACAGGAATCCGCGCCTCCCTGCCATCCGCGTCACACAACACGGTGATCCCGGCGCCACGGCCGAGCGCCACCTCAGCGCGGCCCGGCGCGAAACGCAATCGCATCCAGATCGACATTGCCACCGGTCAGCACCAGTCCGATGCGCTTGCCTGCAAAGCGTTCGCGTTGCGCGAGCAGCGCAGCCAGCACGAGCGCCGAAGACGGCTCGACAGTCTGCTTCAATTCCGCCCACAGCAGACGCATCGCGGCGAGCACGGCGTCATCGTCGGCCGTGATGACGTCGACGCCAAGCTCGCGCAGCAATGCAAGGTTCGGCACGCCGATGGTGGCGCGCAAGCCGTCGCACACCGTGTGCGGAACGATGTCGGTGACGCGCTCGCCGCGCCGCAGCGATTGCAGGGCGTCGTCGGCGCCGGCAGGTTCCGCGCCGATGACTTCGATGTCCGGGGCCAATGCGCGCAAGGCGATGGCGCAACCGGAGAGCAGGCCGCCGCCGCCGATCGGTGTGATCACCGCGTCGAGATCGGGCGCCTGTTGCAACAGTTCCAGCACGATCGTGCCTTGCCCCGCAATCACCCGCGCGTCGGCGTAGGGATGCACCAGCGTCGCGCCGGTTTCGCGTTGCACGCGCGCGCACGCGTCTTCGCGCGCGGCAATCGTGGCCGCGCAGCGGTGCAGGATGCCACCCGCGCGCTGGATGTTGGCGAGCTTGGCCGCGACCGCGCCTTCGGGCACCACGACGTGCGCGGGAATGCCGCGCGTTTTCGCGGCCAGCGCCAGTGCCGCGCCGTGGTTGCCGGAGGAATGCGTGACCACGCCGCGCCGCGCTTCCTCGTCGGACAACGACCACACTGCATTGCAGGCGCCACGGAATTTGAAGGCGCCGCCGCGTTGCAGGTGCTCGCATTTGAAATACAGCGTCGCACCCGCCAATTCGTCGAGCGCATCATTGCGAAGCACCGGCGTGACCCGCGCGTGCGCGGCAATGCGTGCGGCGGCGGCGCGAATGTCGGCAAGGGTGGGATTTGTGAACCCGTTCATGCAATCGTCCGAAGGGCAAGTCGTCGGAGACGGCATTCTCGCACCGGCGACCCGAACGCGGTTGATAAAATGGCCGGATGG
The DNA here is from genome assembly GCA_030123585.1 of Rhodanobacteraceae bacterium. Classification (NCBI taxonomy): domain Bacteria; kingdom Pseudomonadati; phylum Pseudomonadota; class Gammaproteobacteria; order Lysobacterales; family Rhodanobacteraceae; species Rhodanobacteraceae bacterium. The sequence continues at coordinate 2,292,909 of CP126120.1, forward strand.
ATACGCCCTCCCGCAAGCCTGCACCCGACGCCGATTCCACCGTCCGCCTCGCCGATTACCGCCCGCCCGCCTGGCGCGTCACGCAGGTCGAACTCAAGTTCGACCTCGGCATCGACGCAACCCTCGTCCATTCGAAACTCGCCCTCGCACGCGATCGTGACGAACCGTTGCACCTGGACGGCGAAGACATTGCACTGGTCGAAGCGCGCCTGGACGGCCGCAAGCTGGACAGCCGGGATTACACGCTCGACGCGCGGGGCCTCACGTTTCCGGGTGCGCGCGAAGGCAGCGTGCTGGAACTCACCGTGCGCATCGATCCGGCACGCAACAGCCAACTCTCGGGTTTGTACCTGTCCGGCTCGCGCGAGCATGGTTTCCTGTTGACGCAGTGCGAGGCCGAGGGCTTCCGCCGCATCACCTTCTTCCCCGACAGTCCCGACGTGCTGGCGCGCTACGACGTCACCCTGCGCGCGCCGAAAAACCGCTTCCCGGTATTGCTGGCGGGCGGCGAGCAAATCGAGTCGGGTGAACTCGCAGGCGGCCGCCACTACGCACGCTTCGTCGATCCGCATCCGAAACCGAGCTACCTGTTCGCGCTGGTCGCGGGACGTCTCGAAAAGATCGAACGCGCGTACCGCACCGCTGACGGCCGCGACGTGAGCTTGCGCCTGTGGGCCGAGGCCGACGTGATCGGTCGCTGCCGCTACGCGATGGATGCGCTGGAGCGCGCGATGCGCTGGGACGAGCGCGCCTACGGGCGCAACTACGATCTGCCGGTGTTCAACGTGGTCGCGACCCACGACTTCAACATGGGTGCAATGGAAAACAAGGGCCTCAACATCTTCAACTCGAAGTACCTGCTGGCCGACCCCGATACCACTACCGATGACGAATACCGCCACATCGAGGCGGTGATCGGTCACGAATACTTCCACAACTGGAGCGGCAACCGCGTCACCTGTCGCGACTGGTTCCAGTTGAGTCTCAAGGAAGGCTTCACGGTGTTCCGCGAGCACTCGTTCTGCGAAGCCATGCATTCGCCGTCGCTGAAGCGCATCGAGGACGTGGCCGCGCTGCGCCGCGTGCAGTTTCCGGAAGACGCGGGCCCGCTGGCGCATCCGGTGCGGCCGGACGCATATCAGGCGATCGACAACTTCTACACCGCGACCGTGTACGAAAAGGGCGCCGAGCTGATCCGCATGCTCGCGGGACGTCTCGGCGCGGAAGGCTTTCGCCGCGGCACCGATCTGTATTTCTCGCGCTTCGACGGGCAGGCCGTCACGATCGAGGATTTGCTCGGCGCGCTCGGCGAAGCCAACGGCGTGGACCTCTCGGCCTACCTTGCGTGGTACGCACAGGCCGGCACCCCGGAAGTCCGCGCGCGAGGCGATTACGACGCAGCCTCGAAGCGCTACACGCTGACCCTCGCGCAGCACACGCCCGCGACGCCCGGCCAGCCGCACAAGCGGCCGCTGCCGATCCCGGTCAACGTGGCGCTGTTCGCCGGCGACGGTACGCCGATCGCGCTGCAGCTTGCGGGCGATGCCGCGCCCGCTTCGAACGACCGTGTGCTGGAGCTCACCGACGCGGAACAGCGTTTCGTGTTCGAGAACGTGGCGTCCGCACCCACGCCGTCGCTGCTGCGCGGGTTCTCGGCGCCGGTGCACGTGCATTTCGATTACACGCCCGCGCAGCTCGCATTGCTGCTGGAACACGAGACCAGTGGCTTCGACCGCTGGAATGCGGCGCAGCAGCTCGCCGCGCGCGCGTTCGACGAACAATTCGCGGGCGCCGGCGAACACGCCGCCGGCGATGCGTGGCTGGACGCGCTGGCGCGCCTGTTCGCAATGCGCGCGGAACTCGATCCCGCACTGCTGGCCGACCTGCTGACGCCGCCCGCCGCGCTCGAACTCGGCGCACGCCACGCGCCTTTCGATCCCGACGCGGTGCAGAAGGCCCGCGAGCCCCTGGAAAGCGCGCTGGCCCGGCGCCTTGGCGACGCGCTGACTACGGCGTACCGCGAGTTGCACGCCGACGAGTTCGGCGCACCCGCCGCCGCGCGCCGCCGCCTGAAAGGGCGCGTGCTCGCGTTGCTGATGCGCAGCCACCCGGCGATGGCCGGCGATCTCGCGTTCGCGCAATTCGAAGGCGCCCAAGGGATGACCGACCGCCTGGCCGCGCTGGCCGCGCTGGTCCGCCACGGCGCGCCGCAAGCCGCGCGCGCGCTGTGCCTGTATCGCGAACGCTTCGACGGCGATGCGCTGACCCTGGACAAGTGGTTTTCGTTGCAGGCCACGCAGCCGGAACACGCCGCGCTGGAACGCGTGCAGGCGCTGACCGCCGACCCCGCCTTCACGCTGGCCAATCCCAACCGCGTCCATGCGCTGCTGGGCGCCTTCGCGCGCTCCAATCCCGTCGCGTTCCATCGCCCGGACGGCGCCAGCCATCGCTGGTTCGCCGACAGGCTGGTCGAGATCGACGCGCGCAATCCGCAGTTGTCCGCGCGGCTCGCCAAGGCCTTCGAGGACTGGCCACGGCTGGAATCGCAACGCCGCGCCTCCGCCCAATCCGCCTTGCGCGGCCTCTTGGCACGTCCCGGCCGCTCGCCCGATCTCACCGAGGTCCTGACCCGGATGCTGGACGCGGATACCGCAGCCTGAATGCGCGGCGCCCGCGTCCGCCGATCACGGCCAAAAGGCGTACCATCGGGTGCAGGAATCCCGTGGCCCGGAGGTGAGCCATGCGAAAGCCTGATCGAGCGATGACGTGGAGCCGCTTCGCACGCGGGGCGGCGCTTGGCGCCGGCATCCTGTGCCTCGCGGGCTGCGTGACCGGATACGGTTTCGTGCAGCCGGACGTCGCGGGCAGCGGCGGCTATTACACCAGCGAAGGGCCTTATTCCGGCCCCGGATATTACGACGGTTACGCAACCGGCCCGTACTACCCCGGCATGGCCGGCTGGGATTATTACGGCGGCTACGATTACGGTCCGTCCTGGACCTTCGGCCTCGGCTTCGGGAACGTGTGGGGCTACCCCGGTTACTGGGGTCCGTGGTATGCGACCGGGGGTTGCTACGGCTGGTACGGCTGCGGCGGCTGGCGGCATCACCACCATGACCGAAACCCGCATGGCAACTCGGGTTCGCCACAACCCTGGCTGCAGCCCGACCATCCGCGGGTACCGCCCCGGATCGCGGGAGGTTCCGGATCGGCGCCACCGGTCGCGCTGCCCTTCCGTCCGATGGTCCGGCGCCCCGTCGAAGGGTTCGCGAATCGCCGCCCGCTCGGAACCTTGCCTTCCGACGACTTCGTTCGCGCCCCGATCCGTCCGCCGGTCGAGGCGGGCCTCGAGCGCATGCCGATGCGCTCCGCCTACATGCCGCGCGTCCCCGACGAGTCCGCGTTCGTCAACCGGCGCGAAATGCCCGCGATGACGGCGCCCCGCGCAACGCAGCCGGTCGCGCAGCCGGTGTTCCGGTCAGCGCCGCCGGCTCCGCCGGTAGTCTCACCACCGCCACGCAGCGAGCGTGCGTCCCAGACCAAGATCCAGTAAATCAGCCGGCGGCGTGCGGACGCACGCAACGTCCCCAATGAATCCGCCCAAAAGACGGGGAGCGTCCGATGCCGGACGCTCCCCGTCTTTCCCCCGCAAGGCCGGAACGGCTTGGCCGTCTCAGCGCTGGATGTCGGCGATCACCGCGTCCAGCTCGTGCAGCTGCAGTTCGACCGGCTTGGTCGCGTGCACCGAGGCCTGGGCGCGCGGCGCCTCGCGGATTTCCTCGGTCTGCATCTCGAGTTCGCCCATGTGGACAAGTGCGTCGTGACGGCGGTACACCTCGGCCCATTCTTCATTGGTCATTTCGACGAAGTTCATCACATCCACTCCTCTGTTTTTCGTGTGGCAACGCGCGCCTCAAAAAACCGAATGCTTCAAGTGGCGTTCATCCGTTGCCGCTGATACTCTTCGCCGAAGGGGCTGTTGCAACCCAAGTTTCGCCGCTTCGGCACCCGATGATTTTCGCAATCTGGCGCCCGGAACCCGGTTACTCTGGATTCCCCCTGTTCCTGATGACCGCCGGGCGCCAGTTCCTTTTCGCACCAGTCCTGGTGCTTCCCGCCGATGCAAGACCAGCTCCTGACTGCCGGTCCCTTGCCGCGTGCGGCTGCATCGGCGGGAGCGCATGAGTGTGGGTGCACGGCGCGTGCCAAACCATCGGCCATCGCACCCGAAATTTGCAAGAGTTTGTAACGCTGCCCGGTAGGCGCAGGATTACGTGCACTGCGCACGGGGCGGGTAACATTTCGCGACGATTGGCGGCGGGATTGCAAACGGGATTTCACAATCGCGTCGCCGATCGCGAGGGATGACGACCCGTTGCGTGGATACCAGTGACACGCCATGACCAGTTATGACGTCATTGTTGTCGGAGGTGGGCGAGATGACGCGCTGGCGATCTGCCGGGGGCAGATCGCGCGGCAGCGAGCGCCCGAGGCAGGATGCCGAGGGCAGGGTCACTTGGCGAGAACAGGACGTTCGAGCCTAGTGACCGCCGTGGCCGCTTTCGCATGCATTGATTGAGCACAAACTCGTGAGTAGCTACGACGTCATTGTTGTCGGAGGCGGCCACGCCGGTACCGAAGCCGCACTCGCCGCCGCGTGCTGCGGTGCGCGCACGCTGCTGCTCACGCACAACATCGAAACCATCGGCCAGATGAGCTGCAATCCCGCGATCGGCGGGATCGGCAAGGGCCATCTGGTGAAGGAGATCGACGCGCTGGGCGGCGCGATGGCACACGCGGCGGACCTCGCCGGCATCCAGTGGCGCACGCTCAACGCATCGAAAGGTCCGGCCGTGCGCGCGACGCGTTGCCAGGCCGATCGCGTGTTGTACAAGGCCGCGATCCGGCGCATCGTCGAGCGGCAACCGAATCTCGCAATCTTCCAGCAGGCGGTCGACGACCTCGTGATCGAGGCGGGCCGCGTCACCGGTGTCGTCACGCAGATGGGTTTGACGATCCGGGCGCCGCGCGTGGTGCTGACGGTCGGCACGTTCCTCGCCGGCAAGATCCATATCGGCCTCGAAAACCACGCAGGCGGCCGCGCCGGCGATCCGCCCGCGACCACGCTGGCAAAGCGCTTGCGCGAACTGCCGCTGGGTGCGGATCGCCTGAAAACCGGCACGCCGCCGCGCATCGACGCGCGTACGCTGGATTATTCCGTGTTCGAGGAACAACCCGGCGACGATCCGCTGCCGGTGTTCTCTTATCTCGGTTCGCGCGACGAACATCCGCGCCAGGTGCCGTGCTGGATCACGCACACGACCGAACGCACGCACGCGATCATCCGCGCCGGGCTCGATCGTTCGCCGCTCTACACCGGCAGGATCGAAGGCACCGGGCCGCGTTACTGCCCGTCGATCGAAGACAAGGTGGTGCGCTTCGCCGACAAGGCCTCGCACCAGATCTTCATCGAGCCGGAAGGCCTGGACGCGATCGAGATTTATCCCAACGGCATTTCAACGTCGCTGCCGTTCGATGTGCAGCAGGATCTGGTGCATTCGATCCCGGGCTTCGAGCGTGCGCACATCACGCGCCCCGGCTACGCGATCGAATACGACTATTTCGATCCGCGCGGCCTGCAGCCGTGGCTGGAAACCAAGGCTATCGCGGGACTGTACTTCGCGGGCCAGATCAACGGCACCACGGGCTACGAAGAGGCGGCGGCGCAAGGCCTGATCGCCGGACTCAATGCCGCGCGCACGGCACGCGGCGAGTCGCCGTGGTGGCCGCGCCGCGACGAGGCCTACACCGGCGTGCTGATCGACGACCTCACCACCAACGGCACGATCGAGCCGTACCGGATGTTCACATCGCGCGCCGAATACCGCTTGCACCTGCGCGAGGACAACGCCGACCTGCGTCTGACCGAAACCGGTTTCGAACTGGGTGTGGTTTCACAAGCGCGCTTCGATGCGATGTGTGCCAAACGCGATGCGGTAGAACGCGAAACCGCGCGCCTGAAAGCGCTGTGGGCAACGCCGTCCAACGCGCTGGGCGAGGCCTTGCGAGCGCAACATGGCATCACGCTCTCGCACGAAGCCAACGCGCTCGACCTGCTGCGCCGACCCGAACTCGACTATGCCGCGTTGACCCGCACGCAAGGTTTCGGCCCCGCGGTCGAGCGCGAAGATGTCGCCGCGCAAGTCGAAGTGCAAACGAAGTACGCGGGCTACCTGGATCGCCAGCGCGACGACATCGAACGCCAGCGCCGCCATGAATCGACGCCCATTCCCGAGGGCTTCGACTACGACCGCGTGCGCGGCCTGTCGGCCGAAGTTTCCGCGAAACTGAAGCGTGTGCATCCGGCCACGCTGGGCCAGGCGCGTCGCATCAGCGGCGTCACGCCCGCCGCGATTTCGCTGCTGCTGGTGCACCTGCACCGCCAGTGCGACGCGCAGTCCGGCTACTCGAATCCCTCCCAAAACGACTGCCTGGTCGAGGCGCGCAAGCAAGGATGAGGCGCGCCGTGTTTCGCGCCTTCGACTGCCGAGGCGAGCAAACGCTTGCACCTGCGACCGCCGTGCTTCACGCCTGACTTTTCCGCAGTCGTTTCCCGACTCCCGTAAGCTATCACGCTGACGCAGCCGACCAACTCCGACATGGCACCCGATACAGACACCCAACCCGTGCAGCGTGTGCCGCCGCGGCCACGCTCGCGGGTGGCAACTCGCCTGTGGACGAGGGCGTGCAAGGAATGGGAGCAACAACAGTTCGAAGCCGCCGAGCAATCACTCGCCAACGTATTGGCGTTGGTGCCCGATGACGCGGATGCAATCCGGATGCTGGCGGTTGCGGCTCAGCGCCGGAGCGATCACGCCAGGGCCATCGACTTCTTTCGGCGTGCCCTTGTCGTGTCTCCCGACGATTTTGCCCTGCGTGTCGGGCTCGGCATTTCCTTGCATGAGCGCGGCGAGGTCGAGGAATCTCTCACGCACCTGCGGCGCGCCTGCGATCTCGCGCCGACCTCTGCGCCGGCATGGTTCAATCTCGGCAAGGCGCTCGAGAAGCAAGCACACTTGGAAGAAGCGGTTGTGGCATTTCGCCGCGCCATCGAGCTAGATCCCGGACACGCCTCAGCACGGCTTTCGTTGGCCCGCGCCCAGGCGAGCCTGGGCCAAGTCGAAGCAGCGGTAGCGGAGTTTCGCGAAATGCTGGGCCGAGACCCCGGCAACGCGGACGCGTGGTTCGGGCTGTCGAACCTCAATACGGTCCGCTTCGACTCCACGGATACGGTACGCCTGCAACGTGCTTTCGCGCGTGAAGGGTTGCCTGACCATGATCGCGAGCTGCTTGGTACCGCGTTCGCGAAGGCGTTGGAAGACCAAGGCGATTATGCGCAAGCTTTCAAGGTGTTCGGACTCGTCAAGGCATCGCAGCGCAAGCGAGTGAGGGGAGATGCCGCGGGGGAGCGCAATCGTGTGGAAACCATCCAGCGCACGTTTGCGGACACGGTGATGCCGCCGCCACTGGATGCGCAACTGGGCCATGAAGCCATTCTGATCGTCAGTCTCCCGCGCTCCGGATCGACGCTGGTCGAGCAAATCCTGGCATCGCACCCGGCCATCGAAGGCGCCAACGAGATCAACGACATGCGGGAGGTGCTCGACGCGGAAACGCGTCGCCGCGGATCGGCATTCCCATCGTGGGTACCCGATGCCACTGCCGAAGACTGGTATCGGCTTGGCACCGAATACCTCGCGCGGACTGCCCGGTGGCGCACCACCAAACCGCGGTTTACCGACAAGAATCTCCTGAATTGGTACCTGGTGGGCGCGGCAGCGGCGATGTTGCCGGCAGCCCGCGTGGTGATCGTGCGGCGCGATCCGGTCGAGACGTGCCTCGCATGCTATCGCCAGTATTTCACCGGAATAGCCGGGTTCGCATGCGACCTCGGCGACATGGCCGATTACTACGCCAACTTCCTGCACCTGACGCGTTTCTGGCTGGACAAGTTTCCGACCCGCGTGTTCGATCTCCGATACGAGGCATTGGTGGCCGAGCCGGACGCCGTGATCCGTCGGTTGCTCGCCTTCTGCAGTCTGCCGTTTGATCCTGCGTGTCTCGCCTTCCACGAAACATCGCGCGCCGTGCTGAGCGCGCCCAGTGCCGCGCAGGTACGACAACCATTGCGCCGCGATACCGCGCGCAGCGCGCTTTACGGAGACAAGCTCGACGGCCTGCGCCGACACTTGCGGGAACGGGGCGTACTGGTGGATTGAGCGGAATCCCCGGCGTCATCGTGACGGCAACCCAAGCGGCGCCAACGCCTCGGCGGTAGGAGCGAGCTCCCGGACTGTCGGTGGCGCATCGCTCGATTGACCCCGGGCACGCCGGCCGTGTTCGGTCCCAGTTAACGCGCACGTTGCAAACATCGACCAGCGTGGCGCGCCACACAAGCCGCACCCGCTGTACTGGATGCGCGTGCCGAAACAGGGGTCACCACGACGGTTGGTACGCTTCCGCGTACCACGACACCGGAGGAACCCAGCGCGGATGATCCGCGAATCCGCCGCCAACTGGACCCGCAACGTCTATCGGCCGCTCCGTCGCGCCGGCCTGCGCATGTTGCGCAAACCCATCGCAGGCACGACGCGGATTTCCCGGCAACCCGAACGCTATTTCGCGCTCGACCATGCGCGTTTCGCGCTGATCGCGCTGGTGGTCGCGGGGCACCTGCTGGAACAACTGGTCGACAGCGGGCCGTGGGCGGCGGCGGCGTATCGCTGGATCTACCTGTTCCACATGCCAGCGTTCGTGCTGATTTCGGGTGCGCTGTCGAAGCCGAACCTGACACGGCGACGCGCATTCAAGCTGGTCACGGGACTGCTGGTTCCCTATCTCGTGTTCCAGACGTTGTATCCCGCATGGGATGCGTGGCTGTTCCGCGATAGCTGGTCGCACGATTACCTGACACCGTACTGGCTGCTCTGGTACCTGCCCAGCCTCGCCTGCTGGCGATTGCTGCTGCCGTGGTTTGCGCGGCTGAAGTTCGCGTTGCCGCTGGCCGTGGCGATCGCACTGGCGGCGGGTGCGGCGCCGTGGATCGGCTATCCGTTTTCGTTGTCGCGCACGCTGGTGTTCTTCCCGGTGTTCCTGCTCGGCCATCGGATCGGCGCTCCACGCTTGCAGCGGCTGGGCTCCGCGCGAAGCTCGCGGATCGCGGCGATCCTGGTGCTGGCGACCGCGGCCGTGGGCGCCTGGTTGCTGCGCGATTTCGATCCGGAATGGTTGTATGCCGCCACGGGTTATGCCGCGCTGGGCCGCGCAGCGTTGCCGGGAGCGGCCATCCGACTGGCGTTGCTGGCCGCGTCCGCAGCCTGTGCATTCGCGATGATCGCGCTGATGCCACGGCGATCGCGCTGGGCCGGGCTCGGACGCCGCAGCCTGACGGCCTATCTGGTGCACGGTTTCCTGGTGCGCGGCTTGATCGCGGCCGGCGTGTTCGTCTGGCTCGGCCGCGCGCTGCCATCACCCGCGGAACTCGCGACCTGCCTTGTGGCCGGATTGTTGATTGCCGCGACGCTGTCCACGCGTGCCGTCGACCAACTCGCCGCGCCACTGACCCGGCCCGTGACCTGGATTCTCGGTTTGTGGCGCCACCCGGCGTGATCCCATACGCCAACGGATGGAAGAATTCAAACGCTTGTATTAGGCTTGGTGCGTCCGCCGACCGGCGATTCGGAGATTCCAGGCCATGCTTCGTCCCCGCCATCTCGCCTGCGCCGTGGCGCTGGCGCTTGCCAGTTCCGCCGCCTTTGCGCAATCCGCACCGCCCGTACAGCCCTCCGCCCACGCCGGTTTGTTCGACCGCATGGTGGTGTTCGGCGACAGCTTGAGCGATGACGGCAATCTGGACTTGTCTTGCATCCAGCAGGGGCAGTGTCCCCAGCTGCCCTTCCTGATGCGCTTCACCACCAACCCGGGCCAGACCGGCATGGAGAACATCGCCGACTACTTCGGCGTCTCCATGACGCCTGTCCTGGCGGGCGGCACCGACTTCGCCTTCGGCGGCGCCGGGATTGTCAACAATTCGCCCGGCACGCCCGCGGGCGTACCGACCCTGCCGACCCAGCTCGGCATGTATCTGCAGGCCACCGGCGGCAAGGCCGATCCCAACACGTTGTACGCGGTGTGGGGCGGCGCCAACGACGTGTTCTACAACGTGGCGATGGCGCAGCTCGGGCAACTGACCTCGGCGCAGGTCCAGGCCAACCTGCAGACCGCGGCGGCCACCGAACTCGGGATGATCGGACAGCTCGGCAAGGCCGGCGCGCGCTACGTGATGGTGTTCAACCTGCCCAACATCGGACTGACGCCATCAGCCTTGGCGGCCGGGCCGCAAGGCGCGGCCCAGTTGACCGCCCTGTCGATCCTCTACAACAGCACGTTGAACAGCGGGCTCGCCAACACCGGCCTCAACATCATTCCAGTCAACACCTACGCGGTGGTGAACGAAATCGTGGCCGACCCCAGCCGCTACGGATTCACCAACGTCACGCAACCTGCCTGCACCGGCGGCAGCGGCAGTTCGTTCGCTTGTCTGCCGGCCGGCACGCCCGGCGCAACCACCACCTACCAGCCCGGCACCCAGAACACCTATCTGTTCGCCGACGGCGTGCATCCGACCACCGCCGCGCACGCGATGCTGGCGCAGTACGCGGAGTCGATCATCACCGCGCCGGGCGAGATGTCGCTGCTGGGCGAGGCGCCGTTGCAGATCAACCAGAGCCTCAACCGTTCGGTGCTCGACCAGGCCATCACCAGCTTCGGCACCGCGCCCGGCAATGGCCTGCGCCTGTGGGCCAATTACAACTATTCGCGCCAGCGCCTGGACGCGCAGGTGAATTCGCCCAAGAGCAGCAACGACGTCAACACCCTCAGCATCGGCGCGGACATCCATCCGTCCGATGCGCTGACCGCCGGCCTCGCCTTCACCGCCGGCCAGCAGAAGGACGACTTCGCCGGCAACGCCGGCGGCTTCAAGCTGCAGGATCTGCTGGCGACGGGCTACGTGATGTGGGGCTGGCAACAGGCGTACTTCGGCGCGATCGGCAGCTTCGGGCACCTCGGCTACAGCGGCATCCACCGCAACATCCCGATCGGTCCCACCGTGCGCTACGAGGATGGTTCCACGTCCGGTTCGCACCTTGCGTTCGCACTGACCGGCGGCTGGTGGCTGGATTTCGGCAACTGGCGCACCGGCCCGTACGCGGATCTCACCTGGCAGCACATCGAAGTCAATGCCTACAGCGAGGACGGCAACGACGCCACCGCGATGACCTTCGGCAAGCAGGACCGCCATTCGATGATCGGAACCCTGGGCTGGCAGTTGACCGCCAACCTGCAGGCGGGCAGTGCGCTGCTGCACCCGTATGCGCGCGTCGCATGGAACCACGACAACGACGCCGATGCACGCGCGGTCACCGCGGGCCTGGTTTCCATGCCCGGCACCTTCGCGTTGCCGGGCTTCATGCCGGACAAGAACTGGGGCAGCGCGGGCGTCGGACTGGCCGCCGATTTCACGCCGAACTTCTCGGGCTGGATCGGTTACGACGGCCGCTTTTCGGATTCGACCCAGCGCGTCGACAGCCTGAACTTAGGCGCCAGATTCCGCTTCTGATCCGCCGTTCGCCGCCAACAAGAAGGCCGCGCGTTGCGAGACGCGCGGCCTTTTTCGTTCACCGGCAACGATGGCTCAGTGCTTGGCGAACTTCTTGTACTCGGCCTCGGCTTGGGCGTGCAGCGACTTCGCTTCCGCATCGGACAACGTGGTGGTCTTGCCGCCGCTGACCAGTTGTTTCAACACCAGCACGCCGTTGTCGTCCCAGCCCGCGCGTTCGGTCGACGTGGCCGGCGCATCCGGCTTGGGCATCTGCTCCTGCACCACCACCCACGGCAGGCTGTTGCGGTAGGCGTACTCCGTCTTGGTGAAACCCTTGTCGGCATTGTTGACCTGCTCGATGATGAACTCGACGCCGTGGATGTCGCTGAACACCTGCCAGCTCCGCGACTCGCCGATCTTGCTGGCGGTCCCGGACTTCACCGTCATGGCGCCGGTCTGGCGTTTGGCGTTCTCGAAATCGGACAACATCTTTTCCGCCGGGGTCGGCTCGGCCACCAGCGTCAGGTCGACCTTGGCAGGCTGACCGCGAGTCAACACGGGCTGCTGGAGCTTGGTCGTCCAGGTGCGGCCGTTGTCCTGCATGGTCGCCTGGATCACGTACAGGTCATTGGCATTGATCGCCGACGCCGTGAACGGAATGCGGAACTCCTGCGGGAACTTGGGCGGGCTGAAGTCCTGCTTGTTGACCGTGACGCCCGGCTGCTGGGTGACATCCACCAGCGACAGTTCGAGCGTCGCCTGAGGCGTCACCGGAATGTCCTGGTTCTGCACGGTCACGGTGCCCGTCACCGCGGTGGCGGCGGGCGCCGGCACACCGGCGGAGGAGGGTGTCGACCCCGCAGGCGCGGAGGCGCCGCCGGATTGTTCGGACGTTCCGCAAGCCGCCAGCAGCAAGGCGGCCACGGCAACAAACAACGGCGCTACAACAGGCTTTCGCATGGAGATTCCTCGGATTGAAGCCGGTCCGCATCGGGATCGACGCGTTGCAACGGCGGAGCCCAGGGACAAACGCGGGCCGGAACTTTCATGTTACCGCGAGTGGCAGCGCGACGAAAGACGTCGTGCAGGAATCGTGAGCGGGGCCAGTGGGCTCGTGGCAACTTCGGCGCGGGTGTGTCGCGGTGAATCCACGCTTCAGCCGACCAGCAAGAGCAAACAAACTTGACACATTGTATGCCTTTCAGAAGTCTTTCTGGAACATTGCAAGTAGGTTAATTTGCCGCTAATGTGAACTGCGCGTTAACACGCCGTTTCGTTTGCGGAACTTCCACACACGTTCCGGGCGACACGCGCACCTGCAATCGCCAGACACCTGGACGCATGGCAGGGCTTTCACACAACTGATTCCAGCACTCCGGGGAGTACTCCTGATGAATCGCAAGCTCTTGACTTCGGCCATCTGCGCCAGCCTGCTCGTCGCCAGTGCGGCGTACGCGCAGGACAACGCGGCGCCGCAATCGTCGCAGGATCGGCCCGCGACAACGCAGAACAGCACATCTTCCCAGCAAGACAAGAAAAAGGAAGAGCCCAAGACTCTCGAAAAGGTCACCGTCACGGGCTCGCTGCTGAAGCGTCCCGAATACGAAACGACGGTGCCGGTGCAAGTCGTTCCGATCAAGGCGGACGAAGCGGCCGGCCTCTTCAACGTAACCAGCTTCGTGCAAACAACGGCTGCCGCCGCGGGCTCGACCCAGATCAATGGCCAATTCGGTGGCTTTGTCATCGAAGGCGGCACCGGCATCCAGCCGATCGATCTGCGCGGTTTGGGCGCACAACGCACGCTGGTTCTGCTCGATGGCCAAAGGCCGGGACCGGCGGGCACCCGTGGTCAGGTCAACAACTTCGACCTCAACGTCATTCCGCGGGCCATCATCCAGCGCATTGAAATCGTCAAGGACGGTTCGTCCTCCATTTACGGATCCGACGCAATCTCCGGTGTGGTCAACCTGATCACCAAGAAGCGGATGGATCACACGGAGATGAACTTTTTCGTCTCCGCACCGGAACACGGCGGAGGCGAGCAATATTCCGCCTCGATCGGGACGGGCTGGAATTTCAAGAACGGCAATATCACCTTCGCGGCCGAAGCCGACCGGCAGGAAGAACTCAAGGTCGGCCAGCGCGATTTCCTCAGCTGCACGCGTGACATGGTCTACGGGCCGGATGGCCAGCGCGTCGACCGCCCGGATCATTCCATTCTGGAAGGCACCAATCTGGCAGGCTGCAACAACATGCTGATCCAGACGGTCATCGATGCCTTCAGCGGCCTGCGCTACGTGCCCACCAAAGATGGCAGCACCGGGCCGAACAGTCCGGTTCCGGGCTACCACTTGTCACAGCGGACAACCTATGCCCAGAGCCCCACGCCGTTCAACGACCAGGTCACCAACTTTGCCAACTACGGTGAAGCCTATGCGATCGACCGGAACCAGACCGGCACCGCGTACCTTGCCGGCAGCTTCAACTTCGGCGGCGTCGACTGGGATACCCAGTTGATCCTCAACCGCCGCACCACGAATCACGACGACTGGCGACAATTCTTCCCTGTGGTTTTCAACGACAACGGATGGTCGACGGCGGATTCCAGCTTTTACGGTGGCAGGCGCACGAGTGAAAGCGGATTCGAACCGGTAATGCTTTTCCCGTTCAACCAAAAGGTCGCGGTGGACTACCAGTATCTGCGCACGGGCTTGTCGGGCGCATTCGGCAACAGCAGTTGGTCGTGGGCTGTCAACGCCAGTTACACCAGGTCCAATGGCGACTACAGTTGGCAGGCCATCAGTGCCCAGAAAAGCGGGGACTGGAACAACCCCCTCAACGAGATTACCGGCAGATCGCTGGTCAACTATTTCGATCCGGGCTTCCTTGATGGATCGAAATGGCGCGAGTTGTACAACGCCATCGGCGAATACCTGACGGGCAATACGCTCTACAAGCAGCAGGATCTCAACGCCGTCTTCAACGGCAACCTGTTCGAGCTTCCCGCGGGACCGGTCAACGCCGCGTTCGGCGCCGAATACCGGCACATGTCCATCGACGACAGGCCGCCGCCGGCATCGTGGGGTCTTACCGGTGCAGGCGAAACCAAAGGCAGCGATCATGTCACCGAAGTGTTCGGCGAGGTGGGCGTGCCGATCCTGAAGGGCTTGCCAGGCGTTGAGTCCCTGAACATCGACCTTTCGGGGCGCGAGTTCAAGTACGGCTCGGTGGGCAGCTCCGCCAATGTATGGAAGTACGGCCTCAACTGGCAGCCGATCCCGACCTTCCGTATCCGAGGCACCATTGGCACTTCGTACCGCGCACCGGCCCTGTACGAGTTGTATCTGGCCAACCAGACCGGGTTCGTCTCGCAATTGTCGATCGACCCGTGCATCAATTGGGCCGAGAGTTCAAACCAGTTCATCCAGAAGAACTGCGCAGCGGCAGGCATCCCGGGCAACTACTCGGGCAACGGTCCGACTGCGGAGATTTCACAAGGCGGCGGCAAGGGCTTCCTGAAACCTGAAACCTCGCGCGCCAAATCGCTGGGTTTCGTCTGGTCGCCCACGTTTGCCAATCTCAACATCGCGGTGGACTATTTCGACTACCACATCCGCGGCGAGATCGCTTCGCTCAGTGGCGGCAACATCGTCAGAAGCTGCTACAACAAGCCGGTGTACCCGAACAACTTCTGCAGCATGTTCACCAGAAATCCAGGTACGGGCACCAATCCGTACAACATCACCCAGGTTCACGCCACCTACGTCAACATCAACCAGGAGCGCGACCGCGGGTATGACGTGCAGATGAACTACGCCCAGGACTTCTCGTTCGGCCGGCTCTCGCTGGACGCCGAGATGACCTACACCATGCAGCACATCCAGCAGGTGTTCAGCAGTTCCGAAGCGAGCGGATTCGGGATCAACGATTTCACGGGTGCCATAGGCTATCCGCATTGGGTGGGCATCATGAATGCGAGCCTCAAGCGCGGCGACTGGACCTACAACTGGCAGGGCTTCTACACCAGCCCCACTTCCGATTGGCGGTTCGAAGATCCGGTTTTCACCTACCTTGGTCTGCCCAACACCACGGAAGTGATCCGGATGGGCGGACAGCTTCGTCACAGTGTGTCCGCAAGCTACAACTATGCCGACAAGTTGGACATCACGTTCGGCATACGCAACCTGACGGATCGGACGCCGCCGCCGGTTTCCGGCACCATCGGCACCGAAAACCTTGCCGGCAACACACCGCTGGGGGCAACCCAGTACGACTGGTTCGGCCGCACGTACTTTGCACGCCTGAACATCAAGCTGTAATTGAAGTGATAGCGTGGCCATGCAAGGAGGCGGCATTTTGCCGCCTCCTTTTTTATCTGGCGATTTCCCCAGGAATCGCGTTGAGGACCTTGGCCATGAAAACATTCATCAAGGCAACAATCCGCGATGTTGTCTGCCGAGCATGTGAGCGTTTCGTGCCGACCGTCTCGTCGCACAAATGCCCGGCATCTCCGTGCAATCGCCACGTATACTTTCGGCGGTTTGCGTGGTTCCGTCACCTTCGCAGACCGCGTCGCCCTTCTTTTCGCATCCATCGGCGGCAATGTTGGATCGCATACAACAGGAGTTGAAGACATGCGGAACGTGTTCTTCCGGGTTTCGTTTGTGGGGATCCTGGCAGCAGCCTTGGCATCAAATTCGGTTCACGCATCCCAGCCCATTCCCATCGAGGACTTGGCGCGCTTGCCTGCGCTGCAATCCATGTCCATGGATCCGAGCGGCAAGCACCTGGTCGCTCTGATTCCTTCGCCCAAGGATCCGGATCAAACGGCGCTCGCCACATGGAATACGGACAAGCTGTCATCCACGCCAGACGTGGTCACCCCTTCCGGCAATCAAGGACGCATGCAATTCATCGCGGCCTTTGCATTGAAAGCCGACAAGATTCTTGCTGTCGCACGCCAAGAGTGGACAGGCGATCTCGGAGGATGTGGAGAAGGCAAGCTGGTGGGGTCCACCAGGACTTTCGTGACCAAGGCCTACCTGACCGGCGATGACCAGAAGCAATTCGAGGAGGCCTTTGCCAGCGACAAGCACAACCTGGGTGTCAGCCGTGATACGCGCATTTGTCTGGAGTTGGCCGGCACTGCGTCGCTGGTCGACATGTTGCCGCTGGATCCAGACAACGTGATCATCCGGCGATTGAGCGGCGCGAGCTTGGTGTCGAATTACTATTTGTACAATTTGAAAACCGGCGACACGAAGTTGTTGTTCCAGGGCAGTACCCGCACTACCCCCGCGGTATTCGACCCTCGCACCGGCAAAGTGCTGGTGAAGTCCGACGTCGAATCGGTCGGCGATGACTACGAACTCCGTTACCTCATCCTCGATCCCGGAACCGGCAAATTCGTGGTGCAGCCGCCGCTGACGACCAAGCTGTCCGATCGGCACGAAGTCGCCGTGGTCGGCGTCGATGATGCCACCCACAAGTACTATGTGCTGACCGACCAGTTCTCCGACAAGGTGCAGGCGCGCCTGTACGACCCGGCCACCCAGAAGTACGACCCGGAACCGGTGGTTGCCGACAAGGATTATTCCATTACTTCCTTGTTGTTCAGCAAGCGCCCCAGCAACTTCAATCAGGTGATCGGCTTCGTGGTCGGCGGTCCGTATCCGCAAACAACCTATGTCGATCCCACCTTGCGAGGCATCCAAGCCAGTCTGGAGAAGACATTCTCCGGACAACAGGTCTACATTTCCAGCTATACGGACGATTTTTCCAAGGTGCTGTTCACCACAGTCAGTGCCGGCACGCCGGAGGCGTATCACCTGCTGATCAACAAATCGCAGATCGCGAATCTCGGCAGCCAACGCCCGTGGATCAAGCCGGACATGACGGGGGCGGAGAGCTGGATCACCTACAAGGCGCGTGACGGGATGGAAATTCCCGCGATCCTCGACCTGCCAGCCGGCTGGAAGAAGGGTGATGCACCGGCGCCCGCCATCATCATGCCGCACGGCGGCCCCTGGGCCCGCGACTACATCGGTTGGGATGCGTCCGGCTGGGTGCCGATGCTGACCTCGCGCGGCTACGCCGTGCTGCGTCCGCAGTATCGCGGTTCCGAGGGACTCGGCCGCAAGTTGTGGCTCGCCGGCGACAAGGAGTGGGGTCTCAAGATGTCCGACGACCTCGACGATGGCGCCGAGTGGCTGATCTCACAGGGCATCACGAAGAAGGGTGACATCGCGATCTTCGGCTATTCTTACGGCGGCTTCGCCGCGGTCGCGGCCGACGTGCGTTCGCCGTCGCCCTACCAGTGCGCGATTGCGGGAGCGCCCGTGGCCGATCTGGGCCGCCTTGGCACATCTTGGAGCGACAACCGCATACAGCGAATCATCCAGGGATGGACGGTCAAGGGCATGGATCCCATGCGGAATACGGACAAGGCGCATCTTCCCATCATGCTGTTCGATGGCGATCGCGATGTGCGGACGCCACCCGCCATCCATGCCCATCCCTTCTACGAAGCGATCAAGGGCAAGGTGCCGGCCCAGTTTCACTGGATCCCCGACATGCCGCACAGCATGCCCTGGTATCCAAGCCAGCAGCGCGAAACGCTGAATCTGATCGTGAATTTCCTGGCCAAGGATTGCGGTTTGGCCACATCGCGCCAGTAGTCGTCCGTTCCTGACCAGTACGCGCTGCGGAATGGCCCGCACAGCAATGGGCGGGCCGTTACATTGGAAAGCCGATCACACGATTTTGAACAACCTCGCCCGGCTCGCGTAGCAATGCCTCTGCCCCAATTGCTCAGCTGCGCGCCGGTTTGCTCAAAAGCGCGAGGTCCAAGACTGACCGGGCATCATGTTGCAACGTCGATCCTTGCACGCGTCTGCGCTACAACAGCGCGATCTCGGCGATCGCGTCGAAGCGGGCCTTGATGCGCGCGAGCAACGCGACGCGGTTGGCGCGCAACGCCGGATCGTCGACCATCACCATCACGCCATCGAAGAAGGCGTCCACGGGCACTTGCAGTTGCGCGAGCCGCGCCAGCGCGCCGACGTAGTCTCGTTGTGCGGCATCGCCATCCAGACGCGCGACGTTGTCCTTGCGCGCGGCATCCAGCGCCTGTGCAAGCGCCTGCTCGGCCGGTTCGCGCAGCAGGCCGGCGTCGATCTCGCGACGGGCGGCGGCCGCCGCATCGATGCCTTCCTTGCGCAGGATGTTGGCGACGCGCTTGTTTACGGCCGCGAGCTTTTCGGCTTCGGGCTGTTGCGCGAACGTCGCGACCGCATGCAAGCGGCGATCGAAATCGACCAGGCTCACCGGCTGCACCGCGGCGACGGCGTCGAATTGTTGCGGCGTGAACCCTTTGTCGACGTAGTAACCGCGCAGACGGTCGAGGATGAAGTCGCGCAGTTCAGCCGCAACCTCGGCTCGGCGCGTGGTGACGCTTTTCCCCTCTCCCTTCGGAGGCTGCCCTCCATGGCCGAGAGCTCCGTGGTGCCCCGAAGGGGCGGGTGAGGTTTCGGAACTTTGCACAAGTCTCGTACCCTCACCCCCGACCCCTCTCCCGGAGGGAGAGGGGAGAAAAGCGGCGTCGGGAATCTGCGCCAGCGCTTCCTTCAGCAGCCTGTCCAGATCAAGATCGAGGCCACCCTCGATCAGCGAGCGCGCCAGACCCAGCGCTGCTCGGCGCAGCGCGAACGGATCCCGGTTGCCGGTGGGTTTCATGCCGATGGCGAAGATGCCGGCCAGGGTGTCCAGCTTGTCGGCCAGTGACACGCTCTGCGCCAGTGCGCCCTCGGCGATGCCGTCGCCGGCGTTGCGCGGACGATAGAACTCATCCAGTGCGTTCGCGACTTCGGCGGGTTCGCCTTGCGCGGCCGCGTAGTGGCGACCCATCACGCCCTGCAATTCGGGGAACTCGCCCACCATGCGCGTCAGCAGATCGCAGCGCGACAGGCCCGCGGCGTGCGCGACTTGCGCGGCATCCACGTCGATGCCTTGCGCGAACAGGCGCTCGGCGATCGCGCTGGCCAGTTCCGCCACGCGCACGGTCTTGTCCCACAGGCTGCCCAACGCCTTCTGGTAGGTGACGTCGCGCAGCGCCTGCTGGTGCTGCACCAGCGGCGTTTTCAGATCCTCGTCGAAGAAGAACTTGGCGTCGGCGAAACGTGGGCGGATCACGCGCTCGTAGCCGTGGCGGATCTGCGCGGGATCCTTCGATTCGAGGTTGGCGATGCCGATGAAGTGCTCGCCGAGGCTGCCGTCCGCATCGAACACCGGCACGAACTTCTGGTTGGCGCGCATGGTGGTGACCAGCGCCTCGTGCGGCACCGACAGGTATTCGCGATCGAACGTGCAGGCGATCGCGACCGGCCATTCGTTGAGGTTGGCGAGTTCGTCCAGCAGCGCATCGTCGAGCCGTGGCGTGCATCCCGCGGGCGCAACGCGCGCGACTTCATCGCGGATGCGCTGGCGGCGCTCGGCCGGATCGGCCAGCACCTTGGCCGCGCGCAGCGAATCGACGTAACTGTCCGCATCGACCAGATGCACCGGCGCGGGATGCATGAAGCGATGTCCGCGCGACTGCCGGCCGCCTTTCAGGCCAAACAGATCACCGGCGATCACCTGATCGCCGTGCAGCATCACCAGCCAGTGCACCGGACGCACGAAGGCGAAATCGTGGTCGCCCCAGCGCATCGGTTTCGGAACCGGCAGACCGGCGGCGGCCTCGCGCACGATTTCCGGGACCAGTTCCGCCGTGGTGCGGCCGGGTGCGACGCTGCGATGCACGAAGCGTTCGCCCTTGGCATCGGTCGCACATTCGAGCTGCGTCCACGCGACGCCGGCCTTGGCGGCGAAACCGAGCAATGCCTTGGTGGGCTGGCCGTCCGCATCCAGCGCGATGTTCACATACGGACCGAAACTTTCGTTGCGCTGTTCGGGCTGGGTGAACGCAACGCCCGGCACCCGGACCGCGAGACGTCGCGGTGTCGCGAAGGTCTGCGCGTGTTCGACGTCAGCCGCGATGCCGCGTTTGGACAAACCTTCGCACACGGCATGCGCGAAAGCCTGCGCCAGATCGTCCACGGCGTGGATGGGGAGTTCCTCGCAGCCGATCTCAATCAGCAAGGATTTGGGCTCGCTCATGTCCGTACCCTCACCCCTGCCCCTCTCCCGGAGGGAGAGAGGTTCCAATTTTTTCGCGCGGCGCGACCCATTCCTTCGCCACCGCATGCGCGAGCGCACGCACGCGCAGGATGTAGCGCTGGCGTTCGGTCACCGAGATTGCGCGGCGCGCGTCCAGCAGGTTGAACGCGTGGCTGGCCTTCATCACCTGCTCGTAGGCGGGCAGCGGCAGGTTCAGCGCGACCAGTTTGTTGGCCTCGGCCTCGCAGGCGTCGAAGCGGTGGAACAGTTCTTTCGTCTCCGCGTGCTCGAAGTTGTAGGCACTCTGTTCCACCTCGTTGCGGTGGAATACGTCGCCGTAGGTGACCACGCCGTGCGGCGCGGTGGTCCACACCAGATCGAACACACTGTCCACGTTCTGCAGGTACATCGCCAGGCGTTCGAGACCGTAGGTGATCTCGGCGGTGACTGGTTTGCATTCGAGCCCGCCAGCCTGCTGGAAATAGGTGAACTGGGTGACTTCCATCCCGTTCAACCACACTTCCCAGCCTAATCCCCATGCGCCCAGCGTCGGCGATTCCCAGTTGTCCTCGACCAGCCGCAGGTCGTGCACCAGCGGATCGATGCCGAGTGCGCGCAACGAACCGAAATAGCGTTCCAGCACGTCGTCGGGATTCGGCTTCAGCACCACCTGGTACTGGTAATACTGCTGCAGACGGTTGGGATTTTCGCCGTAGCGGCCGTCGGTGGGACGCCGGCAGGGCTGCACGTAGGCCGCGGCCCACGGATCGGGGCCGAGCGCGCGCAGGAACGTCGCGGGATGGAATGTGCCCGCGCCGACCTGCAGGTCCAGCGGCTGCAGCAACACGCAACCCTGGTCGGCCCAGTAGTTGTTCAGGGTCCGGATCACGTCCTGGAAAGTCGGTCCTGCCAACTGCGTCCCCGGCGTAGCAAACAAAGCGCGTTAGTATAGCCGTGAGGCCGCGATCCCACGCGGGTTGCGGGTGGTTCTCGGCAACGAGGCGAGCGATGGCGGCGATTCCGAATTCGACGACGATCCTGGGCCGACACGGACGCCTGGAACTGGGCGAGGTGCTGGCCGCGCTGGTCGCCGATGGCCTGCTCGCCGCCGAGGACGCCAAGCACATCCGCGCTGCCAGCCGCGCGGGCAAGGGCACGGCGGAGCTGCATCCGCTGGTGTTGATCGCGAGCGCCAAACCCGAGAATCGCGCCGATCCCGGCAAGCCGCTGACGGTGGAAACACTGACGGTGTGGCTCGCCGAGAAATCCGGTTTGCCATACCTCAAGATCGATCCGATGAAGATCGACGTGGCCGCGGTGACGCAGGCCGTGAGCCAGGCCTATGCGCAACGCCACCGCATCCTGCCGGTCGCGGTGGAACGCGGCGCGGTCACCTTCGCGAGCGCCGAACCCTTCGATACCCACTGGTCGGCCGACCTCTCGCAAATGCTGCGGCGCGAAGTGAAGCGCGTGGTCGCGAACCCGCTGGACGTCCATCGTTACCTGATGGAGTTCTACGGCGTGCAGCGCTCGATCGCCAAGGCACGCGAGGCCAAGCAGGATTCGATGGATGGTTCCGCGATCCTCAACTTCGAACAGTTGCTCGAACTCGGCAAGTCTGGCGAGATCGGCGCCGACGATCGCCACGTCGTCCACATCGTCGATTGGCTGCTGCAATATGCATTCGAGCAGCGCGCGTCGGACATCCACCTGGAACCGCGCCGCGAAGCCGCGGCGATCCGCTTCCGCATCGACGGCATCATGCACAAGGTGTTCGAGCTGCCGCCTGCGGTGATGACCGCGGTCACCGCGCGCATCAAGATCCTCGCGCGGCTCGACGTCGCCGAGAAACGCCGCCCGCAGGACGGCCGCATCAAGACCCGTTCGACCGGCGGACGCGAAGTGGAGCTGCGCATCTCCTCGATGCCGACCGCGTTCGGCGAGAAGATCGTGATGCGCATCTTCGACCCGGACATCGTGGTCAAGGAATTCAAGCAGCTCGGCTTTTCGGACGAAGAAGAAAAAACCTGGCGCGCGATGGTCGAGCGCCCGCACGGCATCGTGCTGGTGACGGGCCCGACCGGTTCGGGCAAGACCACCACGTTGTATTCGACGTTGAAGCACCTGGCACGGCCGGAACTCAACGTGTGCACGGTCGAAGACCCGATCGAGATGGTCTCGCCGGAGTTCAACCAGTCGCAGGTGCAGCCCGCGATCGACTTCGATTTCGCCGCCGGCGTGCGCACGCTGCTCAGGCAGGACCCCGACATCATCATGGTCGGCGAAATCCGCGACCTCGAAACCGCGCAGATGGCGGTGCAGGCCTCGCTCACGGGACATCTGGTGCTGTCGACGCTGCACACCAACGATGCGCCGAGCGCGATCACGCGTCTGCTGGACCTTGGCGTGCCGCATTACCTGATCCAGTCCACACTCGCTGGCGTGGTCGCGCAGCGCCTCGTGCGCACGCTGTGCCCGCACTGCAAGGTCAAGGCGAAGCAGGACCCGCACACCTGGTCGGTGCTGACGCGCGGCTGGGTGATCCCGACGCCCGCCGAAGTGTACGAACCGGTCGGTTGCCTCGAATGCCGCAAGACCGGCTTCCTCGGCCGCACCGGCGTGTACGAGATGATGACGGTCTCGCCGCGCCTGCGCGAGATGATCACGCCACAACTCGACCTTGCGGCTTTCACCGGTTTCGCACTGGAAGACGGCATGCAGCCGCTGCGGATTTCCGCGTCCACGCAAGTGCGGCGCGGCGTCACCACCGTCGAGGAAGTGCTGTCGGTGCTGCCGGCCGGCGAGTAGCCGGCACGGCTCTGCGTGGTGAACTGGAAGTGCGATGCGTGGGCATGACTACACGCCGGCCGCGCGTCGCTATGCTTCGTCCGGTACACACAAGACGGATCGTGCGATGCGTCCACTATTGTTGATCCAGACCGGCGAAGCGCCGGAGGCCATCCGCGCCGCGTTCGGCGGTTTCGCGGACTGGTTCCGCACCGCGATGCGCCTCACGCCTGCGCAGATGCAGGTGGTGCGCGTGGACGCAGGCGCGCAGTTGCCCGCCCCGCACGCCGTGGCCGGCGCGGTGATCACGGGCTCCGCGGCAATGGTCACCGATCGCGCCGACTGGAGCGAGCGCACCGCGGCATGGATCCGCACCGCGCTGGATGCGGAAACACCGATGTTCGGCGTGTGCTACGGCCACCAGTTGATGGCGCACGCGTTGGGCGGCACGGTCGGCTGGCTTCCCGCGGGCCGCGAGATCGGCACGCAGGCCATCACGCGTACGCACAGCGACGACGACGCGTGGCTGGACGCGCTGCCCGCCGCGTTCCCGGCCCAGACCACGCATCGGCAATCGGTGCTGCAGGCGCCGTCCGGCGCGGCGGCACTCGCCCGTTCCGAACTCGATCCGAACCAGTTGCTGCGCTACGCGCCGCACGCGTGGTCGACGCAGTTCCATCCGGAATTCAATCCCGACTTCATGCGTGCGTACATCGAAGCGCGCGCCGATGCCTTGCGCGAGGAAGGACTCGATCCCGAGGCGCTGCGCGACGCCGTGCGCGACACCGAATCGGCGCGGATGCTGCTGGAACGCTTCGCGCACGCGGCGTTGGCGCGTCGCCGCACGGCCGCTTGATCCTCAATAGCTCCGCTGGCGCAACCGCCGCTCCACGGCGCCGCGCGCAATCACCGCGAACACGATGCCGAATCCGAACCCGGCCAGGTGCGCCCACCACACCACGGTGCCGAAACCCGGTCCCGCCCAGGTGAACAGCAGTTGCAGCAGCACCCACATCCCGATCAGCAGGGCCGCGGGCACGCGGATGAACTGGAAGTACAGGCCCAACGGCAGCACCAGGCCCAGGTGCGCGCGCGGAAATAGTGCGAGGTAAGCGCCCAGCGTGGCGGACACCGCGCCGCTGCAGCCGATGATCGGCCGCAATTGTCCGGACAACGTCCACGCGCCCACGAGGTTGGCGAACGCGCCGCCGACCAGGAACAGCGCGAGGAACCGCCGCGAACCCAGCGCGCGTTCGGCCGGCAATCCGAAGATCACCAGGAACAGCATGTTGCCGAGCAGGTGCATCCAGTCAGCGTGCATGAACAGCGAGGTGAACGGCCTCAGCCACAACCAGCCGTGCAGGGTTTCCCGGCCGCGGAACAAGTGCGCGGGCACCGTGCCCCAATCGCCCAGTACCACGTAGCGCATCGCCGGCGGCGACAACATCAGCCACAGGTAACAGGCGACGCACGACACCACCAGCGCCGGGGTGACCCAGCGCGGGTGCGGACGCTGACGGCTGGGGACGTCCACGAACATGCGCATACCTTAGCGCGTCCTGCCGTGCGGCCACGAGGCTTCTGCCGCCCTCACCAAACCACCATGCCTTCATCACGACCGCTTCCGTGCGCAGGGTTATAGTGCGCGCCGGCACGACCCTGCGGACCACCCGTCTTTCGATCCTGCCAAGCAGGAAGGAGCACAGCCATGTCTGCCGGATCCAGCCGTACCCACCCTTGGCAGGAACTCGCCGCGCTGCTGCGCGGAAAACTGCTGCTGCCGGGCGATGCCGATTACGAAACCCGCCGCCGCGTCTGGAACGGCGCGATCGACCGCCGGCCCCCGGCCATCGCCTGCTGCGCGGATGCCGACGACGTGTGCGCAGCCGTCCAATTCGCCGCACGCGAACGCTTGCCGATGACTACGCGCGGCGGTGGCCACAACGTGGCGGGTCTGGCGGTGCGCGACGACGCGCTGATGCTGGACCTCGGCGCGATGAATCGCGTCGAGGTGGATCCGGTGGCGCGCACCGCGCGGGTCGAAGGCGGCGCCTTGTGGCAAGCCGTGGACGCCGCCACGCAGGCGCACGGACTCGCCACCACCGGCGGCTTCGTCTCGACCACCGGCGTCGGCGGCTTCACGCTGGGCGGCGGTGTCGGCTGGCTGATGCGGCGTTGCGGACTGGCAATCGACAATTTGCTGGAAGCCGACGTGGTGCTGGCCGACGGGCGCAGCGTCACCGCCAACGCGCGGCAGCACGCCGACCTGTTCTGGGGCTTGCGCGGCGGAGGCGGCGGGTTGGGCGTGGTCACGCGCTTCACCTACCGGCTGCATCCGGTGGGCGAGGTGCATGCCGGCGCAGTGTTCTATCTGGTCGACGCCGCGCGCGAACTGTTGCGCGCGTTCCGCGCGTTCACGCCGACCGCACCGGACGCACTCACCGCGATGCTGGTCTTCACCACCGCGCCGCCGCTGCCGTTCCTGCCGCCCGCCGTGCACGGGCAACGCGTCGTGGCGTTCGCCTGGTGCTGGAGCGGCGATCCGGCGCTCGCTGCGCGCGCCGCGGCGCCCATCACGGAAGCGGCCGAACCGCTGGGCCGTCACGAAGGCCCGGTGCCGTACGCGACATGGCAGCAGGCTTTCGATCCGGCCGTACCGCCCGGCCACCACTATTACTGGACGACTTTGCAGTTCGACGCGTTCGACGACGCCATGATCGATGCGCTGATTCCCCTCGCCGCCCGGCCGGCCGATCCGTTGTGCGAGGTGCACGTGCATCACCTGGGTGGCGCGGTTGCGCGCGTCGCGAAAGATGCCACCGCGTTCTCGCACCGCGACGCGTCGTTTTTCATCAACGTGATCGGACACGCCGGCGCCGCGGAACGCTTCGCTGCCGTCCGCGACTGGGTGCGCGGGCTGCGCGCCGCGCTCGCGCTGCATGCGCGTGCGGGCATGCAGCCGAATTTCGCGGGCGAACCTGCCGACCTGAAATCGCAAACGCACGACGCCGACACCCGCTCGCGGTTGTCCGCGCTGCGCGCGCGTTACGATCCGGAAGGGTTGCTGACCCCGCTGCGCTCCGGCTGATCGGCGATTTCCGCCAGCAACGCGCGCGCTTCTGCCACCGCGTCTTCGAATCGCATCGAAGCACCTGCTCGTTGCACGTGCGCAAAATCCTCACCCAGCGCATCCCGTGCCTTGTGCACGGCGATCTGCTGGGCCTTTAGCCATTGCGGCATCAGCGGCCCTCCGGTCCACTCGCGCACGCGCGCGGCGGCAGACAGAAAGCGTGCGGCATGCTCGAACTTGCGGGCCTGGGCGGCGAGATACGCCGCGCCTTCCACGCAACCCGCCGCGCCGCGCCAGTTGAGGAACGGGATGAACACGGCCAGGTCGGACAGCCAATCCCGCGCAGCGCCCTGCCAGTTCCCAAGATAGAAACGCTGCAGGGCGCGATTGATCAGTGCGTACGCCCACTGGAAAGAATCGCCGTCCGTGGACACGCAATCCACCGCCTCGCTCATGCTCGCTTCCGCTTCCCGATGGCGTTCGTTCAGGGCCTGGACGATGCCGTGGCTGAGCAAGGCATTGGAACGCAGCCAGGCATCGCTTTGCGCTTGCGCAATCTCCAGCGCCGCCTTCACGCAAGTTTCGGCGCCCGTGAAATCCCCGCGTGTTGCAAGTTCGAAAGCCAGCACTGCCTGGCCCGCGCCGACCAGGAACATGTCGCCATGGGTCGAAGCCAGCGCAATGCCTTCGCGCAGTCTCGGCCCTGCACGCTCGTGGTCCAACGCCTGATGCAGCACGACACCCGAGGCGATGAGTGCGCGGGCCCGGCGCAACGTGGGCGACGGGTTCTCCTGCAGCGCCCGCTCCAGCCATTGCGCGGATTGGATGTAATCGGTGCCGCCGCGGAAGTACCAGCAAAGATTGCCGACCAATGCGAGCGCATCCTCGCGCAGCTCCGGTTGCGCGAGCGCGAAGTCGAACGCGGCGTGCAGATTCGCCCATTCGCGCTTGATCCGCTCTGGCCACACGACCTGGCGGTCGACGAGGATTTCAGCACCCACGCGTTCGGTGAATTCGATGAAATGCGCCAGATGCACGCGGCGCAGACGCGCCTCGCTGCCGCCGGCCGCCAGCCGTTCCTGCGCGAACAGCCGCACGCTGTCGAGCAGGCGGTAACTGGGCGGATTGGTCGTGCCATCCACGCTCAGCAGCGACTTGTCGATCAGGCCGCCCAGCAACTCCAGCGTTTGCGGATCCTTGAGTCCGAGCGCTGTGCCGATCGCCGTGGCGCCGCCGAGCGTGCAGGCGCCCACAAAGATGCTCAAGCCGCACAGCAGCGACTGCTCGCGCTCCGACAGCAACGCGTAGCTCCACTCGATCAGCGCGCGCAGGGTCTGGTGATGCGCGGGCCGTCCGGGACTGGACTCGGCCAGGTTGAGCAGCCGCGCATCCATTCGCACCAGCAATTGTTCCGGGCTCAGCAGGCGCAGCCGCGCGGCCGCCAATTCCAACGCAAGCGGCAGGCCTTCGAGGCGCCGGCAAAGCTGCGCGATTGTCCCGGCGTTGGCCGACGTCAGCGCGAAGCCCGACGCGTAGGCTCGCAAACGCGCCAACAGCAACTGCACCGCCGCCACGCGCGCAAGGCCGGCGACTTGCGCGTCGCTGTTCCATTCGCCCTCGGGCGGCAGTTCCAATGCCGGCAAGTGATACAGCACTTCTCCTGCGCAGCTCAATCGTCGCTGGCTGGTCACCAATATGCGCAGCGATGCACACGCAGCAAGCAATGGCGTCAACAGCACGGCGAGCGATTCCGCAATCCGTTCGCAGTTGTCGAATACCAGCAACGCCCGGCGGGTTTGCAGTAATTCTTCCAGGCGCGCGGCCAGATCCTCCGCGTCGATGGCGGTGCGCATGTTGAAGGTGGTGGCCAGCAATCGCGCCAGACCGGGCTCGTCGAGTTGCGGCGTGCAGTCGAACAGCCACACGCCATCGGGAAAATCCGCAGCGAGCGTGCGCGCGGCTTCCAGCGCGGCCTGGGTCTTGCCGATACCGCCGGGGCCGACCACCGTCACCATTCGGCTGGTCTGCAGCGCCCGCGTCAACGCTTCGACGTCGCGCTCGCGCCCGATCAGCGGTCCGGTGCGTTCCGGCAATCGCGCGCGTGCGGGCGGTGCGAAACGCAGCGCGGGCGCGCCTTCCACCTGCACCTGTCCCAGCGAGGCGATGAAGCGATATCCGAGACCGTGCACGGTCTGAATGCAACGCGGGTGTTCGCTGTCGTCCGCCAGCGCCCGGCGCAACTGCGCGACGATGCGATTGAGCGTGGCCGGTGTGACGAAACTGTGCCCCCACACGGCGTCCAGCAACTGATCGCGGGTCAGCAACTCGCCCGGATGCGCCAGGAACACCCGCAGCACGGCGAAGGCTTTCGGTTCCAGCGGGATTTCACGGCCGCCGCGTTGCAACCGGTGCGCACGCATATCGACTTCCACGTCCGCGAAGGCGAACGTGTCGGGTACCACGGGACGCTCGGTGCGTTCGCCTGTTTCCATGTCGCCACGCGCTGCCTGTGCAGGACCACGCCTACGCGACTCCTTGCCAACTCTCGCGATTTCCCTATCGAAACATCATGACTCGCGTCCACCCCATGGGCCAGTTTATACGCCGACGGACGACGAATGCCGATCCGCCTGCCAACCCTTCAGGAGAAGACTGTCATGAACACCCGTTTGCAAGCATCCATCGCGATGGCCGTGATCGGCCTGTCCAGCGTTGCCGTGACCCATCAGGCCGAAGCCTGCGGACTGAACCTGGTCAGGACGGCCAATGGCACGTGGACGATCGCCCCGCCCGCCAAGATGTCGGCTTCGGCCGCCAAGATGATGTTTCGGGCCATCGCCCCGGCGGCACACACGAAGGCCATTCCCAATCCGCTGCAGTTCCTCGAACCCATCGCGGGTTTGTACGAAGTCACCATGACCGCCGAAGGCAATGGTCCCACGGGCCTGCCGGATGGCGCTCCGGTCGATCATGCCTATGTGACGTGGCACGCGGACGGGAGCGAAATCATGAACTCGGGGCGGCCTGCAGGGGATGCCAACTTCTGCATGGGTACCTGGGCCCAAACGGGGCCGCGCACCTATCAGCTCAACCATTTCATGCTGTCGTGGGCCCAGTACGCGAGTGCCGCCCCCGACCCGAACTCTCCTCCGCTGCCGCAAGGAGGTCTCTACTACGTCAACAATGAATTCGTGGGGCCGGCCAGCATCCAGGAGACCATCACGCTTGCCAAGGACGGGCAGTCGTACACCGGCACGTTCGTGCTCACCCAGTACGACACGAAGTACAACATCATTCTTCCGGGCGGCATCCCGATCAAGGGCGTCGTGACGGGAACGCGCAAGACCATCGATTCACCGGTCACGTATTGACTGGAGCTTCCCGAAAGGGCAACGGGAGGGCGTGGCGTGTCAGGACGCTGCGCCCTTTTTCATGCGCTGACCAGTCTTACCCGCGCGAAGTTGCGCTTGCCGACCTGCAGCACGCCTTCGAAACCGGCGGCGAACACGCGCTGCGGATCGTCCGCCACCACCGCGTCGATGCGCACCGCGCGTTCCTTCAACTTGCGGTTGGCTTCCGAGTTGCTGGAGGTGAGGCCCGCCGCGGTCAGCAACGCGGGCAGGCGCAGGCCTTCGGCGGGCACACTGACCTCGTTCAACGGCAATGACGAGGTATCGCCTTCGCCGCGCACCACCGCGTGCCAGCCGGCGATCGCCAGTTCGGCCGCGGCGGCGCCGTGGAAACGCGCGGCGAGTTCACGCGCGAGGCGCAGCTTGGCGTCGCGCGGGTTCAGCGCACCGCTGGCGACGTCGCGTTGCATCACGGCCAGCTCATCCAGTGATACGTCGAAGCTCAGCAACTCAAACCAGCGCCACATCAACTCGTCGCCGATCTTCATGGTCTTGGTGACCATGTCGATCGCGGGTTCGTCGATGCCGATGTAGTTGCCCAGCGACTTCGACATCTTCTGCACTCCGTCGATGCCTTCCAGCAGCGGCATCGTCAGCACGATCTGCGCCGGCTGGCCGAAGTGTTCCTGCAGGCCTCGGCCCATCAGCAGGTTGAAGCGCTGGTCGGTGCCGCCGAGTTCGACGTCGCACTTCAGTGCCACCGAGTCGTAGCCCTGCACCAGCGGATACAGGAATTCGTGGATCGCGATCGGCTGCTGCGCCGCGTAACGCTTGGCGAAATCGTCGCGCTCCAGCATCCGCGCGACGGTGTGCTGCGCGGCGAGCTTGATCATGTCCGCCGCATCCATCTTGCCGAACCATTCGGAATTGAAGCGCACTTCGGTGCGTTCGCGATCGAGCACCTTGAACACCTGCCTGGCATAGGTTTCGGCGTTCGCCAGCACCTCCTCGCGCGTCAGCGGCTTGCGCGTCACGTTCTTGCCGGTCGGATCGCCGATCATCCCGGTGAAATCGCCGATCAGGAAAATCGCGGTGTGCCCGAGATCCTGGAACTGGCGCATCTTGTTGAGCAGCACAGTGTGGCCGAGGTGCAGGTCCGGCGCGGTCGGATCGAAGCCCGCCTTGATGCGCAGCGGACGGCCAAGCGCGAGTCGCGCTTCCAGTTCGTCGTCCTTGATGACGTCGACCGCGCCGCGATGGATCAGGGCAAGAGCTTGGGGATTCGAAGACATCGGTGGATTCCGAAAGACGCGGACCGGGCCGCAACCCGTCAAAGGACGGACTGCATCAAGCCATGACGGTGACGTGGCGGTTAATTATGTGTTAATTGCAAAAGCGGGTGCAAATCTTTGTGCTGCAAGGGATTGACGCACGCTTTCGCATGGGGCTATGGTACGGCCCGTCGCGCGTCTCCGCCCGTTTGCCACTGGACTTCCGATGGATCGCCACCTCCGTCGTGTCACCCCTCATGTTGTGCGTCGTCAGGCGATCCGCCGCAAGACCCGCCGTTGTCATTCCCGTTTCTATGCGCGTTGTGCGCATTGGTCGTTCCATGCCGAAGCGCCGGCAAGCGCGTTCCGCTGGGCGCGCGAACGCTGGGTGCTGGGCGGCGGCGCGCTCCTGCTGGCGCTGCTGACGCTGCTCGGCATTCCCACGTGGGCCAGCGTGATGCGTCATCGCGCAGCGCAGCCGGTGACGCGCGAAACGCTGGCGCTGAAACTGCCGCCCGCACCGAAGGAAGCGCCGTCAGCGACGGCCACCGTGTGGAAGACCGTGGAAGTCCAGCCGGGCGAGACGATGTCGGAAATCTTCCAGGCCCAGGGGCTTTCCGGTTCCGACCTCGCCAAGGTGATGGCGAGCGGCAAGGATACCGGCACGCTGAAAGCGCTGCACCCCGGCGACGAGGTCGCGTTCCTGATCGGCGCCAACGGCCAGATGCAGGGTTTCCGCTACAACCCCGACTCCACCACCCGGATCACCCTGACCGCACAGGCCGACGGCAGCCTCAAGGCGCAGTCGGTCACGCTGCCGGTCGAACGCCGGATGCATTTCGCGCATGGAGTGGTGCAGGGCTCGTTGTTCGCGGCCGGCGAGAAGGCCGGCCTGTCCGAGACGATGGTGCTGAAGCTCGCCGACGTGTTCAAGTACGACATCGACTTCATCAAGGACCTGAAGAAGGGCGACCGCTTCACCGTGGTGTACGACGACATCTACCGCAACGGCCAATACTCGGGCGCGGGCAACATCATCGCCGCCGAATTCGTCAACAACGGCCACCGCTACACCGCGTACCGCTTCAAGCAGGGCGACGGCGAAATCGCGTACTACAGCGAGGACGGCCGCCCGCTGCGCAAGGGCCTGTTGCGCACGCCGGTTTCGTTCACCCGCCTGTCTTCCAGTTTCGGCATGCGCAAGGACCCGGTGCTGGGCTTCACCCGCCTGCACGCGGGCATCGATTACGCCGCGCCGATCGGCACGCCGGTACACGCCGCGGGCGACGGTGTGATTGTTCGCCGCGGCTGGGTGCACGGCTACGGCAACTTCATCGCGATCAAGAACACCGCCACCTACACCACCGCGTACGGCCACATGTCGCGCTTCGCGCCGGGCCTGCGCGTCGGCTCGCACGTGACCCAGGGCGAAGTGATAGGTTATGTCGGCCAGACCGGTTTCGCCACCGGCCCGCACCTGCACTACGAAGTGCGCGTGAACGGCAAGCCCGAGAATCCGCTGACGGTGACGATGCCGCAACCGCAGCCGCTGTCCGGCAAGCTGATGGTGGCGTTCAAGACGCAGACCGCGCCGATGGTGGCGCGCATCCAGATGATCGACAACGCCACCCAACGCCTCGCGCGGGTGGACACCACCGGTCACGCCAGCGCGATGCTGACCGACTGACCGCGCAGCCGTGGCCGGTGCCGCGTCGCCGCTCTATCTTGGCCTGATTTCCGGAACCAGCGCCGACGGCATCGACGCGGCGCTGGTGCGTTTCGCGCCGAAACTGGAAGTGATCGCGGCGCACACCTACGCCTACCCCGACGACTTGCGCGCGCGCATCGTCGTGCTCGCGCGCAACCGGGCCGCGATCACGCTGGAGGAATACGGGCGGCTCGATGTCGAGATCGGCGAACGTTTCGCCGAAGCAGCGCTCGCGCTGTTGCGCGACGCCGGCGTCGAAGCAGGCGCGGTGGCTGCGATCGGCTCGCACGGCCAGACCGCGTGCCATCGTCCGCACGGTGCGTTTCCCTTCAGCCTGCAGATCGGCGATCCCGCCGTGATCGCCGAGCGCACCGGCATCGTCACGGTCGGGGATTTCCGCCGCGCCGACCTCGCCGCGGGCGGCCAAGGCGCGCCGCTGCTGCCGGCGTTGCATGCGGCGGTGCTGGCCGACACCGCATCGCCGCGCGCGATCCTCAACCTCGGCGGCATCGCCAACGTGACGCTGCTGATCCCGGGCCGGCCGGTGCTCGGCTTCGACACCGGACCCGCGAACTGCCTGCTGGATGCGTGGTCGCTGCGGGTGCGCGGCGTCGCACGCGACGAAGGTGGCGCCTGGGCGTGCGGCGGCCGTGTCGATCACGGACTGTTGGCCCGCCTGCTCGACGATCCGTATTTCGCCGCGCCGCCGCCGAAAAGCACCGGGCGCGAACATTTCAATCTCGACTGGCTGGATGCGCGCTTGTCCACGGGACTCGACGTGGCGGACGTGCAGGCGACCTTGCTGCAACTGTCCGCGCGCAGCATCGCCGACGCGCTGCATGCGCACGCGCCGCAAGTCCACGAGGTGTATGCCTGCGGCGGCGGCGTGCACAACGGCGCGTTGATGGACGCACTGCGCGCCGCGTTGCCCGGCGTGAGCATCGGCACCACCGCCGTGCTCGGCCTCGACCCCGATTTCGTCGAGGCCGTCGGTTTCGCGTGGCTCGCGCGCGCGCGCCTCGACAACCTTCCGGGCAACCTGCCGTCGGTCACCGGCGCGCGTGGACCACGCGTGCTGGGCGCGGTTTACGCACCCTTCGCCTGAACCGTATCCTGGTGCGCGCGCAAGCGCGGCTCCACCCACAAGAACAGCAGTACCGCCGGCACCAGCGCCACCACCGTCAACACGAAATAAAACGAAAAGCTGGTTGCCATCACGATGCCGCCCGCAAAGAAGCCCAGCAATTTTCCGGGCAGGTTGACCAGCGAAGACAACAACGCGTACTGCGTTGCGGTGTGTTTGACGCTTACCAGCGAAGACAGGAACGCGACCGTGGGCGGCCCCAACACGCCCAGCGTGAAATTCTGCGCAGAGATGACGCCCGTCAGCACCGCGAGATTGCCTTGATTGGCGATCAGCCACAGGTACAACAGGTTGCTGCCGCCGCACAACACCATCGACACCAACAGGCTGCGTTTGACGCCGAAGCGCTCCACGGCGATGCCGCCCGCGAACACCCCGGCAATCCCCATCACCACGCCATAGCCCTTGGTGATCGTGCCGATCGCGGTCTTGGAAAAGCCCATGTCGCGGTAGAACGGACTCATGATGCCGCCGATCGTCGCCTGTTCCGGGATCTTGAACAGCAGGATGAACAGCAGCGCCACCAACGCCAACCACCAGCCATACCGGCGGAAGAAATCCACGAAGGGTTCGATGATGCTCTGGCGCATCGCATCGCTCCAGCGGGTCTCCCGCAAGCGGTGGACCTGCGGCTCCCTGGCAAGGAAATTGGCCACGATCGGGATTGCCATGCATGCGGCCATCGCGACGTACACGATGCTCCAGGACATGTGATCGGCCATGATCAGCGCAATGCCACCAGACAGGATGTAGCCGACGCGATAACCCAGCGAATAGGTGGTGACCAGCGGGCCCTGGGCCTCGGGCGGCGCGATCTCGATGCGGTAGGCGTCGACGGCGGCATCCTGGGTGGCGCCGAAAACCGCGACGCATACGGTCACTGCGATGAATGCGACCAGACTGCCCGGAGTCAGGGCGGCCATCACCAGCATGCCGCCCGTCAACCCGCACTGCGCCATCAGCAGCCAGCCACGCCGGAGCCCCAGCCTAGAAAACCCCGGCAACCGCCAGTGATCGAGCAACGGCGCCCACACGAACTTGAATTCGTAAGCCAAGCTCGCGCTGGCGATCATCGTGATGTCCTTCAACTCGATGCCTCGCGAGTGCAACCAGAAGGCCAGCGTGCCGCCAACCAGCAGGAACGGCAGCCCGGAAGAAAATCCGAAGAAGAACATCGTCCACGCCGCGGGCTGCGTGAACGCTCTCCACAACGGCATCTTCTGCCTGCGCGTCACGGGCGCCGACGCGACGGATTCAGTCGGCATAGTCGACTGCGAAGGGCGCGTGGTCGGAGAACCGCGGTGTTGGCGTGATTTGGCAGGCGCGCGCGCGCTTGCCGATGCCCGGGGTGGTGATCTGGTAATCGATCCGCCAACCGACGTTGTTGGCACGGGCGTTGCCGCGGTTGGACCACCACGTGTATTCCACGGCGTCGGGCTTCACCACGCGAAAGCTGTCCAGCCAGCCGTGTTGCGGTGCGGGCGTGCCGTCGCCGTGCGGATCGGCGATCAGCGCGTTCAACCACGCGCGTTCCTCCGGCAGGCAGCCGGAATTCTTCTGGTTGGATTTCCAGTTGCGGATGTCGCGCTCGCTGCGCACGATGTTCCAGTCGCCGCACAGCACGTACTCGCGGCCGCTGGCGAGCCAGCCGTCGAAAATCCGGAGCAGTTTCTTCATCGCCTCGAACTTGAAGGCCTGACGCTCCTCGCCGGACGTACCCGACGGTACGTACAGCGACACCACCGAAAGCTTGCCGAAGCGCGCTTCGAGGTAACGTCCCTCGTCATCGAAAGGTTTCCAGCCGATCTTCGTCAGCACTTCGTCGGGCTCGCGCCGGGCATAGATCGCGACGCCGCTGTAGCCCTTTTTCGTGACCGCATCGCGATAGAAGCAATGGTGCCCATCCGGCCGGAACATCGGATCGGTCAACTGGTCTTCCTGCGCCTTGGTTTCCTGCAGGCACACCACGTCGGCGTTCTGCTTGCGCAGCCAATCGAAGAAACCCTTGCTGGCAGCGGAACGGATGCCGTTGGCGTTGAAGGAGATGATTCGCATGAAGACCGTGAATCGGGAATCGGGATTCGGGAATCGTAAAGCAAAAGCGCGGGCACCGTCTGCGATCGCCATGCCCGAACAGCGCATGTGTCGGTGCACGGTTCGCTTATCATCCGACTCTCGATCCCCGATTCCCGATTCCCATGCTCCAACCCCACCAACGCTCCTTCCTCGACACCGCACTCGCCCGCGGCGTGCTGCGCTTCGGCGAGTTCACTCTGAAGTCCGGGCGGCAGAGTCCGTACTTCTTCAACATGGGCAGGATCGACACGGGCGCCGCGCTGGCCGAAGTCGGCACCGCCTACGCCGCCACGGCCGCGAGCGGCGACGTCGACTTCGACATGCTGTTCGGGCCGGCTTACAAGGGCATTCCCTTGGCCGCCACGACCGCGATCGCGCTGGCGCACGGGCACGGCCGTGACCTGCCGTGGGCGTACAACCGCAAGGAAGCCAAGGACCACGGCGAGGGCGGCGTGATCGTGGGCGCCCCGCTGGCGGGCCGGGTGCTGATCGTGGACGACGTGATCACGGCCGGCACCGCGGTGCGCGAATCGCTGGCACTGATCCGGGGCGCGGGCGCCGAAGTGGCCGGCGTGCTGGTCGCCCTCGACCGGCAGGAACGCGGGCAGGGCGAGCTTTCGGCAGTGCAGGAACTGGCCCGCGAGCACGGCGTGACGGTGATCGCCATCGTCACCCTGGCCGACCTGATGGAATACGCCGGTGCGCGCCCGGACCTCGCCGCCCAGCGCGAGCGGCTGGCCGCCTATCGCGACCGCTACGGCGCAGCCGTTCAAGACTGAGACCATCGGCCCGTATCTTGCATGGCCCCAAGTCCTATACTGGACCGGTCTCCGGAGACCGTGATGCGTCGAATCGTCCCCTGCCTGCTGGCCGCGGCTCTCATGGGCGCGCTGGCGTCGTCTGCCGTGGCGGGCGAGAACACCGCGTCCGCCACGCACTACCGCTGGAAGGATGCGTCGGGCGTGGTGCACTTCGGCGACACCATCCCGTCGTCGGCGCTGGCCGGCGGTTACGACATCGTCGATGGCAACGGCCTGGTGGTGCGCCACGTCGATCGCGAACTCAGTCCGGCCGAGCGCCGCGCCGCGGCCATCGCGGCCAGCAAGGCCGCCGCCGCGCGCCGCGACGCCCAGCAACGCCAGCTCGAGGACGCGCAGATGCTGGCGGCGTATCCGACCGACCGCGACCTCGAACAATCCCAGCAGGCACAACTGCAGCAAATCCAGACCGACATCGCGACGCTGGAAACCAATCTGCACAGCCAGGAAGATTCGCTCACCGAGCTGCTCGCGCACGCGGCCGACCTGCAGCATTCGGGCCAGCCGATCCCGCCGTTCGTCAGCAAGCGCATCGCCGAGCAGCGCGGCAGCGTGAACGACGAGCGCGCGGCGCTGGCCCAGCGCCGCACCGATCTCGTCAACAGCAAGGCCAGGTTCGCCGCGCAACTGGCGCGGTACCGCGCGCTGCGCGCGAAATTCAGCAACGGCGACGATCCGCCGCAGCAGTGACGCGTCAGACCGAAGCGGGGTGCAGATTCGCCTGGATATGCTCGGACAGCGCGCGCAGCGAACCGAACACGCGGCGGTTGTCGGGATTGTCCGAACGTAACTGGATGCCGTAGCGCTTGGAGACCGCGAGCGCGAGTTCCAGCGCATCGATCGAATCCAGGCCCAGCTCGCCGCCGAACAGCGGCGCCTCCGGATCGATGCTCTCCGGCGCGACGTTTTCGAGGTTGAGGTTCTCGACGATCAAACGCGCCAGTTCCTGCTCCGCAGGGCTCTGCTGGGTCATGCTCCGTGTCTCCGCAACCTCATGGAATCAACCGTTTAGTGTAACATGGCGGGTTTGATCCCGGACGCCCGCACCCATGCATCACCCCATGCCACGCGCCGACATGGAAGGCACCGCATGAGCGACGCGGCGTTGTCCGCGTTG
Organism: Rhodanobacteraceae bacterium; assembly: GCA_030123585.1. Taxonomy (NCBI): domain Bacteria; kingdom Pseudomonadati; phylum Pseudomonadota; class Gammaproteobacteria; order Lysobacterales; family Rhodanobacteraceae; species Rhodanobacteraceae bacterium. The sequence continues at coordinate 2,331,068 of CP126120.1, forward strand.
CACGTGGCGTATCGTGCGGAGTCCGCCGCGACCCTGCTGGATCGGCCGGACTCGCTCGCGGTGCTGGGCTTCGGCACAACCGGAACCAGCGGCATCGACCCGCGCCATCTGCACGTCCCCTTGCGGCCCTTGTTCGGCGAGGCGCCGCGCGAATGCTGGACGGTTGACGCGGGAGTCGCGAGCGGACGCAATGGCGAGCTGCGCTGGGCGGCCGGCGGCGGCTGGCGCTTCATCGCGATCGAGTTCGACGAAGCCCGCTTCGGCGGCATCGAGGCCGCCAGCGAACATGCGTACATCCTGCTGCTCGCGCACGTCGCAGCCTGCCCCGAACGCCACCTGCTGCGGGTCTGGAACTACCTCGACACGATCAACGCGGGCGAGGGCGACCACGAACGCTACCGGTTGTTCTGCAACGGCCGCGCGCGCGGCCTCGCCGCGCACCGCATCCACCGTTACCCCGCCGCCACCGCGATCGGCCACCAAGGACCGCGCGGCCTGCTGCAGGTGTACGCGCTGTGCGCGGCGCAGCCCGGCCGCGCGCTGGAAAATCCGCGCCAGGTCAGCGCCTGGCAATACCCCCGCCAATACGGCCCGACCGCCCCGAGTTTCACGCGCGCGATGCGCCTGCCGAACGACGCGCTGGCGATCTCCGGCACCGCCGCGGTGATCGGACACGCCTCGCACCATCACGACGACGTGACCGCGCAAGCGATCGAGGCCTTCACCAACCTCGCCACCTTGCTCGAACGCGCGGAGCTGGCCGCGTTCGACGCCCGTTCGCCGCTCAAGGTCTACGTACGCCACGCCGACGACGTCGCGGCGGTCGAAGCCGCGCTGGCGCGGCGCCTCGATGCCGCGGTGCCACGCGTGCTGCTGCAAGGCGACATCTGCCGCAGCGAACTGCTGGTCGAAATCGACGGCTGGCGCTTCGCGTCCTGAGCGCGCGGTCCGCCCGCGGCGCCGTCAACCGCCACGCAGCAGCTTGCGCACCGCCGCGAGGTTGCGCCGGCTGATTTCGGGTGCCGCCGCGCTGCCCGCGATCAGCGCGTGCACGCTGCCGTCGGGATCGCGTCGCAAACCCAGCAGGCGTTCGACCGGGATCAGGCAACCGCGGTGCACGCGCACGAAGCGGTCCGGAAACATTTCCTCGATCGCCTTCAGCGACTGCTCGACCAGCACCTCGCCGGCCGCGCGATGCACCGTCACGTACTTGTCGTCGGCAGTGAGATACAGCATTTCGGCCAGCGGAATCCTGACCGGCGCGCCGTGCACCTGCGCCAGCAGCGTCGCAGCCGGCGACGACTTGCGTTGCCGCAACGCCTGCGCGCGCGCCAGCGCCTCGCGCAGGCGTTCGATCCGCACCGGCTTCAACAAATAATCCGCTGCGCGCAATTCGTAGGCTTCCAGCGCGTGCTGCTCGTAGGCCGTGCAGAACACCAGCTGCGGCGGATCGGGCAGGACCGCGAGCCGGCGCGCCACGTCGAGCCCGTCGAGGCCGGGCATCGCGATGTCCAGCAGCAGCAGGTCGGGGCGCGTTTCCGCGCAGGCCGCGAGCGCCGCTTCGCCGTCGCCGACGCTGGCAACGACCTCGGCGCCGTCGCAATCGCGCAGCAATGCGGCGAGGCGCGCGCGCGCCAGCGGTTCGTCGTCGGCAATCAGGACACGCACGGCAACCTCACGATCACGCGGAACATCCCGTGTTCACTGTGCGTCTCCAGTCCGCCGCGCTCGCCGAAATGGTACGCGATGCGCCGGCGCACGCTGTCCAGCCCGTGGCCGTTGCGGCGCACCGTTTCGCCTTCCGGCAAGGGATTGTCGATTTCGATTTCGATCCCGCCGGTGACGCGGCGCGTGGCGATCCGCACGCTGCCGCCTTCACGGCGCGGCTGGATGCCGTGGTAGACCGCGTTCTCGACCAGCGGCTGCAACAGCAGCGAGGGCATTTCCAGGTCGAGCGGCAGGGCGTCGATGTCGCGCTGCACCTGCAACCGGTCGCCGAGGCGCAACTGCTCGATCGCGAGATAGCGATCGACCAGTGCCAGTTCCGCGCCCAGCGTGCTCGGTTTGTCGCCGGCGCCCAGCGCCGCGCGAAACAGTTCGGACAGGTCTTCGACGGTGCGCTCGGCGGCGTCCGGATCGACCCGCACCAGCGCCGCCACCGTGTTCATGCTGTTGTAGAGGAAGTGCGGGCGGATGCGTGCCTGCAGGGCGTCGAACTGCGCGCGCGCGACCGCCGCGAGCCGTGTGCGCCATTCCGCGAGCACGTGGAAATAACGCAGCAACGCGGCGCCCAGCAACGCCGCCAGCACCGTATTGCCCACGACGAAGCGCGTGCCCGATGCGGGCGTCAGCGCCGTGCCGATCGCGTGATCCAGCCTGGCGACCAGCGCGCTGGCGATGGCCACCAGCAACACCAGCGCGCACCACGCCAGCGGGTAGGCAAGCGCACGCGGCCATTTGAGCAGCAACGGCGACATCCGGCACAACAGCAGTGATGCCAGCAGGGCCAGCCACACCACGAACAGCGTGGCCGTCGAAAAGCTGCGCCAGCCCATGTGCGCGTCCGGCGCCAGCGCGTCGATCACCACCACCAGTTCGGCGACCACGACCAGCGTGAATACCGAAGCCACGCTGCAGAAATCCGGCAGCGCGGTCGCTTCGGGTTTGCGGGCTCCAGGGGTTTCCGCCATGCGCGCAGTATGACGGCTTGCCGCGCGCGTGTCAGCGCGATCGTCCACCACGCGCTCGTGCCGCTCAGCCGTCGCGATCGCCGCGCAACCGCTTGCGGGTGCCGCAACGCGGACACTTCCACGCCGGGGCGCGCTGGCGCCGCACGGGCTGGCCGGGCGCGCGCACCGGTTTGCGCGGCGTGTCCGCGCGGGACGGATCAAGGGAGGTGGTCGATGTCATACCGTCCGATTGTTGCCGTCCGCAGCCACGCGCTGCCTTGATCGCGGTCAGGCGCTAACCTGCTGCCAGCCGCGACTCCAGAAACGCGCCCAAGTCCGCGATTTCCGGCGGGCAGACCTGGTGCGCCATCGGATAGCTGTGCCACTCGACGGCGTGACCCCATTCGCGCAAACGGTCGCGCGAGCGCTCGCCGAGAACCTGCGGCACCACCGGGTCGAACGCGCCGTGGCCCATGAAGATCGGCGTCGCGGCATTCGCGGCGTGGCGCTCGCCTTCCGTCTTGTCGGAGACCGGCAGGTAGGTGGACAGCGCGACGATCGCGGCCAGCTTCCGCGCATGCCGCAAGCCCGTCGCCAGCGCGATCGCACCGCCCTGCGAGAAACCGGCCAGCACGATGTCCGATTCGGCGACGCCACGCGCGGCCTCGCGCGCGATCAGGGCCTCGATCTCGGCGAGCGACGCGCGGATGCCGGCCTCGTCCTGCTTCTGCGCCAGGTCGAAACCTGCGATGTCGTACCACGCGCGCATCGGCAGGCCGCCGTTGAGCGTGATCGGCTTGACCGGCGCGTGCGGAAACACGAAGCGCAATGGCGGCCATTCGCGCCGCACCAGTTGCGGCAGGATCGGCACGAAATCGTTGCCGTCGGCGCCGAGTCCGTGCAGCCAGATCACCGCGTGACGCGGATTCGGCGCGGTTTCGCGTTCCACGCATTCAAGCGTCACCTGGCATGCTCCGTCGGCTCGCCGAGGCCGAGCTCCTGCGCGAAGAACGCCATCGTCGCGGCCGCGTTGCCGACGCGCTGGCTGAAGGACGCGGTGACGCCGTGGCCCTCGTTCATGCGCGTCAACAACAGCACCGGGTATTTCGACGTGGTCGCAGCCTGCAACGCGGCCGCGAACTTGCGCGACTGCCACGGCGCGACGCGCGGATCGTTGACGCCGGTGATCAGCAGCACCGCGGGATACGCGGTATCCGCCTTGACGTTCTGCAACGGCGAATACGCGCGCAGCCACTCGAAGTCGGGCTTCTGCGTGACCGTGCCGTATTCGCTGATGTTGTACTCGCCGTTCGGCCACAACTCCGAGCGCAGCATGTCGTAGATGCCGACCAGCGACACCACCGCGCGGTATTCGGACGGATGCTGCGTCAGCGCCGCGCCCATCAGCAGGCCGCCGTTGGAGCCGCCGAGGATGCCGAGATGCGCGGGATCGGTCCAGCGGTGTTGCACCAGCGCCTGCGCGGAGGCGTAGAAATCATCGAAGCCGTTCTGCTTCTTCGACAACATGCCGCCGGCGTGCCAGCCTTCGCCGTATTCGCCGCCGCCGCGGATGTTGGCGACCGCATATACGCCGCCGCGTTCCAGCCACGCCAGCGTCGAACCGAGGAAACGCGGCGCGGTGGTGATGCCGTAGCCGCCGTAACCGTACAGGATCGTGGGCCGCGCGCCGTTCGGCGTGACGCCCTTCATCGCGATCACGGTGACCGGAATCTTCGTGCTGTCCTTCGAGACGGCATCCAGCCGGTACGTCACGACCTTCGAATAGTCGGCCGCGGGCTTTACCTCGAACACGGTTTTCAGCGTGCCTTGCGCGCCGTCGTATTCCGCCCAGCGCGACGGAATCGTCCAGCCGGAATACGTGATCAGTGCGCGCGGCGAGGCTGCGCTGCTGGCAATCGTGCCGACCCCGATGCCGGTTTTCGGCAGCGGCACCGTGCGCACGAACTTGCCGGCGCTCGAATACTGTTGCACGCGCCAATCCGGCCCGCGCACTTCGGTGATGAGGAAACCGCCCTGGATCGGCGCGACCGAATGCATCGCCCACTCGCCCTGCTGCACCAGCAACCTCGCCTTGCCGTCCGCAGCCAGCGCCAGCAGCTTGCCGCGCGGGGCATTCTGGTACGCGATCACCAGCAGGCGATCGCCATCCCACGCCGCGCCCTGGTTCACTTCCGAGGCCGCGCGCACGTTGGCTTCGGTGCCGAGCGCCTGCTTCCACGCTCCGTTGCCGGAACGCAGGTACACGACATCCGGATCGCCGTCGCCCGCGTGCATCAATGCGGCGGCGTGCCTGCCGTCGGCCGAGCCGAGCAAGGTGTATTCGGCCACCTTCGACAAGCCCTTGCCGAATTCCAGCGTGTCCGACTTGGCATCGCTGCCTAGCGCGTGGTGGTACAGCGCGGCGTTGAATTGCGCTTGCTCGGCCGGTACATCCGACGGCAGGCGCACGTAGGTGACGCCCTTGCCGTCGGCGTCCCACACCAGCGCCTGCGGCGTGGTGCCGCCGCCTGCGTGGGGGAGCGCATCGGGCAGGACTTTTCCGGTCGCGACGTCGATGAAATGGATGGTGGTTTCCTCGTTGCCGCCCTCGGCGGTGCCGTAGGCGACATATTTCCCATCGGGCGACGGCCAGAAATCCGTGATGGCGGGCGTGCCGCGGAGGACGTTGGGATCGACCAGCACCTTCGCCTCGCCGCCCGGCCACGCCTGCGCGACCAGCACCGCCTGCGGCTGCGGCGGCGTCTGGCGCAGGTAGAACAACGTGCCGCCTGCGATCTCGGGATCGGACTGCTGCGTCGAGGTGAGCGCCAGTTCGCCCACGCGCTTGGCGATGGCCTTGGCATCCTTGAAACCGTCCATCACCTTTTCGGTATAAGCGTTCTGCGCCGCAATCCATTCCTTCACCGCGGGCGCGCCCGCGTCTTCCAGCCAGCGGTACGGATCGTGCACCACGTTGCCGAAGTAGGTTTCAGTCACATCGTGTTTCGGCGTGGCGGGCGGCATCGCGGGGATCTCGTGCTGGGTGTCGATGAGTGAAGTATCCGGCACCAGTTTGGGCGGAGGCTGCGCGACCGCGGCAGCGGACAACAGGCCTAGGCCGATGCCGGCCAGGATGCGGATGGTGGACATGGCGGACTCCGGACGACGGGAAGGTCTGCGCAGGTTAACGCCGGGCGGCGCATTTCGCACCAGACCACGACTTCCGACGCTTGCGTGGGCGCGCGGCGTGTGGCTAGGCTGCGTGCTTTTGCCTGGGGCCACCCATGAATCGCATCGTCGTAGCCGGCCTGGTCTGCCTTCTGGTCAGCGCGGGCGCCAACGCCACCGCGCAGCAGGATCCATCGCCCGCGGCCGCCGCGGCCACGCCCCAAAAGCTGACGCTCGAACAGATCATGGCCGATCCCGACTGGATCGGGCCACCAGTCGAGGACGAATACTGGGGTGTCGATGGCCGCAGCGTCTATTTCAAGCTGAAGCGCAAGGGTTCGTCGATCCGCGACCTGTACCGCGTCGATGCGGGCGGCGGCGCGCCGGTGAAGCTGAGCGATGCCGAACTCGCGTCCGCCGACGGCCCCGCGGTGTTCGACCACGTCCGCGACCGCGCCGCGTTCATTCGCCACGGCGACGTGTTCGTGCGCGAGGTGACGAACGGCGCGACGCGCCAGGTGACGCGCGACGATGCCGGCAAGTTCGGCCTGCAGATTTCCGCCGACGGCCAACTCGTGAGCTGGAGCCAGAACAACGACTGGTACGTCTGGAATGCCGCAACCGGCGTGGTGTCGCCCGCGGCGACGCTGAAAACGGAAGACAACCCGGCCGACGCCAAACCCGACCAGTTGCAGCGCCTGCAGTTGAGCCTGTTCTCGACGCTGCGCGCGGACAAGGCCGACAAGGACGCGGTGCGCACGCGCAACGACCGGCTCGACGCCGAAAACCCCGCGCGCGCAGCGGCACCGTTCTACCTCGGCGACAAGGTGCGGGTGGTGATGACTTCGCTGTCGCCCGACGCGCGCTGGCTGCTGGCGGTGACGGTGCCGAAGTCGCACCAGCGCGGCAAGCGTCCGGACGTCATCCACTACGTCAACGAGTCGGGTTATCCCGAGGCCGAACCCGCGCGCCCCTACGTCGGCCGCAACAATCCGGCACTGCAGTCGCTGCTGCTGCTGGACCTGCAGGCGCACAAGCAGTATCCGCTGCCGGTGGACGACCTGCCCGGCATCCACGACGATCCGCTGCACAAGCTGCGCGTGCAGCGCATCGCGCAACTGAAACAGGAAGGTCACGCCGGCGAAGCCGCCGCGCTGGCTGCGCCCAAGACGCGCCCGGTGTCGGTCAATTTCGTCATGGACGGCGAATCGGGTTATCCCGCGATCGTGTGGAGTTCCGACGGCAGCCAGGTCGCACTGGAACTGGTGGCGAACGACCACAAGGATCGCTGGATCGAAACCGTCGATTTCGCCAGTCACAAGCTGGTGACGCAGAACCGCCTGACCGACCCCGCGTGGATCAACTGGAGTTTCAACGCACTGGGCTGGCTGCCCGACAACCGCACGCTGTGGTTCGAGTCGGAAGGATCGGGTTGGGCGCAGTTGTTCGTGAAGCCGCTGGACGGCAAGCCGCGCGCGCTCACCGGCACCGGTTTTGAAGTTTCCGCGCCGGTGCTATCGCCGGACGGCAAGTGGTTCTACGTGCGCTCGAACAAGCAGGCGCCGTACGACTATGACGTCTATCGCGTGCCGGTCGCGGGCGGCGCGCTGGAACAGGTGACGCACTTCGAAGGCATGGATGACTTCAAACTGTCGCCGGATGGATCGAAGCTCGCGGTGCTGCATTCCAGCGCCTACATCCCGCCGCAGCTCGCGGTAGTCGATGCGGGCGGCGGCAACGTGCATGAACTGACTGACACCCGCACGCCGGCCTACAAGGCCTTCGCATCCACCTGGGTCGAACCGCAGTTCGTCAAGGTGCCATCCAGCCACGGCAGCTTCGGCATCTGGTCGAAGTTCTACGCGCCGCAGGACTACGACACCTCGCACCCGCACCCGGCGGTGCTGTTCGTGCACGGCGCGGGCTATCTGCAGGACGTCGAGAAGAACTGGTCGTACTACTTCCGCGAGCAGATGTTCGAGAACCTGCTGTTGCAGGAAGGCTACGTCGTCCTCGACATGGACTATCGCGGCTCGGCCGGTTACGGCCGCGACTGGCGCGACGCGATCTACCGCCACATGGGCCATCCGGAACTGGAAGACCTCTTGGACGGCAAGGCCTGGCTGGTGAAGCACCACCACGTCGATCAGCGGCGCGTCGGCATCTACGGCGGTTCGTACGGCGGCTTCATGACCGAGATGGCGCTGCTGCGCGCACCGGGCGAGTTCGCGGCCGGCGCCGCGCTGCGCGCGCCCTCGGACTGGACCAGCTACAACGACAGCTACACCTCCGACATCCTCAACACGCCGCAGCTCGATCCCGAGGCGTACAAGATTTCCTCGCCGATCGAGTACGCGCAGAACCTGCAGGATCCGCTGCTGATGATGCACGGCCTGATCGACAACAACGTGATGCCAGACGACACCATCCGCCTGTACCAGCGCTTCATCGAACTGCACAAGCACAACTTCTGGATGTCGCTGTACCCGACCGAGCGCCACGCGTTCGAACATGCCGACGACTGGTACGACGAGTACCGGCGCATCCACGAGCTGTTCACGCAGTACGTGAAGGACGAGCCCTGACGCCAGGCTGCGCGAACGGGGCGCCACAAGGCGCCCCGTTCCGTTTACGCCGACAGCTTCAACCCCGCCGCCTGCATCGCTGCGCCGACATACGCGAACATCTCGCGGCTCAAGCCTTGGGCGGCCATCACCTGCGGTTCGCTGTCGAGTGCCTGATTCATTTTGCGGCCGATGTTGGCGTCTCCGCCCGTAAACGCCTGGATCAACGCGTACCAGCGCCGGCCCATCTCGACGACCGACGGGTCGCCCGGCGGGATGCCGAGGTTCATCGCGCCGCGCACCTGCTTGATCAGCTCGGGCCATTCGTTCTGGGCCTGCTGCATCCCGGCTTCGCCGAGTTGTTCGGCACGCTTGCGCAGCTGCTCGCGTTCTTCGGGCGTGAAATGTTTGCCGAGGATCTCGCCGCGACGCTTGAACTCGGCCATTTCGGCCGCGCTGAAACGCACGTCCAGTTTCTCGCTCATTGCGATGCTCTCCAGAAGTTGGTCGATGTCGTTCGATGCCGAATCCAACCCCCGCCACGCGCGCTCCAGCGCCCGCAATGCATGCGTCTTCGCACGGACCTCGCCGCGCAAGGCAACGATGCGCGCCTCGATCAACCCGGCGGCCGAACCTTTGCGTTCAAGCAATTTGCCGATCTCGGCCAGCGTGAAGCCGGCGCGTTTCAGCACGCCGATCTCACTCAGACGCGCGAGCGCCGGCGCGCCGTACAAGCGATAACCGCCGTCCGAATGCGCGTCCGGTTGCAGCAAGCCGCGCGCCTCATACAGGCGCAAAGCCTTGGCCGACACGCCGCTGCGCGCGGCGAGCTGGCCAATGCGGAGAAACTTCGCGGAGGGAGGTGCTTTCGACATCGCCGCGAAGATTACGGCCTGCCCCAAGGTCAAGGTCAACACCTGCTTACCATTTGCTTAGCAGCACTTGATGGGTCGTGCCAGCAGGCGTACCGTGATTTCGCCATCGCTGCAGGAGGCGCGTCATGAACGTTTCCAGAGGAAGTTGCACCCTGTTGGTGACTCTCGCCGCGCTTGTCTTCGTTCCGCACGCCAGAGCCACGTCCTCTCCACAGACGGCACGCGCGGACGTGAAACAAATCCCCGCGGTCGCGCTCTCTTACGACGGCCGGCATCTCGCCTGGATCGTCGCAAGCGCCGACAAGACCGGATTGTTCCTCGCCTCTCCGAGCGGAAGCAATGCACGTCGGGTCGAAATCCCGGGCGATTGCCGAGAAGCAGGTCTTCGCTGGGCGCGGCGCTGGAACGAACTGGCGGTGATGACGCACTGCACGAGCACGGCGGGACCGGACCGCAGCGCGATCTGGCTGCTGGATGTGCAAGCCGACCAGCCACCTCGCAAGGTTGCCGACTTCGCCGGCTTCGCTCACGGCATGCAGTGGACCAACGACGGCAAGAGGATCGCATTCCTGTACGTGCCCGACGCGAGCGCCACTGGCGGCAATGCTGTGCAACGCGTCGCGACGATTCCCATCACCGGCGGAGAACCAGAATTCGTTACGCCTGAGAACCTCGACGTATATGAGTTCAGTTGGACGGTGACGGATTCGCAGGGCCTCGCATACACCGCGACGCCGATCGGTTGGAATCGCTGGGATGCCAGACTCTATACACAAGCAGCCGACGCCAGAGCGACACCCAGGACGATCGTGGACCCTGCCGTACCCGGCCCACTGCACGGCCGGCATATCGTGTTGCCGCGCTGGTCAATATGGACCTCGCAGATATTTTTTCTCGGCGTGTCGGATGAGCGTGATGCCACGAGCGGAAGCATCTATAGCGTACCCGCTGGCGGAGGGATGCCCGTGGACCTGACTGTCGGTTCGGGCGCCAAACCATCTTGGTTCGACATGAAGGGGACTGTCCTGACAGGAACCCGCCGCGTCGACGGCAGCGTCGAAATGGTGAGCTATGCGACCGTCCCGCACTCCGACCGGCCGGGAGCGATTTTCTTCAGCGTGCCCGGCTCGATCACGGATGGTCGCGCGCCCCTTTCGGTATCGGTGTCATGGCGAAACCGTCCGCGTGTCGCTTTCGTACAGAGTTCGCCCGGATCGCCTCCTGAAATCCACGCGGGCACCCTCGGTACCCAACCCCCGCCAGCGGTCACCACGATCAACGCCAGCCTGAAGCCGGATATCGCCAAGGCCGAGCAGCAAAGGCGGAGCGACGACAACCTCTGTGTGCACGTCGGTTGTCGCAATCCTTGATTCGCAGCTTGCACAGGAAGGATTTGTTGCTCCTGCGGTGTGCGAAGAAGAAAGTGATCGGCACACTCCTCAACCCGTGCCCTGGCCGACCGGCCTGCATGGCTCAGCGGGCGATGCGCCGGATTCGGGCCTCCGTGTCTCGCGGCCGCGCATCAAGGACTATGCGGTCAAGGGTGCTGTATGTAGTAATTCGCTGATGCGGTGGCGCTGAGCGCACTGGTGATCGGCAACAACTGCGTCAGGAAGCGGTTCCACTTGGTGACGCCGGCCGAGGACGCGAATACCACGTCGCCCGGTTTCACCCGGAATTGGGATCCGACGGCGAAGGCCACGGCGGATTTTGCATCCAGTTCGTACACCGTGGCATGCGGACTGCCCTGGTTGGTGACATCGCGGATCACGTAAATCTTGCCTTTCGAGGTGACCTGGTTCAGGCCGCCGGCCTGGCCGATCGCCTGCGTCAACGTGAGATCAGCCGTCTTGAACCTGATTGCCTCCGGGCGGTTCACCTCGCCCATCACGTAAATCTCCTGGCGATCGTTGTAGGGCAGATAAACGCGATCACCGGCCTTCAGATAAATCCGTTTGGCCAGGTCATTTTGGGCGAGGCTGTCCATATCGAGGTGATAGACCGTGCCATCGCGTGACAGCAACACGTCCGACAGGTTGGCGTTCGGGACGTCCACGGTAGCCGTGCCCATGGCTTCGCCGAGCGTCAGCGGCACCGTGGTGATCGCTTGCGGCCCGGTCTTGGTGAATGCGCCCTCCATCAGCACATGCTGGCTGTTGTAGGCGACCACGTTGACGTCGACTTGCGGATTCTTGATGTAAGTGGACAACTTGCGCGTGAGCAACTGGCGCAGCTGTTCGACCGTCTTGCCCGCCGCATGCACCGTGCCTGCAAACGGAAAATAGATCGTGCCGTCGGGACGCACCACACGGCCATTGGCCGCCGTCTCCTGCTGCGTTCCGGCCGGCGATGTCAGTTCGGGATGTTCCCAGACCGTGATGTAAAGCGAATCGCCGGGCCCGACCTCATACGGCTGCGGCTGGTAATCGGCCAGTGCCGCGGGTATGGCCTCCGGCACATCCGAACGGATTTGCGTGGCGATCAACTGCGGCGTGATCGGCACCAGATGGACATAATCGGAGTTGGCATTCTCGCCGCGGACGCTCATCGACATGTCCTGGCCGGGCACACAGCCTGCCATGACGGTGCACAGGACCAGCGCCAGCAGCCCGCCCAGGACATTGCGCGCGCGCAGGCCATGCGCCGCACGCAGCCGGGGAGCGATTTCAGCGAGGGGATTCCGGGAAGTTTCCATGGTCAACACCGTCTTGTTGTTCGTGAGGGCGCACTCGCCGGGAAATGCGATGCCACGGCACGCGCCTGCTCGCACGGCGCGCCGCGGATCGCGGCTCTTCACGCGCGGCGCAGATCACGCGATGTCGTGATCGGCCGCCCGGACCAACACTTTCGCGGCAGGCCCGAGGGCAGCCGCGGGAATGGTGCGACGCAGCAACGGCGTCGACGATCCGGTCGCTGCAGGGCATGCGTGCCGACTGCCCGATGGATCGCCGCCGGTTGCGGTTTCTCTTTGGAGTAAGCCACGCGGTTCAGGGCATGTCTAGCGCATTTCGCTGAACGGACATTTGCGCATGTGTTGAGGAATGCCGTTTCCATTGCGGATATTCCCCGACAAGTTTTTGTATGCACTTCGCTTTTATGGATGTTTATGTGTCTGTCTGTTTTCTGAATGCATGAAATATCGCCGTATTGCCATATTTCGTGATGGATTCATTCAGCGCGCGATTGCAACAATCCCGCCTTCGAGCTTCATGAACACCGCTTGCAGCGTTCGTGAGCGATGTCGGCGATTTCGGATACCGGCTCGTTCATGATCTGCAATCCGGCAAGTGCCCGGTCGCCGCACTGCATCATTCCGCAACGGCACGGGCGATGTACCACCGAACGACGACAGGACCAAGACAGTGCGCACGTGCCCGGCACACGTCGCATGCAAACGGCAGGTGTCCCCGTAGCGTCACCTTCCTCTGATCCGGATCCGGCGTTCCCGTTGACTGGCCCCTTGAGGGCCCTGGATGCATCGCATGACATCCACAAGACGATTGGAATACCCGCGTGGCGCCTTCAATGAGGTCTACGCGCTTCCGCCGCCGCTTTCGACCGATCGCGGCGGTGACGAAATCGACCTGCGCGCCCTGCTGGGCACCTTGCTCGACCACAGGCGCCTGATCCTCACGGTCACGGGTTTGTGTTTCGTGTTGGCACTGGCCTACGTGTTCATCGCCACGCCGGTGTACGAAGCCACCGCGATGGTGCAGGTCGAGCAGGCGCCGAGCATTCCCGGCATCAACGCCGTGGCGCAGGCGGTAGGCGCTGCCAACCCCGCGGCCGACGACGCGGTTTCAATCCTCACCTCGCAATCGGTGATCAAGAAGGCGGTCGACGACCTCAACCTCAACATCGTCGTCAACCCGTACCGGATTCCCCTACTCGGCAGCCTGGTCGCGCGGCAATACAAACCGGCCGCGCCCGGCGAGGTCGCCGCGGCGTGGCCGGGTCTCTCTGGCTACGACTGGGGCGGCTCGCGTCTGGACGTGTCGCAATTGGAGGTACCCGCCGATCTGTACGGCGAACCCCTGACGCTGGTCGCCGGCAGTGACGGCGCCTATTCGCTGTGGCAGGACAGCTCGCTTCCGTTCCTGCGCGGACGCCTGCTGTTGCAGGGACAGGTCGGCCGGCCTGCCGCGGGCTCGGGCGTGACGATGGTGGTGAAAAGCCTGCAGGCCAATCCGGGCACGCGCTTCCACGTCACCCGCAACTACGAGGTGACCACCATCACCGAGTTGCAGAAATCCGTCAAGGCCAAGCAGACCTCGCAGGATTCCAGCGTCATCGCAGTGAGCCTCGACAGCAAGAGCCCGCACCTCGCGGTCGCGATCCTCGACGACATCACCAAGGCTTACCTGGCCCAGAACGTGGGGCGCAATTCGGCGCAGGCATCCAGCAGTCTGGAATTCGTCCGCAAGCAGCTTCCGGTGGTCAAGAAGCAACTGGAAGACGCGCAGGCCAAGCTCAACGCCTACCAGCTCAAGGCGCATTCGGTGGACGTGCCGATGCAGACCCAGAGCCTGCTCACCCGGCTCGACACCATTGACGCCAGCGTCCAGCAACTCGAAACGCAGCGGATCGCGGCCGCGCGCCTGTACACGCCCGAACATCCGGAATACAAGGCCATCGTGTCGCAGATCGCCCAGTTGAACGCGCAGAAGGCCAGCATCGACAAGCAACTGAACACGATGCCCGACACCCAGCGCGAGTTGCTGAACCTCAACGGCAACGTGCAGGTGCTCAACAATACTTACACGGGCTTGCTCAACGAAGCCCAGCAACTGGAACTGGCGCAGGCGGGCACGGTGGGCACCGCGCGGATCGTGGACGAACCCAGCGTCGACATCACCCGTCCCGCCAAGCCGAAGAAGGCATTGACGGTGCTGGGCGGCACCTTCCTGGGCGCGTTCTTTTCGATGGCCTTCGTGTTCGCCAGACAGGTGATGAAGCGCACCGTGGAAGACCCCACCGAGATCAAGCAACTGGGTCTGCAGGTGTACGCATCCATCCCCTGGAGCGACGAGGAGCAGGTGATTTCGCGGCGGCTCGACAAACGGCTCACCCGCCGACGCCCGCACAAGCTGCTGGCGCTGGCTGCGCCGACGGACCTCGCCACCGAAGCGTTGCGGAGCCTGCGCACCAGCCTGACGTTCAACCAGCATGAGGCGAAAAACAACCTGCTGATGGTATGTGGATCGAGTCCGAACGCGGGCAAGACGTTCGTGTCCGCCAATCTCGCGGCGGTGGTGGCGCAAGCCGGGCAGCGGGTGCTGCTGATCGACGCCAACATGCGCGACGGCCAACTGCACAAGGTCTTCGGCGGACGCGCCGAAAACGGCCTGTCCGAACTGATCGCCGGACAAATCCTCGTGGAGGAGGCGGTGCGCCCGGTGCCCGACATCGAGAACCTCGATTACGTGAGCTGCGGCGCGATGCCGCCGAATCCTTCGGATCTGCTGATGCATCCCGAGTTCGGGGCGCTGCTGCGCCGGTGTTCCGCGTACTACGACCTGGTGGTCATCGACAGCCCGCCGATCCTCGCCGTCACGGATGCCGCGGTGATCGGCCGGCACGTCGGCACCTGCCTGCTGGTGGTGCGCTACGGCCTCAACCAGGCCAGCGAGATCGAGCTGGCGAAGGAGCGCCTGATGCAGAGCGGCGTCAACGTGAACGGGGTCATCTTCAACGCCGTCGAAAGGCGCAGCACCGATTACGCCTATGGTTTCTACGACTACCGGGCGGTCTGACCCTCCGCGCGCAGGGATCGGGCGCGACGTCGGTCGTGCATCCCCGCGCGCGCGTCGGCATTCGGATGGCAAGCCGACTGCGGATGGCGCGTGGCTCGACGATCCCGGTTTCCGCGATGCGCTGCTGGAGATGCAGGCGCTGGGGCTGCGCGTCACCGCCGCGCCGCATCCGGGCTCGGTGCCGCATGCCGTGTTGCGTCCGCGCCGTTCGGATCCGAAGCGCTGGCTGGTTCCGCTGCACCCGCATACGGTACGCGTCAATTCACTTGCGCTGATCCAGCCCGTGCGCTTCGCTGCGAGAGCGCTGAAGCACGTCGTGGTGCGCACCGGCGGGTTCGGTCTGCGGGCGTTGGGATCGTCGGGACGCGTGCACGTCTCCGGGATGCCGCGTGCCGCCGAAGCCGTCGGATTGCGCGCCTCGCACGGCGCGTTCTTCACGGGTACGCCCGGCCCGCATCGCAAGATGGTTGCGCAATGGATGGACGGGCGCGGCAACATCCTCGGCTACGCCAAGGTTTCCCGCAGCGCCGCGGCCAGCGCACTGCTGTGGCACGAGGCCTTCGTCATCGGGCAATTGCAGTTGCTGGGCATCCAGTCCGCGTGGCTGCCCGAGGTGCTGTTCCACGGCGCGGTTGGCGACGCGACAGTGCTCGTGACCAGCACGGTCAAGACGCTGCACAGTCCATGCCCGACGCGACTGCGGGCAATGCACGTTGCGTTCCTGAGCGAATTGACGGCGCGCACGGCGTCCACATGGGCCATGCCCTGGGAAGCGCTGCGGGTTGAATGGAACGAGCAAGTCCATCGTCTTGCGGATGCGTTGCCGTCGGCATGGCACAAGCGTTTCGCCGACGCCTTCGCGTTGCTGGCGGAAGCGCCCGTCCTGGTGGAACCGAAGGGACTGGCGCACGGCGATTTCACACCCATCAATACTTTCCAGGAACGTGGACGGCTGTGCGTGTTCGACTGGGAGTATGCGGGCGGCCATTACCCCGCGGATTTCGACCTGGTGCGGTTCCTCGGCTGCCTGCCCGCGTTGCGCAAGCTCCGGCCTGCGCGGCGCGGCGGCGCGATCGCGCGGATTCTGGTGGACGAATTCGGCCGCACGCCGACGGAGGCGCTCCGGCGCGCGATCGCGTTCCTGTGCGCCTACGCCTTGCGCGGCGCGGTCCGGCAGCCGCGCGTGCCCGGCTCGGAAGTCCGCTGGGAAGACTGCGACAGCCAGGCGCAGATGCTCGATGCGCTGCTGACGCAACGGCCGGGATCGTAAGTGCACGCCGAGGGATGCCCATCGATGGAAGCTGCCGAACAAGCACGTCCCGTTGCCCCGGTGATCGGGTCGCTGCACGACCACGCTTCCGCGATGCGGCTGCTGAAGCGGGGCGCTTCCGGCGCATTCATGGTTTCCGTTGGCGGCACCGCACTGGGATTCCTGTCCAATCTGGTCATCGCCCGACTCACCGGCCGCGAGGAATACGGCATCTATGCGCTGATGTTCAGTTGGGTGAGCATGCTGGCCGTCGTCGCCCAGGCCGGCCAGGACATCAGCATCGTCCGGTTCATGCCGACCTACATCCGCGAGGGTGCGTGGGGCGAAATCCGCGGCCTGCGCCGGGGCGTCGGCGCGCTGGTGCTGGCGATCAGCACCGCGGTGGCCATCCTCGGCTGCGTGGTGGTGCACGTGGTGGGCGCGCGACACGACGCGACCTGGCGCAACACCTTTTACATCGGGTTCGCGCTGCTGCCGGTGCTGACCCAGTTGCAGCAGAGCGGCGCGTTGCATCGCGCGTTCAAGCGGCCGGTGGTCGCGGGGCTGTACCAGACCGTCGGCCGCCCCCTGATCCTCATCGTGCTGATGGGTGCGCTCGCCCTGACGATCCGTCGCGTGGATGCACCACTCGTGGCCGCCGCCACCGTGGCATCCGCGATCCTGGCACTCGCCGGCTCGGCCTGGCACCTGTCGCGCGAATGGCCGGGGCAGGGACGTGGGGCGCTGCCGCGCTACGAGATCCGCCGCTGGCTGGTGCTGGGTTCGCAGCTGTCGCTGCTGTCGATCGTGGTGGTCGCCGGCAACCGCCTCGACGTGCTGATCCTCGGCGCGCTGCTGGGCACCGGCGACGTCGGCCCCTACTACGCCGCGGTGCGGATGGCGGGCTTCGCCTTGTTTGCCCAGCAGGCCGTGAACGTCGTGCTCGCGCCGATGATCGCGGAGCGCTACGACGCACGCGACATGCAGGGACTGCGGATCACGGCGATCCGCGCCGCCCGCCTCGGCTTTGCGGGCGCGCTGGCGGTCGGCCTGTTCGCCTCCGCGGTCGGCTATTGGGTGCTCGGATTGTTCGGCCGCGGGTTCGAAGTCGCCTACGTACCGTTGCTGGTGCTGGTGTGGGGCTACTGCGTCACCACGGCGCTGGGCGAAGTCGGTTTCATGCTGTCCATGACCAGGTACCAGAAGCAGGCGGCGCTGTTCGTGCTGGTCGGCATCGTGGTGAACGGCATCGCTGCGGTGTTGCTGATACCGCGCCTGGGCGCGACCGGCGCCGCGATCGGCGCGGTGCTGTCGCTGGTGGTCTGGCGGGGCCTGGCCTGGCGCCACACCGTGAAGCACCTTGGCATCGACCCCTCGATCTTCGGCAGGACCGTGGCCACGGGTGACGTCCCATGAAACTCGCCTTGGTCATTTCCTCGCTCGGCGGCGGCGGCGCGGAACGCGTCATGACCGTGCTGGCCAATACGTGGGCCAGCGGCGGCAACAAAGTGACACTGATCACCCTCGGGTCCGAGCGAGAGGACAAGTACCCGCTTGATCCGGCGGTCCGGCGCGTCGCGCTGGGCGTGACAGGCAACTCGTCGAATGTCGTGCACGCGCTCGGCAACAACCTTTTGAGGATCCGCGCCTTGCGCCGTGCGATCAAGGCGTGCCGGCCGGACGTGGTAATCAGCTTCATGGCGAACACCAATCTGCTTGCGGTGTTGGCCGCATCGGGATTGCAGGTGCCCGTGATCGTTTCGGAGCGCGTCTCGGTTGCGGCGCAACCGCCGCGCGGGCTCCGCGCAGTGCTGTACCGCATGCTGTACCGGCGCGCAGCCGCGGTGGTGGCGCAAACCCGGCGCGTCGCGCAGGACATCGAGGCGCGCACCGGCCACCCCGCGATCGTGATCGCCAATCCGGTGTGGCAGGACCCGACGACTGCGGCGCGCGATGGATGCATCACCGCGCGAAACCGGCGCACCCTGCTGGCGGTCGGGCGGCTGACGCCACAGAAAGGTTTCGATCTCCTGATCGAGGCCTTCGCCCGCGTGGCCGGACAGCACGCGAACTGGGATCTGACGATCCTCGGCGAAGGCCGGCAGCGCGCCGAATTGATGGCGAAGGTCGCTGCACACGATTTGACTGACCGCGTTTCGATGCCCGGCTTCAGCCACCACGTGCGCGGAGTGATGCGGAACGCCGACCTGTTCGTGCTGCCGTCGCGCTTCGAGGGATTTCCCAACGCGTTGCTGGAAGCGATGGCGGAAGGCCGAGCCTGCGTGAGTTGCGATTGCGACGCTGGTCCGCGTGAACTGATCCGGCACGGCGAGAACGGCTGGCTGGTTCCGATCGAGGACGTGCCGACGCTGGCGGCCGCGCTCGATACCTTGATGCGCGACGACGGTCTGCGCGAACGTCTCGGCGCGCGCGCGCACGAAGTGCTCACGCTGTATTCGCTGCCCGCGGTGGTCGGCCGCTGGAACGCGTTGCTGGCTTCGGTGACGACACACGCGGGCGGCATGAAGGCCGCACAGGAAGGCGCGGGATGAACGCGTTCGACTCCGATGCCGGTGTGCTGCGGATGACCGGCGATGCGACCGACGTCGCGCCGGCGGATCCCGGCAGGCCGCGCGTCCTGTTCCTGATCCGTTCGCTTGCGCGCGGCGGCGCGGAACGGCAACTGGTCGGGCTGGCGGCGGCGATGCGCCGCGCGGGCCGCGACGTCTCGGTCGCCTGCTTCTATTCGGGCGGCGCCTTCCAGCGCGACCTCGTCGCAGCCGGCGTCCCGGTGATCGATCTGCGCAAGCGTGGGCGCTGGGACAACGCGGGATTCCTGTGGCGGTTGTGGCGCGCGTTCCGCAAGAACGATCCCGACATCGTCCACGGTTATCTCACGGTCGGAAATCTGCTGTCGCTGCTGGCGAAACTGGCGAACCGCCACACCCGCGTCGTGTGGGGCGTGCGCTCGTCGTACATCGACCGCGACCGCTATGACTGGATGTCGCGACTGACCTTTCGGCTCAGCCGCAATCTGTCCCGTTTCGCCGACGGCATCATCGTCAATTCCTGGGCGGGTGCAGCCCATCATGCGTCGCTCGGTTACCCGCAGGCGCGCACCACGGTGGTGACAAACGGCATCGACACGCAGCGATTCCGCTTCGACGCCGACGGCCGCGCGCGCGTGCGCGTCGAATGGGGCGTGCCGGACGACGCGCGTTTGGTCGGCCTGGTCGGCCGCCTCGATCCGATGAAGGATCACCCGACTTACCTCAAGGCCGCCGCGATCCTCGCGAAGCGTGATCCACACTGGCGGTTCGTGTGCGTGGGCGCAGGCGCGGAATCGGACTACGCACGCACGCTTGCGACGCTCGCCGACAGTCTGGGTTTGCGCGACCGCCTGATCTGGGCAGGCGCGCGGGATGACATGCCCGCGGTGTACAGCGCGCTCGACATCGCAGCATCGACATCCTACGGCGAAGGTTTCCCGAACACCGTGGCCGAGGCAATGGCCTGCGGCCGGCCGTGCGTGGTGACCGACGTCGGCGATTCGGCGCGCATCGTGGACGACACCGGCATCGTCGTGCCGCCGCAAAATCCCGAAGCGCTCGGCGAAGGGTTGGAGCGCCTGCACCGCTTCATGCAGGCGGGAACCCACCCACTCGCTACGGCCACACGCGCACGGATCGAGCAGGAATTCGGCGTGGACAGCCTGGTCCGGAATACCAACGCCGTACTGCAGGCGGTTTACGGCCGCCCTGCCTCTGCCAACGGGGGCGCGCCATGAACGCCGACTTCCTTGCGCGCGCGTCGTTCGACCCCGTACAGGCGCAGCTCCCCGGTGGCACGCCCGGATGCGATCCGGATGCCGGCATGAAAATCTGTCATGTCATCACGGGGCTGGGTTCCGGCGGTGCGGAAATCGCGCTGTGCCGGCTGCTGGAATCGTTGCGGCCGCCCGCGTACGAACACACGGTGATCGTGCTTGGCGGCGAGGCCGCGCTCAGCGAACGCGTCGCCGAAACGGCCACGGTGCACCACCTCGGCATGCGTCCCGGCCGGGCCGGCCCGCGCGACGTGTTGCGGCTGCGGCAGATGCTGCGGCGCGAAGGCGCCGACCTGGTCCACGCATGGATGTACCACGCGCACCTGTTGACGACGCTGGCGGTGTGGGGCGAACGCGTTCCCCACCTGTGGAGCGTCCACCATTCCCTGAGCGACATCGCGACCGACAAACGCCTGACGCGCGTGGTCATCCGGTTGAATGCGCTGTTCTCCACCCGGCCGCAGCGAATCCTTTATGCCTCACGGGTCAGTGCGGCGCAACACGAAGCTTATGGTTTCTACAAGGCGCGCACTGCGGTCATTCCCAACGGCTACGACACCAACGTGTTCGCCCCGAATACGGATGCACGCGCCAGGATACGGGCTTCGCTGGAGGTGCCGGACGACGCGCTGGTGATCGGGCTGGTGGCGCGCGTGCATCCCACCAAGGATCACGCCAACTTCTGCGCTGCCGCACGGCTTTTTCTCGACAGTCATCCCGGCACGATTTTCGTGCTGGCCGGTGATGGCACCTCGATGGACAACCCCGAGCTGGCCGCACTGATCGACACTGCCGGCCTGCGATCGCAGGTGCGCCTGCTGGGCCGCAGGACGGACATTCCCGCGGTGAACGCAGCGTTCGACATTGCAACGCTGACATCACGCGGCGAAGCCTTCCCGAACGCGGTGGCCGAAGCGATGGCGTGCGGCGTGCCGTGCGTGGCGACGAACGTCGGCGACGTGCCCGAGATCGTGGGCGACACCGGCGAGGTCGTGCCGCCGCGCGATCCGGGCGCCCTGAGCGCCGGCTGGTCGAAGCTGGCCGCGCTCGGCGCGGATACACGCCGCGCGCTGGGCCTGCGCGCGCGCCAGCGCATCATCGACAACTACGCGAACGACATCCGCGTGCGCCGTTACGCCGATCTGTATTCCTCCCTCGTGCTGGAGCATTGACCATGTGCGGGATTGCGGGACTCTGGGATGCCACCCACCGTTGCACGGCGGACGACGGACTCGCGGCCGTGCGCGGCATGACCCGCGCGTTGCGCCAGCGCGGGCCGGACGACGAAGGGTTCTTCCACGACGCCGCGGCGGGCCTCGCGCTGGGGCACCGGCGCCTTTCCGTGATCGACCTTTCGCCGGAAGGGCACCAGCCCATGACGTCTGCCAGCGGCCGCTTCGTGATGGTGTTCAACGGCGAGGTGTACAACCATGCCGCGCTGCGGCGCGAGTTGGCCGGCCACGGCGCGACATTCCGCGGCCACTCCGACACGGAGGCGATGCTGGCCGCGATCGAACACTGGGGGCTGGATGCCGCGCTCCAGCGTTTCATCGGCATGTTCGCGTTCGCGCTGTGGGACCGCCACACGCGCACACTGACGCTGGCCCGCGACCGCCTCGGCATCAAGCCGCTGTATTACGGCTGGGTTGGTTCGCTGTTCGTGTTCGGCTCGGAATTGAAGGCGATCACGCGGGTTCCCGGTTTCGACAACGCCATCAACCGCGATGCGCTGTGCCTGCTGCTGCGCCACAACTACATCACGGCGCCCCATTCGATCTACCAGGGCATCCGCAAACTGGTGCCGGGCATGTTGCTGAGCGTGAGCGCCGACATGGCGCGGATGCCGGCCAGTGAAGTCACGCTCACCGCGGCGACGCGCACCTGGTGGTCCGCGCGCGAAGCCGCCGAGGCCGGCGTGGCCGATCGCCTGCGCCTGTCCGACTCGGAAGCCGCGGACGCACTCGAACGCGTGCTGCGCGACGCGGTGGCGCTGCGCATGGAAGCCGACGTGCCGCTGGGCGCGTTCCTCTCGGGCGGCGTGGATTCTTCGCTGGTGGTCGCGCTGATGCAGGCGCAGTCCAGCCGCCCGGTGCAAACCTTTTCGATCGGGTTCCACGAGAAGGGCTACGACGAAGCCGTGCACGCGGGCGCGGTAGCAAAGCATCTCGGCACCGAGCACCACGAGTTGTATGTCACCGCGCAGGACGCGCTGGACGTGGTGCCGACACTGCCGGAAATCTTCGACGAACCGTTCTCGGACTCCTCGCAGATCCCGACCTTCCTGCTGTCGCAGCTCGCGCGCAGGCAGGTGACGGTGAGCCTTTCCGGCGACGGCGGCGACGAATTGTTCGGTGGTTATCTCCGCTACTTCAAGGCCCGCGACATCGAACGTTGTCTCGGCTGGATGCCGGACCGGATGCGCGGGCACGCGGCGCGCTCGCTGTCGCGGCACGCGGGTTTCTACGGATCGCTGCTGGCGGGCGTCAACCGCTGCCTGCCGGCGCGCGCGCGGCTGAAGCGGCCGCATTCCAAGGTGGGCGTGCTGGCCAGCATGCTCGAAGCGGGCCCGCAGGAGCAGCGCTACCGCGCGCTGATGTCGCATGTCAGGAATCCGGCCGCCATCGTGCTGCACGCCGGCGAACCGGACACTGAGCTCAGTCATCCGCTGCTCGGGCCGGGCGTGAGCGAGAACATCGAACGGATGATGTACAGCGATCTCGTCACCTATCTTCCGGGCGACATCCTCACCAAGGTCGACCGCGCCAGCATGGCCGTGAGCCTGGAAGCGCGCGTGCCGCTGCTGGACCACCGCGTCGTGGAATTCGCGTGGCGCGTGCCGCTCGCACAAAAGGTCCGGCGCGGACAAGGCAAGTGGCTGTTGCGGCAGGTGCTGTACCGGCACGTGCCGCGGCAACTGATCGATCGTCCCAAGATGGGATTCGGCGTACCGATCGGTGCGTGGTTGCGCGGACCGTTGCGTGACTGGGCGGAAGCGCTGCTGGACGAGCGACGTTTGCGCGAGGAGGGTTATTTCGATCCCGCATATGTCCGGAAGATGCTGGCCGACCACGTCGCCGGAAGGGTGAACGAAGGCGGCCGCCTGTGGGACGTGCTGATGTTTCAGGCATGGCTTGCGGAGGCCGCGCGCAAGCCATTGCACACGTACGCGGAAGCGGCGGCATGAACGGACGGGATACAAGGCGCGAGGTTGCGCATGGCTTGCGCGCGGATCAACGGAGGCAACGACAGGGGCCACTTGTGAATCGAAAGGTGATCGTCCCATGAAACCGGAAAACCTGCTGCAGCAACAGTCGCACTTCGCGTTCGGCAAGAACTGGCAGGACTATGCGCGCAAGATCGACGAGGAAAAAATTTCCCGGGCCATGGCCGACCTGTGCCGGCTGAGCGGCCGACAGCGCTTCGACGGCCTGAGCTTCCTGGACATCGGCTGCGGCTCCGGGTTGTCCGCGCTGGCTGCGGTGCGGCTGGGCGCAGCCCGCGTCACCGGCGTGGACATCGATCCCGATTCCGTGCAGGCGGCGAAATGGGTGTTCGCCCGATTTGCGCCGGATGTTCCCGCCGATTTCCAGGTGCGCAGCGTGTTCGACATGACCGCGGCCGAGTTCGGCGACTTCGACATCGTGTATTCGTGGGGCGTACTGCACCACACCGGCGACATGGCCCGGGCCATCGAGACCGCCGGGACGCTGGTCAAGCCGGGCGGCGAGTTCTACCTCGCGCTGTACCGGAAGACGCCTTTTTGCGGCATGTGGCGCGCCATCAAGCGCTGGTATTCGAAGGCGTCCCCCTCATCCCAGCAGCGGGCGAGAAATGTCTACATCTTCCTGCGCAAGATCGTCTTCAAGCTGCAAGGACGGGACTTCGAAGCACACGTGCAGGGTTATGCGCCACGCGGCATGGATTTCCACAACGACGTGCACGACTGGCTCGGAGGCTACCCGTATCAATCGATAGCCCCGGATGAGTGCCATGCGTTGCTGGCGCGCCTAGGTTTTGCGGTCGACCGTGAATTCGTCAAGAAAAGCAGGAAACGCCTCCGGGGGCTCTTTGGTTCGGGTTGTGACGAATACGCATTCCACAAGGTGCCGCATGTCGCGTGATGCCGCGAAGTTTCAACATGGCGCCACGGCGCGGGCTGATCGACCATGACCGCGTCCATCGGTGTCCTGGCCCTTCCAGCCAGGGAGCGTGCGGGCCGCACGGCCCTGAAGCTGTTTGCCGCATTGCTGTGGGCGGGAGTCATCGTTTTCTTTTCGTTCCGGGCCGTTCCGACATCCCTGGACGACAACAATTACATACATTATTTCAATGGGACGGAAACCGAATACGTGGTTTCGCGCAGCGCCGTGGATCGCGCCTATGTCTATGTCACCAACGAACCTGCCTGGAGGCTGTACTGCTATTTGATGGGCAGCGCCTTTTCGCCCGAGGACTGCGTAAGAATCACGATTGGCCTTGGCCTGCTCCTGCTGGCGATTGCCGCATTCCTGGGCGGCCGTCCCCTGCTTTTTCTGGCCATGTACGTCGTCAATGCCGGGTTATTGTTCAACATCAACTACACGCAAATCAGACAGGGATTCGCGCTTGCGGTGTTCCTGCTGGCCATCAGGTTCTGCCGCAGTTTCAAGATCAGCGCCTTCCTGGCGTGCCTGATCCACTCGTCTTTCATTCTTCTGGTGATGGCGGCCTTTGCCCGCGGGGTCAAGACCCGCAGCCAATTGCTGCTGGCCATGCTGGTGTCCTCGATCGGCGGCCTCGTGCTTTTCACGCAAGTGGGCGTTTCCGGATTGCTGGGGAGGCGCACCCAATACCTTTCATGGAATGACAGCAACAACCTCAATTTCTGGATCGGCAGCATCGCGTTCATGATCGCCGCGTTTCTGCTGGCACGCTGGTATGCGCACAAGAAGAACGACATTTCCCGTCAAGTCGAGATGCTGGACATTTCGGTATTCAATTCGATCGGGGCCATGTTGTTCAGCATTTTGCTGGCGCCGGTCGCCGGGCGATTCATGCTCAACAGCGATGCCCTCCAGATCAGCGCATTGAGCGACCGCAAGGTGCCGCGCGACGAACCCTTCTGGCTGTTCCTTGGGGGATGGATGGTGTTCCAGGCGTACGAGCTGCATTCGCATATCGGCAAGGGCCTGGATTTCTTCGTCACGTTCCATTCGCTGCTGTGAGGCAGGAGATTTTTTCGTGAGCAGGGCGTTTTACCGGAACATTGCACATCGCATCCTCGGGCTTGTCCTGCTGTTGCTGGGCGCGACGGGCGGCGCCTGGGCCCAATGCCCCAAAGTGCTGATGTTCGACGGCGTCGACATCCTCACGCAGACCAACGGCGAGCAGGCGCGCTATTGGGGGCAGACGGTCGGCGTGCAGGGGTTCTTTCTGAACAACGTCATGCCCGGCTGGCAACAGGATGTCGGCACCGATCCTTCGAGCAGCGCGTGGCAACGGGCCCGGCAATTCCAGAACCTCTACGCAGGCTACGGCGTGACCGACAACTTCATCAAGGTGGCCGCTTACAAATTCCATGACTGGAGCGACGCGTCGCAGAACGCCGCGCTGGTCCGGAACTTCGCGCACGCGGCGGCGCTTGCGCGATTCGCGGGTTTCAAAGGGGTCGTGCTGGACCTGGAACCCTACAGCCCGGTGTGGGGAGACCCGGACAGCGCGCCGGCGCTGGTTGTAACGGTGCAGCAGGTAGGCCGGGAAATCGCCGAGGCCATGCGGAACGCTTACCCCGGAATGACGCTGGTCGTCCTGCCCGATGTCGTGCGCCTCGCGCACCAGCAACTGACGCCTGCACAGGCCGCCAAGGAGAGGATGCGGGCACTGACCGACTACAAGAGCGCCAGGGGACCGGAGAAGTACATCCTCTCGGAGCCGTTCCTGGTCGGGCTGTTGAGCGTGCCGTGGTCGCACGTCGTGATCGCCACGGAACAAACCTACAGCCAGAACGGCCCGGTCATCCCGCGCACCATGGAACAGGCAGCGGCGCGCTACAGGGACTTCGACCAGCACAACCAGCTTGCGACCGGCGACATCAGCATCGCCCCGGGACTCTGGCCGCTCGGACACTCGAGCAGCGACAAATCCGCGCGCGAATCGCCTGAGAACTTTCTGGGCCGCCTGCAGGCAGCCATGTCGGTCGCGTCACGCTATGTCTGGATTTATGGATACGGCAGCGCCTGGCAAACCGACGGGCCGTACTACAAGAAGGGGCCGGTCGTCGACAATTTCCCCGATTACGTGCGTGCGGTCCACGAGGCGGAGCAACAGTGCGAACGCAACGGGTCATGATCCGCTTGCCGGAAATGCGGAGATGACGGCATGAACGTGCAGGATTCTGCTCTCGGCACGCCGGCCGGAATCGACGCCGCGCCGCGGATCGAAACGCTCGCATTCACGCCGCGCAAGGAATCGTGGGTGGCGTCTTCGGGGGGCTGGTTCTACAAGATGTTTCGCAGCAGCGACGATCCGGCGCGGGACTGGCTGGACCCCGTGTGCATCGAAAAGGCGCGCCGCGAGTACGCGGACATGCTCTTGCTGCACCGTTTCAGCAAGCACGTCTGCCGTCCGGTACGGCTCGACCACGCCTGCGTCGTGTACCCGCACCTCTCCGGTCCCGACATGCGCGCGATGCTGCAGATGCGCGGCTGCACCTCGGCGCAACGCGCGGCTGCGCTGCGCGACGCCGTCACGCTGCTCGCGCGTCTGCACGCGGAAACCGGCGAGGCGCTGGATTATCCGGTCAAGGATTATCTGCGCCACAGCTACCTCACCCCGGATGCCGAGGTACTCGCGCGCATCACCGCGCGCGAGCGGACGCTTTTCATCGGCGGTTTCGAGGTCCGCAATTTCCGGTTCGACCGCCAGCGCAATGCGTGGTTTTTTTTCGATCCCCAGCACGTGTTTCTCGGCATCCCCGAGGACGACCTGGCGCGATTCGTGATTTCACTGCTGATGGTTAATTGGGGTAAAGGCGGATCGTTGAGAATATGGCGTGATTTTGACGTCACGGATCTCGTGGCGACGTATCAGCAGGCCTCGGCGCGCACGCAGGACCCGCTGCTGCTCAATCATTGCCTGCGCGAAAACATCGCCATGCGGCGGCATTTCGCGGAAAAGGCGTTACGGGGCATGCACGGCGCGGGCAGGCTGATCGGCCGGCCGTACCTGTCCGCCTATTTCCTGCAACTCGAAAAGTGGGTGGCCAAGCATGAACTTTGACTACGAGCGCGATACCCGCAAGTTCTATCAGGACGATGCCACGGCGCAGCGTTACCACGCGCTGTTCGTGTCGCCGAATGGCTGGCGGAACCTTCCTTCGCGGGTGGTGGCGCGCAGGGAACGGCGCGCGATCGAAGGCCTGCTGGCACAGGTTCCGCACCGCACCGCGCTCGACATGCCGGCTGGCACCGGCAAGCTCGCCGGGGTTTTCGCTGGGCTCGGAACACGGGTGGTGGCCTCAGACATTTCCGCGAGCATGCTGAAGCTGGCCGAGGCCGAATATGCCCGGATCGGCTACGACCGCGTTGCGTTCCGGGTCGAGGACGCCATGGATCTCGGCGATTTCAGGAACGAGGAGTTCGACGTGGTCGTGTGCCTGCGGCTCATGCACCGCGTTCCCCCGTCCCTGCGCAAGACCATGCTGGGCGAACTCGCGCGCGTGGCCTCGCACGCGATCGTTTCGTTCGGCATCGAGAACGGCTTCCACGCGATGCGGCGGCGTGTCAGGGCCTCGGTCTTCGGCGGTTCGAAGAATTCCCTGTGCTTCTGCAGCATGGCGCAGGCGCAGGCCGAACTCGAGCCCATGTTCGAGATCGTCAGGCACGTCTGGATCGCGCCGGCGCTTTCGCAAGAAGTGGTTTTCCTGCTGAAGCCCAAGGCGCAACCCGCGCGGCGCACGGCATGAGCGATGGGCCCTGACATGTGGCCAGATTCGACTTCGCCGGACGCCGCCGCAGTTCTGCCGGAACGTGCCCAGGCCGCGGCTGGCGGCGCGAAAACCATCCTGTTCGCCAACACCGACTGGTATCTCTACAACTTCCGGCGCTCGCTGGCGCTGGCGGCGCAGGCCGCGGGCTACGAGGTGCTGCTGATTTCGCCTACCGGCGAATACGGACCGCGCCTGCGCGAGCTGGGCCTGCGCTGGGAACCGCTGTCCGGCATGGATCGCCGCAGCCTGAATCCCTTGCGCGAACTGCGCCTCTTGATCGAACTCATCGCACTGTTCAGGCGCGAACGGCCCGCGCTGGTGCACAACTTCACCATCAAGTGCGCGGTGTACGGCTCGCTGGCCGCGATGGCGTCCGGAATTCCGGCACGCATCAACGCGGTGGCGGGCCTCGGCTACGTGTTCGCCAGCAACGCTCCGCGCGCGCGCCTGCTGCGGCCGCTGGTGCGCGGGCTGATGCGCTTCGCGCTGCGCGGAAAACGTGCGCGGCTGATCCTGCAGAACCACGACGACGCGGCGATGTTCACCAGCCACGGCCTGATCGAACCCGCGCACCTGCGCGTGATCCTGGGCTCCGGCGTGGACTGCTCGCGGTTCGTGCCCCGCAACAGACCGGCCAACGATCCGCCCAGCGTGCTGCTGGCTGCGCGCTTGTTGTGGGAAAAAGGTTTGGCCGAATACGTGCAGGCGTCGCGCAGTCTGCGCGCGCGTGGAAGAACAGTCCGTTTCCTGCTCGCGGGCGCGTCCGACGCCGGCAATCCCGCCGCGGTGCCGGAAGCCAC
Organism: Rhodanobacteraceae bacterium; assembly: GCA_030123585.1. Classification (NCBI taxonomy): domain Bacteria; kingdom Pseudomonadati; phylum Pseudomonadota; class Gammaproteobacteria; order Lysobacterales; family Rhodanobacteraceae; species Rhodanobacteraceae bacterium. The sequence continues at coordinate 2,359,938 of CP126120.1, forward strand.
CGTGCGCGGCTGGGTCGAGGAAGGCCTGGTCGAGTGGATCGGGCACGTCGACGACATGCCGGCGCTGTTCGCATCGGTGGATATCGTGGTGTTGCCGAGCTACTACCGCGAAGGCGTGCCCAAATCGCTGATCGAAGCGGGAGCCTGCGCGACGCCGCTGATCAGCACGGACATGCCGGGCTGCCGCGACGCGGTCGCGGACGGCGTGAACGGACTGATCGTGCCGCCGCGCGATGCCGAGGCGTTGTGCGCGGCCATCGAGCGCCTGCTCGACGCGCCGGAACTGGCCCGGCAATTCGGTCTGGCGGCGCGGGTCCGTGCGCTGGCCGAGTTCGACGATCGCATCGTGATCCGGCGCACGCTGGAAACCTGGGACGAAGTGCTGGACGAACCGCTGGGCGTGCCGGCGACACGTTGATCGGATCGCGCGGACGCCGCGGCGGCCGAAGGTCAGGAATCCGTGCCGCTCGTGACCGGCGCCACTTCACCCTGCGGCGCAGACTTGTCGGCGGACGCGGATTGCGTGCGTTCGAGATGCGCGGTGAACGCGACATACAGCACCAGCACCACCGCGAACGCCACCAGGTTCGCGACCGCGCCCAACTCTGCGTGGATCACGAACCCCACCGAGGGCAACACCAGCGCGAACGCGACGAGATACACCAGCGTGCGGCGTGGCCCCATCCCGGCGTTCATCAGCAGGTGATGGATGTGGGTGCGGTCCGGCGTGAAAGGCGACACGCCGCGCTTGAGGCGCCGGAAGATCACGGCCAGCGTATCCATCACGGGCAGCGCGACGCACCACAGCACCAGCCCGGGCGAGATATGCCGCGGCGAACTCTGGCTCAATACGATCAGCGTCCAGGCGATGAGGTAGCCAAGCACCACGCTGCCGGAATCGCCGAGGAAAACCTTGGCTTTCCGGCCCAGCAATCCGAGGTTGGCCATCAGGTACGGATACAGCGCCGATGCCAGCAGCAGCACGATGACGGTCCGCGGCGCCGGCATGTCCGGCGCCATCAGCACGGCAATCGCGCCCGTGCTCACCAGCGCGAGGCAGCCCGCTAGACCGTCGATGCCATCCATGAGGTTGAACGCATTGATCAGCCCGATCACGGCCACGATGGTGAATGGAATGCCCAGCCATCCGAGCGTCAATTCGTACCCGTGCAGCACGCCGAGCGAATGCACGTACACACCCGTCGTCGCCATCACGATCACGACCGCGGCGGTCTGCACCGCCACCCGCACGCTCACGCGCAATCCGTAGCGGTCATCGAGCGCGCCTAGCGCCACCAGCACGCACGCCGTGGCCAGCACGATGTCGTCGAAACGCCGCAGATGTCCCAGCCATAACCACCCGGCCAGCACGCCCGCAAAAATCGACAGCCCGCCCACCAGCGGCGTGGCGAGCGCATGCCGTTTGCGCGCATCGGGATAATCGAGCAACCCGACCGATTTGCTCATGGGAACCAGCACGCACAATCCCAATGCCGACACGCTGATCGACACAAGGCAGGCTGACAAGACCGTGTGCGCGGCTGGAACCATCCTCGAAAATCTGGGCAGGCGGGAGGACCAGTATGCGCATGCCATCGAAACTGCTGCTGAATATTTTCGAGGAATGTAGGGCAGTAATTTCTCCAAAATGAACGTGTTTATCTACCCCAATGCTCCATGAATGAACTGCCGATTTGTCCATGCATGACGTCGGATTTTCATCGGAAAGGATTGCCGGGTTTGACGCGTGCATGTCGTGGGCGTGCCGGGGGTCGCGCGAGTGCGCATCCGCACATCGCGCGGATGACCCACCTGTGAACGTCGCGGCGCCGGGACCTGAGCGGTGTCCTGCAGAAGCCGGCGCCGGACCTGCACGGCATGAATGTTGCTTGTATCCTGCTGCAGCGGGATGGGGGAGATCGCACTGGGCATCGGTCCGTCCTTCTTTTCCGGCCCGCCGCAACCGTCGGGGAAGATCCCGGCTGCGAGGAACCGCGAGTGACCACCACCGACATCGGCATCCTGCTCGTCATCCTGTGCGTCCTGTTGTGGGCGATCATGGCTGCGCTGCACCGGCACACGGTGCAACTGGAAGCACTGAAGACGCAGATGCAGGAATTGCGGAAAGCGCAGCAGAACCAGTCCGGCCACGGGTCGGAGCCTGCGCGCACATCCCATCCACACGACGACATCGAACGCCTCGCACCGCACGCGGTGGACAATCCTTCGCTCAGGACCGGGCGGAAATCCGGGTCGTAGTCCGCGTTGCCGGACACGGCGGTGCCGGGCCGAAACGGCGTGCGGTTTTCCGCCGGCAGACAGGGCTTTCGCCACTTTCGCCGGGTCCGGCTTGGGTGTAGGTTTCGCGGGTTCCCTCCCCGGAGCGCCCGCCATGCCCGCCTTCACGCGTTGTCTCGCCCTGCTGCTCGCCGGTTTCATTTTCGTGCCGCTCGCGCGCGCCGACGCGCCGCCGGCGCAATCGGAAAACGCGCGGATCGAGCACATCCTGGCGCAACGCGCCAAAGTCAAGGACATCCCGGTCGTGGCGCTGTCCTGGGACGGACAGCGTCTTGCGTGGGTGGTGTCGCACGACGACAAGACCACGCTGATGCTCGCGTCGTGGAACGGACAGAACGCCCGCCCGGCCGGGATTCCGGGCGATTGCCGTGAACAGGACCTTCGCTGGGCGCCGCGCGCAAACGAGCTGGCGGTGCTGACCCGCTGCAAGGTCGATCCTTCCAACACCAAGCCGATCCGCGGCGCGATCTGGCTGATCGATGTGCAGCGCGGCCAGCCGCCGCGCAAGCTCGCCGACATCGAGGGCTTCGCGCAGGGCATGCAGTGGAGCCGTGACGGCCAGCGCATCGCGTTCCTGTACGTGCCGGGCGCGACGCGCCTGCCCTACGCGACCGCATCCGGCAACCCGCGCGTCGGCGTGATCGGCGAAACCGATGAGCAGGTGGAGCGTATCGCGCAGATCCCGGTTGCGGGAGGTGCGGTGGAAGTCCTGACGCCCGAGAACCTGTACGTCTACGAATTCCGGCTGTCGCCGATCGGCAACCGCCTTGCGTACACCGCCGCGCCGCCGCCGGGCGACAACAACTGGTGGACGGCCAAACTGTACGTGCAGGATGCGCGGGCGGGCGCCGCGCCCAAGATGATCGTCGATCCGGCCACGGTGGAAGGCCCGCTGCATGGACTGCAGATGGCGCTGCCGCGCTGGTCCCCCGATGCCGCGCGCATCGTTTTCATCGGCGGACTGATGAGCGATCGCGGCGCCACCGGCGGCGACCTCTACGGCGTGCCCGCGTCGGGCGGCACGCCGATCGACCTGACCGAAGGCATCAAGGTCACGCCGGCGTGGTTCACCTTCCTCGGCCCGCGCTCGCTGCTGGTCAACCAGATCGCGAGCGGCAAGGTGCAGGTCACGGAATACACGCTCGACGGCAACGTCGCGCGGCAGACCCGCACCTGGTTCACCGCACCCGGCCGCATCGGCGACGGGCGCGCCGAACTGTCCGTGGCGCTGTCGGACAAGGCGCCGTTGCGCATCGCCTACGCCGCGGATTCCTTCGATGAGCCGCCCGAGGTGCACGCAGGCTTGCTCGCCACCCGGCCGCCGCCCGCGGTCACGACCATCAACGCCGATCTCAAACCCGAATGGGGCAAGACGCAATCGGTGGAATGGAACCACGGCGGTTTCCGCGTGCAGGGCTGGCTGATGTACCCGGCCCGCTACGACGCGCACCGGCGCTATCCGATGATCGTGTACGTCCACGGCGGCCCGTCCTCGGCCACCCTTCCGGCCTGGCGCAACAACGCGACCGCGCTTTCGCAATTCGGCTACTTCGTGCTGATGCCGAACCCGCGCGGCAGCTTCGGCGAAGGCGAGGCGTTCGCGCAGGCCATCCGCAACCAGATGGGCTACGGCGATCTCGACGACATCCTCGCGGGCGTGGACAAGGTCGAGAAACTGGCGCCGATCGACAACGCCCGGCTCGGGATGACGGGCTGGAGCTACGGCGGTTTCATGAGCATGTTCGCGCCGACGCGCACCCACCGTTTCAAGGCGGTGGTGGCGGGCGCGGGGCTGTCCGACTGGCAGAGCTACTACGGCGAGAACCAGATCGACCAGTGGATGATCCCGTTCTTCGGCGCGTCGCTGTACGACGATCCGGCGGCCTACGCGAAAAGTTCGGCGATCAATTTCATCAGGAACACCCAAACGCCCGCGTTGATCGTGGTGGGCGAGCGCGACGAGGAATGCCCGGCGCCGCAGTCGTTCGAATACTGGCACGCGCTCAAGACGCTGGGCGTGCCGACCACGCTGGTGGTGTACGCCAACCAGGGTCACCACATCGCCGACCATGTCGATCAGGAAGACATCCTGCGACGCACGCTGGACTGGTTCGGGAAATACCTGTCGGCGTCCCAATGACATGCATCCCGGTCTGCACGCGCGCTCCTGCAAAGCCGCATTCGCTGGAGCTCGCGTGCAGGCGACCGCAAATGCCAAGGGACTCTGATTTTGTTCGTCACTCCGGGGCCGCCGCGGCTTTTCGCGGCGGAACCCGGAATCCAGTGTCTTTGCATGTCAACGCGTTATAACAAAGACACTGGATTCCCGCTTGCGCGGGAATGACGATCGTGGATCGATCAGTATTTACCTAAAACAGATCGCCTTGAGGAGAAGCCTCACGCGGCGGCGTGAAGCGCGTGCAATCCAGCGGCCATTCGCGGCGGCGCACGTAGCCGAACTTGCGGCAGGCGACCTCGAACCGCCGCGACAGCAGGCGCGCGAATTCGCCCTCGCCGTGCATGCGGGTGCGGAAGTCGCTGTTGTAGTCGCGGCCGCCGCGCATCTGCCGCACCAGGCTCATCACGTGTTCGGCGCGTTGCGGCACGTGCAGTTCCAGCCATTCGCGGAACAACGTCTTCAGTTCCCACGGCAGCCGCAGCACGGTGTAGCCGGCCACGCGCGCGCCGGCTTGCGACGCGGCTTCCAGCACGTGTTCCAGGTCGCGGTCGGTCAGTGCCGGAATGATCGGCGCGACCAGCACGCCGCACGGCACGCCGGCATCGTTCAGCGCCTTGATCGCCGCGATGCGGCGGTGCGGCGCCGAGGCGCGCGGTTCCAGTTTCGATGCCAAGTGATTGTCGAGCTGCGCGCACGACACGAACACCTGCACGAGGCGTTGCTTCGCCATCGGCGCCAGCAAATCCAGATCGCGTTCGACCAGCGCGTTCTTGGTGACGATGGTGCAGGGATGGTTCGCGTCGCGCAGCACTTCCAGGATCGCGCGCGTGATCGCGCAGCGCCGCTCGATGGGCTGGTACGGATCGGTGTTGGCGCCCAGGTTGATCGGCGTGCAGCGGTAGCCGGGGCGCGCGAGTTCCTTCGCCAACAGTTCGGCTGCATTGGTCTTGGCGAACAGCCTGGTCTCGAAGTCGAGTCCCGGCGACAGGTTCAGGTAACTGTGCGAGGGACGCGCGAAACAATAGATGCAGCCGTGTTCGCAACCGCGATACGGGTTGATCGACTGCTCGAACGGCACGTCCGGCGAATCGTTGCGGCTGATGATCGAACGCGCAGTTTCCTCGCGGACCTCGGTGCGCGGCCGCGGTGCGGCCTCGTCCAGCAGCGCGCTCTGCCAGCCATCGTCCTCGGCGTGGTGGCGCACCGATTCGAAGCGGCCCTCCGGGTTGGACGCCGCGCCCCGGCCCTTGATGCGCGCGGATGGCTGGGTTTGCATCCGGCCAGCATACGCCGGCCGGTCTCGCCGGATGCGACGGACACCCCTGCCTTCGGTCACGCTTGACGCGAGGCCGCGCTGCCGTTCGGCTCCTTGTGTTGACGCTGATGTGCCGGCGTTCCGCCCTACCCCATAACCAAATTTGTGCGCATGCGCACAAAAAGTTATGAAAACGAAAGGTTGGCGAAAGGTCCACTCGCTAAAACTTTGGCCAGTCATCACCAGGAGCAGGGACAACAGGGGCATGGGAGATCTGTTTCGCAAGGAAGCGTTGCAAGCGCAACGCGGTCAATGGATGGGCGCGATCAATCTCGCGACTCCGCTGTCCTTCGTGTGGTGGGCGTTGCTGGCTGCAGCACTCGCTGCAGCGATCGTCCTGTTCCTGATCTTCGGTCAGTACACCCGCCGCGCCGATGTCACGGGGCAACTCGAGCCCACCGCGGGCATGCTCACCCTTTCGGCCAAGACCACCGGCATCGTCAAGCGCACGCTGGTGCATGAGGGTGAACAGGTCAAGGCGAACCAGCCATTGGTCGAAGTGGCGGCCGATCTGGTCAGCAGCATGGGTGATACCCACGCCGTGGTCAGTGCGCAATTGCGCGCGCAGGAAACCCAGGTTCGCGCCACGCTGGCCAATCTCCAGCCACAGGCTAATGAGCAATCCAGGGATTTGCGCAACCGGATCGGCATGCTGCAGGCGCAGGTGCGCCAGATCGACGTGCAACTGGCCCTGCAACGCAAGCAAGTCATCACGGCCACGAGCTTCGTTTCGAAAATCCAGCCATTGGTGACTCGAGGCGTCGTTTCCGTTGCGCAGTTCAATGCTTACCAATCGGCCGCGTTGAATGATCAGGCTCAGGAGAAGGCGCTGGAACGCCAGCGCCTCGACACCGAACAGCAGTTGAGCGCGCTGCAAGCGCAATTGACGCAACTTCCGCTGGACACCACGGCCAAGGCGAATCAACTGCGTGGACAACTCGCGCAGCTCGACGCACAACTGGCCGAGAACGCTGCACAAGCCGGCACCGTATTGCGCGCGCCGCGCGCGGGCATCGTTTCGACCCTGCTGGTGAAGACAGGCCAGAACGTCGTTGCCGGTCAGCCGGTATTGTCGATCCTGCCGCAGGGGTCGAAGCTGGAGGCGCAACTGCTGGTGCCCAGCAGCGCGATCGGTTTCGTGGCGCCCGGCAACCGCGTGGTGCTGCGCTATCAGGCGTATCCCTATCAGAAGTTCGGCCAGCAATACGGCAAGGTCGTGCAGGTGTCGCGCAGCGCGCTCAGCAACGCTGAGGTGGCGAGTCTGCTGGGCCAGAACGTCGCGGTGCCGTTGTACCGCGTGCTGGTCGCGTTGGACCGCCAACACATCGACGCCTATGGCAAGGCCGAAGCGCTCAAACCCGGCATGGCCCTGAACGCCGACATCCTGCTGGACCGCCGCAGCCTGTGGCAATGGGTATTCGAACCGCTGTACGGCTTGCGGCAGCAGCTTGCAGCCAATGGAGCGCATCACTAATGAGCGGTAACGCGACCATGGATGGCGGTTTCCTCGACGGCCTGCAATGGGGCTGGCGGCGCAAGCTGCCGATGATCCTGCAAACCGAAGCCGCCGAATGCGGGCTGGCGTCGCTGGCGATGATCGCGCGCCATCACGGTCACGATGTCGATCTGCCGTCGTTGCGACGCCGGCATGCGATGTCGTTGAAAGGCGCCAATCTCGCACGGGTGATGGAGATGGCCGCCAAACTGAGCTTCGAGACGCGTCCGTTGCGGCTGGAGCTCGATGAACTGCCCGAACTCAAGACGCCTTGCATCCTGCATTGGGACTTAAACCATTTCGTGGTGCTGAAGCAGGCGACGAAACGCGGCGCAGTGATCCACGACCCGGCGCGTGGGGTGCTCAAACTCTTCAACGCCGAAATCTCCAAACACTTCACCGGCGTGGCGCTCGAATTGAGTCCCGGCGCCGACTTCAAGCCGGTCAAGGCGCGCCAATCCATTTCGCTGCGTGCGCTGACCGGCAAGGTCAAGGGCTTGCCACGCGCGCTGATCCAGATCTTCGTGCTGGCGTTGGCGCTGGAAGTATTCGCGCTAGTCGGTCCGTTCTACCTGCAATGGGTGCTGGATCAAGTATTGGTCTCGGCCGACAAGAGCCTGTTGATGCTGCTCGGCATCGGCTTCCTGCTGGTGGCGCTGTTCCAGGCCGCGATTTCGGCGGTGCGCGCATGGACCATCACCTGGCTGGGCGCGATGCTGAACGTGCAGTGGATCACCAACGTGTTCGCGCACCTCTTGAAGCTGCCACTGGATTGGTACGAGAAGCGCCACGTCGGCGATGTGGTGTCGCGCTTCGGCTCGATGCAGACCATCCAGCAAACCCTCACCACCGGGTTCGTGGCTGCGATCCTGGACGGCATCATGGCCAGCCTGACCCTGGTGGTACTGGCGCTCTACAGCGTCAAGCTGACCCTGATCGTGCTGGCAGCGTTTGCGCTGTACGCCATCCTGCGCTGGTTCACCTACCAGCCGCTGCGGCGTGCGCAGGAAGACCAGATCGTTTACGCCGCGCGCCAGCAGACCGAGTTGCTGGAGGCCATCCGCGGCGCGCAGACGTTGAAGCTGTTCAACCAGCAGCAGCCGCGTACCGCGCGTTACGCCAATGCGGTCGTGGAAACGGTCAACCGCAACATCGCGATGCAGCGGCTCAACATCGCCTTCACCAGCGGCAACCAGTTGATCTTCGGCATCGAGAGGGTGGCACTCATCTGGCTGGCAGCGCTGCTGGTGCTGGATGGCACGTTCACGGCCGGCATGCTGGTGGCGTTCGCGGCCTACGCGGACCAGTTCGTGACCCGGGCCGCGAGCCTGATCGACAAAGGTATCGAGTTCCGGATGCTGCGCCTGCACGCCGAGCGGGTAGCAGACATTGCGCTGACTGCGCCCGAGCAGCACGTCGAATCGACGTGGGATGCACCGCTGCCGAAAGCCGAGATCGAAGTGCGCAACGTCAGCTTCCGCTATGCCGACGGCGAACCGTGGATTCTGAAGAATTGCTCGCTCACGATTTCGGCCGGCGAATCGGTGGCGCTGATCGGGCCGTCCGGCTGCGGCAAGACCACCTTGGCCAAGATCATCCTGGGCCTGCTGGAACCGCAGGAAGGCGAAGTGCTGTACGGCGGCATCGACATCAGACGATTGGGTCTTGGCCGCTACCGCAATCAGGTCGGTGCGGTGATGCAGGACGATCAACTGTTCGCCGGCTCCATCGCCGACAACATCGCCTGCTTCGATACGGAATCCAGCCCGCTGCGCATCGAAGCTGCCGCGCGGCTCGCCGCGATCCATGACGACATCGCCCGGATGCCGATGGGCTACCAGAGCCTTGTCGGCGACATGGGTTCGGCGCTATCCGGAGGTCAAAAACAGCGTGCCCTGCTGGCACGCGCCCTCTACCGCAAGCCCTCGCTATTGGTGCTGGACGAAGCCACCAGCCATCTCGACATCGAACACGAGCGGCAGGTCAACGCCGCCGTGAACCGACTCGCGATCACCCGCATCGTGATCGCCCACCGCCCCGAGACCATCGCCAGTGCGCAGCGCGCGCTGCTGGTTGCTAGCGGCGCGGTGCAACCCATTCCGTCTACCCATCCACGCGAAGTGGAGGTAGCGGGATAGCCGAAGCCGGGGCGGCTTTATATTCCCGGGACATCGAAGGAGCCGAAGTATGCGTGCTTTGACCAATAATGACGTTCAAATCGTAGCAGCCGGAGCGAGTGCTCCCGGCATGACGGCCGGTGCCGCGATGTTGGGGGGAGCCGTAGGAGGTGCCGAGATCGGAGGAGAAGTGGGTGCCTCGGTCGGCGGAGTGGTGGGTGCGGTTGTTGGAGCCGCATTAGGTGTTGGAATTGGCGCCGTTGCAGGCGCCATTGCGTATATGGAATCCAAGTAAAGGAGAGCGTCGAATGAATACATTGTCTGCAAACCAAATTGGTTTGATTTCTGGCGGGGATGGCAGTGCGGGAGGGCTGCTCGCGGCAGGAGCAGCTGGCGGTTTAAGCATGGGCGCAGCACTCGCCGAAGGTGGCGCGGCTGTTGGAACCTTGGTGGCTGGTCCCGCCGGCACTGTTGTCGGAGGTGCCGTGGGAGCTGCCGTCGGAGCCGTTCTAGGTAGCGTCGTCGGGGGGCTGGCTTACATCGAGAGCCACTGATGGGAGTGGCCGCCCCGTCAGGGGCGGCCCTCTTCTGTACAAACGAAGCGGAGAGAATTGTGAACGCACCAAATACTAGAGTTCTCAGGGCAATCGTGTTTAGTACCCTGATATTCGTTGTGATGCTTTCTGTAGGTGGAGGCTTCGTCTTTCACAGCCCATGGATAATCGTGGTTGCCCTCGCATCTATGGTTTTCATTGGGGTAGTTGTGTTGCTGGTTCTACGAATATCGGGTGTCACGGAATTAAAGAAGCCTCATTAGAAAGATCCAAAGGTTCGACTTCGATGGCGCATTTTTATCCGTCTCTCTCAAGAAGGAAACAAGAGCTCCGAGGCTCGAGAGATGCGGCAATCCGTTTTGCCGGCGGCCCGAGGCTTGCGAGTTGGCGGATATCGAGCGTCATCTCCTGTTATCAATGATCCAAAGGGTTTGACTATGAAGAAACGACTGATGGGACTCGCCGGTGCGCTCTCGCTGGCTTTGGTGGCGGGAGGCGCATGCGCCGCGACGAGCGGCACAAACGTCACGCGCGCGACGCTGGACAACGGCCTGCGCGTGGTGATCGTGCGTGACACGCTGGCGCCGGTGGTGACCACCGAGATGAATTACCTCGTCGGCAAGGACGAGACGCCGCAGGGCTTCCCCGGCACCGCGCACGCGGTCGAGCACATGATGTTCCGCGGCAGTCCGGGCCTTTCCAAGGACCAGCTCGCCGCGATCGCGGCCAACATGGGCGGCGACTTCGACGCCGACACCACTTGGGGCGTGACCCAGTACTACTTCACCGCGCCGTCGCAGGATCTGGAGGTCGCGCTGCAGGTCGCGGCGCACCGCATGCGCGGCGTGGACATGAGCCAGAAGGAATGGGACAAGGAGCGCGGCGCGATCGAACAGGAAGTCTCGCGCGACAATTCCAATCCCGGCTTCAAGATGAGCGAGCAACTGCTGCAGCAGATGTTCGCCGGCACGCCCTACGCCGAAACCCCGCTGGGCACGCGGCCGTCGTTCGACCAGACCACGGCGGCGGCGCTGAAGCAATTCCACGACGCGTGGTACGCGCCCAACAACGCGATCCTGGTGGTCGCGGGCGACGTCGATCCGGCCACGACGCTGGCGGCGATCAAACGCGATTTCGCTGGCATCCCGGCCAGGACCCTGCCCGTGCGTCCGAAGTTCGACTTCCGGCCGGTGCAGGCGAAAAGCATCAACCTGCCCAGCGACTATCCGTTCGGCATCGCGGTGATCGCCTACCGCTCGCCGGGACTGCGCGCGCAGGATTACGCGACCGCGCTGGTGCTGAACGGCGCGATGGGCTCGCAGCGCGCGGCACTGGCGGGCATGCGCTACGACGGCACCGCGCTGTTCGGCGGGTTCTTCGGCGAGGCGATGGAACACGCCGGCATCGATTACGCGATGGGCGCCTTCCCGAAGGGCGGCAATCCCGCGCCGGTGATGCAGCGGATGCAGGAAATCCTCGCGCAAGCCGCGAGCAAGGGCGTGGATCCGGCGCTCATCGAAGCCGCCAAGCGCAAGGCCATCGCCGACCTCGAATACAAGAAGAACTCCATTGACGGCCTCGCCAACGCGTGGTCGCAGGCGCTGGCATTCCAGGGCGCCGAATCGCCCGACGCGATCAAGGCCGCGATCGAGGCGGTGACGCCAGCCGAGGTGGACGTGCTGGCGAAACGGCTGTTCGATCCCGCGCACGCGATCACCGCGGTGCTGACGCCGGAGAGTTCCGGCAAGACGGTGTCGGGCAAGGGCTTCGGCGGCGCCGAGAGTTTCGCCGCCAGCCCCGACCATCCGGTCACGCTGCCTGACTGGGCCGAGGCCGCGTTCGAAAAACTGGAAGTGCCGAAGTCGGCGATCGACCCCGTGACCTACACCTTGCCGAACGGCTTGAAGCTGATCGTGCAGCCGGAGTCGATCAGCGACACCGTCGAGGTCTACGGGCGCATCAAGACCAACGAGGACCTGCAGGCGCCCAAAGGCGAGGAAGGCGTGGCGCAGGTCCTGGAAGGGCTGTTCCCGTTCGGCACCACCACGCTGAACCGCCTGCAATTCCAGGCCGCGCTGGACGCAATCAGCGCGCACGAGAGCGCGGGATCGGATTTCTCGCTGGCGGTGCCGGCGGCGAATTTCGACAAGGGCATGCAACTCCTCGCCGACAACGAACTGCACCCGGCGCTGCCGACGCAGGCGTTCGCGATCGTGCAGCGCCAGACCGCGGGTCAAGTGGCCGGCCAGTTGCAGACGCCGGCGTTCCTCGCCGGGCTCGCGCTGGACAAGGCGCTGTATCCCGCCAACGATCCGGTGCTGCGGCACGCGACCCCGCAAGACGTCGAAGGCCTCACGCTGGACAAGGTGAAGCAGTACTACGCCAGCACCTTCCGTCCGGACATGACGACGATCGTGATCGTCGGCAAGGTCGATCCCGCCGCAGCCAAAGCCGTGGTCGAAAAGGTGTTCGGCGGCTGGAAGGCCAGCGGTCCGAAACCCGACACCGACTACGCGGCGGTGCCCGCGAACAAGCCCGGCCACGCCCAGACGCCGGACAAGAGCGCGGTGCAGGACGAAGTGACGATGGCGCAGACCCTCGCGCTCGACTATGACTCGCCGCAACGCTTCGCCTTGACCCTGGGCGACCACGTGCTGGGCGGCGGTTTCTACGCCTCGCGCCTGTATCGCGACCTGCGCGAGAAACGCGGGCTGGTGTACAACGTCGGCGTCGGCGCCTCGCTCGACAGGCACCGCGGCACCTACACGGTGATCTTCGGCTGCGATCCCGACAAGGTCGCCGAGGCCGGCCGGATCGTGGTGCAGGACCTGAAGCAGATGCAGGACGCACCGGTCGGCGCGGCCGAACTGAAGCAGGCCAAGGGCATCCTGCTGCGGCAGATCCCGCTCCGCGATGCCAGCTTCGGCGCGATCGCCGGCAACCTGCTGACATACTCGATGGAAGGCAAGCCGCTGGACGAAGCGACCGTCGCCGCGCAGCACTACATGGACCTGACCGCGGCCGAGGTGCAGCAGGTGTTCGCGAAGTACGTGCGGCCCGACGGCATGGTGACATCGGTGAAGGGTCCGGCGCCGAAATGATGCTTGGCGCCTGATCGCAACTGGGAAAAGGGCCGCATACGCGGCCCTTTTCCTTCAGGCTCCGTCGCGCTGCGCGCCGCGCCCGAACAGGCGCTGGAATCCGCGTTTCAACGCGACCAGGCCGCGCCAGAGTTTCGGGATCAGCCACACCAGCAGCAGCACGAACAGCGCCAACAGCACCACGAACACCACCGGGTGTTGCAGCGCCAGCCACATCCCGAGCAGCAGCACGCCGTCCTCGGAGAAACTCAAGCCCCAGTTGGAGAACGGTTCCGGCGAGGTGTTGACCAGCGCGCGGGTGCCGGCCTTCGCGACGTGCGTGCCGGCCGCGAGCGCGCCGCCGGCGATCAGGGCGATCGCCTGCGTTTCCGGCGAGGCATGCGCGAACACGCCCCACGCCAGCAGCGCACCCAAAGGCACGCGCACGAAGGTCTGCACGCTGTCCCACATCGAATCCACCGCCGGCACCTTGTCCACCAGGAACTCGACCACCAGCAGCGCGCCGGTGGCGATCAGCACCGGTGTGTGCGCGAGGATCGCGAGCTTGTCCGGCAACACCACGAAGTGGAAACGATCGAGCAGGCCCGCGATGAACAGCGCGGCGTACAAGCGGAACCCGGACGCCCAGGACAGCACGCCGGCAAGCGCAACCGAGGGAAGCACGACCATCGCGGCGGACTCCTTGGCCAGACAGCGCGACGATACGCCGTAGCGTGGCCGCTGCGCTATGATCGCCCGCAACACGCAACACCGGGGTTGCCCATGATCTGGGGTCTGGCGCTGGTTTCCTTGATGGCCTTCCTGCTGGCGTTCGCCAGCCATTCGCCCGGCTGGATGGGGCTGGGCATCGTGGTGGGCCTCGCGTGCGCCATCGCCGCGGCGCTGGTCTTCATCGACCGCCACGTGCGCGCGAGCTCGCGGCCCGAGCACATGACCGAGCGCGAACTCGAAGCCCTGCGCGGCACCGTCCGAAAAGACGCCCATCCATCCGAGCGGTTGCCGCCGCCCGCGCCCTGACGCCTGCAGCCGCAACGCGCGGTCTTTTTTGCTACGCTGATCCCTTGCGTCGTGCCAAGGAGATCCCGCGATGAGCAAGGTGCATCCCGTCCCGTCCGCATTCGCCGCCGCCGAGCGGATCAAGCCCGACGACTACGCGCGCCGTTACGCCGCATCGCTGCGTGATCCCGAATCCTTCTGGGCCGAAGCCGCCAGGCGGTTGGACTGGATCAGGTTTCCCACCCGGATCAAGGACGTCTCCTTCGATCCGAAGGACCTGCACATCCGCTGGTACGCCGACGGCGTGTTGAACCCGACCGTCAGTTGCCTCGATCGCCATCTCGCCACGCGCGGCGACAAGACGGCAATCCTGTTCGAGGGCGACGATCCCGGCGTCTCGCGCCAGCTCAGCTATCGCGAGCTGCACGCCGAAGTCTGCAAGTTCGCCAATGCGCTGAAGCATCTCGGCGTGAAGAAGGGCGACCGCATCGCGATCTACATGCCGATGATTCCCGAGGCCTGTGTGGCGATGCTGGCCTGCGCGCGCATCGGCGCGATCCACTCGGTGGTGTTCGGCGGTTTCTCGCCCGACGCGCTGGCCGGGCGCATCGCCGATTCGCAGTGCAAACTGGTGATCACGGCCGACGAGGGCGTGCGCGCCAACAAGAAGATTCCCCTGAAGGCCAACGTCGACGAGGCGCTCACGCGCCCGGACACCACCAGCATCGAAACCGTCGTGGTGGTGCGCCGCACCGGCGGCGCGGTCAACATGCAGTCGCCGCGCGACCGCTGGTGGGACGCGTTGATGGACGGCCAGTCCGCCGAGTGCGGCCCCGAACCGATGAACGCGGAGGACCCGTTGTTCATCCTCTACACCTCGGGTTCCACCGGCAAGCCGAAAGGCGTGCTGCACACCATCGGCGGTTACATGGTGTGGGTGGCGCTGACCCACGAGGCCGTGTTCGACCTGCGCGAGGACGACATCTACTGGTGCACCGCCGACGTCGGCTGGGTGACGGGACACAGTTACATCGTCTACGGTCCGCTCGCGAACGGCGCGACCTCGCTGGTGTTCGAAGGGGTGCCCAACTGGCCGGACGCGTCACGCATCTGGCAGGTCTGCGACAAGCACAAGGTAACGGTCCTGTACACCGCGCCGACCGCGATTCGCGCGCTGATGCGCGAGGGCGACGGACCGGTCAGGAAGACTTCGCGCCAATCGTTGCGGTTGCTCGGCTCGGTCGGCGAACCGATCAATCCGGAAGCGTGGGAGTGGTATTTCGAGACGGTGGGCGACAGCCGCTGTCCGATCGTCGACACCTGGTGGCAGACCGAAACCGGCGGCATCCTGATCTGCCCGCTGCCTGGATCCACGGTGCTGAAGCCGGGCGCCGCGATGAAACCGTTTTTCGGCGTGCAACCCGCGCTGGTCGATGCCGACGGCAAGCGCATCGAAGGCGCGGGCGAAGGCAACCTGGTCATCCTCGATTCCTGGCCGGGCCAGATGCGCACGGTGTACGGCGATCATCAGCGTTTCATCGACACCTATTTCAAGATGTATCCCGGCGTCTACACCACCGGCGACGGCGCGCAGCGCGACGCCGACGGCGACTGGAAGATCACCGGCCGCGTCGACGACGTCATCAACGTGTCCGGCCACCGCATCGGCACCGCCGAAGTCGAAAGCGCCATGATGGCCGACGAACGCGTCGCGGAAGCCGCGGTGGTCGGTTGCCCGCACGACATCAAGGGCACCACCATCTACGCGTTCGTGACCCCCAAGGAAGGCGTGACGCCCAGCGATGCGCTCCGCAAGGAACTCGTCGCCGGCATCCGTGAGCGGATCGGTGCGTTCGCGGCGCCCGAATATCTGCAATGGGCGCCGGCGCTGCCCAAGACCCGTTCGGCCAAGACCATGCGCCGCATCCTGCGCAAGATCGCCGAGGCCGGCAACAGCGAAGTCGACCTCTCCGCGCTGGGCGACACCTCGACGTTGGCCGATCCTTCGGTGGTGAAGCGCCTGTATGACGATCGCGTGCGCCACTGACCGAGCGCCATTGCGTTGATGTTGTCGTCGCGGCCGGAGTTCACCGAGGTTTCGCCGCACGCCGCTGCCGCGCGCCTCGATGCCCGGTCGATCCACTTGTGGCGCATTCCCTACGCAATGTCGGCGGGGCGCGCGCCACTCCTGGCATTGCTGTCCGCCTACCTCGGCGTTCCGCCGTCCGGCATCGTGCTGGATCAGGAGCAGCGCGGCAAGCCGCGGCTTGCGCCATCCGTCGCCAGTCGCATCGGCGACCGGCGCCTCGAATTCAACTGGTCGCACAGCGGGGACCATGCGCTCGTGGCGTTGGCCCTCGACTGCGCGCTGGGCGTCGACATCGAACGCGTGGGCAAGAACCTGCGGGCGCTCGAAATCGCGCAGCGCTTTTTCGATCCCGCGGAGGCGGACACGTTGGCGCGGCTCGATCCGTCCGCGCGCGACGAATCGTTCATCGCCCTGTGGTGCGCCAAGGAAGCGGTGCTGAAGGCCGCGGGTGAGGGCTTGTCCTTCGGCCTGTCGCGGCTGTCGTTCCGGAAGGAGCCGCGAGGATGGACGCTCGATCGCACCGATCCGGCACTGGGCGCCATCGACGCCTGGCGTCTCGAAGGTTTCGATCCGTTGCCGGGTTACCGCGGCGCGTTGGCATGGCAGGGCGATGCGCGCCGCATCGTGGCGCTGCGTCCACCGGCGTGAGCGGCGCAAACTGAACCGTGGGCCACGGCGCATGAACTCGACCGGCATGCCGTGGTCACAGGAATACGGGAAGTCTCCCCGTAACATCCGCCCGTGCAGCGACGTGGTGGATTGCACTCTCCGGCGCGGAGGCCACTCCGCGCCGTTTTTTGTGCACGGGTTTGTGCGATGATCCTCGCGGCATGACCCTGCTCAGCGTCAATCTCAACAAGATCGCCGTGCTGCGCAACGCGCGCGGCGGCCACGAACCCAATCTCGCCACCGCGGCCGAGACCTGCATCGCCGCGGGCTGCGGCGGCATCACCGTGCATCCACGGCCGGACCGGCGCCACGTCACCGCCGAAGACGTGGCGATGCTGGCGGAGCTGGTCCGCGGCCGGGTGGAATTCAACATCGAGGGCAACCCCTTCGCACCGGCCCGCCCCGGTTATCCGGGTTTCGTCGAACTGGTGCGCCAGGCCCGACCCGCGCAGGCGACGCTGGTGCCCGACGCCGATGGTCAGGTCACGTCCGACCACGGGTTCGACCTCGCACGCGACCTGCCCAAGCTCGCGCCGCTGGTCGCCACGCTCAACGAGACCGGCTGCCGCGTTTCGCTGTTCGCGGACGCCGGGACCCTCGATGGTTTCGATGCCGCGCGCGCGGTCGGAGTGGCGCGGGTCGAGCTGTATACCGGGCCGTACGCGCACGCTTTCGCGGCCCACGACCACGCCGCCGAACTCGCGCGCTGCGTCGCCACCGCACAGCGCGCGCGCGCGGCCGGGCTCGCGGTGAACGCGGGACACGATCTCGACCAGCGGAATCTCGGCACGTTCAAACGCGCAATCCCCGAGTTGGCCGAAGTGTCGATCGGACACGCGCTGATCAGCGAAGCGCTGTACGAAGGCCTCGATCGGACCGTGCGCAACTACCTCGCGATCCTCGCCTGATCCGCACAAGAAAATGCCGCGCGATGCGCGGCATTTTGCTTCAAGCTATCACGGCTGACGTCAAGGTCCGGTACCGGGCCTGGCCTTGCCTTGGGTGATGAATCCCAAATGCACCATGCCGGCGGATTTGGCTTCCTGCATGACCTTCCAGATCACCTTGTACGGCGTGGTCTTGTCCGCGCGGATGTTCAATTCCGGCTGCGGGTTGCTGGCCGCGGCCGCGCGCAGCCTCGCCGTGAGCACCGCATCGCTGACCGGGCTGTCGTTCCAGTACAGGGTACCGTCGGGTTCGACCGCCAAATCAATCGGTGGCACCTGGATCGTGGCCGGCTTGGTATTGGGATCGGCGCGCGGCAGATCGACCTTGACCTTGTGCGACATCAGGGGCGCCGTGATCATGAAGATGATCAGCAGCACCAGCATCACGTCGGCCAACGGGGTGACGTTGATCTCGGCCTTGGGGATGTCGCTGCCGGTGTTTTCACCCACACTCATTGACATGGGGTCAATCCCTCACTTCTCGAAGCCGATCTTCTGCACGTTGTAGCGGCGTGCTTCGGCCATGACTTCGGCCAGATAGTTGTACTGGGTTTCGTCGGTAGCCTTGATGTGCACCTGCGGCTGCTGTTCCAGCGTCTTCGCGCCGATCGTGGCCAACTGGGCCTGCAGCTCGATGTTGCTGATCGGCAGGTTGTCCCAGGTCATCGAACCGTCGGCCTGGATGAACAGGGTGTGCGGCGTCGGCGGGTTTTCCGGCGGCTTCACGTTCGGGTTCGGCTGCGGCAGGTCGATCTTGATGTTGTGCTGTACCAGCGGCGCAGTGATCATGAAGATCACCAGCAGCACCAGCATCACGTCGATCAACGGCGTGATGTTGATGTCGGCAACCGGGCCGCCGCCGCTGTTGGTACTCATGCCCATGACAAGGCCCTCTTACTTCTTGACCGCCGGCGGAGGCACTGCGGCGGCCGGACGGGCGGCCGCAGACGGCGAACCGGACTCGATGCGCGCACCGGTGGCGAAGAAGTCGTGCAGGTCGTGCGCAAATTCATCGAAGTGCGCGATGGTGACGCGGTTGGCGCGCGAGTAGGCGTTGTACGCAATCACCGCGGGGATCGCCGCGAACAGGCCGATGGCGGTCATGATCAGCGCCTGGCCGACCGGGCCCGCGACCGCGGAAATCGACGATTCGCCGCTCGCGCCGAGGTTGATCAGGGCGTAGTAGATGCCCATCACGGTACCCAACAGACCAACGAACACCGCGGCCGAACCAACCGTCGCCAGCAGCGTGAGGCCGCCTTCGAGGTTGCGGCTCTCGCGATCGACGGCCTGGCGCAGCGCGCGGTCGACGAACTCGGAACGGTTGAGCGCCTCGACCATGCGGCTGCCTTCGTGGCGCTGGTGGTGCGCCGCGGCCGACGCCGCATCGAGGGCGATCTTGGAGAACGGTTCGGAACGCGGCTGCTTTTCCATCACCCGCACCGCATCCTGCGCGGACGGGGTATCCCAGAACTTCTGGATGACCTTGTCCATGCGCGAACGGATCAGCGCATTGCGGATCGCGATCGCGATGATGAAGTACCACGAGGACACCGACATGATCACCAGCACGATCAGCACGATGAAGTCGATCGCGTGCTCGAGCGGGTGGGTCAGGATTTCGTGGAGAAAATGGCTCGCGCCAACCTGCTGCAGGGCTTGCGCGTTGGCATTGCCGACTGGTGCGGCGGCGGCGGAGGCTGCTTCTTGGATCATGGCGCTACCCTTCCTTCAAGTTGTAGCAAGTGGAACGTTGATTGACGGACTCTAACGGATTCGAACCCGTTGAGCGTGAAGTTTCTATTCGATGCCACTGAGACTGAAATTCACCGGAACCAGCACGACACCACCGGTCGGCTTGCCGTGCTGCACGCCCGGGTTGAACTTCCAGTTGCGTGCGGCGTCTTCCGCGGCGCGGTCGAGTTCGCGGTAACCGCTGGACTTCTGGACCCTGACATCGACCACTTCGCCGGCGGCGTTGATGGTGATGGCCAGGATCACTTCACCCTGGTGGCCCTGGCGTATCGCCTGGATCGGATATTTCGGCGGATTGCGGTTCTTGTAGCTGATGTCGACCGACGGCGCGACATCCGCGGGCGGCGGCGGCGGTGCCGGCGGGCGCGGTGGCGCGGCCGGCGTCGACATGATCGACTGTTCCTGCGGCGGCGGCGGTGCCGGCGGCGGCGGCAGTGGCGGCGGATTTTCCAGCTTGATCACCTTCGGTGGCGGCTGCTTGGGCGGCTCCGGCGGCGGCGGCGGTGGCGGTGGCGGTGGCGGCGGCGGCGGAATGAACTCGACGCGCACGATCTTCTGCTGGTTGTTCTTCTTGGCCTGCGGCGGAGCTGCGGGGGCCAGCAACATGATGATGATGCCGGCGTGCAGCGCAATCGCGAATGCGACTGCAATGGTGCGCCACCAGTTGAACCGTTTGCGGTCTTGAGCCGACGTGCGTGCCATCGTGTATTGAACCAATCGCTGACCTGTTGGGCCCCACTGCAGTCGCCGTATCGCTTTCGATCCGGTTCAGCAACCAAGGCGGCGGAAAAGTCTCGAACGTTACACCAGCATGAAGGCTTTGCCTAGTGGGCAAGACCCGGTTTTATCGCGTGTCTTTCGAACATCCGGCAATCCGGCCGGATTATTTGTGTCCCAGTTGTTTCAGGGTGCGGCGCGCATCGGCTTGCGTCTCCGGATCCTGTTCGGCCTGCTTGTACGCGGCGATCGCCGCGCTCTTGTCCTTCAGGGCAAGCTCGGCATTGCCGAGCGTCAGGTATGCCGCGCCCATGCGCTTGAACCCGCCCTTGGCAATCGCCTGCTTGAGCGCATCGCGGGCTTCCTTGTGCCGGCCCAGGTTTTCCAGCATCTGGCCGCGCAGGAAATCCACCTGGCCGTCCTTGGCGTCGGGCGACGCCTTGCCGTATGCAGCCGCGGCATCCTTGTAGTCGCCCGCGATCGCATACGAATCGCCCAGCAGCTTGTAGCTGTCGAAGCCCGGCTGGACGATGCCCTTGTCCATGCCTTCCTTCAGGACCGCGACGGCCTTCGTCGCGTTGGGCTTGGGATCGGAGCTGCTCTGGCCCAGGTTGTCGTACATCTTGGCCATGTTCATGTAGCCCGTTTCGTCCTTGATCTGGCCGTTCGCGCGCGCGCGTTCCAGCAGCGCGAGCGCCTTCTGGTCCTGGTGCGCGTTGATGTAGATGGCAATGACGTTCTGCAACAGCGTGCTGTTGTTGGGATCCTTGGCCAGCGCCGCTTCGGCGAGCTTGGCGGCATCGTCGTACTTGTCCATCGCGAAGTAGCTGGCCATCTCGATCTGGTCCCAGCTCGGCTGCGGCTTGTCGCTCAGCGACTTGGCCTTCTGGATAGCGGCCACCGCTTCGGGGTATTTCTGCAGGCGGTAGTAGGCGTTGCCCTTCAGGGCCTCGATGTCCGCCGACTGCGCGCCGCTCTGCTTGCTCCAGCTGTCGAGGGTGGTCAACGCGTCGTTGTAGTCCTCGTCTGCGATGTACATCTGCGCAAGCGTTTCCAGGCCCTGGAAATAGCTGTCGTTGTCGAGCGCGTTCGAATCGATCGCCTGCTTCTGCAGGGCGATCGCACCCTTGGTGTCACCGCTGCGGTACTTCACCTGGGCGAGGCCCAGCATCGCCAGCGCCCTGGCGTAGGCGTTGCTGCTCGAATCGGCGATCGGCTGCAGATCCTTGAGCGCGGTCGCGGAATCGCCGCTGTTGGCCGCCTGCAGGCCTTCGTTGAGGGTCTTGCCTTCCTTGGCGCTGACGCCGGCATTGGACGGCTGTTTGCGCGTGGCGTTCGGGTATTTGGTTGCCTGCTTGGCCTGCTTGTTCTGCTTCGACTGTTGCTCCCCGCATTTGTGTTGCAGCATCTGGAGGTCCGTGCACCCTTGCCCGCTCATCTGCGCGGAGGCAACGGCTGGCACACACGCCAAGGCAAAGGCAGCACACAGGCCGCAAACCAGCCAGCGGGACTCGAGCTTCATCGGGATTCCTCTTGCAGGTGACTGCACAGATCACGAACGGGGAAGGTGAGAGTAACGCGGTCCGTGCGCAAAGCTCAAGTACCGGAAAACCCGTTGTTCAAAAAAACGGCGTCCCGTTTCAGACGTCCAGATTGCCAACCCTGAGCGCATTGGTCTCGATGAATTCGCGGCGAGGTTCGACCACGTCGCCCATCAGCGTCGCGAAGATCTGGTCTGCTTCCAGCGCATCCTCGATGCGCACCTGCAGCAGGCGGCGGGTATCAGGGTTGACCGTGGTTTCCCAAAGCTGTTCGGGATTCATTTCACCGAGACCCTTGAAGCGCTGGATCTGGCGTCCCTTCTTGGCTTCGTCGAACAACCACGCACGCGCCTCGGCGAAGCTGCCGACCGTTTGCGCGGCGCCGCCGCGCCGAACCTCCGACTCCCCATTGCTGCGGCCGGCCAGCGCACGCGCGACTTCCAGCAACGGACGGAAATCCGCGCCGGAGAAAAAGCTCCGCGGCAGGATCCAGGTGTGCTCGGTGCCGTACTGGGCACGCCGCAGCAACCACGCCGCGGGGTGCTGTTCGGTGGCTGCACGCAACTCGAAGCTGAATTGCGGACGGCCCAGTCCCGTCGCGTTCAATTTGGACGTCAAGACGTCCGCCCAGTTTTGCAAGACCGAGGGATCCGACCACATCGCATCCTCGAGTGGCACGTGCTCAAGCATCGCCGTGAACACGCCCCCGTCGCCGCGTTGGGCCAGCCGTCCGATCTGGTCGAGCGCCGCCTGGTATTGGCGCAGCAGCGCTTCCAGCGCCGTGCCTTCGACCGGCGTGCCGCCGCCACCCGGCAGCCAGGCGGCATCCTGCACCGCGCTGGCGATCAGGTATTCGTTGAGCGCGGCATCGTCCTTCAGGTACAACTCGTTCTTGCCCTGCTTGATCTTGTACAGCGGCGGCAGTCCGATGTAGACGTGGCCGCGCTCGATCAACTCCGGCATCTGCCGGTAGAAGAAAGTCAGCAGCAAGGTGCGGATGTGCGAGCCGTCCACGTCCGCGTCGGTCATGATGATGATGCGGTGGTAACGCAGCTTGTCGGCATTGAACTCGTCCTTGCCGATGCCGGTGCCGAGCGCGGTGATCAAGGTGCCGACTTCGGCCGAGGAGAGCATTTTGTCGAAGCGCGCCTTCTCGACGTTGAGGATCTTGCCCTTGAGCGGCAATACGGCCTGGGTCTTGCGGTTGCGCCCCTGCTTGGCGGAGCCACCTGCCGAATCGCCCTCGACGAGGAACAGTTCGGACAAGGCTGGGTCCCGCTCCTGGCAATCGGCCAGCTTGCCCGGTAAACCGGCGATGTCCAGCGCGCCCTTGCGGCGGGTGAGCTCTCGCGCCTTGCGCGCGGCCTCGCGCGCGCGCGCTGCATCCACCACCTTGCCGGCAATGACCTTGGCGTCGGCCGGATGCTCCAGCAGGTATTCCTCGAGCTTGGCGTTGACTGCCTGCTCGACGATGCCCTTGACCTCGCTGGAAACCAGTTTGTCCTTGGTCTGCGACGAGAACTTGGGATCCGGCACCTTGACCGACAGCACCGCGATCAAGCCTTCGCGCATGTCGTCGCCCGATAGGGCAACCTTGGAGTTCTTGGCCAATCCAGACTGTTCAACGTAATTGCTGAGTGTTCGCGTCAAAGCAGCCTTGAATCCGGTCAGATGGGTGCCGCCATCCTTCTGTGGGATGTTGTTGGTGAAGCAGAAAATGGATTCCTGGTAGCCATCCGTCCACTGCATGGCCAGCTCGACGGTGATGGCATCGATCTGGCTGCTGAACCCGATGGCATTGGGGTGAAGCGGCGTCTTGAGCTGCGACAGATGCTTGACGAAAGCACGGATCCCGCCTTCGTACTGGAATACATCTTTTTTTCCAACCCTTTGATCTTCAAGGGTAATTTTGACGCCTGAGTTGAGAAACGCGAGCTCGCGCAGGCGCTTCGCCAGAATCTCGTAATGGAACTCGATGTGGGTGAAGGTCTCGGGACTAGGCAGGAACCGCACCATCGTTCCGCGCTTGTCGGAAAGCCCCACTTCACGCAGGGGAAACAGCGGATCCCCCAGCCGGTATTCCTGCAGGTATTCCTTGCCGTTGCGATAGATGTTGAGCCACAGGTGTTCCGACAACGCATTGACCACCGACACGCCGACGCCGTGCAGGCCGCCTGAAACCTTGTAGGAATTCGCATCGAACTTGCCGCCGGCATGCAGCACGGTCATCACCACCTCGGCCGTGGAACGCCCTTCTTCCGGGTGGATGTCCACCGGAATGCCGCGGCCGTTGTCCGCGACGCTGACTGTGCCGTCATCGCGAATGACGACCTCGATGTGATCGCAAAACCCTGCCAGCGCCTCGTCGATGGCGTTGTCCACCACCTCGAACACCATGTGGTGCAGGCCCGTGCCATCGTCGGTGTCGCCGATGTACATCCCGGGACGTTTGCGAACGGCTTCTAGCCCCTTCAGAACCTTGATGCTGCTGGAATCGTAAACGTCATTCATGGGATAGGGTCTCGGCGCGGCAGAGGGAACCATGTAAACGAGCCATTATACCTTGACTGGCCCGATCCACGGGCTTCAGGCCGGCAACACGCCGGCATGTTCCACGTGGAACACCCGGGCTTGGGAGTCGCTGTGCCTGGGCCGAGAGGTGGTGGTCAACCAGGACTGCAGAGATTTGCCTGTCAACCAGGCCACAACCTTGATCGCGTGGTCTCCGTCGAGCTCGGAATCCAGATCGTCGATGCACAGCAGGGGATATTCGCCGATGCGCGCCTCAAGCCAACGGACCTGGGCCAGCGCACACACCAGCGCGATGGCCTTGGCCTGTCCACGCGACAAGTGCTCCCGCTGCGAGACGCGCGAGAAATGCAGCATCCAGTCGGCGCGATGCGGGCCACGCTGGGTATACCCACGTTCGCGGTCGCGGAGTCTCTGGCTCACCAGTTCCGCAGCTAACCCTACGGTTTCGTCCCAGCCGGGGCGATAGGCAACATGGACGCTGCCGAGCTCGGGAACCAGCCAATTCGATTCTTCCACAAGAAAAGGTTCGAGGCTGGCGAGACACTCGCTCCGCATCCGGTGGATACGGATGGCCAAGGCCGCCAGATCGTGCTCCCAAGGCTCGAACAGGGCGTCCGCGGCGTGGCTGCGAAGCAGGCTGTTGCGTTGCCGCAGGCCGCGACGCCACCTTCGCCAGACTTCCAGCGACTCGTGTTCCACGTGGAACACGCTCCAATCCAGAAAGTTGCGCCGTTCCTCGGCAGGGCCCAGGATCAACGACAGACTTTCGGGGCCAAAGCACACCACCGGACAAGCCTCGAACAAGGGGGCGAGGGTGTCGAGATCGACACCATCCATCCGGGCCTGCCAGCGATCTTCCCGTCTTGTCAGCCCCAGCCGGTGCACGCCTCGCCGCTGGGTCTGCAATTCGGCGTAGATCGTGAACTCCGATGTGCCGTCACGGCAGGGCGCCGAACGCCCACCCGCACGGAACGAGCGGCCATGGGACAGGATATGGGCCGCTTCCAGCAGGGTAGTCTTGCCCGCTCCGTTGGCCCCAACCAGCCAGTTGATGCCGGGACCGGGCGTGAAGTCGATGCCCTCGAAACAGCGCAGGTTCGAGAGCCGCAGCAATTCGATGTTCATCGCCCCGTCTTCTCGCCAGGTGCGCGGGACGCGGGCCCGCGGTTCAAAGCCGCAACGGCATCACGACGTGCTGGGTTTGCTGGTTGGAAGCACCGCGCAAGAGGCAACTCGACTGGGCGTCGCGCAGTTGCAGGTGCACGCGTTCGTCATCGAGTGCGCCCAATGCATCCAGCAAATACCCCACGTTGAACCCAATGGCGATGTCGCCCACCTTGGTTTCAGCCTCGATCTCCTCGAAGGCTTCTTCCTGCTCGGGGTTGTGGGCAATGATGCGCAGGCATTGCGGACTGACTTCCAGGCGAACGCCGCGGTATTTTTCGTTGGAGAGGATCGCCGCGCGCTGCAGCGCATTGCGCATGACTTCACGCCCGACCTGGACCACCTTGTCCGCGCCAAGGGGAATGACGGCTTCGTAATCGGGAAACTTGCCGTCGATCAGCTTGGAGGTGAAAACCACGTCGCCGCGGCGCACCCGGATGTGATTGGTGGAAAATTCGACGCTGACCACGTTGTCGCCGGCTTCGAACAAGCCCAGCAGTTCCGTCACGCCTTTGCGCGGAATGATGAGCTGCCGATTGCCCTTGACCGCGACATCCAGCGCCGTCTCCGACATCGCCATCCGATGACCGTCAGTCGCCACGCAGCGCAGCTCGGAGCCACGCAGGTCGAGCAGCAGGCCGTTGAGGTAGTAACGGACATCCTGATTGGCCATCGCGAAGGCGGTGCGTTCCATCAACCGGCGCAGGGTTCCCTCCGGCAGGGAAACCTTGTCGGTCACCTCGATTTCGTCCGTGGTCGGAAATTCGTCCGCTGGCAGGCAAGCCAAGGTGTAACGGCTGCGTCCGGCGTGCATGACGACCCGGTCGCCTTTGACCTGCACGTCGACCTTCACCCCGTCGGGCAACGCCCGCAGCAGGTCAAACCATTTCCTGGCCGGAACGGTGGTTTCCCCGTCCTCGTCCTGATCCACGGCGCAGCTCGAGCGCATTTCGACCTCGAGATCCGTCCCGGTCAGGGACAGCCGGCCTCCCTTGACCTGCACCAGAAGGTTGGCGAGCACAGGCAAGGTTTGCCTGCGTTCGACCACGCCCACGACCTGCTGCATGGGTTTGAGCAAGGATTCGCGTTGAATGCTGAAGCGCATTGTTGATCCCCGTATTGGTCTTCTATCTTGGTTGCACTTGTAGATAAGATCGTAGAAGCAGGCTTTGTTGATAACCGGATTTCTGAACAATATCTTTTTTAAACAACAACTTACATTGATTTATTTTGTTCCACCGCCTTGGGAACAGCGGTGCATGAGTTGTGGATGTTTTGTCGATCTCGTGCCATCCCGAAACTGTCCACAAGTTTACCCAGTCAATATCCGGATCAGTTTGTCCCAGTCCTGACGCAGGCGCATGTCTGTTTCGCAAAGGCCCCTGATCTTCTTGCAGGCGTGCATCACGGTCGTGTGGTCCTTGCCCCCGAAGGCCTCGCCGATCTCGGGCAGGCTGTGTTCGGTCAACTCCTTGGCCAACGCCATGGCGATCTGTCGCGGTCGCGCCAGCGAACGCAGTCGCCTTTGCGACAGGAGATCGGACAACCGCAGCTGATAATAATCGGCCACGGTCTTCTGGATATTCTGGATGGTGATCGCGCGCGCGTGCACGTTGAACAGGTCGCGCAGTGTTTCCTGGGCCAACTCGACGGTGATGCCGCGCCCCGACAGGTTGGCCTGCGCGGCGACAGTGTTGAGTGCGCCTTCGAGTTCGCGCACGTTGGAGCGGATCCGGCGCGCCAGCAGCAGGGCGACGTCGCTGGGCAGCGGAATGCCGCGGGTCTGCGCCTTTTCCAGCAGGATCGCGGCGCGGGTTTCGAAATCCGGCGGCTCGATCGCGACCGAAAGCCCCCAGCCCAGCCGCGATTTCAAGCGCAGCTCGAGATTGTCCACTTCCTTCGGGTAGCGGTCGCAGGTCAGGATGATCTGCTGGCGCGATTCGTACAGCGTGTTGAAGGTGTGGAAGAACTCTTCCTGGGTCGCGTCCTTGCCCGCGAAGAACTGGATGTCGTCGATCAGCAGCGCATCGACCGAGCGGAAGCGGTGCTTGAAGTCGTCCATGTTCTTGTTGCGCAGCGCCGCGATCATCATCTCGGTGAAGCGCTCGGAATGCACGTAGAGCAGCTTCATCGACGGGTTGTGCTTCAGCATCAGATTGCCCGCCGCCTGCATCAGATGGGTCTTGCCGAGGCCGGTGCCGCCGTACAGCAGCAGCGGGTTGTAGGCCCGCCCGGGGTTCTGGGCCACCTGCATCGCGGCGGCCTTGCCCAGTTGGTTGGATTTGCCCTCGACGAAATTGTCGAAGGTGTAGTGCGGATCGAGGTTGTGTTGCGGGGCGGCCGGAGACGGCACGCCGGACGGCACGGCTTGCGGCTTCGGGCCGGTCGCGATCGAACCCACTTCGAGACGCAGCGGGACCGGCCGGCCGGCCAGCGCGGACAGCGTGCCCTCGATGCGCGCGAGATAGCCGTTGCGCACGAACTCGAGGGTATAGGTATTCGGCGCGAACAGCCGGAGGGTGCCGTCGTCGTAACGCGCCTGCAGCGGCTGCAGCCAGGTGTGCAGCACGCCGGGTTCGATTTCGCCTTCGAGCCTGGCGAGGCAGCGTTGCCAGAGATCGCTCATGGATTCCCGCGGTGGATCGATGCCGGTGCGCGGCGTTCGCGCGTGGTGAACGGGTGAGTCTAACAGGCTGCCCGGACCCTGCGTTCGGAACCCGCTGCCGCCGTGCGACCGTGCCGATTTTCATTGACGCGCGCCCAGCGGCAATCGTAGAATTCACAGTCTTTTTCCATGCATGACCCGCCTCGCGCGGGCGTCCTGCCGCGGAGTCACCCATGAAACGCACCTACCAGCCCAGCGTGCTCAAGCGCGCCCGCACCCACGGTTTTCGCGCCCGCATGAAGACCGCTGATGGCCGCAAGGTCTTGTCCGCGCGCCGCGCCAAGGGCCGCAAGCGCCTGATCCCGTAAGCGCATCGCGCATGGCCGGCTTGCCGCCTTCCGCGCGGCTGCGCCGAGCCGCCGAATTCGCCGCGCTGCGGAATGCGCAAGGGCGCATCCAGACACGCCATTTCCTGTTGCGCTGGATCGTCTCGCCGACCGGCGCGGCCAGATTGGGACTCGCGATATCGCGCAAGGTCAGCAAGCGTGCCGTCGCACGCAACCGGATCAAGCGGATCGCGCGCGAATCGTTCCGGCTGCAACGCGAGTCGCTGCCCGCGATGGATGTGCTGGTGATCGCGCGGTCTTCCGCGGCCACGATCGAGCGGGCGGTGTTGCGCGACGATCTCGACGACGCGTGGCGGAAGCTCAAGGCGTTGAAGCCCGCATCCACACCCGGCACAATCGGCGGCTGACCCGCGCCAAGCCTCGCGCGGCCCATTCCGAGTTCCCCCGTGATCAATCAAACACGTACCCTGCTGGTCGTGGCGTTGCTGGTCGTCGCCTACTTGCTGTGGCAGGGCTGGCAACACGACTACCCGTCCGCTACGCCCGCCTCGCCGCCCGCGACGAGCGCGGTTCCCGCGTCCTCGCCGGGCGTACCGGAAGCGCCCGGCAGCGCCGCCGCCGATGCGGCGACGACCGTCACGAGCGTGCCCGCAACATCGGGCAAGGCCGCGGCGACGCCCGCGGCCGACCTGATCACGGCCAGCAATGACGTGTTGCGGCTCACCATCGATCCGCGCGGTGGCACCATCGTCGGCGCCGATCTGCTGGACTATCCGCAGCAGGTCAAGCGCGGCAGTCCGCCGGTGCGGCTGCTCGACGACACGCCGGCGAATTACTACGTCGCGCAGAGCGGATTGGTCGGCGCCGACGGCAGTGCCGCGCCCAACCACCTTGCCGAGTTCACCGCGACCGCCAAGGAAAATGCGCTGGCGCCCGGACAGAAGCAGGTCGTGGTGACCCTGGACTGGCGCGACGCCGCGACCGGCATCGGCGTTGTCAAGCGTTACACCTTGACCCGCGGCAGCTACGTGGTCGGCGTGAGCCAGCAGATCGACAACCGCGGCGTCAAGGCGTGGCACGGCAATGCCTACGAGCAGCTCGAACGGGTCCAGCCGCCGCCGGCGCCGAAGCATTTCCTCGAGTTCTACAACCCGGACAGCCTGAGCTTTACCGGCGCGGCGTGGTACAGCCCCGACGACAAGTTCAAGAAACTGGCCTTCGACAAGTTCGAAAAGGATCCGCTCAACCAGGAAGTGACCGGGGGCTGGATCGCGATGAGCCAGCGGTTCTTCCTGGGCGCATGGATCCCGGACGCCAGGCAGGCCGAGCGTTTCAGCAGCGTGGAAGTCGCCGGCCAGGGCGCCGACGGCAAGCCGCTCTACCTGGTCCGCGAAATGGGACCGACCTTGAGCGTCGCGCCGGGCGCGAGCGCCACCAGCAGCGCGAACCTGTACGTCGGCCCGAAGCTGCAGAACGAACTGGGCGACATCGCGCCGGGCCTGAACCTCACCGTGGATTACGGGATGTTCACCGTGATCGCGGCGCCGATGTTCAAACTCCTGTCGTGGCTGCATGCGCTGGTGCGCGACTGGGGCCTCGCGATCATCGCGCTGGTGCTGATCATCCAGGCCGCGACCTGGAAGCTCACCGAAGCGCAATACAAGTCCGGCGCGCGCATGCGCAAGCTGCAGCCGCGCATGCAGGCGCTGAAGGAACGCTTCGGCGACGACAAGCAGAAATACCAGCAGGCGATGATGGAGCTGTACAAGAAGGAGAAGGTCAACCCGATGGCGGGCTGCCTGCCGGCGTTGATCACGATGCCGATCTTCCTCGCGCTGTACTACGTGCTGATCTTCAGCGTCGAACTGCGGCACGTGCCGTTCCTGTGGATTCCCGACCTGTCGGCGGCCGATCCGTATTTCATCCTGCCGGTGCTGTACGCGCTCACCATGCTGGGCACGCAGTTCCTGACGCCGATGCAGGGCATGGATCCGACCCAGGCCCGGATGATGAAAGTGATGCCGGTGCTGTTCTCGGTGCTGTTCTTCTTCTTCCCGGCCGGCCTGACCCTGTACTACGTGGTGCGCGGCATCTGCATGCTCGGGCAGCAGTGGTACATCACCCGCAAGATCGAGCGGGCGGACGCGCGCGCGCGCGCCTGAACCACGCAGGCTTGCGCATGCAGGCGACCGACACCATCGCGGCCATCGCGACCCCTGCGGGGCGCGGCGGCATCGGCGTGGTGCGGGTATCGGGACCCGCGGCGCCCGCGATCGCGCAGGCGCTGTGCGGCATCGAACCCGTGCCGCGGCACGCGCATTACGCGGCGTTCCGCGACGCCGAAGGCCACGCGCTCGACCGCGGACTCGCGACGTGGTTTCCCGCGCCGCATTCCTTCACCGGCGAACACGTGCTGGAACTGTACGCGCACGGCAGCCCCGTGGTGCTCGACCGGCTGCTGCGACGTGTCTGCGAACTGGGCGCGCGGCCCGCACGCGCGGGCGAATTTTCCGAGCGGGCATTCCTCAA
The DNA here is from genome assembly GCA_030123585.1 of Rhodanobacteraceae bacterium. Lineage (NCBI taxonomy): Bacteria > Pseudomonadati > Pseudomonadota > Gammaproteobacteria > Lysobacterales > Rhodanobacteraceae > Rhodanobacteraceae bacterium. The sequence continues at coordinate 2,390,888 of CP126120.1, forward strand.
CGGCAAGCTGGATCTCGCGCAGGCCGAGGCGGTCGCGGACCTGATCGCGGCGCGTTCCGAAGCGCAGGCCCGCGCGGCGCAACGCTCGCTAGAAGGCGAGTTCTCCGAGCGTGTACAAGCGCTGGCGGATCTCGTGGTGCGCCTGCGCGTGGAAGTGGAGGCGGCGATCGATTTCGCCGAGGATGCTTCGGAAAGCGCGTCGCACGAAGTGCTTGCCCGGTTGTTCGCGCAAGCGACCGCCGCGCTGGATGCCTTGCTGGCTGCCGCGCGCCGCGGCGTGCGTCTGACCGACGGCCTGCACGCGGTGATCGTCGGCGCACCCAACGTGGGCAAGTCCAGCCTCATGAACGCGCTGGCCGGCCACGACCGCGCGATCGTCACCGACATTCCCGGCACCACCCGCGACGTGCTGCGCGAATCGATCGCGTTCGACGGCGTCGAACTGCTGCTGGCCGACACCGCGGGCTTGCGCGAATCCGGGGATACGGTCGAGGGCGAAGGCATCCGGCGTGCCCGTGCCGAACTGGAGCGTGCCGACATCGTGCTGCGGGTGATCGACGATGCCGGTCAGCTTGCGTCCGGCGATCTGTTTGCCGGCGCACCGGTCTCGGCGACGCGCATCCTCGTGGTCAACAAGATCGACCTCGCGGGCTCGACGCCGCGCCGCGACGAGCGCGACGGCGTGGTGACAATCGCCCTGTCCGCGTGCACCGGGGCGGGACTCGATCTGTTGCGCACCGAACTGCGGCGCATCGCGTTGGGCGGCGAAGTGGAAGGCGTGTTCAGCGCGCGCGCCCGGCACGTGCTCGCCCTGGAACGCGCCGGCGGACACCTGGCTGCTGCACGCTCCGGACCAACGCTTGCGAGTCCCGAACTCGTGGCCGAGGAACTCGCCGCCGCGCAGCGCGCGCTCGGCGAAATCACCGGCGCATTCACCAGCGAGGATTTGCTCGGCGCGATTTTCTCCACGTTCTGCATCGGCAAATGAGCGCAGGATGCGCTCATCCCGGCCAGCACGTGGACGCGTGTTGACGCGGGATCCAATTCCAAACCGATGTCGTCACTCACGCCCCCGCTCCACGCGGCGAACGGCGCAAAATCCTAGAAAATCCAGTGCGAAAGACGGCGCTCGCCGGTTGCGACGCCAGTTTGTGCGCTGCTACAATTCCAAAGCTGATTGCAAGGTTTTTGGGTGGGTCGAAGGCACGCCCGAGGTGGCTGAACTTGGACAACTCCCTCGCCGCCGGCAGACGGCTCGCCGTTCAGGTGGTGCTGGCGCAGGCGGCGGCGGCAATCATCGTCGGATTGTTGTTTCTCGCCGGGGGAGCGGCATCGGCCCTTGGCGCATTCGGCGGCGGAGTGGTGGTGGCGCTCGGTACCGCGTTGCTGGCGCTGCGGGTGTTCCGGCCGCCACTGGCACGCGGCGCGGTCACCATGCGGCGGTTTGCGCTGGGAACGTTGCTGAAATGGCTGGTGGTGCTGGGTGGCTTGTTCCTGATCCTGGTGCGCTGGCGATTGCCGCTGGTGCCCGCGCTGGTCGGGGCCGGCGCGGCGATGGTGGTGAATTGGCTGGTTTTGCGCATCGACGTTTGACACGGGATTAGCTGGGACTCACGGCATGGCGGCAGAAGCCCCTATCACTAGCGGTGCATACATCCTGCACCATCTCACCTATCTCCAGCTCGACCTCAAGAGCTGGAAGATCGTCGAGAATTCCCAGGGCTTCTGGGTGCTGAACATCGACTCGGTGTTCTTCTCGGTCGTGCTGGGCCTGCTGTTCGTGTTCCTGTTCTGGCCAGTGGCGCGGCGCGCCAGCAGCGGCGTGCCGAAGAACTGGCAGAACTTCGTCGAGGTCTGCACCGAATTCGTCGACGGCCAAGTCAAGGACGCCTTCCACCAGAAATCGAAATTCGTCGCGCCGATGGCGCTGCTGGTGTTCTTCTGGGTGCTGTTCATGAACCTCATGGACCTGCTGCCCGTGGACGCGTTGCCGACCGCGGCCGAAGCCATGGGCATCGAACACCTGCGCATCCTGCCCTCGGCCGATCCCAACATCACACTGTCGATGTCGCTGACGGTGTTCCTGTTGTGCTTCTGGTACAGCTTCTACTGCAAGGGCTTCCTGACCAACGCCAAGGAAGCGGTGCTGCACCCGTTCGGCAAGTGGATGATGCCGGTCAACTTCGTGCTGAAGGTGGTCGAGGAATTGTCCAAGCCGCTCAGCCTGGGCCTGCGACTGTTCGGCAACATGTACGCGGGCGAGGTGATCTTCATCCTGCTGGCCGCGCTGACGCTGCGTTACAGCGCGCCGGCGCACATCGCGCCCGCGACCGGCGCCGCGTTCTTCATCTTCGCCGCGCTGGCCGTGCTGACCGTGGGCCTGTTCGCCTACGGCAAGGGCAAGTGGCTGCGCGGCTGGCTGCCGCTGGCGCTGCTCGCGGTGATCGCGGTCGGCAGCGTCGCGGGGTTCCTGCCCGCGATCGGCGGCCAGACCTATTACCAGATCCTGTTCGCGACCGGCTGGGGCATCTTCCACTGGCTGATCATCGCGCTGCAGGCCTACATCTTCATGGTGCTGACCGTCGCTTATCTCTCGATGGCGGCCGAGCATCACTGAGCGTCCGTTTTTACTTCACTGAGTTGTTCAACCCAAAGCACTACGGAGACACACAATGGATATCAGCGCACTGGCCAGTGTTGAAGGCTTCACCGCCCTGGCTGCCGGCTTCATGCTCGGTCTCGCCGGCATCGGCGCCGCCATCGGCATGGGCCTGATGGGCGGCAAGTTCCTCGAGAGTTCCGCGCGCCAGCCCGAACTGGTGCCGATGCTGCAGGGCAAGATGTTCCTGCTGGTCGGCCTGATCGACGCGATCCCGATCATCGGCGTGGGCATCGCGCTGTACGTGATCTTCGTGGATCCGTTCTCCGGCCACGTGCTGGCGCATGCAGCCGGTGCGGCAGGCAAGTAAAGCCTCGCGACGACCGCGACGTTGAACCCCGAGAGTGACGCGAGAGGATTGCGACCGTGAGCCTTAATGCCACGCTCATCGCCCAGATGCTGGTCTTTTTGATCCTCGTCTGGTTCACGATGAAATTCATCTGGCCGCCGATCATGAAGGCCATGGAAGAGCGCGCCAAGCGCATCGCCGACGGCCTCGAAGCCGCCGACCGTGCGCGCAAGGAGCTCGCCGACGCCGACACGCGCGCCGCCGAGGAACTCAAGAAGGCGCGTGCCGAAGCCGCCGTGATCATCGAACGGGCGAACCACCAGGCCGGGCAGATCGTCGACAAGGCGCGTGCCGATGCCTTGCTGGAAGCCGCCAAGCAGAAGGCCCAGGCGCAAGCCGACATCGAGAACATGGCGCACCGCGCCCGCGCCGAGTTGCGCGGCCAGGTCGCCACGCTCGCGGTGCAGGGCGCCGAGAAGATCCTGGGTCGCGAAGTGAACGCCGCGACGCACAAGGACCTGCTCGACCAGTTGGTCGAGGGAATCTGACGCCATGGCGCAGCCGCTGACCATCGCCCGACCCTACGCCCGCGCCGCGTTCGAACACGCGAAGGCGCACGGGTCGGTGTCGGAATGGGCGGGCAAGCTCGCCTTCGCCGCCGAGGCCGCGGTCGATCCGCGCGTGAGCGCCCTGTTCGGCGATCCGCGCATCGAGCCGCGTGCGTTGGCCGCGTTGTTCCGGCAAAACGGCGAAGCCGGCGATTCGGACTTCGCGCGTTTCCTCGAACTCCTGGCCGACAACCGCCGGCTGCGCGAACTGCCCGAGATCGCGGCGCTGTTCGAGCAGATGAAGCGCGACGCCGAACACGTGCTGAAGGTGCGGGTGCGCAGCGCGGTGCCGCTGGACGATGCACAGGTGCAGCACTTGGTCGAGGCGTTGAAGCGCCGCTTCCACAGCGAGATCGAACTCGAGCGCAGCGTCGATGCCTCGGTGCTGGGCGGTGCGCTGATCGACGTCGGCGAAACCGTGATCGACGGTTCGCTGAAGAGCCGCCTGGCCAAGCTTGAAACAGCGTTGACGAATTGAAGCCGTAAAGAGTCAGCAAGAGCAAAGCACGAGTCCAGCGGTTTTACTGACTCACTTACTACTTACCCACCAATCTGTTTTGAAGAATCGTGCGGTATCAGATTGCCGTGCGATCCGAGGAATGAAGCAATGGCCACCACACTCAACCCTTCCGAAATCAGCGAACTGATCCGCGCGCGCATCGAGCAGTTCAAGCTCTCGGCCGAAACCCGCAACGAAGGCACGCTGACTTCGGTGTCCGACGGTATCGTGCGTATCCACGGCCTGAACGACGCGATGGCCGGCGAAATGATCGAGCTGCCCGGTGACACCTATGCGCTGGCGCTGAACCTCGAGCGCGACTCGGTCGGCGCGGTGGTGCTCGGCAAGTACGAGCACCTGTCCGAAGGCGACACCGCCAAGACCACCGGCCGCATCCTCGAAGTGCCGGTCGGCCCCGAGATGCTGGGCCGCGTGGTCGACGCGCTGGGCAACCCGATCGACGGCAAGGGCCCCATCAACACCCACGTGACCTCGCCGGTGGAGAAGGTCGCGCCGGGCGTGATCTGGCGCCAGTCGGTGTCGCAGCCGGTGCAGACCGGCTACAAGTCGGTCGACTCGATGATCCCGATTGGCCGCGGCCAACGCGAGCTGGTGATTGGCGATCGCCAGACCGGCAAGACCGCGCTCACGGTCGACACCATCATCAACCAGAAGGGCACCGGCGTGAAGTGCATTTACGTCGCGATCGGACAGAAGCAGTCCTCGATCGCGAACGTGGTGCGCAAGCTGGAGGAACATGACGCGATGAAGCACACCATCATCGTCGCGGCCTCGGCTTCCGACTCGGCGACGATGCAGTACATCGCGCCGTATGCCGGCTGCGCGATGGGCGAGTACTTCCGCGACCACGGCGAAGACGCGCTGATCATCTACGACGACTTGACCAAGCAGGCCTGGGCGTATCGCCAGATCTCGCTGCTGCTGCGCCGTCCGCCGGGCCGCGAAGCGTATCCGGGCGACGTGTTCTACCTGCACTCGCGCCTGCTGGAGCGCGCCGCGCGCGTCAACGCCGAATATGTCGAGCGCGAAACCAAGGGTGAGATCAAGGGCAAGACGGGTTCGCTGACCGCGCTGCCGATCATCGAAACGCAGGCGGGCGACGTATCCGCGTTCGTGCCGACCAACGTGATCTCGATCACCGACGGCCAGATCTTCCTCGAAACCGACCTGTTCAATGCCGGCATCCGCCCGGCCGTGAACGCGGGTATCTCGGTGTCGCGCGTGGGCGGCGCGGCGCAGACCAAGATCATCAAGAAACTGTCCGGCGGCGTGAAGCTGGCGCTGGCGCAATACCGCGAACTCGCCGCGTTCGCGCAGTTCGCCTCCGACCTCGATGCCGCGACCCGCGCGCAACTGGAGCGCGGCCAGCGCGTCACCGAACTGATGAAGCAGAAGCAGTATTCGCCGCTCAGCATCGCGCAACTCGCGATTTCGCTGTACGCGGCCGAGAAGGGTTATCTCGACGACCTGCCGATCGACAAGATCCTGCCGTTCGAACACGCCTTGCACCAGTTCATGGAAGCCAACCACGGCGAGCTGATGAAGAAGATCGTCGAGACCGGCGACTGGAACAACGACATCGAAGGCACCTTCAAGTCGGCGCTGGACGAGTTCAAGAAGACGGGGTCCTGGTGACCCGGGTGTAGGAGCGGCGGAAGCCGCGACACGTCGGGCCTTCCGGCCCTCCTACGACGGCAGGAAACGACATGGCAGGCGCAAGAGAAATCCGCAGCAAGATCAAGAGCGTCGCGAACACCCGCAAGGTGACCAGCGCGCTGCAGATGGTGTCCGCGTCCAAGATCCGGCGCGCGCAGGATTTGATGCGCACCTCGCGTCCGTACGCGCTGCACATGCGCAACGTGGTCGCGCACATCGCGCAGGCGACGCCCGACTACCAGCACCCGGCGCTCAGGGAACGCGAGATCAAGCGCGTCTGCTACCTCATCGTGTCGACCGACCGCGGCTTGTGCGGCGGCCTGAATTCCAACCTGTTCCGCAAGGTGCTGGCCGACATCCACGACTGGCAGCAGAAGGGCATTGGCGTCGAAGTGATCGCGATCGGCCAGAAGGCCGCGCAGTTCTTCCGCCGCATCAAGGTGGACCTGGTCGGCACCGTCACCCACCTCGGCGATCATCCGCGCCTGGAGAAACTGGTCGGCGTGATGAAGATCGCCGACGACGCCTTCATGCAGGGCAAGATCGACCGCATCTATCTTTGCTACAACCAGTTCGTCAACACCATGACCCAGCGCGCGACGATCGATGCGCTGATCCCGCTGCCGGCGGTGGCCGAGGAAATCGCCGAAGCGAAGGGTGACGAACTGCACCCGGCGTCCGAGGACGCCAAGGTCGAACGCGCCACCAGTTGGGACTACCTGTACGAACCGGAAGCGGAACCCGTGATCCGGCACGTGCTGAACCGCTACTTCGAGGCGATGGTCTATCACGCCACGCTGGAGAACCTGGCCAGCGAGCACGCGGCGCGGATGGTCGCGATGAAGGCGGCGTCGGACAACGCCACCAAGGCCATCGGCACGTTGACGTTGATCTACAACAAGGCGCGCCAGGCGGCCATCACCCAGGAAATTTCCGAAATCGTCGGCGGCGCCGCGGCGGTCGGGGGTTGAGTTTTTGTTTTTCCTTCTCCCGTCGGGAGAAGGTGGCGCGAAGCGCCGGATGAGGGTACGGATTCACCGCAACACAACGATGAAACCGGCCCTCACCCCTGCCCCTCTCCCGGAGGGAAAGGGGGTTCGGGCAGAAAATTGAATCGAGGATTACACAATGAGCCAGGGCAAGATCGTTCAAATCATCGGCGCGGTGGTCGACGTCGAATTTCCGCGCGACGCGGTGCCGAAGGTCTACGACGCGCTCAAGGTCGAGGGCACGGCGGTGACGCTGGAAGTCCAGCAGCAGTTGGGCGACGGCGTGGTGCGCACGATCGCGCTGGGCTCCACCGACGGCCTGAAGCGCAACTTGCAGGTGACCAACACCGGCAAGTACATCAGCGTGCCGGTCGGCAAGGCCACGCTGGGCCGCATCATGAACGTGCTGGGCGAACCGATCGACGAGCGCGGTCCGGTCAACGCCGGGCAGCAGTGGGAAATCCATCGCGCGGCGCCTTCGTATGAAGATCAGGCTGCGGCCAACGAACTGCTGGAAACCGGCATCAAGGTGATCGACCTGATGTGCCCGTTCGCCAAGGGCGGCAAGGTCGGCCTGTTTGGCGGCGCGGGCGTGGGCAAGACCGTGACGATGCTGGAACTCATCAACAACATCGCGACCCAGCACTCGGGCCTGTCGGTGTTCGCCGGCGTCGGCGAGCGCACCCGCGAGGGCAACGACTTCTACCACGAGATGATCGAGGCGGGCGTCGTGGTGCCGAACGACTTCCCGAAATCGAAGGTGGCGATGGTGTACGGCCAGATGAACGAGCCGCCGGGCAACCGCCTGCGCGTCGCGCTGACCGGCCTCACCATGGCCGAATACTTCCGCGACGAGAAGGACGCGTCGGGCAAGGGCCGCGACGTGCTGCTGTTCATCGACAACATCTACCGCTACACGCTGGCGGGCACCGAGGTGTCGGCGCTGCTGGGCCGCATGCCGTCGGCGGTGGGCTACCAGCCCACGCTGGCCGACGAAATGGGCCGCCTGCAGGAACGCATCACCTCGACCAAGACCGGTTCGATCACCTCGATCCAGGCCGTGTACGTGCCAGCCGACGACTACACCGATCCGTCGCCCGCGACCACGTTCGCGCACCTGGATTCGACCGTGGCGCTGTCGCGCGACATCGCAAGCTTGGGCATCTACCCCGCGGTCGATCCGCTGGCCTCGACTTCGCGCCAGCTCGATCCGCTGGTAATCGGCCAGGAACACTACGACGTCGCGCGCAAGGTGCAGGGTACGCTGCAGCGCTACAAGGAACTGAAGGACATCATCGCGATCCTCGGCATGGACGAACTGTCGGAAGCCGACAAGCAGGCCGTGTATCGCGCGCGCAAGTGCGAGCGCTTCTTCTCGCAGCCGTTCCACGTCGCGGAAGTGTTCACCGGCTCGCCCGGCAAGTACGTGCCGCTGAAGGAAACCATCCGCGCGTTCAAGATGATCGTCGACGGCGAAGTGGATCATCTGCCGGAGCAGGCGTTCTACATGGTCGGCGGCATCGAAGACGCGATCAAGAAGGGCGAGGCGATGAACGCCAAGGACGCCGAGAAGAAGGCAGCGTAAGTATTCTTGTCATTCCGGGGCGGCCCGCAGGGCCGAACCCGGAATCGGTTGAGGTGTCGCTGCCACACCGATTCCGGGTCCCATCGCCGATGAAACCGGCGATGGTCCAGGAATGACGAAATGTTTTAGACGAGACGCAACCGATACCGGTATCGCGTCCGAGCCAACGAAGCGAGCGAAACACATGGCCACCATCCATTGCGACATCGTCAGCGCCGAAGCCAACATCTTCCATGGCGACGTGGCCATGGTCATCGCCAGCGGCGAAGCCGGCGAGCTCGGCATTGCGCCGCGCCACGAGCCGCTGCTGACGCGCCTCAAGCCGGGCCAGGTCGAGGTGATCGGCGAGGACGGCAAGCGCCAGGGTTTCTACGTCTCGGGCGGCATCCTCGAAGTGCAGCCGAACGTGGTCACCGTGCTGGCCGACGCCGCGCTGCGCGCCGACGAAATCGACGAAGCCGCCGCCAAGCGCGCCAAGGAAGAGGCTGAGCGCATCCTCGCCAACCGCGGCGAAGCCAAGACCGTCGAGCAGGCGCAGCAGCAGCTCGCGCAGGCGCTGGCGCAATTGTCCGCGCTGGAACGCCTGCGCAAGAACCTGCAGCACTGACCGCAACGCGCAACATCGAATGACGTGCAACGCCGGCCCCGTGCCGGCGTTTCTCTTTTCGTCATTCCTGCCCAGGACCGCCCCACACTCCTCGTCATTCCGGGGCCGCCCACGCCGTTTGCGGACGGAACCCGGAATCCAGCTTCCGGTTTTCCAGAGCAAGCGAGTAGGTTGGGCTGAGCGCAGCGAAGCCCAACAGGCACCCGCGACAACGTTGGGCTTCCCCCGGATCAAGCCCGGGGTCAGCCCAATCTACGCGCTTTTGCTAAAGTGCGTGCACACCCCGGGGAGCCGCGTTGCGCATGAACCGTCTGTACTTCGGCGACAACCTGCACGTGTTGCGTGAGCACGTCGCCGACGAATCGGTGGACCTTGTGTATCTCGATCCGCCGTTCAATTCCAAGCGCGACTACAACCTGCTGTTCAAGACGCCCAAGGGCCACGAGTCGGACGCGCAGATCACCGCGTTCGAGGATTCCTGGCACTGGGGCGAGCAGGCCGAGCGCGAGTACGCGGAAATCCTGCGCCAGCCGAACACCGACGTCGCCGAGTTGATGCCGGCGCTGCGCGCGTTCCTCGGCGAGAACGACATGATGGCGTATCTGGTGATGATGGCAAACCGGCTGCTGGAACTGCACCGCGTGCTGAAACCCACCGGAAGCCTGTATCTACACTGCGATCCGACCGCCAGCCATTACTTGAAGATCGTGCTGGATGGGGTGTTTGGAAAAGAGCACTTCATTAACGAGATTGTCTGGAAGCGATCCGACGCGCATAGCGATGCAAAGCAAGGCGCGACGCATTTTGGCCGCGTTCACGACACGCTGTTGTTCTATGCAAAGCACACGGATTACCGATTCAATCCTCAATACCTTCCACTTCCGCAAAGTACCGCTGACAACTGGTATCGCAACGTAGAGCCGGAAACAGGGCGGCGCTACAACAAGGCAGACTTAACCGCTGCGAAAGGTGGTGGCGACACATCGTACGAGTGGAACGGGGTGCGGCCACCAGTTGGGCGCTATTGGGCGTATTCCAAAGCGAATATGGAAAAGATGGAGCGCGAAGGACGACTTGTGTACTCAGAGTCCGGGCGCCCTTACATGAAGCGGTATTTGGATGAGAGCAAAGGTGTTCCTTTGCAAGATTTTTGGGATGACATTTCGATGTTGCGCGGCATAAGTGGTGACGGCGAACGCCTCGGCTACCCCACCCAAAAACCCCTCGCGCTGCTGGAACGCATCATCAACGCCAGTTCCAATCCCGGCGACGTGGTGCTCGATCCCTTCTGCGGCTGCGGCACCGCGGTGCACGCTGCGCAGAAGCTGGAACGGCGCTGGATCGGGATCGACATCACGCACCTCGCGATCGCGCTGATCGAGAAGCGGCTGAAGGACGCGTTTCCCTATCTGAACCGGGTGAAGCCCGACAAGCCGGCACCGGTCGCGCCGGGCGTCGGCGAGGATGCGCCCGAATACATGCAACAGTTCGAGGTGATCGGCACGCCGGAAGACCTGGGTGGCGCGCGCAACCTGGCGCAGCGCGACAAGTACCAGTTCCAGTGGTGGGCATGCTCGCTGGTCAACGCGCAGCCGTACCAGGGCAGGAAGAAAGGCGCCGACGGCGGCATCGACGGACTGATCTTCTTCCAGGACGACAAGGGCGCGGCCAAGAAGATCGTGGTGTCGGTGAAGGGCGGCGACAACGTCAACGTCGCGATGGTGCGCGACCTCGCGCACGTGGTCGCGCGCGAGAAGGCCGAGATCGGTCTGTTCGTGACGCTGGCCGAACCCAGCAAGCCGATGGACGTGGAAGCGGTGAAGGAAGGCTTCTACACCTCGCCCGCGACCGGCGCGGAGTTTCCGAAAATCCAGATCCTCACGATCAAGGGCTTGCTGGAGGGTTCGGAACGCGCGCGCTATCCCGACCTCGCGCAGGGCGGCCACACCTTCAAGAAGGCCCGTCGCGAACAGGGCAAGGCGGATCAGCACGAGATGTTTTGAGCACCCGTCAGGCACCCTGCCGGCTGCGCTGGCAACCCATAAAAATTAGGGGTAATATGGGCAAGCATCGGAGGCAAGGGAACCTTTCGCGGGTGCCGTTGACACCCGTCGCGGCGCAGCGGATCGTTCGGCGCATCGCCCAGGATTCCGGCCGCGTCTATTTCCTCAAGCACGCCATTGGACGCATGCGCATGCGCTCCATCCAGCGCGACCAGGTACTCGAGGGCCTGCGGCGGGGCACGATCCATGAAGGTCCGGCGCTGGATATCAAGGGCCGTTGGCGGTTCACCATGCACCACTATTCCGCGGGCGACGAACTGGATATCGTGGCATCCCTCGACTGGGATGCCGAACGATCCGAGGAAGTGATCGTCGTGACCGTTTTCGAGGGCTGACCATGTACCACTACACTGATTCAGGCTTGCGCAACATATGGCTGGCCAATGGCTACAAGAGCAAACGTACCCCTTATGGGGTTGCGGTTGCGATCGAGGACGTCGAGGGGTTGCATCGCGTGATCGGACTGTGTCTCGCCAGGGAAAAGCCCAAACTGACCGGGCGTGAATTCCGCTTCCTCCGCAAGGAACTGGGGCTCTCGCAAGCGGCGTTTGCGGAGGCGGTCGGCAATGATGCTCAGACCGTTGCGCTTTGGGAGAAAAACAAGACGCGATTGCCGGTGTGGGCGGACCGGCTGGTACGCAAGTTGTATCTGGAGGCGACAGGCGGCAACGAGAAGTTGCGCGATCTGCTGGAGCGCTTGAAGAATCAGGATGAGCAACAACGGGAATCAAAATGGATTTTTGAGGAACGTCCCCGCAAGGGTTGGTCCACCACGACACCCCGAAAAGCCGCCTGATCGGAACCCAATCGAGAATACCCATGGCCGACCCGCTGCACGTGATCGTCCTCGCCGCGGGCGAGGGCAAACGCATGAAGTCGATGCTGCCGAAGGTGCTGATGCCGTTGGCGGGCGAGCCGATGCTGGCGCACGTGCTGGACACCGCGCGCGCCCTGCGTCCGGAGGGCCTGCACGTGGTGTACGGCCACCGCGGCGAGCAGGTGCGCACCGCCTTCGCGCGCGACACCGACATCCACTGGGTGCATCAGTCGGAACAGTGGGGCACCGGCCATGCGGTGCGGCTGGCGCTTCACGACATTCCCGATCCCGCGCGGGTGCTGGTGCTGTACGGCGACGTTCCACTGCTGCGCGCGGAAACGCTCCAGGAATTGGTCCGCACCCACGCCGAACTCGCGGTGCTGGCGGCCGAACTCGACAATCCGACGGGTTACGCACGGGTGCTGCGCGACGGTCTCGGCCGGGTGCGCGCGATCGTGGAAGACCGCGACCTAGACCAAGCCCAGCGCGGCGTGCGCATCGTCGACACCGGCGTGACGTTCGCGGAATCGCGCCTGCTGCGCGGCTGGGTCGAGCGCCTCTCGCCCGACGATCGGCAAGGCGAGATCTATCTCACCGACGTGTTCGCGCTGGCGGCGGAGGACGGCACGCCGGCGGACGTGGTGATGACCGCCGACGCGATCGAGGCTTTTGCCGCCAACGATCCCGCGCAACTGGCCGGGCTGGCGGCGTACCTGCGGCTGCGCGATGCGACGCGCCTGATGCTCGCGGGCGTGCGCATCGCCGATCCCGCGCGCTTCGACCTCCGCGGGCACTTCAGCCACGGGCGCGACGTCGAGATCGACGTGGACGTGATCCTCGAGGCCGGCGTCACCTTCGGCGACGGCGTGAAGATCGGGCCGTTCTGCCGGTTGCGCAACGTCAACCTCGCGGCCGGCACCGAAGTGCTGGCGCACTGCGACCTCGAAGGCGTGACCACGTACGGGCCATGCAAGATCGGCCCGTTCGCGCGCCTGCGGCCCGGCACCGAACTCGCCGCCGGCGTGCACGTGGGCAACTTCGTCGAAACCAAGAAGACCAAGCTCGGCGAGGGCAGCAAGGCCAACCACCTCACCTATCTGGGCGACGCGCGCGTCGGCGCCGGCGTCAACATCGGCGCGGGCACCATCACCTGCAACTACGACGGTGTCGACAAGCACGTCACCGAAATCGGCGACGGCGCCTTCATCGGCTCCAACTCGTCGCTGGTCGCGCCGGTGAAGGTGGGCGACAACGCCACCATCGGCGCCGGCTCGACCATCACGGCCGACGCGCCGGCGGACAAGCTCACCCTCGCGCGCGGCAAGCAGACCACGGTCAAGGACTGGCAGCGGCCGCGCAAGTAATTCCGTTTCCGCTTCGTTGGTCGCAGATTCGCCCTGCATATAAGTCGTCATTCCGGGGCTGCCCGTGTTGTCTGCGGGCAGAACCCGGAATCCAGTTTTTGGCGTCGGTGCACGAGAAGCTGGATTCCGGGTTCGGTCCTTCGGTCCGCCCCGGAATGACGATATTTTTGTCCCGCCGCAGGTTCAGCCGGTCACGGCAGCAGCACGAAGTGCGTGATCGACTGCGCCACTTCGCGCGGTTTTTCCATGATCGACATGTGCCCGCAGCCGGTGAGCTCGGTGACGCCGATGTTGGGCGCGTGGGTCAGGCCCTTGCGGATCGCATCCAGCGCGGACACGTCGATGACCTGGTCCTGCATGCACCAGATCGCGAGCGTCGGCGCGGTGATGTCGGGCAGTTTTGCCTGCAGCGCGTCGCGCTCGTCCGGCGCGGTGAGGGTGCGCAGTACCTTGTCGTCGAACGCGCGCTCGCCCTTCGACTTGTCGACGAACACGTCCTGGATGCGTGGCGGCACCGACGGCGGCTTGGCGAACAGCAGCGATTCGAGGTGCTGGAATTCGGCGCGGTTGTCGATGTCGAACGGACTCTTGCCGGATTTCAGTTCGCGCACGAAGGCGTTTGGCTTGAACCTGACACCGGCGCTGTCCACCAGCACCAGCGCCGCGACGTCCTTCGGGTACTTCGCCGCGTACAGGCCCGCGATCGCGCCGCCCATCGAATGTCCGGCCAACGCGATTTCGCCCAAATGCAACGCGTCGACGAAGCCGTGCAGGCGATCGACCTGCGCCGCGTAACCGTAATCGGCATCGGGAATGCGGGTGGACGCGCCCCAGCCCGGCAGGTCGGGGATGATCACGCGGAAGTTGCCGGTGAGGTAGCGCGCGGCCAGCAGCCAGTCGGCGTAGGTGCCGCCATAGCCGTGCAGCAGCACCAAGGTCGGCGCGCCCTGCTTGCCGCCTTCGAGGTACACCCAGCGGGTATCGCCGACTTGCACCGCTTGCCGGTGCAGGCCGTCGCGCCAGGCCTGCCACGCGATCGCACCGCGCAGCAGCACGCGCGGCGCGATGAAATAGACGGCCAAACCGATCACCGCCAGCGCGATGATGAGGCCGCCGAGGACCTTCAGGCGGAACGCAAAGCGCGCCAGCAGCGCGTCGCGGGCGGGGTTGTTCGACATGCGCCGCTCAGCCCTTGTCCGCGTCGGGCTTGGCTTGCGCCGCGCGCGTCTTCTTGAACAGCCGCTCCACCGCCATCTGCGTCAGCGGGTGGTAGCCGTCTTTCGCGGCCGCATACACCTTTTCGGCATACGCGAAACCTTCCGGCGTCGCGCAGAACGCCTTGTACACCGGCATCGTGAGATACAGACGGCCGATGCGCGTCACGTGTTCGGCGGCGGCGGCCCAGACGGCCTTGTCACCCGCCGCGATCGCATGCACGTACCAGCGCATGCCGATCTCGGCGTTGGGCGTGCCGGTGAGGTGCTGAGCTGCATCCAGCGCTTGTATTTTGGCGAGAGGCGTTACATCAGGTAGCCCATCGAGGAAATACATCCACTCTTGAGTGTCCCAGGTTTTTGTATCGATTTCGTTGGCAGGGAGCGAACCAGCAAGGAAGTCGCCCCGTATTTCATCGATTGCGTCGAAGTCCTTCGATTCAGAAATCGGCGCATCCTTCGGAATGCCCGTGCCGTACACCCACGCCTTCACTTCGTCCCAACTCATCTTGCCGGGGTATTTGTCGACGAGGTTGGGCTTCAGGTACGCCAGCATTTGTTCGGTGGTGATGCTGTGCCACGCGAAATGATCGAAGTAGCCCTTCAGCCAGGTGTCGAAATGCTCGCGCCCGAATTTCTGCTCCAGCGCGCGCAGGAACCACGAGCCCTTGTCGTAGGCGACGTCGGAAAGTTCGTCGTCGGCATCGATGTCGCGCGGCTGCGGCGCGAGCCGCTGCGCATTCTCCGGCATCTTGCCGATGGTCTTTTCGAGATTGCGGATCGCCAGCAGGGTTTCCTCGGTTTCCTGCCGCTGTCCGTACAGCGCCTCGGTGATGCGGCCCTGCACGTAGGTGGTGAAGCCTTCGTTCAACCAGCCGTCGCGCCAGGTCGCGTTGGTGACGAGGTTGCCCGACCACGAATGCGCGAGTTCGTGCGAGATCACGCTGACCAGGCTCTTGTCGCCGACGATGATCGTCGGCGTCGCGAAGGTCATGTTCGGGTTTTCCATCCCGCCGAACGGGAACGACGGCGGCAAGACGAGGATGTCGTAGCGGCCCCAGTGGTACGGGCCGTACAACTTCTCGGTGGTCTCGATCATCTTCTCGGTGTCTTCGAATTCGTGCGCGGCTTTCGCGACCACCGAAGGTTCGGCATACACCGCGCTGCGCGGGCCGGTTTCGCGCACGCCGAGGTCGCCCGCCGCGATCGCCATCAGGTACGACGGGATCGGGTGCGTCTGCTCGAAATCGAACGAGCCGTCCAGCGGATGCTTCGGATCATTCGGCGCGCTCATCACCACGCGCACGTCCTTGGGCGCGGTGACGTGCGCCTTGTACGTGAAGCGGATCGCGGGCGAGTCCTGCAGCGGAATCCACGAGCGCGCGTGCGTCGCTTCCGATTGCGAAAACAGGAACGGCAGCTTCTTGTCGGCGGTTTGCGCGGCGGTGAGCCATTGCAGGCCGCTGGCGTCCGGCGACGTGGTGTAGGCGATCCGCACTTCGTGCGGATGCTTCGGCGCGGCGATGGTGAGCTTCGAACCCATGTTCGGTACCGGCGCGGCCAGTTCGTACTTCAGTGCACTGGCGTGGCCCTTGCCGTCCACCGCTTCGACCGAGGCGATCTTCAGGTTTTCGGTATCCAGCACCAAGTCTTGCGCCGAAGCGTTTTTCCAGTCCAGCGTCAGCGTCGCGACGCCGTCCAGTTGCTTGTGCTGGAAATCGACCTTGAGGTTCAGGTCGATGTGGTGGATGACGACTTCGTGAGGCTGTGCGTACGAATGACGGTCGGCGGCCTGCGCCGTGGCCGGCAGCACGAGGGCGCCGAGGGCGAGGGTGGAGAGCAGGCGCATGGGCGCTCCTGTCGAAAAGGAAATCCCGAGTATGCCAGCGCGCTGGTGCCCGCGCCCGTGCAGAAAGGGCCAGCCGCCCGTCCGCGCCGCCGTTTTAAAATCGTTGTTTCGACCGCGCCGGAGTCCGTCATGCCCACGTTGTACATCGCCAACAAGAATTACTCGTCGTGGTCGCTGCGGCCGTGGGTGCTGCTGCACGAACTCGGGATTTCGTTCGAGGAGAAACTGATGCCTTTCCATGCGAAGGCATTCAGCACGTTCTCGCCCAGCGGCAAGGTGCCGTGCCTGGTGGACGGCGCAACCACGGTCTGGGATTCGCTGGCGATCACCGAATACCTGGCTGAGTCGCACCCGCAGGTGTGGCCCGCCGACAAGGCTGCGCGTGCCTTCGCGCGCTGCGCCGCCGCGGAAATGCATTCGGGTTTTACGGCGCTGCGCACCCAGTGCGGCATGAACTGTGGCATCCGGGTGAAACTGCATCGGATCGACGATGCGTTGCAGAGCGACCTCAAGCGCCTCGCCGCGTTGTGGAACGACGGCCTGCAGCGCTTCGGCGGCCCGTTCCTCGCCGGCGCGAAGTTCACCGCGGCCGACGCGTTCTATGCGCCGGTTGCGTTCCGCATCCAGACCTATGCGCTGCCGCTCGACGCTGCGGCGAACGCCTACGCGCAACGCCTGCTGGCGCTGCCGTCGATGCAGGACTGGTATCGCGCCGCGCTTGCGGAAACCTGGCGCGATGCAGGGCACGACGCCGAGGTCGTCGAGTGGGGCACCATCACGGAGGACTTGCGCGCCGCTTGAAGCAACGCCGCGTCAGGGCAACTCGTTTGCGGTGTGCGGATCCTCGCTGTACGGATGCATGGTCGCGAGGAATCCCGGTTGCGCCTGTACCCGTGCGATCCAGCCGCGGAAATGCGGATACGGTTCGAGTGACAAGCCGGCTTCTTCCGCGCGGCTCGCGTACGCGAACACCGACATGTCGGCGATGCTGTAACGGTCATTGGCGAGGAACGCGTGCATGGACAACTCGCGTTCGAGGATGCCGAGCGTGCGCAGCGCGGCCTTGCGTTTCATCTCGACCAATTCCGGCGGCCGCTGCGCCAGTTTGCCGGTGAGCGTCCAGTAACGCAGCGAACCGATCACCGACTCCACGCGTTCCTGCTCGAAGTGCAGCCACTGCTGCACCTTGGCGCGCTCGAAGGGATCGGACGGCAGGTAGGTCGTGCCATCGGCGAGGTAGGCGAGGATGGCATTCGATTCCGCCAGCGTGCGGCCATCGTCCAGCCAGATGGCAGGCACCGTGCCGGTGGGATTGATCGCGAGGTATTCCTCACTGCGTCCCGCGCCTTCGAAGATGCTCACGATCTCGGTGCGATACGGTCGCCCGAGATGGTTGAGCAGCAGGCGCACCTTCCACGCATTTTGCGAAGGCAGGTAGTCGAACAAGGTCAGCATCGCGCACCTCCGTCATCGAAAGCGCGAAGGTTGCCAGTTTGCGCGATGCCGTGCCATCCGATTCCTGCGCAGCCGATCAGGCGAACCGCTCAGCGAAAGCGTCGGTCGCTTCGACCAGCTTGTCCACGATCGCGGGGTCGGATGCCGAGTGCCCCGCGAGCACGATGTGGAACCCGGCTTCCGGCCACGCCTGATGCAATTCGAATGCCGTCTTCACCGGGCAGATGATGTCGTAGCGCCCGTGCACGATGACGGCGGGGATGTGGCGGATGCGCTCGATGTCGCGCAACAACTGATTGGGTTCGAGGAACATGCCGCGGCGGAAGTAGTGCGCTTCCAGCCGGGCGAGGCTCACCGCCTTGTGCGGTTCGGAGAAATCGCCTTCGGCGTCCGGGTCGTGGACCAGCGTGGTACTGCCGCCCTCGTAGGCGCTCCAGGCCTGCGCGGCGGCGAGGCGCAGCGCTTCGTCGTCGCTGTCCAGACGCTGCCAGTAGGCTTCGATCATGTTGCCGCGCTCGGCTTCGGGGATGAAATCGCGAAAGCGCGCCCAGCGTTCGGGAAAAATGCAGCGCGCGCCGCCGTCCATTTCGTTGAACCAGCGCAGTTCCTCTTCGCGCGCGAGGAAGATGCCGCGCAGCACCAGTCCGGTGACACGCTCGGGATGCGCTTCGGCGTAGGCGAGCGCCAGCGTCGAACCCCACGAACCGCCGAACACCAGCCAGCGTTCGATGCCGAGGTGTTCGCGGATGCGTTCGATGTCGGCGACCAGGTCTTGCGTGGTGTTGGCTTCGAGGCTCGCGAACGGCGTGGATTGGCCCGCACCGCGCTGATCGAACAGCACGATGCGCCAGCGCGCGTGATCGAAGAAGCGGCGATGGTAGGGCGACAAACCCGCGCCCGGACCGCCGTGCAGGAACACCACCGGCAGGCCATCGGGATTGCCGCATTCCTCGACATGCAGCGTGTGGCCTTCGCCGACGACCAATTGCTCGGTGCGGTACGGCTCGATTCCGGGGTAAAGGTCTCGCATGGCGGCTTGTTCCTTCGACTTTCGATATCACATCAGCGTTGTCATTCCAACAAGCCCGCGCAGCGGGCGCGATCCGGAATCGGTTTCAAGGCATCCGACAACCGATTCCGGGTTCCGCCCGCGAACATCGCGGGCGGCCCCGGAATGACGACAAAGGAGAAGTTCGCCCGTGGCTACACCTTGTACCCGCGATGGATCGCGACGATGCCCGCGGAAAGGTTGCGCACCTCGACGTTGCGGAATCCGGCGGCTTCCAGCATGGCCTTCAGCGTTTGCTGGTCGGGATGCTTGCGGATCGATTCGGCGAGGTAGCGGTAGCTACCCTCGTCGTGCGCGACCAGCTTGCCGATGCGCGGCAACACCTGGAACGAGTGGAAGTCGTACAGCGGCTGCAACCAGTGCTGGTTGACCTTCGAGAATTCGAGGATCAGCGCGCGGCCGCCGGGTTTCAGCACGCGCTGCATCTCGCGCAATGCAGCGTCCTTGTCGGTGACGTTGCGCAGGCCGAACGCGATCGTGACCGCGTCGAACGCTGCATCCTGAAACGGCAAGGCCTCGGCGTTCACCTGCGCCCAGCGCAAACCCTGCAGCAAGCCGCGATCCAGCAGCCGGTCGCGCCCGACCCGCAGCATTTCCGCATTGATGTCGGCGACCACGACTTCGCCCGCCTCGCCCACGCGCGGCAGCAGCAGCGCGGCGACGTCGCCGGTACCGCCGGCGAGGTCCAGCACGCGATCGCCCTTGCGGATGCCCGAAGTCGCAACGAAGTGCCGCTTCCATAAACGGTGGACGCCGAACGACATCAGGTCGTTCATCACGTCGTACTTGCCGGCGACGGACGAGAACACCTCGCCGACCAGCTTCTGTTTTTCGGCGACGGGCACTTCGCGGTAGCCGAAGTGGGTGGTGGCGCCAGGAGATCCGTACTCGCTCATGCCTGCATTGTACGGTGATTGTCTCCAGGCCTCGTCGTCGGGATGGCTGACTCCCGGCAAGGCCTGAGGCGCACGCAAAAACATGTCGTCATTCCGGGGCGGCCTGCAGTTTCATCGCAGGTCGAACCCGGAATCGGTTCTTTTGAAGTCCAAAACCGATTCCGGGTTCCGCCCGCAAACAGCGCGGGCGGCCCCGGAATGACAACCAGGAGAGACAGGTCCGGATTTACTTCACCGGATTGCCGTCGGCATCGATCACGTGGATCTCGCCGAGGTTCAACGCGCGCACCGGCTGCTCGATCTTCGACAGATCGCCCACGATCACCCAGGTCAGCTTGTCGGGATGGATCACTTCCTTCGCGGCGGCGTTCACGGCGGCGTCCTTCTGCGCCTCGATCCGGCCCTTCAGCGTCTGCACGTAGTCGTCCGGGCGGTCGTACTTCACGATGCCCGCGACCGCGGACAGCACCGCCTGCGCGGTCTCGTACTGGCCCGGCATCTTGCGGATGTCGTTGTCCTTGATCTTCCGGATTTCCTTGTCGGTGATCGGCTTGTCGCCCACCACCGCACGTGCTTCCTTCAGCACCTCTGCGGCCGACGGCGCGGTCTTGTCGGTCTGGACCGGCGCGTACATCAGGTACGGACGCTGGCCGATGGCATTCGGGCTGAAGCTGCCGGCGCCATAGGCCCAGTGCTTGTCCTCGCGCAGGTTCATGTTGAGGCGCGAGGTGAAGGTGCCGCCGAACGCGCCGTTCATCGTGTCGATTTCGAGGTTGTTCGCGGCCCTGGTCGACGGCGCGACGATGCCGGCGAAGATCATCGACTGCTGCGCGCCCGGGCGGTTGACCAGATACACGTTTGACTGGGCCGGGTAATCGACCTTGGCGAGGTTCTTGGCCGGGATCGGCGTCGCCGGAGCCTTCCAGTCGCCGAACGCCTTTTCCAGTTGCGGGATGATCTTGTCCAGCGTGATGTCGCCCGCGACCAGCAGCTTCATGTTGTCGGGACGGATGTAGTCGTGCATGAAGCCCTGCATGTCGGCCGCGGTGAGCGATTTGATCGACGCCTCGGTGCCCGAGCCGGTGAACGGCATCGCGTACGCGTTGCCCTTGCCGAACAGGATCGGCGGCAGCAGGCGCAGCGCGAGCATGGTGGGCTGGGCCTTTTCCTGCTCGATGTTGGCCAGCCACTGCCCGCGCACGCGCGCCATGTCGGCATCACGGAACGCCGGGTTGCGCACGATGTCGGCGTACAACGCCAGCGAGTCGGCGAGGTTCGCATCCAGCGCGCTCATCCACGTGTTGCAGGTGTCGAGGTCGCAACCGCTCGCGATCTCGGCGCCGAGGTGCTGCTTGCGCTTGGCGATCTCGACCGAGTCGAGATCCCGGGTGCCTTCATCCAGCATGCCCATCGTGAAGCTGGAGGTGCCGAGCTTCTTGCCCTGGTCGGCCGCGTAACCCGCGTCGAACAGCGCCTCGACCTGCACCACGGGAATCGCATGGCGTTCGGCCAGGATGACCTCGATGCCGTTCTTCAGCTTGCCGTGCTGCAGCGTCGGGAAGGTGAGATCGGGGAACGCGGTCACCTGCGGCACGCCCTTGCTGCGGTCGACGTCGCTCTTCGTCACCTTGTAGTCGCCTGCGGGCGAAAGCTTGTCGGCCGGACGCCCCGGCATCGCGGCGCGGCCGGCTTCTTCGGCCATGTCCTTCGCATCGACCTTGCCCGGCTCCACGGTGAGCGTGTAATCGCCCTTCGACAGCCATTTGTCGGCGGCGGCTTTCACGGCGGCGGGCGTCGCGGCCATCGTGATGTCGTAGTCCTTTTTCCACGCACCGGGATCGTTGCGATAGACCTGCCCTTCGGCCAGCGTCACCGCCTTGCCGGAAAATCCGCCGATCCGTTCCAGCCCGCGGATCGTGGAAGCCTGGTACGTGGTCTGGGCGCGTTGCAGCTCATCCGCGGTCGGACCGTCCTTCAGGAATTTCTGCCATTCGTCGGCGATCGCTGCTTCGACCTTGTTCGGATCGACGCCCTTCTTCACGTCCACCTGCAGCAGCGTCATGCTGGCGAGTTCGAACGGCATGTTGCCGACCGACACGTCGTCGGCCAGCTTGTCCTGGTAGACGAGGCGCTGGTACAGGCGCGAGGTCTTGCTGCCGCCGAGCACGGTAGTGGCGAGATCCAGCATCAGGCGGTCGTCGCCCTGCGAATCCAGGCCCGGCGTGTTCCACTCGCGGTAGATGCGGATCTGCGGGACGTTGTCGGTCATCGTGCCGCGCACGGATTTGTCGTTCGGCGCGATCCACGCCTGCGGCCGCGGCACGCGCGGGCCGGCCGGGATGTCGCCGAAATACTTCATCGCCTTTGCGCGCGCCTGCGCGGGCGTGATGTCACCGACCAGCACCAGCGTGGTGTTGGCCGCGCCGTAGTAGTCGCGGAACCACTGCTTCACCGTGGCCAGCGAGGCCGCATTCAAGTCCGCCATCGAACCGATGGTGTCGTGGTGATACGGATGATTGACCGGAAACGCGTAAGCCTGCAGGTTTTCGTAGACGCGGCCGTAGGGCTGGTTCTCGCCCTGGCGCTTCTCGTTCTGCACCACGCCGCGCTGGGTATCGAGTTCCTTCTGCCCGATCGCGCCGAGCAGGTGGCCCATGCGGTCGGATTCCATCCACAGAGCCATGTCCAGCGCGGTGGTCGGCACGGTCTCGAAGTAATTGGTGCGGTCCAGCCAGGTGGTGCCGTTCATGCCGGTGGCGCCCACCAGTTCGAACGGCTTGAAGTAACCGTCCTTGTGATTCTCCGAGCCCGAGAACATCAGGTGCTCGAACAGGTGCGCGAAGCCGGTCTTGCCCTTGGGCTCGTAGGCCGAACCCACGTGGTACCACACGCTGACCGCGACGATCGGCGCCTTGTGGTCTTCGCTGACCACC
This sequence comes from Rhodanobacteraceae bacterium, assembly GCA_030123585.1. Taxonomy (NCBI): domain Bacteria; kingdom Pseudomonadati; phylum Pseudomonadota; class Gammaproteobacteria; order Lysobacterales; family Rhodanobacteraceae; species Rhodanobacteraceae bacterium. The sequence continues at coordinate 2,413,461 of CP126120.1, forward strand.
ACGGTGAGGCCATTCGGCAGGGTGAAGCGGGTGTAGGGAATGTCGATGTTGTGGTCTGCCTCGGCTGCCTGCAGCGGGCCGGCGAACAAGCCGATGGCAAGCGTTGCGAAACACGCCATGAAGAACGTGCGCATGTGGAGTCCTCCCCGGACATTGGAATTGTCCGGCAAACCTAGCCGAGGCCCGGAGGGAAAGCAATCGAACGGACGGGGTCTCGAGGTGGCGCCGCCGGAGCGGGGTTACACTGTCACCGGCCATACGGAAACCGTCATGCAGCGCTGCCTCGTCACCGGCGCCAATCGTGGACTCGGATTGGCCTTCGTCACCCAGTTGCTGGAACGCGGCGCGCGCGTGCTGGCCTGTTGCCGTGATCCCGCCGCAGCCAGGGTGCTGGATGCGCTGGCGGCGGCGCATGGCGATCGCCTGGTGATCCATGCGCTGGATGTGGCCGATGCGGCGGCCATCGACAAATTGCCGCAGGCCGCAGCGAAACACCTGCAGCGCATCGACCTGCTGGTCAACAACGCCGGCGTGCTGGTGTCGGGCGAACGCTTCGGCAATGTCAAGGCCGAGTCGCTGGCGGAGAGTTTCGCGGTGAATGCCTCGGCGCCGCTGCTGATCACGCAGGCGCTGGCGCCGCTGCTGGCGCTGGGCAACAAGCCGCGGGTGCTGTGCATCACCAGCCAGCTCGGCTCGATCGCGCAATCCGCCAGTTTCCGCACGGTCAGTTACGCGATGAGCAAGGCCGCGCTCAACATGGCGGTGAAGCGGCTGGCCGCCGAACTCGCGCCGCGCGGGATCCTGGTGCTGGCTGCGCACCCAGGCTGGGTCAAGACCGGGATGGGCGGGACCGGCGCCACCCTCGCGCCCGCCGATTCCGCCCATGCCCTGTTGGCCTTGATCGAGCACGCGCAGATGCAGGATGCCGGCAAATTCCTGGCCTACGACGGTGCGGAACTCCCGTGGTAGATCGACCGGAACTGTCCCGGGTCGCCGGGAAAGCGTGAAGCCGTTCACGACCCGGAACGGCGATCGCCTCGGGTTTACGAAAATTCGCAATTCGCGAACTGGCGTGGCACCACCGATGCACCGTGTTGTCAGCCGGAACCTTCCGGCGCCGACATCGACAGGTGGGACCATGAAATCCGAAACGATCCTGATTCGGGGCATGTTCGTGATGGCTGCGGCGGCAACTCTGTTCGGCATCGTCTCGCTCATCGTCAGCGCGCATTGATTTCGTGCCTGTGGCCGAAACGTCCGCCGCTCCGGGCGCTTGATGCGGGTGCCCGCGGCGGCGGATGATCGGTCGCGTGCGCCTGATGGCACACCGCGATAATGCGGGGATGCTGCACGTCATCTTGTTCCAGCCCGAGATTCCGCCCAACACCGGCAACGTGATCCGGCTGTGCGCCAACGCCGGCGCGTCACTGCACCTGATCCGTCCGCTCGGGTTCGAGCTCGACCACGCGAAACTGCGCCGCGCCGGGCTGGACTACCACGAGTTCGTCAACGTGCGGGCGCACGACGATCTCGATGCGTGCCTCGCGTCGCTGCAGCCGCCGCGCATGTTCGCGTTCACCAGCCATGCGGCGCATCGCTACACCGACGTCCGTTTCGCGGATGGCGACGCGTTGCTGTTCGGACGCGAAACATCCGGGCTGCCCGACGATGTCCTGCAGACGATTCCGGAAGCGCAGCGCCTGCGCCTGCCGATGCAGCCCGACAACCGCAGCCTCAATCTTTCCAACGCGGTCGCGATCGCGGTGTACGAGGCGTGGCGGCAGTTGGGTTTTCCGGGAGGAATCTGACTGCGATCATCCATGATCGCTGCGTTTTCGAATCGACGGTTCTCGAATCGTCCACGCAGCCACGGAACGCCAGAACGGCCATCAGAACTGCCGTCCTTGGCAAAGAGCTCCGTCCTGACTTTCCGCAACAGCCGCTTCAACGCAGCAGGATCCACATCCCCAATGCCGCGAACAACGCCGCGGTGCCGAGCCGCGCGGCGCGCAACGGCAGATGCGCCGCAAAGCGCGCGCCCAGGAACACCACCGGCACGTTCGCGACCAGCATGCCCGCGGTGCTGCCGGCGATCACCTGCCACAACGGGTGGTAGTGCGCGCCCAGCACGGCCGTCGCGATCTGGGTGCGGTCACCGAGTTCGGCAAGGAAAAACGCGGTCAGCGTCGCGATGAGCACGCCGCGGCCGTGCAGCGGCACGGGTTCGGCGTCGTCGGTCTTTTCCGGCAGCAGCGCCCACGCCGCGACCGCGAGGAACGACAGCCCGATCAACCAGCGCTGTATTTCGGGCGTCATCCAGTGCGCCAGCCACGCACCGAGTTCGGCGGCGATCGCGTGGCTCAGCAAGGATGCGACCAGGATGCCGGCGCAGATCGGCCACGGCTTGCGGAACCTGGCCGCGAACACCAGCGACAGCAGTTGCGTCTTGTCGCCGATCTCGGCCAGCGCCACCGCACCGAGGGAAACCAGGAAGGCTTGCAAGGGAATCTCCGGGGGGGCCGGGTGACGCGACAATCCCGTGCGCGTTCCGGCCCGGACACGTGCACGCGGACTGTCGGTCTCGCCGACTTTGAGTCGCCTGCGCCACGACCGGCCGGCCGAGTGTGTTGACGCAAGCCCTTCGGCAGCATGCCGAAGGCGGCTACTCCCCGACGGAGTGCGCGCAGCGTAGCGGCGCCCGCCGTGCCGCGCAACGCAGCGGCTACAATTACCCGATGCCCGATCGCGAACCCAACGCCTGGATTCCCCATCCATTGCGCCGACTCGGCGGCATGGCGCTCACCCTCGCGCTGAACCGCCTGGTCGCGCTCGATCCCGAATCGCGCCAGGCGATCGGCAAGCTGGAGGGCCGCCGCATCGGCGTGCACCTGAAGGGTCCCGAGATCGCGTTTTCGATCGCCGCGCGCAACGGCACGCTGCAGATCGAACCGCCGCCGGGCGCCGACGATGCCAGCGCCACGGATTTCGAAGTCAGGGCCACGCCCGGTTCGTTGCTGGCGATGGCGTTGGGCCGTGACGGCGATGCGCGCCCCGCCGGCAAGGTCGAGATCGCGGGCGACGCGGAACTCGCCCGGCAGGTGCAGAAACTCGCGCGCGACTACCGGCCCGATTTCGAGGCGGCGTTCGCTTCGGTGTTCGGCGAAGTGGCGGGCACCGCGATCGCACGCGCGCTGCATGATGCCGCGAAGTGGGCCGGCGAAGGCGCGCGGCACTTCCGCGACGACACCGTCGACTGGCTGCGCGACGAAGCGCGGTTGACCGTGCCGCATGCCGAAATGAACGCGTTCCTCGACGAGGTGGATGCGCTGCGCGAGCGCACCGAGCGGCTGGCCGCGCGCATGCGCAATCTGGATGGCAAGCCATGACGCCGCTGCGCCTGTTGCCGCGCGTGTTGCACGTCGCCGCGGTACTGGTGCGCTACCGCGTCGACGACCTGATCGACGAGCAGCACGTGATGCGGCCGTTGCGCTGGACGCGCGCGCTGCTGCCGCGTCCGCGCAGGCAGATCGCCGCGCTGCCGCGCGGCGCGCGCCTGCGGCTCGCCTTGAACGAGCTCGGTCCGATCTGGGTCAAGGCCGGACAGGTGTTGTCCACTCGCCGCGACCTGATTCCCGAGGATGTCGCCGACGAGCTGTCGCAGTTGCAGGACCAGGTGCCGCCGTTCCCCGGCAGCGAGGCGCGCGCGATCGTCGAGGAATCGCTGGGCAAGCCCATCGGCGAACTGTATGCGAGCTTCGACGAGACGCCGCTGGCTTCGGCGTCGATCGCGCAGGTGCATGCGGCGCATTTGCCGAACAACCGCGAAGTCGTGGTCAAGGTGCTGCGGCCGAACGTCGCGAAGAACGTCCGCCGCAACCTCGAACTGCTGGACGCGTTGGCGCGGCTGGTCGAACGCTGGCATCCGCAGGCCGACAAGATCCGCCCGCGCGACATGTTCGACGAGGTCGCCAAGACCCTGCACAACGAGTTGAACCTGCAGCACGAGGGCGCCAACGCCAGCCTGCTGCGGCGCAATTTCGAGCACTCCGACGACCTGTACGTGCCGGAAATCTTCTGGTCGCACAGCGGCGAGAAGGTGCTGACGATGGAGCGCGTGCACGGCATTCCCGCCGACGACGTGGCGGCGCTGTCCGAAGCCGGGATCGACCGGCGGCGGCTGGCCGAAAAGGGCGTGCGCCTGTTCTACGAACAGGTGTTCCGCGACAACTTCTTCCACGCCGACGCACACCCCGGCAACATCTGGGTCGATCCCACCCGCACCCGCGACCCGCGTTTCATCGCGCTGGATTTCGGGATCATGGGTTCGCTGCCGGACGAGGACCAGTACTGGCTGGCGGAAAACTTCATCGCGATGTTCGAGCGCAACTACCGCCGCATCGCCGAACTGCATCTTGCCGCCGGCTGGATGCCGCGCCACATCCGCGTCGATGAACTGGAAGCCGCGATCCGCACCGTGTGCGAGCCGTACTTCACGCGCCCGCTGTCGGAGATTTCACTGGCGGAAGTGGTGTCCAAGCTGTTCAGCACCGCGCGCAAGTTCGAACTCACCCTGCAGCCGCAACTGATCCTGCTGCAGAAGACCCTGCTCAACGTCGAGGGGCTGGGCCGCCAGCTCGATCCCGACATCGACATCTGGTCGGTGGCGCAGCCGGTGCTGAAGCGCATCCTCGCCGATCGCTACAGCCTGAAGCACGCGGTCAAGGAAATCCGCAAACGCGTGCCGGAGTGGCTGCGCATCGCGCCGCTGATCCCCGAGAAAATCCACGACGCGCTGGAAGCGCTGGCCGAAGGCAACGGCCCGCTGCAGGTCGGCGAACGCGAACTGGAACACCTGCACATGCTGGCGCGCGAGATCCAGCGCCGCATCCTCGCGGGGGCGTTCGGCTGCGCGCTGCTGGTGGGGGCCGCGTTGATCCTCGCGCTGGCGCCGCGCCTGGGCGCGTGGCCGCCGATCATCCTCACCGCCGCCGGCGTGCTGAGCTTCGCGGTCGCGTGGCCGTGGAAGCGGGCGAAGGTGTGAATGCGGCTCTCTCCAGCATCCCCGGGTAGGAGCGGCGGAAGCCGCGACGAAATCGGGCCTTCCGGCCCTCCTACCTGGCCCGCCCCTGCGCCGCCACCGCCGCAGCCTTGGCCGCGATCGCATCCGCATCGCCCAGGTAGAAATGCTCGACGGGTTGCAGCGCGTCATCGAAGCGGTACACCAGCGGCACGCCGTTCGGGATGTTGAGGCCGGTGATGTCGGCGTCGGAAATGCCGTCGAGGTATTTCACCAGCGCGCGCATCGAGTTGCCGTGCGCCGACACCAGCGCGCGCTGGCCCGCGCGGATCGCGGGCGCCAGCACCTCGTGCCAGTACGGCAGTACCCGCGCCACGGTGTCCTTCAGGCATTCGGTCAGCGGAATCTGCGCGGGGTCGAGTTTCGCGTAGCGCGGATCGTTCGCGCAGAAGTTGTCCTTCGGATCCAGCGGCGGCGGCGGCACGTCGTAGCTGCGTCGCCAGATGTGCACCTGTTCGTCGCCGTGCTTTGCCGCGATCTCGGCCTTGTTCAAGCCGGTCAGCGCGCCGTAGTGGCGTTCGTTCAAGCGCCAGTCGGTGACGACCGGCAACCACGCCAGATCCATCGCGTCCTGCACGCCCCACAAGGTGTGTACCGCGCGGGTCAGCACCGAGGTGTGCGCGACGTCGAATGCGTAGCCTTCCTTTTTCAGCAGCTCGCCGGCCTCGCGCGCCTCGGCGCGGCCCTGCTCGGTGAGGTCGATGTCGGCCCAGCCGGTGAAGCGGTTTTCCTTGTTCCACAGCGACTGGCCGTGGCGAATCATCACGAGGGTGGGCATGACGACGGATCCGCGTGAACGAAAACGCTTATTGTAGCGGTTCGACAACGGCGACCTGACAGTTGTCATGGTTATTCTGGCCTATTGTCGACACCACAATAGTCGGGCACGATCGACCCTGATCAACACGCACCGCGCAGGAGGCTTCCCATGCGATCCGCACGTCTTTGTTCCCTCGCCCTCGCCTTGCTGGCCCTGCCGCTTGCACTCGGCGCTTGCGTGAGCGGCGTCAACGGTTCGGTCGATGTCGCGGCGGGCTCGAGCGTCTCCGACGCCAGCACCGTCAACGGATCGGTGCATGTCCAGGCCAAGGCCAGGGCCGACAAGGCTTCCACCGTCAACGGCTCGATCGAGATCGGCGAAGGCGCGCAGGTCGGCGAAGCGACCACCGTGAACGGCCACGTCAAGCTCGCCCAGCACGCCACCGCGGGCAGCGTGGACACCGTCAACGGCAGCATCACCCTCGGCAACGACGCCACGGTGTCGGGCAACGTGACGGCGGTGAACGGCGACCTCAACCTTGCGTCCGGCTCGGCCGTGAACGGCGCGCTGACCAACGTCAACAGCCACATCAACATCGACGGCGCCCATGTCGGCAAGGGCATCACCACCGTCAACGGCGACATCGACATCACCGGCAACGCGGTGGTCGACGGCGGCATCAAGGTGAAGAAACCGAACGACAACGGCGTGTTCGGCATCCACTTCGGCAGCAACAACATCCCGACCATCACCATCGGCCCCGGCGCCACCGTGAACGGACCGCTCGACTTCGAACGCCCGGTGAAGCTCTATATCAGCGACCAGGCCCACGTCGCCGGGCCGATCACCGGTGCCGAGGCGGTGAAGTTCTCGGGCGCGACGCCGCCGGCGTCCTGACGCGTTTGTCGTTCCCTCTCCCTTTGGGAGAGGGTGGCGCGTAGCGCCGGGTGAGGGTACGACCCATTGCGTCGTATCAGTCGACATCCCTGTCTTGGTTCCGCTCGCCTACCGGCGAGCGGGCTACTTTCGGCGTTCAAATCGGCAGTCCCTGCCGATTTAGTCGCGCATCCATGGCCTCGAACATGCGCGTCTTGCTCCCGCTTGGCGCTGCGATGCTCGGCGTCACGCGACGGCGCGTTCATCGCTTCGTTGCCGGCCATCCATGGCCTGTCCCAGTAAGGCGGGTGATAACCCGCCTTCTACTGTACAGCCCGGGAACATGGTGGACGCCCGTTCGGAGGCATTGCCAGGTTATTTGCAACGAACCTGGGTGTCCTGTGCCGCCACGATCTGCCAGCGACTGGAGCGTTTGAGCCAGGTGTCGGTCCAAACCAGGCAACGTTTTTCCACCTTGCCGTTCGCGTTGGTGCGCAGGCTGCTTTCGCTGCCATAGACCAGTGCAGTGGCATCGCCGAAAAAGTGCACGGTGATATCACCCAAGCGGCAGTCGGTGGCCGGGGGATTGGGCGTGGCAATCGCATCCTTCTTGCCGTAGCGTTCGCCGCTCGGAGACGTGCCCTGGAAATCGTCGGCAAAGACATCCTTGAGGCCCGGCTGCGGACTGCAGTCCGCATCCAGCCACATTTTTTCACTGGCCTTGATCAGCTTGACCGTCGCTTCACCTGGTTTGCCCCAGCGCGCCTGCTGCGCGTACGCCGACAGGGAAAGCGAACAACCCAGCACAATCGCCACGAGCACATTCGTCAAAGGTTTCACGTCTGTGCACCTCACCCTGGATGGTGTCTTGAGTGTAGCTTGGCAAAACGGCGTCGAGGGCATCGCCTGCGGCCTAACGTTGGAGATAACCGGCGCACCGCACCGGTGTAGGTGAACGAGAAGCTATGTCCCGGCACGTCCGGTTGACCGGCTCGTTAGGCCTCACTTTTATCCGGGTGCTTTGAGGACTGAAGCTGCTCCCATGTGTTCCACTCTTCCACGATCTTGCCGTCCACGATGCGCGCGAGATTGATGCCAATCAGCGTGATGGGTTCTCCGGTCGCGCGCACTTTGACGTGTGCCGTCATGCGCGTGGCAACCTTCTCGCCCTCCACGAACTGGTCGTTGACCTGGAACGAGTCTTCGTCATAGATGAAGAGGTTGTGAAAGTACAAAATGCTTTGTCGAAACCCTTCGAAGTCGCGATCGCCCGCCGACGCGTGCCCAACATAGTCGGGAGCAATCACTTCATCCAGCGCGGACAAATTGCCGGTGGCATATATCTCGACCAACCTGCGAAAAACCGCCTTCCTGGATTCGGAAGCGTTATTCACCGCTGCAGTGTTCATGGATCAACCTCTGAAAAGTGCAGAACGTTGGTGACCGCTTGAGGCGGTGGGGCTCTGTGACATGGCCCCGTGAGGCGAAACCGGCATTGCGCCCCGTTTTCGAGGCGCCAAACGTTATCACGGCGGATAGGCTTTCGGAGACTTCGGATGCGGATCATGGATGGCCGTCGACAAAGCGATGAATGGTACTGTTGGATGGCGCGGGAAAGATAGGGAAGTCGAGCCTTGCCCGCGTAAAGAAAGTCAAAATGGATTCCGGGTTCCGCGCTGTGCGCGGCCCCGGAATGACGGCATTGTCAATTCCGGCTATCGCCGGGATGGCGAGCGGTAGCATTGCGCAAGGTGCGTACCCTCACCCGCCCCTTCGGGGCACCACGGAGCTCTTGGCCATGGATGGCGGCTCTCCCGGAGGGAGAGGGGAAGGTCGCGTCAGAACGGCAACGCGAGCGTGCTGTCACACGCCAGCAACTGTGCGCGGAACGCATCCTGGATACGCTTCAGCGCGTCGGCATCGTCGGCATCGAAGCGCAGCACCAGCACCGGCGTGGTGTTGGAGGCACGCACCAGCCCCCAGCCGTCCGGCCAGTCGGCGCGCACGCCGTCGATGGTGGTGATACGCGCGCCGTCGAATTGCGCGCGTTCGCGGAAGCGCGTAATGAAGGGATGGTTCTGGCCTTCCTGCATCGGGATGTGGAGTTCGGGCGTGGACACGCCCTTCGGCAGCGTGGCGAAGATTTCCTCGGGCGTGCGGCCTTCGGGATCGTCGGCCAGGATTTCCAGCAGGCGCGCGGCGGCGTAGACGCCATCGTCGAAGCCGTACCAGCGCTCGCGGAAAAAGAAATGCCCGCTCATCTCGCCGGCGAGTTGTGCGCCGGTTTCCTTCATCTTGGCCTTGATCAGCGAGTGTCCGGTCTTCCACATCAGCGGGCTGCCGCCGGCTTTCAGGATCAGAGGCTGCAGGTGTCCCGTGCATTTGACGTCATAAAGAATCGTGGCGCCGGGATTGCGGGTCAGTACGTCCTGCGCGAACAGCATCAGCACGCGGTCGGGGTAGATGATCTCGCCGTCCTTCGTGACCACGCCGAGGCGATCGCCGTCGCCGTCGAAAGCGAGACCGAGGTCGGCGCCGGTTTTCTGCACCATCAGGATCAGGTCGGCGAGGTTCTCGGGTTCGGATGGATCGGGGTGGTGGTGCGGGAAGGTGCCGTCGACCTCGCAGTACAGCGGCACCGGTTCGCAGCCGATTGCATGCACCACGCCCGGCGCGGTGTTGCCGGCGATGCCATTGCCGCAATCCACCACCACTTTCAGCGCGCGCCCGGTCTGGATATCGGCGGCGATGCGGTCGATGTATTCGGCGGTGATGTCGTACTGGCGCAGCGAGCCGCGGCCCGCGGCGAAGCGCTGGTCGGCGATGCGGTGGTAGAGGTCCTGGATGGCGGTCTCGGCCAGGGTTTCGCCGCCGATCACGATCTTGAAGCCGTTGTAGTCGGGCGGGTTGTGGCTGCCGGTGACCGACACGCACGAACCGGTGTTGAGCTGGTACGCGGCGAAGTAGCTGACCGGCGTCGGCACCGCGCCGATGTCGACCACGTCCACGCCGGTTTCGCGCAGGCCTTCGATCAGCGCGCCGGATAGGTCCGGCCCGGACAGGCGTCCGTCGCGCCCAACCACGATTTCGTGCAGGTCCTTGTCGCGCACCGCGCTGCCGATCGCGCGGCCGAGCTGGCGCGCGACGCCCTCGGTGAGCGTCTGGCCGACCACGCCGCGGATGTCGTAGGCGCGGAAGATGCCGCGGTCGGGAATCGGATCGTCCTGCGCGGCGGCCGCGGCAGGCGTTCCCGGATTCGCGGCCGTCGCGGATTTGGCCGCAGGCCTTAGCGGGGCCGGCGTCGCCGCGAGGACTTCGGACAGCACCGGTTCGTCGTGCACCGGCGCGCCGCCGAGCTGCGCGCGCAAGCGCGGACGCGACCACAACAGGAGGACTCCGATCAGGAACGTCGCAACGGCCAGCCCCAGCGCGAACGCCAACGACTGCGTGACCGGCAGCCAGAACTGCGGCGGCGCGGAGGTGATGCGGAACTGGCTGTGCGGCACGGCCACGCCCGGATCGTCGGCGCTGGACAGGCCGGCGGCGCCGGCGCTGACGAGCACGATGTCGCCGGATTTGGTGCTCTGGCGCAGGTCGAGCCGGCCCGCGCGGACATGCGCGCCGTCCAGCACGCTGCGCAACGGCGTATCCGGGAAATCGATCGTCGCCCACGCCAGCGGCTTGCCGTCGGAACCCATGATGGGGCCGGCGAAACTCACCACGTGCGAGACCGGCGATTGCGCCGCGCCGATGTCGCCGTCGCTGAGCGCCGACATCAGTTGCGCCGCGCGCGCATAACCGAGTTGCTGCAGATTGCCGTGCAGCACCTCGTTGAGCTGCCTGCTGTACAGCGCCACCGCCTGCGCGCCCTGCAGGTCCGCCTTGATGCGCTGCGCGACCGCGCTGCGCGTGGCGTCGTCGTCGCCGGCGGCGAGTTGCGCAGCCAGCCCGGGCTGACCGAGTGCCCTGGCCACCTGGGCGCGTTCGTCCGCGATGATCAGCGCGATCTTCTGCGCGGCATCCTGCCGCACTTGCGCCAGCGCCTCGGCGTCGGAGGTCTGGCGCGTCAGCAGCCACGCCTGCCAACCCATGAACAGGCCGAACAGCGCCAGCAGGGTGCCCAATGCGAGCGCGAGGTCGGCGGCAATCTCGGCGATGCCGCGGCGCAGGCTGAAGCGTGCGCCGACGGCGCGCGCCGCTGCCTGCACGTCTGCAGATCTCTTCCGTGTGGCCGTCGATTCGTTGTCCATGTCACGCAACCCCGGTGGAGCCGAACCCGCCGGCGCCACGCTCGCTTGGTGCGAAGTCTCCCACCATCCGCCACGCCACGCGCGCCACCGGCATCACCACCAACTGCGCGATGCGGTCGCCCGGCTGGATGGTAAAGGGCGCGTTGCCGCGGTTCCAGCACGAGATCATCAGCGGGCCCTGGTAGTCCGCGTCGATCAGGCCGGTGAGGTTGCCCAGCACCAGCCCGTGCTTGTGGCCGAGACCGGAGCGCGGCAGGATCAGCGCGCACCAGCCGGGATCGGCGATGTGGATCGCAAGCCCGGTCGGCACCAGCGCGCTGTCGCCGGGCGCCAGCGTGATGGCGGCTTCCGGCGCGGCGCGCAGGTCCATCGCGGCGCTGCCGTCGGTGGCATAAGCGGGCAGCGGAATGCCGTCGCCGAGGCGCGGGTCGAGGCGTTTCAGTTCCACGACGACCACGGTTGCGCTCATGCGTGGGCCTGCGCGCGATAACGGGCGGCGATGCGCGCGACCAGCGCCTTCGCCAACTCGGGTTTCGACGCACGTGGCAGGCTCTCGTCGCCGCCCGGCCAGATCAGGTCCAGCGCGTTGTCGTCGGCACCGATGCCGACGGTTTCATCGACGTGGTTGGCGGCCAGCATGTCGAGTTGCTTGCGTTCGAGTTTGGCGCGTGCGTGTTCGGCCACGTGGTCGGTTTCGGCGGCGAAGCCCACCACGAACGGGCGCGGATCGAGCGCCGCGACTTCGGCGAGGATGTCGGGATTCTCCACGAGTTCCAGCACCGGCGCGCCGGACGGCCCCTTCTTGATCTTGCGCGACGAGTACTCGGCCACGCGCCAGTCGGCGACCGCGGCGGTGGCGATGAAGATGTCGGCGCCAGGGATCGCCCGCATTACCGCGTCGCGCATCTGCAACGCGCTGCGCACGTCGACGCGGCGTGCGACGCCGGCGGGTGTCGGCAAGCTCACCGGGCCCGCGATCAGTGTCACTTCCGCGCCAGCGGCCGCGGCCGCGGCGGCGACCGCGAAACCCATCTTGCCGGAACTGCGGTTGCCGAGGAAACGCACCGGGTCGATGTCCTCGTAGGTCGGGCCGGCGTCGATCACGACCTTGAGTCCGGCGAGCGATGCATCAGGCGACATGCGTGCCGCCCGGCGCCAGCAACGCCTGCACCAGTTGCTGTGGTTCCAGCATGCGTCCTGGTCCCGACTCGCCTTCCGCGAGCGGACCGTTGGCGGGGCCGAGGATCGCGACGCCGCGTGCGCGCAGGGTTGCGACGTTGGCCTGCGTCGCCGGGTGCAACCACATCCGGTGGTTCATCGCCGGCGCCACCGCGAGCGGCGCGGTCGCGGCGAGGCACAGCGTCGAAAGCAGATCATCGGCGAAGCCATGCGCGAGTTTCGCCAGCATGTCGGCGGAGGCCGGCGCAATCAGGATCGCGTCGGCCCAGCGCGCGAGTTCGAGGTGGCCCATGCCCATCTCGGCTTCGGCATTCCACAAGCCGTGGCGCACCGGCTGGCCGGAAAGTGCCTGGAACGTCAGTGCGGTGACGAAGCGCTCGGCGTTCCCGGTCAGCACCACGCGCACTTCGGCGCCGGTATCGCGCAGGCGGCGCACCACCTCGCACGCCTTGTAGGCGGCGATGCCCCCGGACACCCCGAGCAGGACGTGTCGATGATCCCTGGCACTCATGTCGGCAACCGCTGACAGGCAAACCGGCGATTAGCTTACCGGAATCTGCCCCGCGCACTGCTGCCGCTGGCGTGCCTGAGGATTCATTGTTTGCACGTTCGTCCGCGGCGCGTGGGCGGATGGGCATCCATGCGAACGGAGCGACGACATGAGCATCAGGGAATGGCCGAGTGACGAACGTCCCCGCGAAAAGCTGCTGGCGCGCGGCGCCGGTGCGTTGACCGCCGCGGAGCTGGTGGCGATCCTGCTGGGCAGCGGCATTCGCGGCCGCAGCGCAGTGGACATGGGCCGCGACCTGCTGGCGCGCAGCGGCGGATTGAACGCGTTGCTGAAAAGCGATCTCGCCGAGATGCCGGGGCTGGGACCCGCCAAGCGCGCGCGCCTGGTCGCGGCGCTGGAACTGGCGCGGCGCTGCCTCGGCGAAGAACTCGCGGCGCGACCCGCGCTGGTCAGCCCGCGCGACAGTGCGGCGTTCCTGAAAGCGCAGCTCGCGCACAAACCCTACGAAGTCTTCGCCTGCCTGTTCCTGGACAACCGGCATCGGGTGCTGGCGTTCGAGGAATTGTTCCGCGGCACGCTGGACGGCGCCTCGGTGCATCCGCGCGAAGTGGTGCGCGCTTCGCTGAAGCACAATGCCGCGGCGGTGATCCTGGCCCACAACCACCCCTCCGGCGTGGCCGAACCCTCCGCCGCCGACCGCAACATCACCCACCAGTTGCGCGACGCCCTGCAACTGGTCGGGGTACGGGTGCTCGACCATCTGGTGGTCGGTGCGGGCGAGCCGACCTCGATGGCCGCGCGCGGGCTGATTTGAGTCCGCGCAGGTTCCGGAGCCGTCGCCGACGTGTCCGGTGCTTGACAACTGGTGCCTGCCCCATCCGCAGTTATTCACAGCACGGGATCACAAGCGGTTGGCAACGGCTTTTATTGCACTTTCGTTAAACAACATGCATCAAATTGAATGCAAAGGCTATTTCAAACTGACTCGTCGTGGAATGCCCCGGAAATCGCCGCTTCCAGAGCCATGCCTTCCAGAATATCCACCAGGTTATCCACAGCCTTGGATTTGGCCGCGAATCGGCGCTGCGCTACGATGACGGATCGCCGTTCGCCTGACCGGAACCCGTGAAAGACGCCCTCCGCGAGCTGTTGCTGCACGCGCTCGACCAGTTGCGTCGCGACGGCGCGTTCGATGCGCCGCCGCCCGCGTTCGTGATCGAGCGCACCCGCTCGCGTGAACACGGCGACTTCGCCTGCAACGCGGCGCTGCTGCTGGCGAAAACCCTGGGCCGCAAGCCGCGCGACATCGCCGGGGTCATCGCGGGTGCGCTGCCACCCAGCGACCTGGTGGAACGCGTCGAGATCGCGGGACCGGGTTTCATCAATTTTTTCCTCACCGATGCCGCGTGGCGCGGGGAAATCCGCCGCGTGCTGCATGAAGGCGCGCGCTACGGCCACAGCCGTGCCGGAGCCGGTCGCGCGGTAGGCATCGAATTCGTGTCGGCCAATCCGACCGGCCCGCTGCACGTCGGCCACGCGCGCGCCGCGGCGATCGGCGACACGCTGGCGCGGCTGTATTCGGCGACCGGCTGGAAGGTCTATCGCGAGTTCTACTACAACGACGCCGGTGCGCAGATCAACAATCTCGCGCTGTCGGTGCAGGCGCGGATCCAGGGCATCGAACCGGACGATCCGCGCTGGCCGGCCGACGGCTACCGCGGCGACTACATCCGCGACGTCGCGCGCGATTACCTCGCTGGCGCCGCGGTCGAGGCCGGCGGCGAGCGCATCACCGCGTCGAAGAACCCCGACGACCTCGACGCGATCCGCCGCTTCGCGGTGACCTGGTTGCGCCGCGAACAGGACGCCGACCTGCGCGCGTTCGGCGTCGCGTTCGACGTGTACTTCCTCGAATCCTCGCTGTACACCGATGGCAAGGTGCAGCAGGTGGTCGATCGCATCGCCGCGCAGGGACACTCCTACGAAGCCGACGGTGCGCTGTGGCTGCGCGCCACCGAATTCGGCGACGACAAGGACCGCGTGATGCGGAAGTCCGACGGCACCTACACGTATTTCGTGCCGGACGTCGCCTATCACTTGTCGAAGTGGGAACGCGGCTACAAGCGTGCGATCACCGAGCTCGGGGCCGATCACCACGGCTCGCTCGCGCGCGTGCGCGCGGGCCTGCAGGCGCTCGACATCGGGATTCCGAAGGACTGGCCCGAATACGTGCTGCACCAGATGGTGACGGTGGTGAAGGGCGGCGAGGAAGTGAAGATTTCCAAGCGCGCCGGTTCCTACGTCACCCTGCGCGACCTGATCGACATGGCGGGGCTGGATGCGACGCGCTATTTCCTGATCGCGCGCAAGAGCGACTCGCAACTGGTGTTCGACATCGACCTCGCACGCTCGCAGACCAACGACAACCCGGTCTATTACATCCAGTACGCGCACGCGCGGGTGTGCTCGGTGCAGCGCCAGATGCACGAGCGTTCCATCGTGTTCGAGGAACTCCACGCGTTGAAGCACCTCGACCGGCTGGACGGCGAGCACGCGCGCGCGGTGATGGTCGGGATTTCACGTTTCCCGGAAACGGTCGAGGCCGCGGCGGACAACCACGAGCCGCATCTGCTGGCACAATATCTGCGCGAATTGGCCGGCGCGTTCCATGTCTGGTACAACGCCGAGCAGTTCCTGGTCGACGACGAGGACCTGCGCAATGCGCGCGTGGCGCTGGCGTACGCGACCCGGCAGGTGCTTGCCAATGGACTCGGCATGCTGGGCGTTTTGGCGCCCGAATCGATGTGAGGCGTTTTTCTTTTCCCGTGGAATGACCGAAGCGATCCCCGCGGACCGCACGAGTCCATCCGTACAAGACAGGCATACGAGGGTTGGCAGTGGCAACGCAACGCAACGGCAGGCAGGCGGTACGCAACGGTGGCCCGAACATTCCCGGCTGGGCCTTGTTTCTCGCAGGCGTGGTGGTCGGCCTGATCCTGTTCGCGTTCGCGAGCCGGCACCTGCCCAGCCTGCGCCGCAACGACCAGCCGCAGGCCAATCCCAACGCGGTCGCGGAACAGGGCAGTTCGCCCGGCATCGCCGGCAGCAGCGCGGCGTCGAGCGGCTCGCAATTCGACTTCTACAAGGTGCTGCCCGAGAAGGAAGTCGTGATTCCGAATGCCGAACTGTCGGCGATGGCGAAAGCCGAACAGCAGAAAGCCGCGGCCGCCAACAATGCCAGCGCTTCCGCGCCGGCCAGCGCCGCCGCTTCTACCGCTTCGCAAGGCGGCGGCTATGTCCTGCAGGTCGGCTCCTATCCCGACGCGGGCAAGGCCGAAGCGATGAAGGCGCAACTCGCCCTGCAGGGCTTCACCGCGCATGTGCAATCGATCACCCTGGATGGCAAGGTCTGGAACCGCGTGCAGATCGGGCCGTTCGCCTCGGCCACGCAATTGCAGTCGGTGCAGAAACAACTGTCCGGCGCCGGCATCCATGCGATTCCCTTGAAAGAAAGGTAGGAGGGCCGGAAGGCCCGGTGCAGAAAGGGACCAAGGCCTGAGGCCAAGGCCTGATCCTGTTCGACGGTTGGTCGGCCCTTCCAGGCCTCCTACAATGAACGCATGACCGACAAGACCATCCTCGTCACCGGCGCCTCGGCCGGTTTCGGCGCCGCGATCGCGGCGCAATTCGCGGAAAACGGCTGGCGCGTGATCGCCTTCGCGCGGCGTGCCGAGCGCCTGCGGCAACTGGTCGAGCGTTTCGGCAAGGAGCGCGTGCACACCGCCGCGTTCGACATCCGCGACGAAGCCGCGTTGCGTGCCGCGCTGGATGCGCTGCCGGAAAATTTCCGCGGCATCGACCTTTTGGTCAACAACGCCGGCCTCGCGCTCGGCACCGCGAAGGCGCAGGACTGCGACCTCGCGCAATGGCGGCAGATGATCGACACCAACGTCACCGCGCTCGCGACCATCGCGCGGCTGCTGTTGCCGGGATTGATCGAGCGCCGCGGCGCGATCGTCAACATCAGCTCGATTTCCGGCAGTTATCCCTACACCGGCGGCAACGTGTATGGCGGCACCAAGGCTTTCGTCACCCAATTCTCGGCCGGCCTGCGCTGCGACCTGCACGGCACCGGCGTGCGCGTGACCAGCATCGAGCCCGGCATGGCGGAAACCGAATTCACCCTGGTGCGCACCGGCGGCGATCAGGCCGCATCGGACAAGCTCTACCAAGGCGCGCATCCGATCACCAGCCGCGACATCGCCGACACCGTGTGGTGGGTCGCCAACCTGCCATCGCACCTCAACATCAACCGCATCGAAGTGATGCCGGTCAGCCAGTCGGCGGCGGGGCTGCAGGTCGCGCGGGATCCGTAGGAGCGGCGGAAGCCGCGACTGAAGCTGCCATCCATGGCCGAGAGCTCCGTGGTCGGTCGGGCCTTCCAGCCCTCCTACCCGGTAGGCAGGCGCACGCGTGTCCCATGCTGCGCCTTGTTTGCGCGCGATTTTGCCACTTGCATCCCGCCTGCCGATTGGCGATAGACTCCGCACGTGGAAGCCGGCCTGTCGCCGGCGGGGAATCCCGACGCACGGTGGCAACCGACAAGTCCGGCTTCTTCGAAGAGCTGAAACGCCGCCACGTCTGGCGCGTTGCCGTCGCGTACGCGATCGCCGGCTGGCTGCTGGTGCAGGTCGCCACGCAGGTCTTTCCGTTCTTCAACATTCCCAACTGGGCGGTACGGCTGGTGGTGATCCTGCTCGCGATCGGTTTCGTGGTCGCGGTGGTGTTTGCATGGGTCTATGAACTGACGCCCGAAGGCATCCGCCGCACCGCGCCGGCCGGCTCGCCCGAGGCGCGCCCGGAACACGAACATCGCCAGATCGGCCGCAAGCTCAACACCACGATCGTGGTGGTGCTGGTGCTGGCGGTGGCATTCCTTGGCTGGCGGTTGTATGCGGTGCGGCACCTGCCCCGTGTTGCGAATCCCGATGCCGCGTCCGCGGCATCCGCCACCGCCGCGGCTGTCACGCAATCCGCTCCCGCCAAGTCCATCGCGGTGCTGCCGTTCGAGAACCTCTCCAACGACAAGGACAATGCCTACTTCGTGGCGGGCATGCAGGATCTGGTCCTGACCAAGCTGGCCGACATCGGCGAGCTCAAAGTCATCTCGCGCACCTCGACGATGCAATACGGCAGCCATCCGCAGAACTTGAAGACCATCGGTCAGCAGCTCGACGTCGCGACCATCCTCGAAGGCTCGGTGCAGAAGGCCGGCAGTCAGGTGCTGATCAACGTGCAGTTGATCGATTCCCGTACCGACGCCCACATCTGGGCGGAAAGCTACACCCGCACTCTGGACAACGTGTTCGGCGTCGAGGGCGACGTGGCACAGCAGATTGCGACGGCGTTGCAGACCAGGCTCTCGCCCGCGCAAGCGGCGAGCCTCGCCGCGGTGCCGACGAAGAACCGCGCGGCCTACGACTCCTTCCTGCGCGCCGAGTATCAGGCTAACAAGGGAGTCACCAATTACGACACCGCGAGCTGGAAAGCCGCGATTCCCTTGTACCGGCAGGCCGTGGAGCAGGATCCGAAGTTCGCGCTTGCCTGGGCGCGGCTGTCCTTCAACGAAAGCCAACTCGCCTGGTTCGGCGGCGGCGGCGAGGATGTGCAGCAGCTCAACCGACAGGCGCGCGCGGATGCCGAACGTGCGCTGCAACTGCAGCCGGACCTGGCCGCGGCCCGACTTGCCATCGGTTTCAGCGAATACTGGGGCCGCGGCGATTTCGCCGCTGCGCTGCAAGCCTTCGGGGCCGCGCTCAAGCTCAAACCCAACGATGCCGACGCGCTCGCAGCGCAAGGCTTCGTGCAGCGTCGGCAGGGCCGTTTCGATGACGCGATCACCTCATTGCAGCAGGCGCTGGCACTCGATCCGCGCAACTCGGCATTGGCCTTTGAACTCGGCCTGACCAACATGCAAGCGAGCCGCTTTGCGGATGCTGAAAACGCCTTCCAGCGCGCTCTGGCGCTGGATCCCGACAACCTCAACGCCAAGACGGCCTATTCCAATGCGGTCCTGTTGAGCTCCGGTGATATTCCTCGCGCATTGGCCGTGGTACAGGGCGACGCGCCGGCGTTGAAGCTCCAGCGCGTTGGACTGCTTATCAATCAGCGCAAATACCGCGAAGCACTCACGCTGCTGGACAGTGTGCCGGATACGCCTGACAACTTCGGAACCGGCAGTGGCGGCTTCAAACCGATGCAGCAGGCCAATGTGTACTGGCTGATGGGCGACATGGCCCAAGCCCGTCCGCTGTATGCGAAAGCCCTGCCGCTGCTGCGCGGGCAGCTCAAGATGCAGCAAGGCATCAATCTGGCGTTCGTGTGGAATCAGCTTGCCAATACGCAAATCGGGCTCGGCCAGGCCGCGGCAGGACTGGACTCCATCGCCAAGTCCCTGGCTATTGTCGCCAACATTCACGACCATGTTTACGGCCCGGCGATGATGATCGCGAATGCCCAGCTCTATGCCCAAGTCCACCGTCCGGATCTTGCCGTGCCCTTGCTCGCCAAGGCACTGGCAACGCCCGGCGTCGGGAATACCTATGCGCCTGTTTTGTTGTGGCTGGATCCGCTTTGGGATCCGGTCCGCAACGATGCGGGTTTTCAGGCGCTGCAGCAGCAGTACGCCAAAGACAAACCCGCCGTCACCTACCCCATTCCGTCCGCGTCGTAGGGTGAATCCCGCGCGCCCGCTGCATGGGCGGATCAGGTGGATTTCCTGAAATACACGACGTCCGGCAATTTTGCGAAATGCGCATCGCAGGTGAGCACGTCGGCGTCCTGTTCGCGTGCCGTGGCGTAAACGATGGCGTCGGCGGTCGCCAGCTTGTGCTCGCGGCACAGGTCGGCCGCAAGCAAGGCAATGCGCGTGTCCATCGGCACGACGATGCACTTTTGCGTGTACGCGATTACCTGATCGGTGCGATCCTCGTCGGTTTCACGCGCCAGCCACTTGGACAACTCCAGTTGTACCAAGGTCGGCACAATGCACTGTTCCCGGGCAGGAATCTCTGCGGCGAGCTTTCTGCCGAGCGCGCTGTCGACCAGCCATTCGATCCATGCCGAGGTGTCGACGACGCGCATCAGGCGCGATCCGAGCGATCGCGGTAACCGCCGGTTTTCGCGCCTTTCGCGAGGCCAGCGAGCTGCTTCCACTCCGGTACCGGCATCACCAGTACGCCCTTGCCCTTGGGGATGAACACGAATTCCTGACCGGCCTTCCAGTGCTGTTCTTCCCGCACGGCCTTGGGAATGGAGATTTGGAATTTCGATGAAAGCGTGGCGGTTGTGGTCACAGTCTTACTCGTACAATATCGATATCTGTAACGTAAGAATACCACGCCACATGTGGCCGCCGACAATCAGGCTTCACGCAGGTAGGTGTAGCCGGTAAGCCCCGCTTCCAGCGCGGCTTCGACGCGTTGCGCGTCGTTGTCCTGCAAACCCGCTGCGGCGATCTTTTCGCGGTACGCCGCGCGCAGGTCGTCGGGTTTGTAGCCGACGTAATCCAGCAGCATGTCGGCGGAGTCGCCGCGGCGCGCGCCGTCCAGCGTGAAGCCGTCGCCGTCGATGCGTACGTTTACCGCGTCGGTATCGCCGAACAGGTTGTGGATGTCGCCCAGGGTTTCCTGGTATGCGCCGACCAGGAAGATACCCAGCCGGTACGGTTCGCCCTTGCGCAGTTCGTGCAGCGGCAGGCTGACGTCGAGGTCGCCGGATTCGACGTAGGTGTCCACGCGCCCATCGGAGTCGCAGGTGAGGTCGGCCAGCGTGCCGCGACGGGTCGGTTGTTCATCCAGACGCGTCAGCGGCATGATCGGGAAAATCTGGTCGATCGCCCACACGTCGGGAATCGATTCGAACACCGAGAAGTTGCAGAAATACTTGTCCACCAGCTTCACGTCGAGCGCGTCGATGATCTCGCGGTGCGAACGCTCGTCGGGCCGGAGGCGCGCGCGCACGCCCAGTGCGATCGCATGGAACAGCGCGTCGAGTTTCGCGCGCTGCGCGAGGGCCAGTACGCCCTGCGCGTACAGCAGCTCGCCTTCGTGCAGGTATTGCTGCGCGTCCTGCCACACCTCGCGCACTGGCCGCGTGCCCAGCGCCGCCAGGGTGTCGCGCAATGCAAGCAGCACTGGCGCTTCGTTGTCAGTAGCGGGCGGCAGCGCGCCGTCCGGCGCGGCTTCGACCTCGCTGACGTTGACCACCAGGACCGCGTGGTGCGCGGTCATCGCGCGGCCGGATTCGGTGAGCACGCGGGGCGGCGGCAGGTTCCATTCCGCGCAGGCGGCGGCCAGCGGCGCGACGACGGCATTGGCGTACTGGTCGAGGTCGTAGTTGATCGAACATTCGCCGCGCGAACGCGTACCTTCGTAATCGATGCCGAGCCCACCGCCGACGTCCACGTGATCCAGCGGCAAGCCCTGCGCGCGCAGTTCGGCGAAATGCCGCACCGCCTCGCGCATCCCGGACGCGATGTCGCGCAGGTTGGAAATCTGCGAACCCATGTGGAAGTGCAGCAGGTGCATGGTGTGCGTCAGCTCCGCTTCGCGCAGGCGCGCGACCAGCGCCAGCAACTGGGTCGGTGTCAGCCCGAACTTGCTCTTGTCGCCGCCGGTGTTCTGCCACTTGCCGGCGCCCAGCGACGCCAGCCGCACGCGCACGCCGAGTTTCGGCTCGACGCCCAGCGCCTTCGATTCCGCGATCACGTGTTCGAGTTCGGACGGCTTTTCGATCACGATCACCACGTCGATCCCGAGCTTGCGCCCGATCAACGCGATGCGGATGTATTCGGCGTCCTTGTAACCGTTGCACACCACCAGCGATCCCGGCTGCGCGAGGCCCAGCACCGCCAGCAGTTCCGGCTTGGAGCCGGCTTCCAGCCCGAATCCCGTGTCCGCCGCGCGCGGCGACTGCGGACCCTGCGCCAGCGTGCCCGCGACCGCGCGCTGCTGGTTGACCTTGATCGGGTACAGCGCGGTGTAGCCGCCCGCATAGCCATGCACGCGCATCGCGCCCGCGAACGCTTCGCGCAGGCGCGCGCGGCGATCCAGCAGGATGTCCGGGAAGCGCAGCAGCAGCGGCAGGCGCAGGCCGAGTTGCCTTGCTTGCTTGACCGCATCGTCCAGCGCGATCGCGGGGCCGTCCGCACCGCGCGGGCGCATCACGGCGCGGCCGTCGTCGCCGATATCGACGTAACCGTCGCTCCAGTGCGCGACGGAATAAGTGGCGCGGGCGGCATCGATGTTCCAGGCGTTCGTCATCGTGGTTCTCCGGATAACGAGGGGCGGAACGTCGCAGCGGCGGGCCTTGACGCGCAGGAGTGGTCGATCGGAAGCCACCGTCGCCGCGGGATCGACTTCCGCCATTGTAACGCCCGGGTCCGGTCCGGCCATTACAATCGGCGGTTCTCCAACAGGATTCCCGGCATGCCGTCCAACTGGTTCACCGAGCAGCATGAGGCTTCCGGCTCGTCGATCGGTTATCGCATCACCGCAAAACTCGCCGACGAACAAACGCCGTTCCAGCACATCGAGGTGTACGCGACCACCGACTGGGGCAACCTGATGGTGATCGACGGCTGCACGATGCTGACGACGCGCGACAATTTCCTGTACCACGAGATGATGACGCACCCGGCGCTGTACACGCACAAGGCGCCGCGCAACGTGGTGATCATCGGCGGCGGCGACTGCGGCACGCTGCGCGAGGTGCTGCGCCACCCGGAAGTCGAAGCGGTGACGCAGATCGACATCGACGAGCGCGTGACGCGGCTGGCGGAACAGCACTTCCCGGAACTGTGCGAATCCAACACCGATCCGCGCGCGAAGCTGCTGTTCGACGACGGCATCAAGTACATGGCCGACGCAGAACCCGCATCGCTGGACGTGGTGATCGTCGATTCCACCGACCCGGTCGGTCCCGCCGAAGGCTTGTTCAACGCAAAGTTCTACGCGAATTGCTTCCGCGCGCTGCGCGAAGGCGGCATCCTGGTGCAGCAATCGGAATCGCCGCTGGTGCTGCTGGAACTGATCCAGTCGATGCACAAGGCGATGCGCGAGGTCGGGTTCTCGACCACCCGCACCCTGCCGTTCCCGCAACCGTGCTATCCGACCGGCTGGTGGAGCACGACGCTGGCGCGCAAGGGCGGCGATCTGGAAACCTTCCGCGAACGCGATGCGGCCAACAAGCCGTTCGCGACGCGCTATTACAACGCCGCCATCCACCGCGCTACGCTGGCGCAGCCGGAGTTCATGCGCGCAGCCTTGCAGGATTGAGTGCGAGCGCCTCGCGCACGGGCGTGCCCGCCAGCAAGTATTCATCCCTCCGTGTTTAGCTTCACGAAATCCCCTCATCGGTCCCCATCATGCGCCCTGTCGCCACCCCCGCCATCCTTGCCGCATTGATTGCCGCCAGTAGTCTGCCTGCCGCCGCGCAACTCACCGCGCCCGCTTCCGCGACGACGAGCAGCCCGGCCATCACCAGCACGGCCGGGCCCGCCCCGAAGGTTTCGCCCGCGGACCAGAAGCGCATCGACGCGATCCAGCAGTACCAGCACGATCTGGTCAACGTGGTCGCGTTGCGCGCCGAATCCGATTACCTGTTGGGTGCCGCGATCCTCGCCAAGCCGTTCACGAACCAGACGCCCGGCCTCGATTTCGACGCGCTCAGCGAGCGTGCCGCGGCCGCGGCCGGCGCCGGGCCCGCGGCCGAGTGGGTGCGCCTCGACGTGTGCAAGGACAAGTCCGATTGCCCGAACGCGAAAGCCGATGCGTACCTGAAACAGCACGCCGCCGGCAACGCCGCGATCTGGCTGATCGATCTCGACCTCGCTGCGGCGAAGAAGGATGCCGCGGCGGAACGCAGGGCGCTCGCCAGGGCGGCGGCCGCGCACACCTACGACGATTACTACGGCAAGGCGCTGGCCGCGGTCGGCAAGGCCGTCACGGTGCTGCCGCCGCTGGCCGACACCACGCAAGGCGCGCACGGCGGCCAGCCGGACAACGGCGAAGGTGTGCGGTTGTTCGTGGCCGTCAACGCGACGCAGACGCACCTGCGGCCTGAC
This sequence comes from Rhodanobacteraceae bacterium, assembly GCA_030123585.1. NCBI lineage: Bacteria > Pseudomonadati > Pseudomonadota > Gammaproteobacteria > Lysobacterales > Rhodanobacteraceae > Rhodanobacteraceae bacterium. Next base: position 2,437,239 of record CP126120.1, read on the forward strand.
CTGGGGCCAGTGGTCGAGTTGTGCGGCAAGGACGCCGTAGCCAAACACGCCAGCACCAAGGCCGATTGCCTGAAACTCGCGCACACCCTGCAGTGGGGTTCGAGCCCGATCGCGCGCGCGGTGGGTCTGCACATCCAGGGTGAACTGAATCCCGCCGACAAGACGCAGAACGACCAGGCCAGCCGGAACCTTGCCTGGCAGGTGCACCAGTATTCGGGTCTGCTGCAACGCGCGCTCACCGACCAGCCGCTCGCCTCGCAATGGCTGGCGACGGCGCGCAACGGCGGCACCGAGTTGAGCCTGATCCTCGCGACCTTGCGCGCCAACCAGATTCCGCTGGACGCGCCGGCGGACGCCGGTTCCGGCGGCCAGTGAGGATGCGCGGACATGCGTGAACTGCTGTTGCTGAGACACGCCGAAGCGATGTCGGCCGGTCCCGACGGTCGCGACATCGAGCGTCCGCTGAGCCTGCACGGCGAAGCGCAGGCGCGCGCGGCGGGTATGTGGCTGGCCGAACAGGGCGCACTTCCCGACGCGGTGCTGTGCTCGCCGGCGCGGCGCGCGCAGATGACCGCCGATGCGGTCGGCAAGGCGTTGCGCCTGCCGGTCCCGCAACTGCTGCCCGCGATCTACCAGGCCACGCCGGGCGAACTGCTGACGCTGATCGAAAACCACGCGCCGGACGCCCGGCGAGTGCTGCTGGTCGGGCACAATCCCGGCATGGAACAACTGCTGGCGCTGCTGACCGAAGGGCGTTCCGACGCCGCGCGCGGCATGTCGCCCGCGACGATCGCATGGATCGAACTCGCGGACGACGCGCTCGAACCCGGCCACGGACGACTGCGCCTGATCTGGTCGCCGTGAAGGCTGCGCTGGCGTTGGCGCTGCTATTGCCGTGCCTCGCGCTCGCGGCTGCGCCCGCGGGCGGCACGCAAACCTGGCCGATCGATCCCGCGCAATCGCTGGCGCAGTTCAGCGTGCGCAAGTTCTGGTTCGCCCACGAACGCGGCACGTTCCCGGATTTGCACGGCAGCCTGCGCCGGATCGACACCCGCATCGGCGCCGATCTCGCCGAGGTCGAGGCGACGCTCGCCGTCGCCGACCTGCAGATGGACGACGCCGATGACCGCAAGCACGCGCTGGGCAAAAGCTTCTTCGACGCCACGCGGTATCCGGTGATCCGGTTCGAGTCCGATCCGTTCCCGCTCTCCGAACTGACGGAAGGCGGCATCTTGCGCGGACTGTTGACCCTGCACGGCGAACGCCATCCGGTGACGTTCGCGTTGCTGCCCTCCGATTGCCCGCGCCAGCCGCTGGAATGCGTGATCCGGGTGCGCGGCGCGATTTCGCGTTCGCTGTTCGGCATGCGCGCGTGGCGCGGCGTGCTGTCCGACAAGGTCGAACTTGATTTGAGGATCAGATTGGTGCCGGCGGGCGCGGGAGATTGACGCGCCCCGTATCATGCGAACGCGATGCTGTTTCGTCCGCGAACAAGACTTGCCTGGGCTGCCTGCGCCTTCGCGCTGGTGCTGGCCGGTTGCGCGCCGCTGTCCACCCGCCGCATCGCGCACGCCGATCGCATCGTCGCGCTGTCGGCCGACCGCCAGCTCGACTGCAACCGGACCGACCGTTGCGCGCAGTCGTCGCCATTCATCGCGCAGGCCGGGCGCGCGATCGCGGCGTCCACGCCGGACCACCCGCGCAATACCGTCACCCTGCTCAACATCGGCCAGAACGCGCTGGCGGCGCGCATCAACCTGATCCGCGCGGCGCGGAAGTCCATCGACATCCAGACCTACATCTGGTCGAAGGACGATGCCGGCATGCTGGTGCTGGACGAGCTGGTGAAGGCCGCGCGGCGTGGCGTCAAGGTGCGCATCCTCGCCGACCAGCTTGGTTCGTTGAACGATCCGCAACTGCTTTCGCGGCTCGCGCGTGCCAGCGCCAACCTGCACATCAAGCTCTACAACCCGACTTTCGACAGCGCCCGCAGCAACTTCGTGGAATACACCGCGAGCGTGCTGTGCTGCTTCAAGAAGTTCAACCAGCGCATGCACAACAAGCTGTTCCTGGTGGACGACGAGGTCGGCATCGTGGGCGGGCGCAATTATGCGAACGAGTATTACGACTGGGATCCGCAGCTCGACTTCCTCGACCGTGACGTGATCGTGGCGGGCGTGGCAGGACTCCAGATGGAAAAAAGCTTCGACCTGTTCTGGAACAACCAGCGCTCGATTCCCCTGACCCACCTGAAGGACGTCAACGCCGACATCCTGGCACACCCGTTCGATGCGGAACCCTGGATCGAGCCGCGCTTCGCCGATCCGCAGCGGGTGGAGAGAATCCGCGCGCAAGCCGAGGATCCCGGCTTTCTGCAGACCCAGTTGCTCGACCACAGCCTCGACGTCGGCCTGGTCGATTACTTCTACGACCTGCCGTCCAAGGACGAGGCGGTGCACGGGCCGGATTCGCGCGAACTGACCCGCGACCTGATGAAGATGCTGTCGGACGCGCACGACCAGATCGTGCTGCAGACGCCGTACCTCGTCCTGACGCGCCGCGCCGGCAAGGTCTTCAAGGCGCTGCATGCGAAGCGGCCGCCGGTGGACGTGATCGTGTCCACCAACTCGCTGGCGTCCACCGACGCGCTGCCGGTGTACGCGTTGTCGTACAAGCACCACAAGAAATACCTGGTGGACTTCGGTTTCCACATCCACGAACTGATGCCGCATCCCGCCGACGCCGCCGCGATGCTGGGCGACTATTACAGGCTGTCCGGCTTCGGCTCGGAAAAATCCTCGGCGCACCACGGCGGCCGCGCGCCGATCGAGCCGGGCAGCCCCGGGCCGCGCATCAGCCTGCACGCGAAATCGCTGGTGGTGGACGGGCGCATCGGGATGGTGGGTTCGCACAACTTCGATCCGCGCTCGGCCGACTACAACACCGAGGGCGGCGTGATCGTCGACGACCCCGCGTTCGCGCGGCAATTGCGCGACGCGATCCTGCGCGACGCCGCACCGCAGAACGCGTGGCTGGTGGCGCCGCGGCGTCCGATTCCCATCATCGGCGACGTCAGCCAGGCCATCGGTGATGTCTCGCGCAGCCTGCCGATCTTCGACATCTGGCCGTGGGCCTACGCCACCGATTACCAGTTGAAGCCCGGCGGCACGCCCGTGCCCGCCACCGCCCCGGACTTCCTGGAAAACTGGGAGCCGGTCGGCGACTTCCCCCAGGTCAATCTGTCGCTGACCGCCATCGTCACCCGTTTCATCACCGCCTTCGGGGCGGGCATACAGGGAATCTTGTGACCGATTGACGCCGCCGGAGCCTGTCGCTAGTCTGGCGCATTCAGCCGCCAGACCGAGGATTCCGCCATGCCGATGGATATCAACATCCAGTTGAGCGACGACGATCTCCAGTTCTTCGTCAAGGGCATGCGCGAGGTCGAAGCCAGCGTGAAGGGTGCAGACTCCGGCAAGATCATCGCCGCGGCGCAGGAATTGCTGGACAAGACGCGCGGCAACAAGGTGCCGCCCTTCATCGCCGAGCGGCTGGGCAGCGTCGAGTCGCTCATTGCGATGGCGCGCGACGCCGGCTTCAGCCTGCCCGACGCGGACCGGCAGCGGGTACTGGCGGCGCTGGCCTATCTCGCCGACCCCAACGACGCGATCCCCGACGATGTGCCGGTGCTGGGCTTCCTCGACGACGCCATCATGATCGAACTGTGCCGCCAGGACCTGCGCTTCGAGATCGAGGCCTACGACGACTTCTGCGAGTGGCGCGCCGACGAAGCCCGCGCGCGCGGCATCGATCCGGAGAAATTGATGGCGCAGCGCGCCGATTGGGCCGACGCGCGCGCCGCCGAAACGATCGCGCTGATGCACCGCCGCCGCCGCGACTCCTACGCCAGCGGGGCGTGGAAGCCGACGCTGTTCAAGGTGAGTTGAGCGCGGAAACAAATCCTGACGGGAAGTTTGAGCTTCGTCATTCCGGGGCTGTTCGCGGATTCATCGCGAACGGAACCCGGAATCGGTTGCGTGGGTTCCACATCCCCAGCGGGTGCCGCGTCGGCCGGCCTGCGGCCGGAAACCGGTTCCGGATCGTCGCTGCGCGATGTCCGGAACGACAAGCTTGTGAGCCGTGCCCTGTACGACCGGTGCGGGCAGCGTAGTACTTCCGCACTGTCAGGGTCGCTCCAGGATCGCGACCACGCCCATCCCGCCCGCGGTGCAGATCGAAATCAACCCGCGCCCGGAACCCTTCTGCGCCAGCAGTTTCGCCAGCGTCGCGACGATGCGCGCGCCGGTCGCGGCGAACGGATGGCCGGTCGCGAGGCTCGATCCGTTGACGTTGATCTTCGCGGGATCGATCGAACCCAGCGGCGCGTCCAGCCCCAGCCGGTTGCGGCAGTAATCCGCCGATTCCCACGCGCGCAATTGACACAACACCTGCGCGGCGAAGGCTTCGTGGATTTCGTAGAACTCGAAATCCTGCAATTTCAATCCCGCGCGCCGCAGCATGCGCGGCACCGCGACGGTCGGCGCCATCAGCAGCCCTTCGCCATGCACGTAATCGACGCCCGCAACTTCGGCGTCGGTGAGGTACGCCAGTACCGGCAGCTTGCGCGCGTGCGCCCAATCCTCGCTTGCCAGCAGCACCGCGGCCGCGCCGTCCGACAGCGCGGATGAATTGCCGGCGGTCAGCGTGCCCTTGCCCGAGGTGCGGTCGAACGCGGGTTTCAGCGCGGCGAGTTTTTCCAGCGTGGTGTCGGGGCGCAGCAGGTTGTCGCGTTGCACGTTGCGGAACGGAATCACCAGATCCTCGAAGAATCCGGCGTCGTACGCGGCCGCGAGCTTGCGATGGCTCTCCAGCGCCCACTGGTCCTGTTCGGCGCGGCCGATCTTCCATTCGCGCGCCATCTTCTCGCAGTGCTGGCCCATCGACAGCCCGGTGCGCGGCTCGACCACGCCCGGCACCTGCGGCTTCAGTTCGCGCAGACGGAAGCCGCGCGTCGCCGCGCGCAGTTTCTGACCGAAGGTTCTTGCGCGGTTCAAATCCAGCAAGCGCTGCTGCAGGCGATTCGAATACGTCAGCGGCACCTGGCTCGTGGTGTCCGAACCGCCGCCGATGCCGGCTTCGATCTGGCCGGTCGCGATCTTCTGCGCAATCAGGATCGTGTTGTCGAGCGAGGTGCCGCAGGCGCGCGCGGTGGTGAACCCCGGCGTGGTCATCGCGAGCCCGGACGATTGCAGCGCCTCGCGCGCGAGGTTCCAGTCGGCCGGATGCTTCATTACCGCGCCGAACGCGACCTCGCCGAGTTCGACGCCGTGCAGGCCGAACCTCTCCACCAGCGCGCCCAGCACTTCCACCGACATCCCGAAGTTGCCGAGGTCGGCGTACGCAGTGTCGCGCTTGCAGAACGGGATGCGCACGCCGCCCACGACGGCGACGCGGCGGGTTTGGGGGATCATGGTGAACTCTCGCGGCGCTTCGCGGCAATTATGTCGTCATTCCGGGCGCCGCGCAGCGACGACCCGGAATCGGTCCATGGCTCGTCCCGCGCTGTGGCACCGATTCCGGGTTCCCTCGCCGGCGACGCCGTCGAGGGCCCCGGAATGACAATGCGGATGATGGGTTTCAGGTGAAATCGGTGAACCCGCGCCGCAGCATCCTGTACGGTTCTTCTTCCATGCCCAGCGAAGCATACGTCCGCTGTGCACGCGCATTGTCGCGCTCGACATACAACCGCAACCCGACCGCGCCGGCCGCAAGCGCGCGGCGCTCGACTTCGGCGTACAGCGCGCGAAATACGCCGTGACGCCGGTGCGGCGGCGTCACGTACACGCTCTGGAACCACCACCAGTCGCCGTTGCGCCAGTCGCTCCATTCGTAGGTGACCAGCAGACAGCCCGCCGGTTCGCCATCGCATTCGGCCACGAGATAGAACCCGCGCCGCGGATCGTCGAACACCGTGCGTGTGCCGCGCGTCAGGACATCGCGATCGAGCGTCTTGTGCTCGGTCTCACGGGCCATCGCGGCGTTGCACTCGACAAGGAAGGGAATGTCTTCTTGTTTGGCGGTACGGATGATGATCGACATGGGATGCGGGATTGGGGGATTTGCGGGCTTGGGGATCGAGTGACGGGAGTCGGAGACGTGACGAGTGTTACCGTTTTTTCGAGCCCCCCGTCTCCCGCCGCCCGCTCCGGCTTTTCCTGGAACTGCCCAGCTTGCGCGTCAGGGTGTTGCGCCCGAGGCCCAGCGCCTTCGCGGCATTCTGGCGGTGCCCGGCGTGCGCGGCCAGTGCGGCGTCCAGCAGCACGCGGTCGAAGCGTTCGCGCGCCTGCGCGTGCAGGTCGGTCGCGCCGTCGGCCAGTTGCGCATCGGCCCAATCGCGCAACGCCGATTCCCACGGCAACGTCGACCCGGCCCTCGCCTGTGCCGCGTGCGTTCCGGCTTCATCGAGATCCTCGCGCCGGATGCTGGTTCCCGCCGCGATCACCGCGAGTCGGCGGCACAGGTTTTCCAGTTGCCGCACGTTGCCGGGAAAATCCATTTTCGCCAGCGCGTGCAACGCCGTCTGGGTGAAATGCTTTTCGGGCAACTTCAGTTCGCGCGCGGCGACCGCGAGAAACCGTTTCGCCAGCAACGGAATGTCGGAGCGCCGTTCGCGCAACGCGGGCAGGTGGATGCGCACCACGTCGAGGCGGTGCAGCAGGTCGGCGCGGAATTCGCCGCGCGCGACCTTCTCCTCCAGATCCTGGTGCGTGGCCGCGATCACCCGCACGTTGCTGCGGATCAGCTCGCGTCCGCCCACGCGATAGAACTCGCCGCCCGCCAGCACGCGCAGCAGGCGCGTCTGCAACGCCAGCGGCATGTCGCCGATCTCGTCGAGGAACAGCGTGCCGCCTTCGGCCTGCTCGAAACGTCCGGTGGTGCGCCGTTGCGCGCCGGTGAACGCGCCGGCCTCGTGGCCGAACAATTCCGACTCCAGCAATTCCGCCGGGATCGCCGCGGTGTTGAGCGCAACGAACGGCCGCGCGCGGCGCGCGCTTTCCTCGTGCAGCGCGCGTGCGACCAGTTCCTTGCCGGTGCCGGTTTCGCCGGTGACCAGCACGTTCAAATCGCTCGCGGCGACGCGGCCGATCAGCCGGAACACTTCGCGCATCGGCGCGCTTTCGCCCAGCAGCGCGTGGCGTGATGCTTCGTCGGGCGGCGCCGGCGGGGGCGATTCGGTTTCAGCCAGCGCGCGCCGCACCGCCGCCAACGCCTGATCGAGGTCGAACGGCTTGGCCAGGTAATCCGCCGCGCCCTCGCGGTACGCCGCCGCGGTGGTGGCGACGTCGGTGAATGCGCTCATCACGATCACCGGCAGGCGCGGATGCGTGGCCTTGGCCTCACGCAACAGCGCCAGTCCGTCCGTGCCCGGCAGCCGTACGTCGCACACCAGCAGTTGTGGCGCCGCGCCGCGCAAGGCGCGTTGCGCGCTTTCGGCGTCGGCGAATTCGGTGACGGCGTGGCCGGCGTCGCGCAGCGCCGTCGCCAACACGAAGCGCACCGCGCGGTCGTCATCGACGATCCAGATCCCGTTCATGGCGTTGCCTCCGTTGCGCGCGGATGCCGCGGCAGCCGCAGCACGAAGCGCGAACCCGCCTCGCGCGGTTGGTACGTCAATTCGCCGCCGTGTTCGCGCGCGATTTCACGCGCCAGCGCAAGGCCGAGGCCCGTGCCATCGGGGCGGCCCGACACCATCGGTTCGAACAACGATGCCGCGATCGCATCGGGCACACCGTTGCCGTCGTCCTCGACCTCGATGCGCAGCGCCGGCACGCGCTGGCCGCGTGCATCCCGCCAACCGGCTTCGGCACGGCTGCGCAGCACCACGCGCTGCGCGTGGGCTTCGACCGCGTTGCGCACCAGGTTCAACACCGCTTGCAGCAGGCGGTCGGGATCGCCGTGCCAGGCCGGCAGGCTGGGATCGTAATCGCGCACGATGGCGATATCCGCGTGCTCGGCCTTCAACAATTCCGCGGCGCGCTCCAGCGGTGCGTGCACGTTCACCGCGCGCGTCGCCATTGCGCCCCGCGCGCCCAGCAGGCGCTCGGCCAGTGCCGCGAGCCGCGCCGATTCGTCGCGGATCAGTTGCGCGAGCTGGCGTTGCCGTGCATCGCCCGCGCCCTGCTCCAGCAACTGCGCCGCGCCGGAAATCGCCGCCAGCGGATTGCGCACCTCGTGCGCGAAGCCGCGCAACGATTCCGACACGCGGGTGGTGCTCGCTTCGGGCGTCGCCGGATGCACTTCCACCAGCACGCCGGTCGCGACCGGCGTGAAAGTGACATCCAGCCGCGCCTCGTGGCCCGGCGCCGCGGACACCCTCGCGTCGCGCAAGGTCAATGCATCCGCGTCGCTCCGCGCGCGCAGGGCCGACGCGTGCAGGCGTTCGCCGTCCGGGCCCATGGTCGCGAGCGTGTTGCCCAGCAGGCGCGAGGCGGCGAAACCGGAACGCTCGGCGAACGCCGGATTGGCATACGCCACGCGCAAGTCCGCATCCAGCATCGCCACGCCGGTGGCGAGTTGCCCGAGCAGGTCGATCTCTGTATTGGTGCGGAGCATCGCACCAATCTAGTGCAAGCCGACGCGCCCGGCAATCAGCGCGCGACGCGGAAGGTCAAATTGAACCGCCGTGCGCCCGTCAGCGGATGCTCGCTATCCTTGACCGGCAGCACGCCGTGGTAGCGCATCCGCGACGGACCACCCCATACCACCACGTCGCCGTGCTCGAGCGGAATGCGTCGCTGTGGCTCCCTGCGCGCGAGTCCGCCGAACAGGAAGGTCGCCGGCAACCCCAGCGACACCGACACGATCGGCGCGCGGCGGTCGCGTTCGTCGTGGTCCTGGTGCAGGGTCAGACGCGTGCCGACTTCGTAGCGGTTGATCAGGCACACGTCCGGTGCGTAGTCGTCGAAACCGGCTTCACGCGCCGCATTGCGCGCGAGTTGCACGAACAAGCCGGACATTTTTGGCCACGGCCTGCCGGTTTCGGGGTCTGTTTCCGTATAGCGATACCCGCGTCGATCACTGAACCAACCCACCGCGCCGCAATTGGTCATCGCCACCGACATCGTCTGACCTCCCGGTGTGACGAGATGCCGGAACGGTGATGCTTTCGAGATGCGTTCGATCTCCGCCAGCAAGGGTTCCGCGGTTTCCAGTGCAAACCCGTGCAACACCCATGCGCCGGGCGCGAGTTCCTCGCGCATGTCCGGTGGCGACGGGAAATCGAACAGTGGCAGGGTGGAAGACACGAGGTAGGCACAGATCTCGCTGGCATCCAATTATGGCGCGTCGGACCGTCCGGCGATGCCGACGAAGTCAGAGCAGGCGCTGCCAGTAGCCGACGTCGATCCAGCGGCCGAACTTGATGCCGTTTTCGCGGAAATGCGCGACTTTCGTGAAGCCGAATTTCTCGTGCAAGGCAACGCTGGCCGCATTCGGCAGAGCAATGCCGGCGATCGCGCAATGTGCGTCGCGCCCCCGGAGCATGTCAAACAACGACGCATACAGCGCCGAGCCTGCACCGCGCCCGACCCGTGCCGGATCGAGGTAGACGGTGCTCTCCACCGTATGGCGATAGCCGCTGCGCGGTTTCCACTGGCTCGCGTAGGCATAGCCGATGACGGCGTCGTGTTCTTGCGCGACCAGCCACGGCCATGCCGCCGTGGTCGCGTCGATGCGACGCGACATTTCCTCGACGCTCAACGGCGATTCTTCGAACGTGGCATCACTCGTCGTGATGTAGTGGTTGTAGATCGCGCAGATCGCCGGTGCATCCGCGCTCGTTGCGATGCGAATCATCCGAACCCTCACCCCTGCCCCTCTCCCGAAGGGAGAGGGGTTCAGAGCACGTCAGATGGAGTAGTACATCTGATATTCGAGCGGGTGTGTCGATGCGCGATAGGCGGTGACTTCCTTCATCTTCACGCCGATGTAGGCGTCGATGAAGTCGTCGTTCATCACGCCGCCGGCCTTCAGGAAGTCGCGGTCGCGGTCCAGCGCTTCCAGCGCCATGTCGAGCGAGGAACACACCTGCGGGATGTTGCGTTCCTCTTCCGGCGGCAGGTCGTACAAGTCCTTGTCCATCGGCGCGCCGGGGTCGGTCTTGTTCAAAATGCCGTCGAGGCCGGCCATCATCAGCGCGGTGAAGGTCAGGTAACCCGAGTTCATCGGATCGGGGAAGCGCACTTCGATGCGGCGGCCCTTCGGGTTCGACACGTACGGGATGCGGCACGACGCCGAGCGGTTGCGCGCGGAATACGCCAGCATCACCGGCGCCTCGAAGCCCGGCACCAGGCGCTTGTAGGAATTGGTGGTCGAGTTGGCGAACGCGTTGATCGCGCGCGCGTGCTTGAAGATGCCGCCGATGTACCACAGCGCGAGTTGCGACAGGCCGCCGTACAGTTCGCCCGCGAACAGGTTCTTGCCGTCCTTCGACAACGACTGGTGCACGTGCATGCCGGATCCGTTGTCGCCCACCACGGGTTTCGCCATGAAGGTGACGGTCTTGCCCGCAGCGTGCGCGACGTTGCGGAGCACGTACTTCATGGTCTGCAGGTCGTCGGCCTTGTGCAGCAGCGTGTTGAACTTCACGCCGATCTCGCACTGGCCGGCATTGGCGACTTCGTGGTGGTGCACCTCGACGACCTGGCCCAGCGATTCCAGCACCTTGCACATCTCCGCGCGCAGGTCGTGCAGCGAATCGACCGGCGGCACCGGGAAATAGCCGCCCTTCACGCCGGGACGGTGGCCGTGGTTGCCTTCCTCGTACTTGTAGCGCGAGGCCCACGCGGCTTCGTCGGAGCCGATCTCGTAGAACACGCGGCCCATGTCGTTTTGCCAGCGCACCGAGTCGAAGATGAAGAATTCCGGTTCCGGCCCGAAGAATGCGGTGTCGGCGACGCCGGTGGATTTCAGATACGCCTCGGCGCGACGCGCGATCGAGCGCGGGTCGCGTCCGTAGGCCTGCATCGTGGACGGTTCCAGCACGTCGCACACGATGTTCAACTGCTTGTGCGCGGCGAACGGATCGATGAACGCGGTCGCGGGATCCGGCATCAGGATCATGTCCGATTCGTTGATGCCCTTCCAGCCGGTGATCGAGGAGCCGTCGAACATCTTGCCGTCCTCGAAGGTGTCGGCGTCGATCGCATGCGCGGGGAAGGACACGTGGTGCTCGACGCCGCGCATGTCGGCGAAGCGCAGGTCGATGAATTCGACATTTTCGGATTTGATGGTTGCGAGGACTTTGTCGGCGGTCATGGGGAGCTCGATGGGTGGGTAGATGATGGGGGTGAGCAAACACTGTGCCAGTTAACGGGGCTTGCCCATTCAATGACTTGGATTGGAATGACGATCGGGTTGCACCAAGATACAGCAAGACTTGCACTCGAATGGCGATAGTGGAGAAGGGCGATCATCCCAGCTTCGCGCCCAATGGCACCGGCTTGTCCGGCACGCACAGGGCGACATCACCGTTCGCGTCGTAAAAACCGGTGACGAGGCATTCGCTCATCAGCGGGCCGATCTGTTTCTTCGGGAAATTGACGACGCCGACGACCAGCTTGCCGATCAGTTCTTCCGGAGCGTACAACCTCGTGATCTGCGCGCTGGATTTCCTCACGCCGATTTCCTCACCGAAATCGACCTGCAACACGTAGGCAGGTTTGCGCGCTTCGGCGAACACGCGCGCGTCGATGATGCGTCCGACGCGCAACTCGACCTTGGCGAAGTCGTCCCAAGTGATCGTTTCCATCGCGTGCCTCCGAAAGCCGTGCATACTAACCGCCCATGCACAGCGACGACGACACGCAGGCCACGGCACGCCGGAACGCATGGCTGGATGAATGGCCGCTGCCTGTCGCGTTGGCGATCCTGATCGCCGGCTGGTCGAGCAAGTACGCACTGGCGGCGAACGGCGTTTCCAATCTCGCGGTCGGCATTGCGTTCGTCGCGTTCTTCGTCGGCGCGCTGCTGGCCGCGATCCTGGCCACCCGCCACGCCGAACACCTGGCCGAACGTTTCGGCGAACCATATGGAACCTTGATGCTGACCTTGTCCGCGATCTCGCTGGAGATCGCGACTGTCGTCACCGTGATGCTGCACAACGCCGACAACCCCGCGTTCGGGCGCGACACCATGTTCTCGGTGGTGATGATCGTGCTGAACGGCATCATCGGCACCGCGCTGCTGGTGGGCGGCCTGCGTCATCACGAGCAGACCTACAACCTGCGCGGCGCCAAGGCATACCTGAGCCTGCTGATTCCGCTGGCGACGCTGGCGCTGATCTGGCCCGACTTCACCGTCACCTCCGGCGTCGGCACGCTGTCGCTGGTGCAGAAACTGTTCCTGCTGGTGATGTCGCTGCTGCTGTACGCGGCCTTCATGGTGATCCAGACGCGCACCCACATCAGTTTCTTCGTCGCCGAAGGCGAAGCGATGGACGAGTCGATGGGAATGGCGCCCGCGCATCCGGAGTCGCAGCCCGGCGGGGCGTATCACGCCGTGCTGCTGGTCGCCTATCTGGTGCTGGTGGTGCTGCTGGCCAAACTGTTCGCGCTGCCGCTGGACACCGCCGTGGCGCGGCTGGGCATGCCGGCCGCGCTGGCCGGGTTCGCGGTGGCGGTGCTGGTGCTGGCGCCCGAGGGCATTGCCGCGATCCGCGCTGCGCGCGCCAACCAGATGCAGCGCGCGATGAACATCGGCCTCGGCACCGCGTTGTCCACGATCGCGCTGACCGTGCCGGCGATCCTGCTGGTCGATTTGTTTCTTGGCCGCACCGCGGTGCTGGGGTTGAGTGCCGCCAACATGATGATGCTGGTGCTGACCTTCTTCGTGTCGATCCTGACGCTGGGCAGTGGGCGCACCAACGCGATGCAGGGGCTGGTGCACCTGTTGTTGTTCCTGGCTTACGTGGTGCTGATCTTCTCTCCATGATGCGCGGCGTTTATATCGCACGGAGTTTCCGATGCTGACCCTGTGGCTGAAAGCCTTCCACGTGATCGGCGTGGTGACCTGGTTCGCGGGATTGTTCTACCTGCCGCGGCTGTTCGTGTACCACGCGGAAGCCGCCGAGTCCGCGGTTCGCGATCGGCTGAAAGTGATGGAACGCCGCCTGCTGGTGATGACCCACATCGGCGGCGCGCTTGCGATTGCGTTCGGCATCGCCACGCTCGTGGTGGAGCCGTTCTACCTGCACGCCGGCTGGTTGCACGTGAAGCTGGCGCTGGTATTGCTGCTGGTGGTCTATCACGCGATGCTGGTAAAACTCACCCGCGGCTTCGCGCATGACGGATGCCACTGGTCGTCGCGCAAACTGCGCTGGTTCAATGAAGTCCCGAGCATGCTGTTGCTGGCGATCGTGATCCTGGCGGTGGTCAAGCCTTTTTGACGTTGGCGCTGCGACCGGAGCCACATCCGGACCCGATATGGCATTGGTATAGTGCGCGCAACAGGGGAGTCATCCTGAATGGCTACGCAGTTGTTCGAGCAGAACTCCGAAGCGGAATTGCAGGCATCGTTCCGCCGGCACCTGCCGCAGCGCCTGCGGACTCTGCTGCGGCGTGCGCGCGCGCAGTGCCGCACGGGCTGGGATTGCAACGTACTGCGCTCGCTGCACGACGAGATCGGGCAGCTTGCGGGCGCCTGCGGCCGCTACGGGATGCTGGAGACCGGCGAACGCCTGCTGGCGCTGGAATCGGCGCTGGCCCCTGCGGTCGCGGCGCGTGAAGTTCCGGATGCTGCGACTTCTTCCGAAATCGATTCCCTGCTGGACAGCCTGCGTCCGCACCTGCAGCAGGCATCGCCCGGCCCCGGCCTGCCGGCATGGATGCAGGAGCCGCCGCCCAGCGCGGCGCGCGCGCCGTTTCCGCGCTGCGAAATGCCGCCGGGCGGCTATTGGCTGCAACTGGGCATCGTCGATGCCGACGGCGCCATCGAAACGGCCGCGGCCGCCAACGAGGCCGGGGCGCCGCAGCCCGAGCCGCCGGCCTTGCCCGAACATCCACGCGGCCCGCGCGTGCGCATCGTCAACGACGACGATCCGCTGGTGAACGAACTGTTGCTGCGGCTCGACCAGCAGGGCTGCGACGTCGCGCTGGTCGATCGGCTGGACGGCCTGCTCGAACAATTGCGCGCCGCGCCGCCGGACCTGGCCATCGTGATCGCGGACGGGCACACCGCCCTGGAACAACTCACCACCGCGTTGCGCGAGGCGCGGCGCGATCCGGCGCATCGCGTGCGCCTGCTGGTGCTGCTGCGCGAATCGGACGTCGAGCTCCGCCTGCGTGCGTTGCGCGCCGGCGCCGACCGCTGCATCGCATTGCCGGCGACGTCGAGCGAAGCCGTCGGCGCGGCGCTGGAACTTGCGATCGTGGATGAGGAAAGCCCGTACCGCATCCTGATCGTGGACGACGACGCGCCCCAGGCGCTGTTCGCGCAGGCGATCCTGCGGCGTGCGGGCATGGAAACCCGGGTGATGGGCGAGTCGCTGCCGGTGCTCGAAGAACTGGACCGCTTCCAGCCCGACCTGTTGCTGCTCGACCTCAACATGCCCGATTGCGACGGCTTCGAATTGACCGCGCTGATCCGCGAGCGGGAGGGCTACGTCAACACGCCGATCGTGTTCCTGTCCGGCGACCAGGACGAGGACCGCCAGTTCGCGGCGCTGGATTCCGGCGGCGACGATTTCCTGATGAAGCCGATCCGGCCGACCCATCTGGTCGCCGCGGTCACCAACCGGGTCCGGCGCGCACGCGCGGCCGCCTCGCGCACCCGGCGCAGGCGCCGCCGCGACGCAGCCACCGGCCTGCACGAACGTGCGCAATTGCTGGATGCATTGTCCGAGCACCTCGCCGCCAGCGGAGGCTACACGGCGCAAGGCGGCTTGCTGGCGGTGGAGCTGGAGGGCGCGGCCGGACTGTGCGAACGGATCGGGTTGAGCGCCTTCGACCAGGTGCTCGGCCAGCTGGGTGATTTCCTGCTCCGGCGCGTGCGCGCCGGCAACATGACCGCGCGCCACGGCCAGGCCGGTTTCCTGATCTTCTCGCCGCTGCGCGGCGAAAAGGAATTGCTGGCGCTGGCCCGCGAAATCGTCGCCGCAGTCGACGACGAACGCTTCGGCGCGCAGGCCCTGGCGGTGCGGCTGGATTGTGCGGTGTGCGCCTTCGATGCCGCGACCAGCGAATCGGCGGCGGCGTTGGCGGCGGTCGAGCGTACGCTCGGCGCGGCGCGCGCGCAGCCCGACCGGATCGCGGTGCATTCCGCGCTCGCGCCGGACCCGAACGCACTCGCGCAACGGATTTCGGCGGCGCTCGCGCACGGCTCCTTCGATCTCGCCTTCCAGCCCGTGATCCCGATCCGCGGCGCGGCGGGTCCGCAGTACCAGGCGCTGTTGCGGCTGGACCACGGCGAGCGGGAACTGACGGCGGCCGAACTGGTGCCCGCGGCGCAGCGCGCGGGCTACATCGCCGCGGTGGATGCCTGGGTGGTGGGACGCTGCGTCGGCATCCTCGCGCAGCGCCAGCGCGAAGGCGACCCCGTTTGCCTGTTCGTGAGCCAGTCGTTGCAGGGCTGGGACGACCCGGAACGGCGCGCACAACTGCCGGCGCGTCTCGCCGCAGCAGGTGCCGATCCCGAAGCGCTGGTGCTGGAGTTCCGCTGCGAGGAAGCCCGCAACGGCTTGCGCGGGCTGGTCGAGCTCGCGCCCGTGCTGAAGCAGGCCGGCGTGCGGCTGTCGCTGGCGGGCGTCGACGCCGATGCCGTCGCGGCGGGCTGGATCGAGCACCTGCCGCTGGATTTCGTCAAGCTCGCTCCCGATCTCGCCGATGCGGAACTCGACGGCGTGGTGCGCAGCGCGCATTCGCACAACCTGCGCGTGATCGCGCCGCGCGTCGAGACCTTGACGCGCGCCGAACAATTGCGCGCGGCCAGCGTCGACCTGTTGCAGGGCAACCATTTCCGGGCGCCGGCTGCCGCGCTGGACCATTCGTTTCCGGGGAGCGGGGCTTGAGCGTGGTGACTTCGCGCGCCAGCGTGCGGGTGCCCTGGCCACGCCTGCTCGCGAGCGTGGCGCTGGTGCTGGCCGGCGCGACCGCTGCATGGTGGCTGGCCTTGCCGCAAACCATCGCGTTGTGGGTGTTGCTGGCGATCGCGCTTGCGCTGTTGTGGCTGGGTGACCGTCAGGCCGCGTCGGAACGCGTGGCGCCCGCGCCGCTGGCGCCCGATCCGGTGGACGTGGCGATGCGCACCCGGCTGGCTTCGGCGCAATCGGAACTGGCTTCGTTGCGCGGCGTGCAGCGCGAACTGCTGGCCGCCAAGCAGGCGGCGGAAGCGGCGATGCTGGCCAAGAGCGAATTTCTCGCCAGCATGAGCCACGAGATCCGCACGCCCCTGAACGGCATCCTGCCGCTGCTCGACATCGTGCTGGGCACCGATCTTTCGCCCACCCAGCGCGAATACCTCATCACCGCCAACGCTTCGGCCAAGGAGCTGCTGCGGATCGTCGACGACATCCTCGACTATTCCAAGGCCGAGGCCGGCAAGCTCGACCTCGAATCGGTCAGCATCAACATCCGGGATCTGGTCGAGAGCGTGAAACGGCTGCTGGAAAAGCCCGCCGAAGCCAAGGGTCTCGCGATGCGCGCGGTAGTCGATCAGGACGTGCGCCCGATCGTGCGCGGCGATCCCATGCGCATCCGCCAGATCCTCACCAACCTGATGGGCAACGCCATCAAGTTCACCCAGCGCGGCGGCGTGTCGGTGCGGGTCAGCAAGCGCAGCGACACCGCCACCCAACACGAATTGCTGTTCGCGGTGCGCGATACCGGCATCGGTCTCGCGGCCGATGCCGCGGCGCGCCTGTTCCAGCCGTTCACCCAGGCGGACGCCTCGGTGACGCGCCGCTACGGCGGCACAGGCCTCGGCCTCACGATCTGCAAGAAGCTGGTGGATCTGATGGGCGGGCGGATCGGCGTGCGTTCGGAACCCGGACGCGGTTCGGTGTTCTGGTTCACCATTCCGTTCGAGAAGGCGCCCGGCGACATCTCACTGCCGCACAAGAACCTGTCCGGCACGCGCGCGCTGCTGGCGGCGAGCCCGCAGCGTTCGCAGCACATTCTGCCGATCCTCGCGACCATGGAACTGGATGCCACCCAGATCGCGGACGCGGCGGCGGCGCTGGCGCGCCTGCGCCAGGCCGCACCACTCGGCAAGACCTTCGGCTACGACCTGCTGATCGTCGATGCCGGCAGCGTGACCGGCGACGTCAACGGGCTGTTGCGCGGCGTTCTGGGCGACCGGCAACTGGAATCGCTGCGCCTGTTGGTCCTGGGTCTCGACAGCGCGCCTGATCCGCGCGTGGTGGTGGTTCCCGCGCGCGGCGATGACGCGACGCTGCGCCAAGGCGTGCGCAGCGCGTTCGGAATCGCGCCGCAGGCGCGCGCGCAGCCGGTGCTGAGCGTGCCGACGCTACCGGCATCCGCGGCCACCGGCCCCGCCCCGGTCGCCGTTCCCGCGCCGGGTGACCAGCCGCTCTCCGGCAGGGTGCTGCTGGTCGAGGACCACCCGGTCAACCAGAAGGTCGCGCAGAAATTGCTGGAACGCCTTGGCCTGACCGTGGAGGTCGCGGACAACGGCGAGGTGGCGCTGGAGAAAATGCACGGCAACGTGTTCGCCATGGTGCTGATGGATTGCCAGATGCCGGTGCTGGACGGTTACAGCGCGACCCGCCGCCTGCGCGAGATCGAAGGCGCGCAGGGCAAGCCGCGCACGCCGGTGATCGCGATGACCGCGCACGCCATGGCCGGCGACCGCGAGCGCTGCCTGCAGGCCGGGATGGACGATTACCTCGCCAAGCCGCTCGATCGCCAGTTGCTGGAGGAAACCCTGATCCGCTGGATGCCGCACGCGCCGCGTCCCGACGTGGCGCCGGCCGCCGCCGCGCCGTACAGTACCGCCAACCCCGTCGCCGAAACGGAGGCCGTTCGACCCGCCATGCAGACCTCGCTACCTCCGGACACCCTCGACGCCACCACGCTGGTCGATCTCGAAGACATCATGGGCGACGAGCTGGTCACCCTGGTGGACGCCTACCTGCGCGACGGCGACACCCGCATGCGCAACCTGCGCGAGGCGGCCGATCGCGGCGATGCCGCGGAAGTCGGCAAGCTCGCGCATTCGCTGAAATCCTCCAGCGCAAACCTGGGCGCGCTGCCGTTGGCCAACCGCGCGCGCCAGGTGGAAGAAGCCGCGCGCAACGGCACCCTCGCCAACCCGGCGGACAGCGTCGCGGCGCTGGGAAAGCTCTACGCCAACGCTTCGGCGGCGCTGCGGCAGCGGTACAAGCGGCCGTAGGCGAGCCGGATCGCCCGACCCAAAGTTTCGCGGCTCAAGCCGCCGCGCTGTCGTCGTCGGACGCGGGCGGGGCGTTGATTTCGATGGAGCAGGCGGCTTCGACCAGCGGCGCGAAATAGCGCAGCGCGCGACGGTAGACCTCGCGCTTGAAGTCGACCACGTGCTCGGCCGGGTACCAGAAATCCACCCAGCGCCACACGTCGAATTCGGGGGTCGCGTGGGAATCCAGCCGGAACGCCGAATCCTCGCCCAGCATCCGGAGCAGGAACCATACCTGCTTCTGGCCGATGCAGGTGGGCCGCCGCCCGCGGCGGACGTAGCGGGCCGGCAGGCGGTAGCGCAGCCAGCCGTGGGTCGAGCCCAGTACCTCGACCTGGTCGGCGCGCAGGCCGGTCTCCTCTTCCAGTTCGCGGTACATGGCTTCGTCGGGCGTTTCGTCGGTGTTCATGCCGCCCTGCGGGAACTGCCAGCCGTCGCGTTGCACGCGCCGCGCCCAGAACACCTGGCCGTGCGCGTTCAGCAACACGATGCCCACGTTCAGCCGGTAGCCGTCCACGTCGATCATGGCGGGATTCAAGCACAGCCCGCGAACGCAAGGCAAGTTTGCGCGGTCTCATGTTCCGTCTCCGTTCGGCCGTGGCTGCGCGGGGCGATCCCGCGCCTGCTTGCATGCGGCGCGGCGGCTGGTTATAAGCGGCGGACCTTTTTGTTCGGACCCCGATGGCCTCGACCATTTTCCACCACTGGCTGGACCAGTATCGGGCACTGCCCGAGTCGCGCCAGCGCAAGATCCGCATCGGCCTGCGCGGGTTGGGCGTGGTGGTGATCTTCCTGCTGGGCGTCGTGTTCGGACGCGGCATCGGCTTCCCGAACGGCCTGCAGTCGCAGGCGCGCAAACTGGCCGCGCAGAACGTCGCGTTGCAGGGCCAGGTCCAGGGCCTGCAGCAGCAACAGCAGACCGATTCGACCGCGCTCGCGGCGCTCAGGGCGTCGCTGGCCAGCCGCGACAGCGAACTGCAGAAACTCAGGCAGGAGCAGGCTTTCTATTCCAAACTGATCGGCGTCGACAGCGGCCGTTCGGGCCTGGGCGTGCACAGCATCGCGCTGACGCCGGTGACCGGCACCGATGCGTGGAACTTCGTGGCGACGCTGGTCAACACCGCCGAGAACGCCGACACGGGGCGCGGCACGCTGACCCTGGCGGTGGAGGGCGTGCGCGGCGGCAAGCTGGTGACGTTGGCGTGGCCCGCGCTGGCCGCCGCGAACGCCAGGGATGGCGTGCCCTATGCGTTCAAGTTTTTCCAGCAGGTGCGTGGTTCCTTCATGCTGCCCAGGGGCTTCGTGCCCAACCGGGTGACCGTCACCCTGCATCCGGACCACGGCGCCGAGGTTACCCGCAAGCTCGACTGGAGCGAAGCCTTGGGCGGGCAGCGCGGTATCGGCGTCAACACGCCTTGATCGCGGCAAGCCGTGCCTCCATGATGCGGGCGAGGTGTTGATCATGAACAACGTATCTGCCGTTGGTGCTGCCATCCGTGGCGAAGAGTTCCGTGACCTGAAAATTTCCGACGCCGCGCTGGCGCGCGTGCGCGAACTGATCCGCGAGGAAGGCAAGCCCGAGCTCAAGCTGCGGGTGTTCATCGAGGGCGGCGGCTGCTCGGGGTTCCAGTACGGCTTCAGTTTCGACGAGCGGCGCGCGGAGGACGATTTCGTGCTCGACCGCGACGGCGTCGAATTGCTGGTCGATCCCTTGAGCATGCAGTACCTCGAAGGCGCGGAAGTGGATTACGTCGAGGAACTGGCCGGCGCGCAATTCGTGGTCCACAACCCGAACGCGAAGACGACTTGCGGTTGCGGCAGTTCGTTCACGGCGTGAGTTCGGCGGAACGCACGCGCCGCAACACCTTCGCCGACACGCCGCTCGATCGTTGCGGCGAGCGGCGGTCCGATCCCGCCTGGCTTGCGGCGCAGCGCGTGCAAGCGTCGATGCGCCTGCTGGCCTGCGATAACGAGGGCCGCGCTCCCGTGCGCGACGGCCGGCTGTGCTGGCTCGACACCGCTGCGGTCGCCGCGGACGCTCCGGCGAATTTTCTCGGCCTGTTCGCCGGTGCGCCGTTGTTCGCGCTGCGCGAACCAATCGCACACGACGTTTTTCCCGACGCGCAATGGCTGGACCTGCGCAGCGCCGCCGGCGAACTCGAACGCGGCGAAGCCGGCCTGCTCGCCTATGCGCGCGGGCTCGCCAACTGGCAGGACGCCACCCGCCATTGCGCGTACTGCGGCGCACCGCTCGCACTGGTCGACGGCGGCCATCGCGCGTCCTGCCAAAGTTGCGGACGCCTGCACTTCCCGCGCACCGACGCCGCGATCATCGTGATCGTGGAACATGGCGATGCCTGCCTGCTGGGCCGCCAGTCCGCATGGCGCGCGCGCCAGTATTCGACGCTGGCGGGTTTCGTCGAACCGGGCGAATCGCTGGCCGATGCGGTCCGCCGCGAGGTGCGCGAGGAAACCGGTGTCGAGGTGGTCGACTGCGATTTCCATTCCTCGCAGCCGTGGCCGTTCCCGGCCTCGCTGATGCTCGGCTTCACCGCGACCGCGGCCGGGCGCGACATCCGGCTTGCCGACGGCGAGCTGGAGGACGCGCGCTGGTTCACCGCGCGCGACATCGCGGACGGTCTGCGCGATGGCTCGTTGCGCGTGTCCACGCCGCTGTCCATCTCCTACCGCCTGATCGAACACTGGTTGCGGACGCGCGCCGGCCTCGAACTGGACGAACTGCCACGCGCCGGATGAACCCCGCCGCTACAATCGATGCGGGAGCCCGCCAACCAAAGACCGCATGGCCGTCGAACTCGTCGCCGCATTGATCGTGCTGGGGGTGCTGTTGCTGTGGCCCGGCAATGTCGCGGGCTTGCGCCAGTTCGGCTGGTATCGCGCCTGGCTCGATGCGCTGGATTTCGCCGAAGGTGGCGGCCGCGTCGCGCTGGCGTTGCTCGCGCCAGTGGTTATCTGCGCGCTGGTTGCGCATTTCGTGCAGTACTGGATATTCGGGCTGGCGGCGTTGGCCTTCGCGGTGCTGATCCTGTTCTACACCTTCGGTCCGCGCGAACTCGAGAGCGACTTCGAGGCGGTGCTGGAGAACGCCGATCCCGCGGCGCGCGAGGCGGCCGCGGCGAACCTGCGCAGCGTGCCGGATGGCGCGCCGCGCGCCTTTACGGCGCCGGAGCTGGTCGAGGCCGCGGTGACCGCGAGCCTGCGCCGCCGCTTCGGCGTGCTGTTCTGGTTTTTCCTGCTGGGTCCCGCGGGTGCGTTGGGTTATCGCCTGGCATGGATCACCGCCGACTGCGACGACGAGCGCGTCGATCCGCGCACCCGCCACGCCGCGCGTCGTTTCGCCTTGGCGCTGGACTGGATTCCCGCACACCTGATGGTGCTGGCGATGGCGATGGTGTCCAACTTCGACGCGGTGATCGGAACCTGGCGTGCGTGGCATGCGCAGCCGGGGCGGTCGATGTGGGAACTCGATCCGGACTTCCTCGCCGCGGTCGCACGCTCCGGCGTCGACGCCGACATCCGCGCCGGCGACGGCGCGAACATGAGCACGCTGGATCCGCTGGGCGAACTCGCCGACGCGCGCCGGCTGATGCTGCGCGTGTTGATCGTGTGGTTGGCGGTGGTCGCCTTGATCGTGCTGGCGGGTTGGGTCGCTTGACTCGAAATAACCGGCTTCAGTCGCCTGGCGCGATCAAGCGCTCCATCTCGGCCTTGAGGATCGCGCCGTGTTCGCGCAGCCAGTCGCGCTGGGCCTGGTAGCCCGGCATCAGTTCGCCGACGCGGGCCCAGAAACGCGGCGAGTGGCTGCGCACTTTCAGGTGACACATCTCGTGCACCAGCACGTAGCGCAGCGCGGCGGGCGGAGCCAATGCCAGCGCGAGGTCGAGGGTGACGCGGTCGCGCGCGTCGAGGCTGCCCCACAGGCTTTTCAGCGACTTGATGCGCAGGCCGGTGGGCGCGGCGTCGAGGTGTTCGGCGGCGTGCGCCATCCAGCGCGACAGGTCGCGGCGCATGTGGGTTTCAAGAAACGCCGCGAGCAGGTTGCGTGCGGCCGGCATCGCGGTGGTGAACGGGCGCGGCACGTGCAGGCGCAGTTCGTCGCCGAGGAATTCGATACGCGGATATTCGCTTTCGCGCCACGTGAGTTCGACGCTTTCGCCGCGCAGCGGAATCAACGTGGGCACGCCGGGCTTCAGCGGGGGCGGACCGCGGCGCGGCACGCGCAGTTCGGACAGCTTGCGTTCCAGCCAGTCGCTGTTCTCGCGCAGGAACGCGTACACCTGCGCGGGATGGGTGCCGCGCGGATACGAGATGCGCGCGCCGTGCGAAGTGACCGACAACCGCAGGCGACGCGCGCGCGGGTGCATGGCCTTCAGCACCTTGATGGTGCCGCCCTTGCCCGTCGCCAATTCGAGGAAGTCGCCTTGCGGAATCATGCTGCCTTCTTGTTGCTCTCGTCGGGGCGTTCCAGCCCGAACCACTGTTGCAGGCCCTCGAACAACCGTTCGAGTTCCAGTGTCATCAAGGCGAAGCGTGCGTCCAGTTCGGCTTCGGCCGACTCCTTGCCGTCGGCGTCGAGCGAATCCTGCACGACATCGAGGAAACGCAACTTGCGGATCACCAGATCCTCGCCGAGCACGAAACTGGCGCGATCCTCGAACTGCAAGCCGAGCTGGAACACCTGCTTGCCTTGTTTCAGATGCGCCCGAATCTCGGCGCTTTCAAGCTCCTGTTTGCGGCAGCGGATCACGGCTCCGCCGGCCGGGTCGCGCAGTTCGCACTCGTCGCTTAAGCGCAGCCCACCGGGTAGCTTGCCTGAGCTGAGCCACAGTGTCATCAGGGCGCGCGGGGTTTCGGCGGCGGCCAGCGGCTGGGCCGGAAAGCTGCCCAGCGACTCGCGCAGGGCGGTCAGGGCGGTTTCAGCGGCCTTGCGGCTGGCCGTGTCCAGCACCAGCCAGCCGTTTTTCGAATCCACATAGGCATTTAGCCGCGACGGCCGGACGAAGGCCTGGGGCAGCAGGGCATCCAGCACCTCGGCCTTGATGGCCCGCCGCTGGCGCCCGCCCACCGGCCGGCCGCGGCGTTCAGCTTCTTTGCGCAGCCGTTTGCCCAGCTCGGCGTTGACCACGGCGGCCGGCAGCAGCTTTTCTTCGGTTCCAAGGGTGACCAGCGTGGCCTTGCCGACCGTGTGGCTCAAGGCCTTGGAATCCGGCCCGAACGGCGACACGAAGCCTCTTGTGGCCGCTTCCAGCGGTCCGCAGGCGCGCAGGGCGTGGCCGGCCAGGGCGGCGTCGAGATCCTTCAGCGACTTGGCGGCGGAAGGCGAAAAGCGGAACAGGGTGAGGTTGCGGAAGAACATGGATAGAGCCGTAAATGGGGAATCGTGAATGGGGAATCGGAAGAGCTGGCGTTCGGTTCGGAGATGCGGGTTTTACGATTCTCGATAGACTCGCCGCTCCTGCGGCTCGCCCTTCGGGCCACCGGCTGCGCCGGTGTTCGCTACGGCATCCTGCCTCCGCAGTCCGATTCCCGTCCAGCCAGCCAGTCATGAGCACCCAGCCGCGGTGTCTCATGGCGCGAGCCCAGCGCAGCAAAATCGAACAGCTCGCCATCGGCCAGGTGCGACGGCGTGACGTGCGACAGCGCGCGGAACATGTTCTCGCTGCGGCCGGGGTGCTCGCGTTCCCACGCATCCAGCATCCGCCGCACCTGCTTGCGCTGCAGGTTTTCCTGCGAACCGCACAGGTTGCACGGGATGATCGGGAACGCGCGCTGTTCGGCGTACTCGGCGATCTCGTCCTCGCGGCAATACGCTAGCGGCCGGATCAGCACGTGCCTGCCGTCGTCGGACAGGAGTTTCGGCGGCATCGCCTTCAGCGTGCCGCCGTAAAACAAATTGAGGAAAAACGTCGCGAGGATGTCGTCGCGGTGGTGGCCCAGCGCGACCTTGGTGAAACCCTCGCGTTCCGCGAACGCGTACAGTGCGCCACGCCTGAGCCGCGAGCACAGGCTGCACAGCGTCTTGCCTTCCGGCACCACGCGCGTGACGACGCTGTACGTGTCCTGCTCGATCACGTGGAACGGCACGCCGCGTTCGCGGCAGTAATCCGGGATCACGTGTTCGGGAAAGCCCGGCTGCTTCTGGTCGAGGTTCACCGCGACCAGTTCGAACTTCACCGGTGCCTTCGCCTGCAACGCCAGCAGCAGATCCAGCAGCGTCCATGAATCCTTGCCGCCCGACAGGCAGACCATCACCCGATCGCCGTCCTCGATCAGGTTGTAGTCGGCGATCGCGCGCCCGGCCGCGTGGCGCAGGCGCTTGGCGAGGCGCGCGGCTTCGTGGTCGCGACGGCGATCAGGGGCGGCGCGTGGCGTTTCGACGCTGGACATGGACCGGCCAGTGTAGCAAGCGCGGCGGCGGCGCTACACTGCCGCCATGCAGCCCGACGACCCTGCCACGCTGGTCCGGCGCCTGACCGAATTGCGCGAGGAGCACCGCGACCTCGACGCCGCCATCGCCAAGCTGGCGGTCGATCCCGGCTGCGACCAGTTGCAGTTGAGCCGGCTGAAAAAGCGCAAGCTGAAGCTCAAGGACATGATCGCGTATTTCGAGAACAAGCTGATCCCCGATCTCGATGCTTGAGCCGATCACGCTGGAAAACGATCGTGTCAGGCTGGAGCCGCTGACGCTGGATCACGTGCCCGGTCTCGAAGCCGCCGCGGCCGACGGCGAGTTGTGGAACCTGCGGGTCACCTACGTGCCGTCGCCCGGCGCGATGCGCGCCTGGGTCGAGAAGGCGCTGGCGATGCAGGCGGCGGGCGCATCGCTGCCGTTCGCGGTGCGCGACAAGCGCGACGGGGCGATCGCGGGTTCGACCCGTTATTACGATTTCAATGCGGAAGTCCCGCGCGTGCTGATTGGCTACACCTGGTACGGCGCCAGCCGCCAGCGCAGCCACGTCAACACCGCGTGCAAGTTGCTGTTGATGGGCCACGCGTTCGACACGCTCGGTTGCGCCGCGGTGGGTTGGGAAACCGACCACCTCAACACGCGCTCGCAGCAGGCGGTCGAGCGGCTCGGCGCGCACCGCGATGGCGTATTGCGCGCGCACAAGTTGCGCCACGATGGCACGATCCGCGACAGCGTCGAATACAGCATGCTGGCGTCGGAATGGCCGTCCGCGCGCAGCGCGCTTGCGGCGAAGCTGCGACGCTGAAGCGTTCGCCGGTCAGATCAGCGGCGTGATGTTGTTGTCGAGGCCGAGCAGCGCCTTGCCGTAGATTTCCTCGCACACCGGCGGCAGCACCAGCGCGTGGCGCGCGGCGGTGTTGGCGTCGCGCCAGATCCGTTGCAACGGGTTGGCATCGGCGAAGGCGCCGGCGCCGTAGGCCGAGATCAGCGTGTTGATCGATTCGGTGACCAGCTTGCCGATGTAGCCGGCGCTGGCGCGGGCGCGCGCCCGGGTGGTCAGGTCCATGCGCTGGCCGCGTGCGGCGAAGGCGTCGATGTCGTCGGCGATGCGGTGCGCGTGCAGGTGCGCGCTGTCGATGCGCAGGGCGGCGTCCGCGATCTGCATCTGGAACGCCGGCGAGTCGGCTTCGCGCTGGTAGATCGTGTACGGAATGTTGCGGCGCCCGGCGACCGCGATCGTGTGTTGCAGGGCCGCGCGTGCCAGGCCGAGCTGCGGACCCAGCAGCGCCAGCACCATCATCGGCACGCAGGCCGCACGGTACAGCGGCTCGTCCGGATGCGTGTTCGGGATCGTCCCGGCGATCGCCTGCCGCAGCGACATCAGCCGGTGCGCCGGAATGAACAGGTCCTCGGCGACCAGGCAGTTGCTGCCGGTGCCCTTCATGCCGGACGCGTACCAGGTGTTTTCGATCGTGAGTTCGCGCATCGGCGCGAAACCGAGCCAGTGGTCGACCACCCGCGCCTGCGCGTCGCGCTCCAGCACGCCCAGCATGGCCCAGCTTGCGTGCAGCGAGCCCGACGCCCAGTACCACTTGCCGGAAACCCGCACGCCGCCGTCTTCGCGACGCATGTCCTCGCTCGGCGCGAAAACGCCGGCGATGCGTGCGTCCGGATCGTCGCCGAAGATTTCCGCGCGCGCCTGGTCGCCCAGCATCCCGGCGAACCACGCGGCGTTCGTCAGCAGGCTCAACACCCACGCCGTCGAGCCGCAGGATTCCGCGGTCAGCGCCACCACGTCCAGCCAGGTGCGTGCGTCGATCTCGTAACCGCCGCAGCGCTTGGGCGTCAGCATCCGGAACAGGCCGGCGTCGCGCAGGGCTTCGATGTTGGCGTCGGCAATCCGGCGCTCGCGTTCGGTTTCCGCGGCGTGTTCGGCCAGCAGCGGCTGCAGCGACTTGGCTGTCGCGACGAGCCGCTCGCGCAACAGGCGCGTCTGGTCGCCAGAGCGTTTGGCAGGCGGACGCAGCGACGCGCCCATCACCAGCCGTCCACCGCGTTCCACTGCACCATCGGGTCGTGCGCGTGGATTTGCTTGTAGCGGCCCGAATAGAAGATCAGCGGTTGCGCCTCGGGGCCGTGCGCGAGGTGTTCGATCTCGGCGATGTACAGCAGGTGATCGCCGGCCGGATGGACGTCCACCACGCGCGCCACGATGTGCGCGAGGCTGCCCTCCAGCAGCGGCGTGCCGGCGTGGTCGAGGAAGCGCGCGTCGGCATCGGGTTCGGGCTGGTTGGCGAAATGCGGCCCCAGCTTGCGCTGCTGCTCGGAAAGGATGTTGATGCCGCAGCGGCTGCCGACGCGCACGTGCTCGACGAAACTCGACGCCTTGCGCACCGACACCAGCACCAGCGGCGGGTCCATCGACACCGACAGGAAGGCATTCACAGTCATGCCGGCGGGCTTGCCTTCGCGGATGAAGCTGACCACGGTCACCCCGGTCGCGAAGCGGCCCATCACCCGCCGGAACAACTGCGGGTCGATCTTGCTCGACGACTTGCTGGCAACCGTCACGGATGATCCGCCTGAAAACATGCTGCAAGAATAACGACGACGCCCGCAGCGCGGTGCGCGGGTTCGCGCGGGCAGCCGCCATGCGCGGCGCGCAGCACCGCACATCGGACGACACAAGGTGCAAACAGGAGGATCAAGTGTTCTTGCGACTGAACAGGAACCCGTAATATTTTTCCACGCGGCACTCCGGGTGGAACGGGATCTCGCATTCCCGGTCCGGTTGATCCCACTGGTCGCGTACCGCGTAACCCAAGTCCTGCATTTGCGCCACGAATTCCGGGCGGGCGGCGATGCCGTAGACGCAGTACAACGCGCCCATGTTCTGGATCGTGTAGAACCCGCGCTCGGGATGCAGCGGCAACACGGTGATCAGGACGTGCCGCGGACGCCGCGCCATGGGCTTCAACAGGTCGGCGAGCGTGTAGTCGAGGTATTGCAGGCTGCCCGAAGCAAACAGGATGTCCTGGCCGTCGGCTTCGGCCGGGTCGCGCGTGAAGGCAAGCTGGCGGTGCTGGTCGTGCTCGGCCGCCCATTCGGTGCCGGCGGCGGCGACGGTGGGCAGTTCACTCACCGTCCAGCGCAGATTCGGGGGATAGTCGAGGTAGCGCCGGAACGCGTAGTACTTGATGCCGATGCTGCCGCCGAGGTCGAACACGCTGGCGCAACCTTCCGCGAACAAGCGTTGCAGCCAGAACATCGCCGGATAGTCGCAAGCCAGTATGTAACGGGTGCGGGCGGCGTACAGCAACGCGGTCTCCGCGTGGTCGTAACCCTTGGGGAGCGTGTCCGGGGCCGCCGCCAGCGCGCTGGCGTAGTCGGGATAAACGCCGCAGTAGGCGTTGTAATCGATGCGTTGGCGCGCAAACTTGCGCCGATAACGCCTTTCCAGCCAGGGGCCCAGGACGGGCGCCTGCCGCATCCGGTCCCTGACCGAGCGCAGCGTCTGTACGAGGGCCATGGATGCAGTCGCTCGGCGGAACCAGCTATGCTGGCGGTCCGGGCAGTATCGCATTTCGCGGACGGCCCCGCAGTGGCCGGGAGGCAGCTTTCGAGCCCTGTGCAGGGATGTCGAGGGGGTACCATGAGCAACGCTGTTCGTCCCTGGATCGAGTTCGATTGGGGCAGCTTTGACCCGTGGCGCGTGCAGGGGCCGCTGCGTCACCGCGCCATGGAGCATCCGTTGCTGCAGTGGGATGCGCTGATGGAACTCGTCAAGCGGCTCGAACCGCTGGGCCAGTTCCGCAGCCACACCAGCGACGCCACGGCCGGCACGCCGTTCAACGATGCGCCGCGCCTCTACCGCAACCGCCGGTCCGCCACCGACATCATCGCCAACCTGTCCGACGCGCACGCGTGGATGTCGCTGCTGAACGTGCAGACCGACCCGATCTACCGGACGCTCGTGGACGAGATCCTCGACAGCGTGCGGCCGGGCATCGACGCCGTCGATCCCGGCATGAGCTATCGCGCGGGCTGGATATTCCTGGCGTCGCCGAACACGGTCACTCCGTTCCATTTCGACACCGAACACAACATCATCCTGCAGTTGCAGGGCCACAAGACGCTGTACGTCTGGGATCCGCAGGATCTCGAAGCCGCCAGCGAACACGCGCGCGACCGGTTCCACGCCTACCACGACCGCAGCTTGCTGGTATGGCGCGAGGAACTGCGCGAGCGTGCGCACAAGTTCCGGCTGGAGCCTGGCGTCGGCGCGTACATGCCCTGCACCAGTCCGCACATGGTCGAGAACGACGACAATCCGTCGCTCACCATGAGCTTCACCTTCTATACCGATTCGACCCGCCGCAGCGCGGGCCTGCACCGGATGCATGCGCGGCTGCGCAAACTCGGGATCACGCCGGCTCCGATTGGACGGCACCCGACCCTGGACGCGGCGGTGTATGGCCTTTATCGCACACGGCATGCCGTCGGGCGGGGGTTCAAACGACTGAGTGGCCGGCCGATCGAGCGCGAAGACGCGCCGTACGCCTACGCCAATCTCACCTAGCAGGCTGTTGAAAAACAGCCTGCTACTGCGGGTCATGGATGACCCGCCGCGGATCAAACACCGCAAGTGTTTGATCCCGAGAAGCCGAGTCCGGACATGTGCCGGACTCGGCGCGTTGAAAAAGTGCAGGAAAGCACTTTTTCAACAACCTGCTAGCGCGCCGCACCGGCGGCCCGCGGGGGCCGCGCGCGCCGCTGCGGGGCCGCCAGTCGGCGGTTGTCGACGCGGCATGGATGTTGCATCACACTTCAGACGAGGGTTGCTGAAACCGACA
Organism: Rhodanobacteraceae bacterium; assembly: GCA_030123585.1. Lineage (NCBI taxonomy): Bacteria > Pseudomonadati > Pseudomonadota > Gammaproteobacteria > Lysobacterales > Rhodanobacteraceae > Rhodanobacteraceae bacterium. The sequence goes on from CP126120.1 coordinate 2,466,966, forward strand.
ACTCATGAAATCCGGACCACCAGCGCCGCTGGGCGGCGGTGCGAGGGCCGCCCCCGAAGTGGCCGCGCCAACCCTGCACGGGTGCGTGGCGCAGGCGGCTGTGCGTGCACCGGATGCGGTCGCCGTCAGCGATGGCGGCGCGGCGCTGACGTTCGAAGAACTGGAGCGGCGCGCGAATCAGCTTGCGCATCGCTTGCAAGTCCTGGGTGTCGGTCCCGATACCCTGGTGGCGATCGGGTTGGAGCGCACATCGCTGCTGGTGGTGGGCCTGCTCGGCATCCTCAAAGCCGGCGGCGCGTACCTGCCGCTCGACGCGAGCTACCCGCGCGAACGCGTCGAGTTCATGCTGGCCGATGCCGAGGCCAGGGTGCTGCTGACCAGCAGCACGGCGCGCGCCACGCTGCCGGATTTCGATGGCCCGGTGCTGCTGCTGGATGACCCGGCAACCTTCGATGGCCAGCCCGAAGCGCCGCCGGAAACATCGGCCGGGCCGGACGACCTGGCCTACGTGATCTATACCTCGGGCTCGACCGGCAAACCCAAGGGTTGCCAGATTTCGCATCGCAACGTGGTGCGGTTGTTCGAGCACACCCAGCCGTGGTTCGGCTTTGGCCCGGACGATGTGTGGACGTTCTTCCATTCGCACGCATTCGATTTCTCCGTTTGGGAAATCTGGGGCGCGCTGGTGCACGGCGGTCGCGTGGTGGTGGTGCCTTACGAGACCAGCCGGTCGCCTTCGGAATTCCGCGCGCTGCTTGCGCGCGAGCAGGTGACGGTCCTCAACCAGACGCCGTCGGCGTTCCGGGCGTTGATCCATGCGGACGCCGAGGTCGATGAGGGCACGCCGCCGCTGGCGCTGCGCTACGTGATTTTCGGCGGCGAAGCGCTGGACCTGCAGATGCTCGCGCCGTGGTTCGAGCGGCACGGCGATGCGTGCCCGCGCCTCGTGAACATGTATGGCATCACCGAAACCACGGTGCACGTCACGTACCGCCCGCTGTCGCGGACCGATCTCGATGCGGGGCTTGGCAGCGTGATCGGCGTGCCGATCCCCGACCTCGAAGTGCTGGTGCTGGACGAGGCGCTGCGTCCCGTTCCCGACGGCGAAGTCGGCGAAATGTTCGTCGCGGGCGGCGGCGTGGCGCGTGGCTATCTGAAGCGCCCGGACCTGACGGCAGAACGCTTCGTCGACTGGACGTCCCCCGATGGCTGCGCGCTGCGCTTGTACCGCACCGGCGATCTGGCGCGTCGCTTGCCGCACGGCGATCTGCAGTACCTCGGCCGCGGCGACGACCAGGTCAAGATTCGCGGCTTCCGGATCGAGACCGGCGAAATCGCGAGCGCATTGCAGAAGCACGCCGGCGTGCGCGCCTGCGCCGTGGTCGCGCGCAACGACGGGCCGGACGCTGCGCCGCGCCTGGTCGCCTATGTCGTGGCCGCGGGCGATCCGCCCACGGCCGCGGTTCTGCGCGAGCATCTGGCGGCCAGTTTGCCGGATTACATGTTGCCTTCGGCCTACGTGTTCCTGCGCGAATTGCCGATCACCGAAAACGGCAAGCTCGACCGCCGGGCGCTGCCGGCGCCCGGGCGGGAACGCCCCGAACTCGGCGTGCCCTATGTTGCGCCGCGCGGCGCGACCGAACGTGAGGTGTGCGCGTTGTTCGCGCGCCTGCTCGACCTCGATCGGGTCGGGCGCGACGACAACTTCTTCGAACTGGGCGGACATTCGCTGCTGGCGGCGCGTGCGCTGGCGGAACTCTCCGGCGCGGACAACGGGCTCACGATCATCGACTTCTTCCACGCGCCGACCGCCGCCGGGCTGTCGCATCTGCTGGATGCCGGCCGCGTGCGTGCCCTCGATACGCAGCGCCTGTCCGCCGCACGGCAACGCGCGCACGACGAGCCCATCGCGATCATCGCGATGGCCGCGCGCCTGCCCGGAGCCGCGGACACCGAAGCGTTCTGGAAGAACCTGTGCGAGGGCGTCGATTCGATCACCGCATTCACGCCGGACCGGCTCGATCCGTCGATTCCCGCGGAGGTGCGCAACGCCCCGGATTACGTGCCGGCGCGCGGTGTCATCGCCGGTGTCGAGAACTTCGATGCGGCGTTCTTCGGTATCACGCCGCGCGAAGCCGAGTTGATGGATCCGCAGCAGCGGGTCTTCCTCGAACTCTGCTGGGAATGCCTCGAACGCGCGGGCGAGATCCCCGACGCGCAGACCGCGCCGGTGGGCGTGTGGGCCGGGATGTTCAACGCCACGTATTTCCTCCGCCACCTGCAGCAGCGCCCCGATCTCATCGCCAAGCTGGGCGATTTCCAGGTGATGCTGGACAACGAAAAGGATTTCATCGCCGCCCGCATCGCGCACAAGTTGAATCTCACTGGTCCGGCGATCAGCGTGCACACCGCATGCTCGACCTCGCTGGTCGCGATCTGCCAGGCGCTGGAAGCGTTGCGGGCCGGGCATTGCCGGATGGCGCTGGCGGGCGGCGTCGCGATCACCTGTCCGCCGGCGAGCGGCTACCGCTACCAGGAAGGCGGGATGCTGTCGAAGGACGGGCACACCCGCACCTTCTCGGCCGACGCCAGCGGCACCGTGTTCAGCGACGGCGCCGCGGTGGTGGCGCTGAAGCGTCTCTCCGATGCCGAGGCCGACGGCAACCCCATCATCGCGCTGATCCGCGGCGGCGCCGTCAACAACGACGGCGGCGTCAAGGCCAGCTTCACCGCGCCGAGCAGCGCAGGCCAGGCGGCCGTGATCGCGATGGCGCTGGACGACGCGGGCGTCGATGCGCGTTCGATTTCGTATGTCGAGGCGCACGGCACGGCGACGCCGGTGGGCGATCCGATCGAGATCGAGGGATTGACCACCGCGTATCGTCGCGACACGGCCGATTGCGGTTACTGCGCGATCGGTTCGGTGAAAAGCAACATCGGCCACACGGTCATTGCCGCCGGCGCCGCCGGCGTGATCAAGACCGCGCTGGCGCTGGAACATGGAAAACTTCCGCCGACCTTGCACGTCGCGGGCCTGAACCCCACCATCGATTTCGCGCATTCGCCGTTCCGGATCAACACGGCGCTGGCCGAATGGATGCCGGAAGGCAAGGCGCCGCGGCGCGCGGGGGTGAGTTCCTTCGGCGTCGGCGGCACCAACGCGCACGTGGTGCTGGAGGAAGCGCCGGCGCGAACGCCGTCCGACCCTGCCGTCGGGCCGCAACTGTTGCTGCTGTCGGCGCGCAACCCGGAAACCTTGCAGCGTGCCGCGGCCGGGCTGGCGGCGCACCTTGCGGCGCATCCCGAGGCCAACCTCGCGGACGTCGCGTGGACGCTGGCGGCGGGGCGCAAGCATTTCAGCGAGCGTACGTTCGTGGTCGCGGCCGACGCCGCCGATGCCGCGGCAAGACTTGCGGATCGCCCGCCCGGAACGAAGTCGCGGCCGCGCGAAGTCGTCATGATGTTCCCCGGCCAGGGTGCGCAGTACGCCGGCATGGGCCGCGAACTGCACGCCAGCGAGCCGGCGTTCCGCGAGGCGCTGGATGCGTGCGCGCAGATCCTTGTCGGCGAACTCGGTTTCGACTTGCGCGAAAAGCTGTTCGCGGAAGATGCCGAGGCCCTGCAGGAAACCCGCCTGACCCAGCCGGCGACGTTCGCGATGGAATATGCGCTGGCGCAGTTGTGGCTGGCGCATGGCGTCCATCCGGTCGCGCTGATCGGCCACAGCGTCGGCGAATTCGTGGCGGCCGTGGTCGCGAGCGTGATGCAGCTCGACGACGCTGCGCGTCTGGTGGCGCGACGCGGACGGCTGATGCAGGCGTTGCCGCCCGGCGCGATGCTGTCGGTACGGATGCCGGCGGGAAAAATGGCGGCGAGGCTTCCCGCTTCGCTGTCCGTCGCGGTTGAAAACGCGCCGAACGCCTGCGTGGTGTCGGGCGAGATCGCCGACATCGAAACCTTGCGCATCCGGCTCGAAGCCGACGGCGTGGCGTCGCGCATCCTGCGCACCTCGCACGCCTTCCATTCGGCGATGATGGATCCCGCGGTCGCGCCGTTCCGGACCGAAGTGGCCGGCGTCGCACTGGCCGAGCCGGCGATTCCGATTGCATCAACCCTCACCGGCGCGTGGTTGACCGATGCCGATGCGACTTCCGTCGATTACTGGTCGCGCCATCTGCGCGACAGGGTTCGTTTCGCGCCCGCGCTGGCGTTGCTGGCCGAAGCGCACCCCGAAGCCGTGCTGCTGGAAGCCGGTCCGCGCGACACCCTCGCCAAACTCGCCCTGCAGATTCCGTCGGCCAAGCACTGCGTCGCGATCGCCGCGGCCGCCGGAACGGAGCGTGGCGAGCGCGCGGCATGGCTGGTTGCGATGGGCCGGGCCTGGTCGGCAGGGGCCGAAGTGGATGTCGCCGCGCTCGACCGCCGTGTTCGACGCAGCAAGCTGCGCCTGCCCGCCTATCCCTTCGAGCGCACGCGCCACTGGGTCGACGCGACGGCGGCGGCTGCGACGGTCGCCGCGCCGTCGCCCGTGCCTTCCGACTCCGTTGCCGCCGGCGCGGCTGCGATACCCATCATGTCCAAGGAGCTTGTCGTGCCAGATGCCGCCCTTCCCCCTGCGATGCCGCCGAGGCGCGAGCGCCTGCTCGCCGAGATCGTCTCGCTGGTCGAAGACGTCTCGGGCGTCGAAATCGACGCCGACGGATTCGCCGAGAGTTTCGTCGCGCTTGGCCTCGACTCGCTCTCCCTGACCCAGTTGTCGCTGCAGCTTTCCAAGTCGTTCGGTTGCAACATCACGTTCCGCCAGTTGATGGAGGACCTGTCCTCCCCGGAGCAAGTCGCCATGCACATCGACCAGAGCCTCCCGCCCGAGGCGCCGGCGGCACAGCCGGTATCGACACCTACTGCCGTCGCACAGCCTGTCGTTGCCGGCGTCCCGGCGGCAGCCGGCGGCCTGATGCAACAGGTCATCGCGCAGCAGATGGCGCTGATGCAACAGCAGTTGGCGATGCTGGCCGGTATGCCCGCTGCGCCAGCCGTCGCCGTCGCGCCGTCTGCGCCAACGGCTGCACCTGCGCCGGTGTCGGCGGCAGCACCGGACGACGAGGAAGCACGGCTGGCGCACACGCACTATGACGTCAAGAAGGCTTTCGGCGCGATCGCGCGCATCCACTCGGAGCAGACCGAGCTCACCGAGCGCCAGCGCGTGCGGCTGCAGGCTTTCATCGACCGCTACATCGCGAAGACGCGCAAGTCCAGGGATTACACCGTCCGCCATCGCGACCGCCTGGCCGATCCGCGCGTGGTCACCGGCTTCCGCCCGCTGTTCAAGGAGATCGTGTACCAGATCGTGGTGGAGCGCTCGAAGGGTTCGCGGGTGTGGGACCTCGATGGCAACGAATACATCGACGCCCTCAACGGTTTCGGGATGAACCTGTTCGGCTGGCAGCCCGATTTCGTCCTCGACGCGGTCCGCAAGCAACTGGACGCCGGCTACGAGATCGGTCCGCAGCATCCGCTGGCGGGCGAGGTCGCGGAGCTGGTGTGTGAGTTGACCGGCTGCGACCGCGCCGCGTTCTGCAACACCGGTTCGGAAGCGGTGCTGGGCACGGTGCGCGTGGCGCGCACGGTCACCGGCCGCAACACGCTGGTGATCTTCAGCGGTTCCTACCACGGCATCTTCGACGAGGTGATCGTACGCGGGACGAAGAAGCTGAAATCCATTCCCGCGGCGCCGGGCATCCTCAAGAATGCCGTACAGGACGTGCTGGTGCTGGACTACGGCACGCCCGAATCCCTCGAGATCATCCGCCAGCGCGCCAAGGACATCGCCGCGGTGCTGGTCGAGCCGGTGCAGAGCCGCCGCCCCGACTTCCAGCCGCGCGAATTTTTGGCCGAGTTGCGCAAGATCACCCGCGAGGCGGGCTGCGTCCTGATCTTCGACGAAGTCGTCACCGGTTTCCGTTCGCACCCGCGCGGTACGCAGGGCCTGTTCGGCGTCGACGCCGATCTGGCGTCGTACGGCAAGGTGATCGGCGGCGGCATGCCGATCGGCGTGATCGCCGGCAAGCGCCAGTACATGGACGCGCTGGATGGCGGCGGCTGGCGCTATGGCGACGATTCCATCCCCACGGTCGGCGTCACCTATTTCGCGGGCACCTTCGTGCGCCACCCGCTGGCGCTGGCGGCGGCCAAGGCATCGCTGGAACATCTGCGCGACGCCGGTCCCGCGTTGCAGGAACACTTGACCGCCAGCACCGCCCGTCTGGCCAGCGAACTCAATGGCTACTGCGAAGAAGTCGGCGCGCCGATCCGGATCACCCATTTCGCGTCGGTTTGGCGCATCGGTTTCAGCGAAGACCATCCGCTGCAGGATCTGTTGTTCGCGATGATGCGCAACCGCGGCGTGCACATCCTCGAGCACTTCCCGTGCTTCCTCACCACCGCGCATACCGATGCGGACATCGCCACGATCGCGCAGGCGTTCCGCGAATCGGTGGCCGAACTGCAGGCCGCCGAATTCCTCCCGCGACGGCGCGTCGAAGGCGCACTCGATGCCAGCAAGCCGCCGGTTCCGGGCGCGCGTCTGGGCCGCGACCCCTCCGGGCGCCCGGCGTGGTACGTTGACGATCCGGACGCGCCAGGCAAGTACAAAAAGGTGAAGGCATGACCCAGGGAGATCCACGCACCACCGCAGCAACCAATGAGTTCGATCCGTTCGCGCAGCCGGCGCTGGCGCGCGTGGTGCCCGCGCTGGAGGCGCAGCGGGAAGTGTGGCTGGCCGCCAAGCTCGTGCCGGAAGCTTCGCTGGCCTACAACGAAGCGGTCAGCCTGAAACTGTCCGGTGCGCTCGACGTTACCGCCCTGCGTGCCGCGCTCGATGCGGTGGTGGCGCGTCACGATGCGCTGCGCGCCACGCTCGGGACCGACGGCGCCGAGGTGTGCATCGCCGAACACGTCGATCTGCCCTTGCGCGAACGCGACCTGTCCGCCTTGTCGCCGGCGGATCGTGCGAGCGAAATCGCGACGGCCGAACGCATGGTGGTGGAGACGCCGTTCGATCTCGAACACGGCCCGCTGCTGCGCGCCGAACTGTTGAAACTCGGCGGCGATCAGCACCTGCTGCTGCTCAGTGCGCACCACATCGTCTGCGACGGATGGTCGTGGGGCGTGATCGTGCACGATCTGGGCGAAGCCTATCGCGCCGCGCATACGCATTCCGCGCCGGATCTTGCCGCTGCGGATTCGTTCGCCGATTTCGCCGTGGCCGAGGCTCGTTACGCGCAATCCGACGACTTTCGCGCGGCCGAACGCTACTGGCTGTCGCGGTATGCGACGTTGCCGACGCCGCTTGATCTGCCCACCGATCATCCGCGTCCGCGCTTCCGCGGCTTTGCCTCGCAGCGGTGCGACCTGCATCTGGAGCCCGCCGACGTGCGCGCTGCCGCGCAATGCGCTGCCCGTCACGGCGCCAGCCTGTACGCCTTGCTGCTGGCCGCGTTTGCCGCGTTGCTGCACCGGTTCTCCGGGCAGGACGATCTGGTGATCGGCGTGCCGGCGGCCGGCCAGGCCGGCGGACACGAGCAGATGGTCGGTCACGCGGTCAACATCCTGCCGGTGCGATTGCCGGTCACGGACGCGATGCCGTTCCAGCAGTTCCTCGCCGACGTGCGCGGTCAACTGCTCGATGCGTTCGAACACCAGCGCTACACCTTCGGCACCCTGCTTACGCGGCTGGCAATGCCGCGCGATCCGTCCCGGCTGCCGCTGGTCAGCGTGCTGTTCAATCTCGACCGTGCGTTCGGCCCGGATCAGGCCGATTTCGGCGACTTGCAGTTCGAGTTCGCTTCCGTGCCGCGCAGCTTCGAGAATTTCGAGTTGTTCATCAACGCAGTGCAGCGCGGCGATGGCGGCCTGTCGCTGGAGTGCCAATTCAACAGCGGCCTGTACGACAGCGGCACCATCGAAGCCTGGCTCGACGCCTACGTCACGCTGCTGCGCGGTATCGTCGAAGACGCCACGCTGGCGGTCGGCCGCGTTCCGCTGCTTTCCGCTGCGCAAGCGGCGTGGCTGGAATCGTTGCAGCCCGCACGCACCCCGTACGAGGCCGGCCGCCTCGCACATGAGTACTTCGAACGCCAGGCCGACCGTACGCCGCAGAACGCCGCAGTGCGCGATGCTCAGGTGCGCTGGACTTACGCCGAGCTGGAAGCGCGTGCCAACCGCATTGCCCACGTCCTGCGCGCGCGCGGGGTGGGCCGCGGCGCATTGGTCGGCATCTGCCTTGAACGCAATGCGGACATGCTCGCGGTCGTACTCGGCACGCTCAAGACGGGCGCCGGTTATGTACCACTGGATCCCGCGTATCCCGCGGAGCGGCTGGCATTCATGGTGGCGGACGCCGAACTTGCCGCGCTGGTCGTCTCCGACTCCGTCCCTGCGAACGTCGCTTTCCCCGTCGAGCGCACGCTCTCGCTGGCGCGCGATTCGGAAGAGCTGGCAAAGGCTTCCGCGGCGCGCCTTGCGCGCGATCCGGGCACCGATCCGTCGCGCGATGTCGCATACGTGATCTTCACTTCCGGCTCGACTGGCAAGCCCAAGGGCGTGCTCGTTCCGCACCAGGCGGCATCGAATCTGCTGACATCGCTGCAGCGCGAACCCGGCATACGCGCGGAAGATCGGCTGGTCGCGGTCACCACGCTGTCGTTCGACATCGCGTTCATGGAATTGCTGTTGCCGCTCTGCGTGGGCGCCGAGATCGTGATCGCCGGACGCGACGAAGTGCGCGACGGCGCGGCACTGCGCGGATTGATCGAACGCAGTGAAGCCACCCTGTTGCAGGCGACGCCGTCGGGCTGGCGGATCCTGCTCGATTCGGGTTGGCGCGGACATCCCGGTTTCCGCGCCGTGTCGGGTGGCGAGCCTTTGTCCGTCGATCTGGCGGAAGCGCTGCTCGAGCGCTGCGGCGAAGTCTGGAACGGTTACGGGCCGACCGAAGCCACCGTGTATTCCACGTTCTGGCGCGTCACGAATCCGCGTGCGGGCATCTATATCGGCAGTCCGGTGGCCAACAGCAGCGTGCGCGTGCTCGATGCGCAAGGCCTGCCGTGTCCGTTGGGCGTGCCGGGCGAGCTTTACATCGGCGGCGACGGCGTGGCGCTTGGTTATCTGCATCGCCCGGAACTCGATGCCGAACGCTTCCTGCCGGATCCCGACGCGACAATCGCCGGTGCCAGGCGATATCGCACCGGCGACCGTGGCCGCTGGACCGCCCGCGGCTGGATCGAGCATCTCGGACGCCTCGATTTCCAGATCAAGCTGCGCGGTTACCGCATTGAACCCGGGGAGATCGAAGCCAATCTGGTCGAAGCCCCGGGCGTCGCACGCGCAGTCGTGATCGTGCGCGAGGATCGTCCGGGCGATCAGCGTCTCGTGGCCTATGTCACCGGGCGCGACAACATAGGACCGGACGAGGCTTCGTTGCGCACGTGGTTGCATGGCCGCCTGCCGGAATACATGGTTCCGCAGCACTTTGTCGTGCTCGACGCGATTCCGTTGCTGCCCAACGGCAAGACCGACCGCAAGAGCCTGCCCGCGCCGCAGGCGCAGCTCTCCAGCGGGCGCGAATACGTGGCGCCGCGCGACGAGCGGGAAGCGCGCGTCGCGGAGGCGATGGAGCAGACGCTGGCATTGCCCGGCATCGGCATCCACGACGATTTCTTCGCGCTGGGCGGTCATTCGCTGCTCGCCGCGCAGCTCACCGCAAGGTTGAACCGGGAATTCGGCATCACCTTGTCGCTGCGCACGCTGTTCGATTCGCCGACGATCGCGGGCCTTGCCGCGGCGATCGGAGAGCAACTCGCCAAGGGCGATGCCTCGGCGCCCGAGCACATCGCGCGCCGCGCCGACCGGACCCGCGCGCCGGCGTCGCTGATGCAGCAGCGCCTGTGGTTCCTGGAGGAAATGAATCCGGGCCGGGTCGCCTACAACACGCCTTCCGCACACCGTTTGCGCGGCCATCTCGATGAATCCGCCTTCGAACGCGCGTTTGCCGCGATGGTTGAGCGGCAAGCAGTCTTGCGCACCTCGCTGCGGCGCGAAGGCGACCAGGTGCTGCAGATCGTCGAGCCGGCAGTGGACGTGAAATTGTTCCCCGCGGAGGATCTTTCCGGCCTGCCGGAGCAAGTACGCGAATCCGAACTGATGCGGCGCCTGCAGGTGCTGACGGACATACCGTTCGACCTGACGCGCGCGCCGCTGTTCCGCGCGCACATGTTCAAGCTCGGCGAGGACGACCACGCGTTCTTCTTCATGCCGCACCACATCATCTGGGATGGTTGGTCGTTCGACCTGATGTACACGGAGCTGGCGACGTCGTACCGCGCCATCAAGGCGGGACAACCTGCCGGGCTGCCCGAACTGCCGGTCAGCTACGGCGATTTCTCCGAATGGCACTGGCGCTGGCTGGAAGGTCCGCAGTTGCAATCCCAGCTCGCGTTCTGGCGCGAGCGGCTGAAGAACAGCGGCGAACCGAAAAATCTGCCCACCGACAGGCCGCGCCGGCCGGGCATGTCGGGCGTGGGCCGCACGGAGTGGATCAGGGTTTCCCGCGAAACCACGGAAGCCATGCGCGAGGCGGCGCGCGCCGCCGATGCCACGCTCAACATGGGGCTGCTGGCGCTTTACTACATCCTGCTCTACGGGACGACCGGACAGCGCGATCTGGTCGTCGGCACGCCGGTGCGCGGGCGCAACCAAGTCGAAGTGGAATCGGTGATGGGCTACTTCACCAACCTGGTGCCGCTGCATCTGGCGCTGGACCCGGCACTTTCGTTCGTGGACTTCCTGCGCGAAGTCAAGCGCATGGTGGTGGACAGCTTCGGCAATCCGGATGTGCCACTCGAATACCTGCAGCGCGAACTCAGGGCGCGCTATGGAGGTTCAGCGCCGCTGTATCAGGCGTTGTTCTCCTTCCAGGATGCGCGGCAACGCATCACCGACTGGGGCGGCCTTTCGCACGAACAGATCCTGCTGTTCCAGAGCGGCGCCACGGAAGATCTCGGCCTGTGGTTCCTGGAGAACGCCAAGGGCATGATCGGAGGCGTCACCTACAACGCCGACATCCTCGATGCCGACACGGTACGAATGCAGCGGGCGCGGTATCTCGAATTGCTCGTACGCGTGATCGAGGATCCGCATCAATCCATCGCCGCGCTGACGCAGAAGATGCGCAATCCGCAGGAAGGCCGGCAAGCCGCAACCGCAGCGGCCGTTCCCGTGCAGCCGAGTCAACCACCGGCTGGCGACGGGGCCGGCGCCGCGGCGACGGTGAAGCCTGTCGCGGAGCAAAGTGCAGTGTCGCCGACGCCCGCTTCGCAACCCATCGGTGCGCTCGAACGGGCGCTGATGGAGATCTGGTGCGAAGTGTTGCAGGTACGCGAAATCGGCATCCACGCAGACTTTTTCGATCTCGGCGGCGACTCCCTCCTGGCCGTGCGCATGTTCCATCTGGCCCAGAAGCTCACCGGCGTCAACTTGCCGCTGGCGACGTTGTTGACCGCGCCGACCATCGCACGACAGGCGGCGGCGTTCCGCGCGGCGGGCGCGAAAGAGCCGGAAACCACCGGATCGGCGATCTTCGTGGACGACTCCGTCCGCGACCCCTGGGCGCCGCTGGTGCCGATCCAGCCGCGCGGTTCGCGGCCTCCGCTGTTCTGCATCCACGCGGTGGGCGGCAATGTGTTGAACTACGTTCCGGTGGCGAAAGCGCTGGGGGAGGAGCAGCCTTTCTACGGCATCCAGGCGATCGGCCTGAATGGCCTCACCCCACCACTGGACTCGCTGACCGAGATGGCCACGCGCTACCTCGCCGAGATCCGCACGGTGCAACCGCACGGCCCGTACTTCCTCGCCGGCGGTTCGATGGGCGGCATGATCGCTTATGAAATCGCCCGGCAAATGCGCAGTCAGGGAGAAACGATCGGATTGCTGGCGATGTTCGACACCTACGGGCCGTCCAACCGCCAATTCGAGGTGAGTGGCCGGTGGGAGAAGCGATTGGCGCGTGCGCGCGGTCTCGACCTGCAGGGCAAACTGGGCATGCTTGCGCATGCGTTGGCGTGGCGGATCCGTCACGTTGCCGACATCGTGCGCATCCGCTGGTTCCGCCTCAGGCGCAAAACGATTCCGCACGACTTGCGCTATCGCGAGATCGAACGGGTGCACGAACGCGCCTACATGGGCTACACGGCAGTATCCAGCGACATCCCGGTGACGCTGTTCCGTGCTTCCGAACAATGCGAAGGTGTCACCACTTCACGCGCGCTGGGTTGGGAAGAAACCGTCAGCGGCAAGATCGAAGTGATTGATATGCCCGGCGGACACGACAACCTGGTCGAACAACCGAAGCTGGTCGAAAATCTGCGCGAAGTGCTGGCGCGCGCGCAGGCCGCCCAAGGTCATTGAAATGCAGTAATTCGTGCGGTCTCGCGTTAATGCTCTGACGTGCAAGGCAAGACGTAAATGCGGGCGGGCAGATGGCGACCACTGCGGAATCCATGCTCGATGAAGCGCCGGGCGGAACGTCCGGACCGCGGCTCAGCGTCATCATTCCCACGTGGAATCGCAGTGCCCTGACACTGCGCGCGGTGCGCTCGGTGCTCGACCAGCCGAACGCGAAGCATCTGGAAGTCATCGTCGTGATCGACGGTTCGACCGACGATACCGAAACGGTCCTGCGCGCAGCCCATGGTGCCGATGCGCGCGTGAAGATCATGGTCATTCCGCGCAGCGGCGTCAGCGCGGCGCGCAACGCGGGATTCGCGGAGTCGCGCGGCGAGCTGGTCTGCTTTCTGGATTCGGACGACTACTGGATGCCGGATGCTTTCGCGACCGCCGAAAGCGTGTTCGCGGGACATCCGGAACTGGTGTTCGTCAGCCTCGACGGAAGCACGTTGCCGCGGCCCGGGGCGCCGGCACTTGCGCGCGTGATGCGTACCAATGGGCCGGGCTGGTCACACGCGGCATTCGAAAGAGCGCCGCTGGTTTCCGAAAGCGTCCGGCTCGGTAACACCGAGCGCGCCACGCGGGTGCTGCGCGGCGATTTCTTTCCCGCGATCGTGCAGGGCGACCTGTTCCAGGTCGATGGCCTCTTCATGCGGCGCGAAGCGGTGCTGCGCGCCGGATTTTTCGACGAGCGTTTCGATTACCTCGAGGATTGGGAATTCTTTGCACGCCTGTGCCTGCAGGGGCATGGCGCGTATGTGGATTGCGCCGGATTCTGCCGCGACGTGGGCCGCCCGGATGAACTGTGTCACGGGCGGCCGGATCTCCTGGTGCGGATGCGGCACTTCCAGATTCTGCGTTCCCTGCCGCGGCGCTTTCCGGAGCACACTGCGGTGTATGCGGAGCATTTGCGCGGCGTGATGGTGGATGCGTGCTACCAGATGGGCGCGACGCTCTCGCGCAACAGACACCGTAGTTGGGCGCGGCGATACCTCGCGAGATGTTTGCGGCGGAGATACAAGATCGGCCGCAGCCTGATCCATCTCGCGGCATCGCTGTTTCCGCGTCGGTCCGGACGCTGATTTATTCCATTTCCATTTCGTTAGTCGCTTATTCGCATTGCAGATAGGTCGTCATTCCGGGGCTGCCCACAGCTTCATCGTGGGCAGAACCCGGAATCTGCTCTGGATTGCGTGGACAGCAGATTCCGGGTTCTGCGCTGCGCGCAGCCCCGGAATGACGGTATTTCTTCAACCTTTGAAGTGGAAACGGAATTACATCCAATGCGACAGGTCGCGGCCTATCAGCCCGGCAAGCCGTTCAATATCCGGTCTGCAGCGCGCGCGGAGTTCGGTGTCGCGCGGATCCGGGGATTTCGGTTTTCCCTGATGCAGGCGCCGCACCGCAAGCACCACGCGTCGCCGTACCGGGTAAGGAAAAATCCGATCCGATATCTGCCGGATGCCGGGTTGCGAGTGGATGGCGTTCAGGAATTTTTCGAGCCTGCCCTTGACCGGAGGTTCGTTGTACACGCGGAATTCCGGCATGAACGACCGGTCCACGTCGAGAAATTCCAGGATGCCGCGATAGGTCTCTTCCGGCCTTGAAGCAAGATCCTCCAGCAGCACCACGTGCACCGATTCGCGGCCGAACGTGCGCTGGTAGCCTTCGACTTGCCCTGCGAACTGGGCCACGCCGAAGTAATCCTGCCATGCGGGAATGCCTTGCGGGGCGAGGCGCCGGCCCATGCGGCGATCTTCGCTGGCGGCGACCGCCTCATGAAAATCGGTGATGTCCTCCGTCGGACCCAGCAGGCAATCGTTGTGCCATGAATGCATCTGGTCCACCGGCGGCCGCAGGGTGATGAGGATTCGGGCGTCCGGACAGAAAGCCTTGATGCGCTCGGCCGCGACTTTCGAGTACAGGTAAAACGCCGAGGCATCGCCTCGCCACTTGTAGCCGTCGCTGCCGGCATACAACGCGAGGTATTCGGGCTCGCTCTTGATTGATTTATGGGCAGGCAGGTCAAGGTCCGTGCAGAAGAAGGCCGGTTCCTTGGCGCGCCAATAGGCGTCTTCCTGCTCGTCGCCCGGGAAAAAAATCTGTGGGTGCTTGCGCAGGTATTCGTAGAGCGAAGTCGTACCGCACTTTGGTGCACCCACCAGGAACAGGTTGGGGCCTTTGGCGACATTCGTTGGCATTGAGGGTTATCGAACGATCGGCTCCCCGGCCGGCGATGCAATCCTACAGCTGCCGGCGATGAACTGGATAGCCAGGTAGGCGTGCAGGCGGCTGTGGCCGGGAATGTCGCTATCGACTGCGCGCAAAACATGTAACTGCGCATCACCGCGCATGAGCTATCGACAAGTCGACGCTGAAACGTGTCGCGGGCATGGTACGGTTACGCCGCGCGGCGGGGACTGTGCACGACGTGTGACACGGGATCTGTCCAGCGTCAGACCCTGCGGGATCTGATCAGTGACCGGCCCATGTTCGTTGCACGGTTTTCGTTCAAGGACGCGCATGCACACCAGCGCGTGTCGGGGCGGCTTCGCGCAATCGCAAAGCCTGACCTTCCAGCGTGCCTCCCGTGAGGACTTGGGCACGTGTTGCTCCATCATGACAAAAGCATGATCGGCAGCATGCTGTACCCTGCCAACCTGTTAAGTCGGAGTACCGGCAAGGCGCTGGCCGAGCGTTACGTCGGATTGTTAGTGGGGGGATTGCGGGGGTCCGCAACGCAAGCTCGCCGAGTCGCTCGCAGCGGATGGAGAAACAGCCATGGACACCGCGATTCGTGAGGGTACTTACGACAGCGTGTCTGCTGCAATCTTTGCACAGGCACGCCGTACCCCTCATCAGGTTGCGGTCGAGTGGGAAGGCGGTCCGGCGTGGACCTATGCCGAGCTGATGCGATGGTCCGACGCGATCGCGCACGATCTCGTGGCGCGTGGCGTGGCCCATGGCGATCTGGTCGGCGTATGCGTGCCGCGGCGTCCGGAAATGGTCGCGGCGGTGCTGGGTGTGATGCGCGCGGGTGCGGCCTATGTCGCGCTGGATCCAACGTTCCCCGATGCGCGTCTGCGCCACATGGCGGAACATTCCCGTATCCGGCACGTGGTGACGTGGCGGGCCGATGAAGCACCGGAGGTACTGCGCAGCCTCGATCTGGTCGAACTCGATGGCTTCGACCCGGCCAACATACCGCCGACGGAGTTGCCGACCATCAGTGGTGACGAGCTCGCGTACGTGCTCTACACCTCCGGTTCCACCGGCGAGCCCAAGGGCGTCCGGATCCTGCAACGCACCCTCGTCAATTTCCTGAACAGCATGCGCGACGCGCCCGGCATGTCGCGGGACGATGTGTTGTGCGCCGTCACCACCCTGTGCTTCGACATCGCGGCGCTGGAGCTTTACCTGCCGCTGCTGGTCGGCGCGCGGATCGTGATGGCGACCGAGCGCGAGCAGATCGATCCGGAGGCATTCCCGCGCCTGATACGCGACCACGGCGTCACGGTGTTGCAGACCACGCCCACGCTGCTGCGTGTGTGGTTGAATCAGGGGCGAACCGATGTGATGCGCGGACTGAAACTGCTGGTGGGCGGCGAAGCACTGCCGCGCGACTTGGCCAACGTAGTGCTCCCGTATTGCCGTGAGTTGTGGAACATGTACGGACCCACCGAGACGACGGTGTGGTCCACCATCCACCGCATGGTGAATACCAATGGGCCGGTGCCGCTGGGTAAGCCCATCGCCCGTACCGCGATCCACGTTCTGGATGAGGCGCATCAACCCGTCGCCGACGGCACAGTGGGCGAAATCTGGATCGGCGGTGCGGGCGTGGCCGACGGCTACCTGCACGATCCTGCCAGGACCGCGGAACGGTTCATCCCCGATCCATTCGCCAACGACGGTTCGCGGATGTACCGCACCGGAGACTTGGGGCACCTTGCGGGCGGTGTCCTGTATTTCGATGGCCGCGCCGACGACCAGATCAAGTTGCGCGGGTACCGGATCGAGCCCGGCGACATCGAGGCGGTTGCATTGGCCGAACCCGGCGTCAAGGAGGCGGTGGCGGTGGCGCGTGACATCACGGCCGACGACAAACGCCTGCTGCTGTACGTGGCGGCAGCGGCCGATGCCACGCTGGCCGAGCGCTTGCGCACGCGCCTGCGCGCGGCCCTGCCGGCCTACATGGTGCCCCAGCACATCGAACGGCTGGATGCGTTGCCGCACACGCCGAACGGCAAGATCGACCGGAAGGCGCTGCCCTTGCCCGCCGCACTGGCGGTTGCCGAGCCGAAGCCGCAGGCCGAAGCCAGGCCGGTCAGCGCGCTGGAACTTGCCTTGACGGATATCTGGCGCGACCTGTTGAAGGTGCGCGACATCGGCGTTGACGACGATTTCTTCGATCTGGGCGGGGACTCGCTGCTGGCGGTGCGGGTGTTCGAGCGCACCCAGAACCTCACCGGCATCAACCTGCCGCTGGCCACCTTGCTGACCGCCCCCACGATACGCCGGCAAGCGGCTGCCTTGCGGGCGGCAGGCGCGAAGGAACCCGAAGTTGCGCCTGCCGTCCCTGCGTCCGGCTCGGCACGCCGCGATCCCTGGGCGCCGTTGGTGCCGATCCAACCCAGGGGCACGCGACCCCCGCTGTTCTTCGTTCACGCCATTGGCGGCAATGTGCTGAACTACGTCAGGCTGGCCAAGGGCTTCCACGCCGACCAGCCGATCTATGGTCTGCAGGCCGTCGGAGTAGATGGCTTGGCGCCGCCTCTGGAATCGGTGCCGGACATGGCCAAACGGTACGTCGCGGAAATCCGCAAGGTACAGCCGCACGGTCCGTATTTCCTGGCGGGTGGCTCGATGGGTGGCGCGATCGCTTACGAAATCGCGCAGCAGTTATCCAGTGACGGCGAACCCATCGGCATGCTGGCGCTGTTCGATACCTACGGTCCCGCCAACCGCCGACTGGAAACCACCCGGCATCGGCACATCTCGTTCGCACGCGTGTGGCACGGATTGGGCAACCGCTTGCTTCGGGTGATCGATCATGTGCGGGTGTGGCAGGCGCGGAGAACCGGTCATGCACTGCCCTACGATTTGCGTCACCGCGAAATCGAGCGTGTCCATGGCCGGGCATACATGGCCTACGTTCCCGCGCCTTTCGACGGCACGATCACCTTGTTCAGGGCGAGCAACCAACCCGCCAGCGTTACCGATCGAACGCTGGGCTGGAGTGAAAGCGCGATTCGCGGCGTTGAGGTGATCGATGTCCCAGGCCGCCATGAAGACTTGGTCGAGCAACCCGAATTGCTGGAACAGTTGCAGAGCGTGCTGCGACGCAAACAGGCTTGATCTGCGAGCGAAGTCATGCGCGATCGGTGGCGGCGTCTGCGTGCTTTGCTGCGAGATCCTCCGGCAACGATACACGTATGTGTTCGTCTCCGAATGCGCGAAGCGTGGAAATGCATCAGTCACTGGGTCTGTCGGCGTTCACGCACCCACTTTCTCAATGAGCGCCCGATCGTTGCCCGCGCGATCGCTTTTGCATGCCGGACGTGCATCGGCATCGAATCGCCGATGGCAACCTCGACCAGTTTGACGCCTTTCGACGCAATGGCGGACCGCAGCGTTGCTTCGGCATCGCGATCCAGGGGAACATAAGTGGCGCCGACGGCTTTCGCCAACTCGGCGCAGTCGAGTGCAGGGAGGTCCGTTCCGTAGGTGTGACCGTAGTTGGTGACTTGCTGGTCGCGGATCGCGCCGTAGGCGCCATCGGCGAACACGATCACGGTGAGATCGAGTTTTTCCCGCACCGCGGTCAGCAATTCCAGACCCGACATCGCCAGCCCGCCGTCGCCGATCAGCGCGACCACCGCGCGTTGCGGCACGGCGAGTTTGGCACCGATCGCAGCGCCGATGCCGAAGCCCATCGACTGCAAGTTGGTCGGCGTGATCAGACCGCGCGGACATAGGACGGGAAAATATCGGCGTGCCAGTTCCTGATGCCGTCCGGAGTCGGTGATCAAGCATGATTCGCGCGGCATCACAGCGCGCAACGCCGCAAAAAACGCCGCCGGCTTTCCGCCCGCGATTCCACGTATATGCGGTTCCGTCCGGTCGCGCGTCTTTTCCTCCGTACAACGTGCGCGCCAGTGCGCGGCTTCTTCCGCACTGAAGCCTGCAATGTCGTATTCAGTGATCTTGCCGAGCAACGCCCGGATGAACGCGTGTGCATCCGCTTGAACTGCCACGTGTGTGGGATAGTTCGCATTCAGCACATCGTGAGATGCATCCACATGGATCAACTTGTCCTCGGGGATGCGCAGGCGAAACCCCCGACTGCCGTTGTGGGAAAACTTGCAGCCGATGGCCAACACCTTGTCGCTGCACTCGACCAGCGAGTTCAAGGTTCCAGCATTGTTGCCGGCAAGTGCGAAGCTCAGTGACAGCGGGTGATCCTCGGCCACGACCCCGCGTCCCGAGGTCGTCGTCACCACGATTGCATGCAGCTGTTCGGCAAGCTGTCTGGCCTCGGACGCGGCATTGCTGCAGCCTTGGCCTAACAGCAATATGCAACGCTTCGCGTTCAAAAGCTCCGCGGCGATGACGGATACATCGATTGAAGTTGTCGCAGGCTGCGCGCTCGCAGCGCTACCGCCTCCTGCTATGGTTTGTTCCCACGTGTCGCGTGCAACTTGCACCAACACTGGCCCGGGTTCGTCCGCGTGGCAAGCGTGCCAGGCCGTCGTGATGGCTGCGTCGACGTCCTCGGCGCGTTCGATCATGATCACTTTGCGCGCGATCGGGGCCGTCATCGCGGCTTGATCCATGGCCTGCAACTGGAACCGCCGCCCGGGTAAAGAAGCGGGCTTGGACGTGATGTGCAGAATCGCCGCGGAATCCAACGATGCCTCGGCAAATCCAGTCAAAGCCCAAGTGAACCCGGGGCCCGGAATCGTAAGCAGCACCCCGGGTCGCCCGGAGGCCCGGTAGTAACCATTGGCCATCATTGCTGCGGACATCTCGTGGGTTGCCACCACCAGTCGCAAGCCCGATTCGCGCAGTGCCTCGAACAACGCCACATTCTGGGTGCCGGGCAGTCCGAATACGCAGTCCGCACCTGATTGTCGCAATGCATCGACGATGACCCTCGCCCCTGTTCGCATTTTCATCCGGTATCTCGTGTTCGATGGGTAGTGTTGGCCTGTGCGCCGTCGCGGGTTTGGTCTGGCGTCAGGGTGCGAGAGCATTCTGTTCGCAACAGCATGTCCAGATGGCGTGCCACCGCATGGGCAAATGCGTCATCACGCATGCTCAGGAAGTGTGAGCGCAATGGGTCTGCGAAAGGGGCCCCAAGTTCAAGGTTGAAATTCGAAGGCAAAGACATTGGTACGCGGTATTCGACAAGCTTGGCTACGCAGGGCTTGAACTGCGACGCCAGAAGCGCGTAGTAGGGGTCATCAGGGGCAATCAATGCCAGCGCGCCGTCGAATGGCCGCAGTCGGTAGTGGTGCTGGGACCTGACTTGCAGTGGATATTGCACCACAAGCCTCTTGATCATTTCGGTGTTGACGTCGGGGCTGGTCCGGCGCACACGCGTCAGGAGCGCATCAAGGTATTGTTCCGGCTCCAGCAGGTCCAACTCCTCTCGTTTCAGCGCAATGGGGAGCCCCGTGTTGAGTTCCAGCAGGGCAGACAATTGCAGGATGTGCCGTTTGTCCTTTTTGACCTTGTTTTCAAACTCCAGGAATTGTTGCTGCGTGAATCCAAGGCTGTTTGCTGGGGGTGTCGAGGCGTTTTGCCGATGCGGGTGCGGCACAAATCTGCGAAGCCGGCCCACGAGTGCCACAAGACGCGCGAACTCGGGGCGCATGAACCGGGCTTCCAGAACCCAGTAGCCGAAGCGCCACTTGCTGCTTCGGTCCATGGCCAAGGGGTCGATGAGCGCCAGAAGGGCGATCTTCTCGCCCGAGCCACGAAGTTGCCGCGCCAGCTCATAACCCAAGGCGGCGGCTGACGAGTAAGCCAACAGGTAATAAGGGCCTTCGGGTTGGCGCTCGCGGATCGCTGTCAGGTACTGCGTGATCCAGCCACTGAAACCTGAAGCCGGATCTCTTCCTCCCCACAAGTAGGGATCCCGCACCCCGATCACTTCGCGCGTGGTTTCAAGTGCCCGGACAACTTTTTCGTATGCGCCGAGCGTGCCGCCTGCGGAAGAGATCACGAAGAGCGGCGGGATGGCCGTGTCGCGCGCTTGCTTCAACGTGACCAGGATGGTGTCGGCCCCAGCGGCGCCTGCTGCGCCGCCATCGCGCACATGGTCGAGGTAAGCCGCAAGCCCTGCGATGGTCGGGAACCGATAGACGATGTTGTCAGGAAGCTGGTGACGTTCCAAGGCCAAATCGCCCCGAAGTCGGGCGATCACGGAGAAAGTTTTCAGAGAAGTTCCGCCGACCTCGAAAAACATGCTGTCGCGCTCAAAGGTTTCGTGCCCGAGAACGATTTTCCAGATATCGGACAGTCGCTGTTCCGTGTCGGAGTGAAATCGCTTCGGGGTCTCATCCTTGCGGCTGCGGCCACACAGTTCCAGAAGCTCACGCCGGTCGATCTTCCCGCTGGAGGTACGGGGCATCGCCGCCAACCCGATGACCCTGGAAGGCACCATGTAGTCGGGCAGTTTTTCCCTGAGGGTGCGATAGATGTCGGCCGGCCGCAAATCCTCGGGGGTCACAAAAGCCACCAACGTCGAATCGCCTTCCCCGGATTTGCGAGCGACGGCGGCACATTGGTGAACACCTGGGACCATGGCCAGCGAGTTTTCGACCTCTTGAAGATCGACGCGGAAACCCCGAACCTTCACGGTGTCGTCGATGCGTCCGAGATACTGCAGTTCGTCGTCAATCGTTCGACGCACGCGGTCGTTGGTGCAGTACCATCGCATGCCATCATGCGTGATGAATGCGGCGGAGGTGAGCGCAGCATCGTTCAAGTAACCCGAGAAGAGGGCCGGACCTGCCAGGTACAGGATGCCGGTGGAATCGACGGGAGCCGGCTGCAGGTTTTCGTCGAGCACGCGTACCTGGATATCATTCGAGATTGGCCTGCCGAGCGGCAACTCGTGCCCCGGGCGCGTCGAAGCCCTCAGGTCACAGACCAACGTCGAACTGGCTTCGGTGCTGCCATAGATCGAATAGATTCTGGTGGCCGATGGAAATGCCGCGATGGCTCGGGTGGCCAAGGATGCCTGCACGTATTCGCCCATCAGGACCAGCACCTTGATGTCCGGGGGCACGAAATTCGGCATGTCCAAGGATGCCTGCAGCATGGACGGCACAGCGAGCAGCCGGGAGACAGCCCGCCGCCTGATGGTGTCCCAGAAGGATTCGAGTGCCCTGGTTTCTTCGTCCGGGATGATGCAGACCGGCACCCCGCGCAGCAGCGGCTCGAAGAGCTCGTAGACGGCGTGGGTCGTCGTGGTAGTGGCTTTTTGACAACACACTTCGCCGGATGCGTACGGATGGGTTTTCCACGTCCATTCAAGCCGATGGAAAAAAGACCGATGACTTCGAACAATCATCTTGGGCGTACCGGTGGAGCCTGACGAACACAGGACGAACGCCGGGTCATCCGGGGTGCCGGTTACTGGTACGTAGTCAGGCGATCCAGGTGCAGCCACGGCATCGGAGACGCGAAGGACACGCCGGTGCATCGTGGGGTCAAGGTATCCCTTGCCGGTACCGATAACGGCATCGAGGTTGGGCAAGGAAAGGACTTGACGCAGGCGTTGTTGTGGAAATGAAGGTGGCAGCGCCACTACGGCACTGTTCGTCTTGAGAATGCCGAGCACACTGGCAACGTAGTCGAACGAACGCTCCATGTGCAGGCCGATCAGGCTGCCTGAAGGGAGGCCGTTGGCGCGGATGAGTTCAGCCATCCGACCGGCCGCGCTGGCGAGTGCGGAAAAGGTCATGGTGTCGTCGCGGTGTATCAACGCGACGGCATTGGGCGTACGCGCGGCTTGTTCTTCGAAAAGCCGGTCGAGGCGAAGCGAAGTGCGGGCCGGGCCGCACGCATGGATCCTGTCTTCGATCAATTTGCACGCTCCATTCCTGAGCCCGTGCGCGCCGCGGCATGTCGGGTTAGCCTAGCGGAACCGGAAACGAGGGGGCACAGATGGCGCACAATGATGCCTACGGGATTCCCGCGATCATCGTGGCCCGCGAACAGACGGGCCTGGGAACCTTGCGCTCGCTGCAGTTGGCCGGTATCCCGGCCCATGTGGCCTGCCCGGCCGACGATCTGATCTGCCGTTCCCGCTGGTACCGGCCGGTGCCGGGCGCGAACCGCTGGGATGGCAGCGTCGGACCGGACGCGTACGCGGCGCTGGCGGCCACGTCGCTGCCGCGCGCAGTCGTGATTCCAGGGCGCGACGACGCGGTACTGTGGGCGTCGGACCTTCCGAATGGTCCGTTGGCAGAGCGTTTCCTGGTCAGCAGTTCCTCGCGCGCAACACTGGAAATCCTGCTCGACAAGTCGCGGTTCGGCGCTTTTCTGGCGGATACGGATGTTCCCCATCCGCGCACCTTCACGATCAGAAGTGACGCGGACATCGCCGCGATTCCCTTCGCGGATCTCGACCGCGTGTTCGTCAAGCCGGCCGACTCGCAGAGTTTCCTGCGGATCATGGGCGTCAAGGGCTTGTGGGCGCGCAACCGTACCGAGTTCGAAGCGATCTGGCAGCGCGTGGCCGACAAGAATCTTGGCGTGATCGCGCAGGAATACATCCCCGGCGGGGCCGATGATCACTATTTCATCGACGGATTCCGGGACCGGCACGGCACGATGACCGGACTGTTCGCGCGGCGGCGCGTGCGGATTTATCCGCCCGACTTCGGCAGCAGTTCCTATTGCGTCAGCATTCCGATGCGCGATGTCGATGCGGCGCTGCCGGGGCTGGTCGAGCTCCTGACCCGGCTGCAATACCGCGGCATCTTCAGCGCCGAATTCAAACGCGACGCCCGCGACGGTGTGTTCCGCATTCTGGAAATCAACACCCGGGCTTGGTGGTATGTCGAGTTTGCCACACGCTGTGGCGTGAACGTGTGCCAGATGGCGTACGAGGATGCGCTCGACATGCCGGTGACACCCGCGTCGTCGGAATATCCGGCTGCCGTCGGTTGCATCAACCTTCCAAAGGATTTGCGCACCGTGTTCGCGCGCAACGGGGGCGGGCGTGTTTCGCGCTGGCGTGCGCTGCGGCAGTGGGCGCACGGGCAGTTTACGGTGTTCCGTTTCAGCGACCCACTGCCCGGTTTGTTCGTTGCATGGAACGAAATGAAACAGGCATTGCGCGGCGTGCCGCGCTGGTTGGGGAGGCGATAACCTTGCGGATCCCGCGCCCCCGCCTTGCACACTGCCCGGTCGCATCCGCACAATGCGCTCATTGTCATCGTGGCGAGGTTTCAGGTCGTCACGACGAGGGGACGCGGAAGTGAGCCCGCCAACCGCCTTGAGCGGTTCACATTCCGAAGCCCCCGGTTCTGCGGGGATGGTTTACCTTTTCAAGCAGGCGCCGACGATCATGGACGTGTGCGAATGACTTCACTTGTCAGCGTAGTTGTCCCGGTCTACAACGGCGAGCATTTTCTGGCCGAGGCGCTCGACAGTGCGTTGGCCCAGACCTTCCGAAACCTGGAAGTCATTGTGGTCGATGATGGCTCGATCGACGCCAGTGGTGCCATCGCCGATCGGTATGCCACCGCCCATCCGCAGCGCGTGCGCGTCATCCATCAGGCAAATGCCGGTCTTGTGTACGCGCGCAATGCGGCGATCGACGCCTCACGCGGGCGCTATCTCGCGCTGCTGGATGCCGACGATGTTTGGATGCCGCATCATCTGGCCGAGGCGGTCGCAGTACTTGAACGCGAACCGGAAACAAACTTGGTGCATGCCAACATCGAATGCATGGATGCGGCAGGGCACCCATGGCCGGCGCGTAAAAGGCTGTGGCGAGGCACCAATGATGCCTTTACCACATTGTTGCTGCGACGCGAACATGTGTCCTGTCCGACCGCAGTGTTTCGGCGCAGTGTGATCGATGCGATTGGCGCGTTCGATCCTGCTTTCAACCGGCTCGGGTGCGAGGATCGCGATTTATGGCTCCGAATCGCCAAGTTCGGCGGACTGCGCTATCTCGATTCTGTGCATGCGCGTTATCGGGTGCATGGAGCCAACATGAGCGGCAATGCCGAGCGAATGATGTGCGCGCGCTTGTTGCTGATCGATCGCCATGTCCCTGATGAGCGCCAGCACCATCTCCGTAAACAGGCGGTCGCGGCGATTCATGTGGAACTGGGCGACGGGCTGTTCAATGCCGGTCGGCGCTCGCAGGCGTTCGCGGCTTATCTGCGCGCCTTGACATGGTCGCGATCCATGGAAGAAGTGTGGCGCGGCGTCGCACGTTGTTTATTGCGGCCTTGACCTCGTGGCGCCCTGGACTCCCACCGGTACGGCTGACCTCGTAGCTTGTCGGACGGTGAATTCAATTCCGAAGTGCAACACCTGACCCAACGAAGCGGCGCAGGTGCGGTAGCCTGCGCTCCTTCACCGGCAAGTGGAGTTGCACATGAGCTACGCGCACCTGAGCCAAGAGGAACGTTACCAGATTCGGTGGTTGCGGAACGGCGGCTGGACGCTGGAGGACATCGGGCTTGAACTGCGACGATCGCCCAGCACGATCAGCCGCGAGCTGCGGCGCAATGCCACCCCGAAGGGCGCGTACGATCACCGCGACGCACAACGCCAGGCGGTGCAGCGCAGGCACGCCGCAAGTGCGCTGCCTCGCATTGGTGTGGAAGACTGGGCGAAGGTGGAAGCCCGCTTGCGTGAAGACTGGAGCCCTGAGCAGATTGCCGGCACGGGCGACGTGGCCATCAGCATCGAACGCATCTACCAGCACATCGCTGCGGATCGTCAACGCGGCGGCACGCTGTGGCAGCACCTGCGCCGGCGCAAGCGACGGCGACGTCACCGCTGCGGTACCCCGCGGGAGCGCCAGCGCTTTGGCGGCCGGCGGATTCACGAACGTCCCGCCATCGTCGAGCGACGCGGCCGCGTCGGCGACTTCGAGGGCGACACCCTCGTCGGCAAGGGTCCGGCCCGTATCGTTACCCTGGTGGACCGCAAAAGCGGCTGGGTGCGCTTGCGCAAGGTGTCCGACGGCACCGCCACCGCCGTGGCCGAGGCGGTCCTGAGCGTCCTGCATCCCGTGCGCGCCTGCGTGCATACCCTCACCTGGGACAACGGCAGCGAATTCGCCGAGCACCGGCTCATGGATGTCGGACTCGGGGCCGACAGCTACTTCGCGACGCCGTACGCATCGTGGCAACGCGGCTGCAACGAAAACCTCAACGGTCTGGTTCGCCAGTACATCCCGAAGGGCTGTGACATCAGCCTGTTCACGGACGACGCGATCCAGCAGATCGAAGACAAACTCAACCGACGTCCCAGAAAAAGACTCGGCTACCGAACCCCAGAGCAAGTGTTCGAGCTATCCTTCAAACGCGTTGCACTTCGTAGTTGAACTCACCGACCCAAGGAACCGGTGATTTATTAAGGTTTCAGTGTGGGGATGCGCCGCACGCGGATCAAACATCGCGAGGGTTCAATCGGTTGAAGCCAAGCCTTGGCATATGCAGGATTTGCGTGAACCCCCGACAAATCCGAGGTGGATTGTCAAGAGCTTCCGGATGGTTCACGCAGTGGGACGATGCAGGCGGCGCACGAAGGAGGCTCGTCCACGGCTTGCGGGAATCCGTGGCAGCATGAATACATCGGTACCGGCCTCAACAAAATCCTGACGGGTGGTCAGGGCCGCCCGGTAGTGTTGTCTCGCGACTTCGACCACAGCAGCACTATTGGCACCATTGGGATAACAGAACATATCGACTTCTCGCCCCAAGCGCCTCTCAAGCGCGGCTCGGCTGCCGGCGATTTCGGCTTGCAGGAGATCATCAGGCAGCGTCGTCAGCATCGGATGTGTGCTGGTATGACAGCCGATGGTGACGAGACGCGGGTCCATTTGGTCGAGTTGCTGCCACGTCAAGGGTGCATACTGATCGATCTGCTGTGCGGTGGGTTCGAACTCCCTGGTTAGTGCAGTGACCCTAGCCTCCAGATCATGACGAACAGTCAAGGCCAAGCCCTTGGCCCAAGCCAGGATCGCTTCCGTTCGGTAATCGGGGCATCCGGCTGACCGGGCTACCTCCATACGTTCCCGGCTGCTCAAGAGCGCGAGCCGCAACCGCAGCTCCGTTCGCCAGATCCAGCGGCCCGACTCGATCAAACCGGGGCAAGCGAATATCGTCGCCGGGGCGCCTTGCTCGCTGAGCAGGGGGTAGGCGACGGTGAACTGGTTGCGTACGCCGTCGTCGAAGGTGATGACTACTTCGTTGCCCGACGTGGAGCCCGATGTAAGCCGATCGATCAGTTGCTGCAGGGAAATCAGTTCGAATCGTTCCCGCAGGAACCTCAATTGCCTACGGAACTGCTCGACCGGCACATCGTCGTGACCAACGCAGTGATACATCAGGATGCGTGGACGCTGGATTGCGCGCGCACGCCGCATGGCATCACCAGACCAAAGGGAAGCCCAGTGCAACGGGGCAGCGAACATTGGACGCAACATATTATGCCCCATCAGACCTGCCCCCGGTTGCCATACTACGGATGACCTTGCCAAGTTGACGTAATAGGCTCCACGAAACGCTTTTTAATGGCTTTTGTCACGAATCCAATCGCTAACTAGAGTTTCCTGTAAGGCGCCTGCCTTTAGCAGCGCCACATTCACTAACTCAGATGTCGAACTATTCGTACTTACAAGCGTGTTGACAGGAAAGGCGTCTGCGAAACCTTCGTAGTTGCTCTTAAATGTTCCGCCCGACAGCTCTTGGCGCATATAGTAGTTTCCGTCTTCTTCGAAGCCATTGACTCCGCCATAGCTACCGGCCCACATATAGATTCCATCCGACGCGTCACGCTGCCAGAGTGGAACGCCTTCCATTCGTTTGGCGTCGTTCGTATCACCCAGGAGTGCAAGCACCGTGGGCGCAATATCGATATGCGAGCTAGGCGCGTCGATCAGGGTGGTCTGCTCCAACGCACGAGGCGAGTAGATCACCAGCGGAACCCTGAACATGTAGTCGCTGATCTTGCCGATCGCGAGCGACGGATCTTCAGCACGGGTCCGTATTCCGTGGTCGGCCGTGAACACGATTATCGTGTTTTGCAGCTGGCCGAGGTCACGCAATTTGTCGACAAGCTCTTTGAGCCATTGATCCTCGAGAAGCATGAGGTCGTGACCACGTCCGATCACGGTAGGCTCGTTGTGCAACGCAATCCATGGTCCGTGCGCAACCTGCGGCAGGTAGGCCACGCAGAAGCGCTGGTGTGCGTGCACAGCAGACGTGATGTCGGTCTCCATCTGCTCAAGTGCCTGGAAATCATCGACGAGACGCGCATGCAGCAAATCACGGGATGGCTTGTCGAAGGAGCTGCCACTTTTTGCAAGATGGCCAATCAACTCGTTGGCACGACTCTCTGCCATGGCACGTAGCGGGCTGCCCGCATGCTGGTCGGAAACGAACACCTTGTTCGCGCCGAACGTATAGAACATCTGATCGTCGTCTTCGGAAAGGTAAAGGCTTGGCACATACACGCCGCGTAGGGGTACATCGCCAGCCACTGCGGTCATGAGCGCGTTCAGCGATGAATGCCGCAAGCTGTCCAGAAGGCGCCGTCGTCCCCGCGGATAGAGCCCGGACAAGATCGAATAAACCGCATTGCTGGTGTATGGATACGTAGTGTATTGACGCTCCGCGACAAACGAACGGTCGTAGAGTTGACCCACGCCTAGAAGATCGCGTCCGGATGTCGCGAAATCCAGTGCCTGCGCCGGCCCGGTTTCCATGATGAAGACGAGGACGTTGTCTCCGCGCTCGCTGCCAACGAAGGCATTTCTGGTGTCCAAGGGCGGCGTATGGGTTAGGCCTCGCATGGCCGCCAATGCCTGGCCGAAACTGAGGTTGGCCATTCCGTGATATTCGTCCGGTCCAAGCAGGGCACGTACGACTCGTCCCGTGCTGCTGGCGTTCAAGAGCGAGCCGCGCAACTGGTGAGCGAAACTAATTGGGGCTAAAAGAACCGCAACGATCCATATGGATACGGCTGGCATAGCAAGTACAAGCCGGTAAAACCGGGCCTGATGCAAGTCACCCGCGTGCTCTTTACGCCGGGTAATCCTGGAGAGCAGCCAGACCGCGAGCAATATCATGATTATCATTGACAACTTTATCAAGCTTGCCGGTGTAGCATAATCCCCAACTATGCTTGGGTTGGAGATTCCAAAACGCAATGAGTCGATGAAAAACTGACGCGACACGTACTGACCAACATCGGCCTGTGCGCGAAGTTCATAGAAAAGCATGATGCTTACGATTACGGAAATGCAGGTTGCAAAACCAACGCGGTAACGCCTGAATATTGCGCTTACGATGATCGTACCTATGAGTGGGGCCAGAATCAGGTTGATTGCAATTCCGTTGAAGTAGAACCCCAAGCGCTGCATGGAAGTGACCTGGTCTGCATGCGTCTTGCCGAGAAATCGTGCAATGCTGAGCCATTCGCCAGACAGCAGCTCCATCTTCAGGTACATGCCGAGAAGCCCAACGATCAAAAAGGAGCAGAAAACAGCGATGGTCGCCGTGCTGACATGAATTCGTGGCTTCATCGAATTCTCCGAAGAAAACGAGATAGTGACCCAACATCCAAGCGGATGCCTGAGTTATTCTTCAAGTGCGTTGCACTTACCTGTTGCAATCATCGGCGTGAATTCGGGAACCAAGTGCACCACGCCCCGCCTGGAATCGTGGTGAAGCGATCTTGGGCGCTGGCGACGAACCTATTCCGGCAAGAAGGGAGTTATCGCCGTGACGTATCGCCAGATCACCCAGAAGAGAGGTATATGCTCACCGCCTTGAGAACGCAAGGGTACAACGCCTTCGAGACCGCGAGTGCGCTGGGTGTCACGCCGGCAGCATCTCGCGCAAGATCCGCTGCAACGGCTGCAATGATGGCGCGTACGGGCCGCGCAAAGCCGACCCCGTACTCGTGCCGATGCGCGCGTTTGCGGCGCAACCGGCGCTTCAGTCTTGGCGATTTCCGCATGGTCGAGGGCTTGCTCCCGCACGTGTGGAGCCCCGAGCAGATCGCAGTGAAACCCGACACTGGGAGATCGATACCATGACCTTCGAACCGGGATTCACCGCCTGAGTGGCTACAAAAAACATCCAAGGGTCACCAGCGTCCCCGCGTTCGGCCATATACAATCACCTGTCTTCAGGGGTAGAAAGCGAACTCGCGTGACCGTTAGCAAATTCCGCAATCCGCGGTTTCCCCATAGCGCGCCGGCCATCACGCCGGCACCCTTGTTTTTCGGACTCAGGCTGAAATTGCCGGTAGCGGGTGATTTCGCATGACGCCCCTGGTGAGTGCGATCGTGCCGGTTTACAACGCTGATCGATTTCTGGCCGAGGCACTGGACAGCGCTTTGGCGCAGACGCTTCGGAATATCGAGATCGTCGTGGTGGACGACGGTTCGACCGACACCAGCGGTGCGATCGCCGAGCGCTATGCCGCCGATCATCCGGAGCGAGTGCGCGTCATCCATCAGGCCAATGCCGGCCTCGTCCCGGCGCGCAACGCGGCGGTCGCCATCGCGCGTGGACGTTATCTGGCCCTGCTGGACGCCGATGATGTGTGGTTGCCCGGACATCTGGCCGAGTCGGTCAATGCGCTCGAGCAGGACGCTTCCATTGGACTTGTCCACGCGAATGTCCGATTCATCGACAGCGGCAGCCGCGTGTACGGGGAGGTACCGAAACGGGTTTGGCGGATCGGCGATGATGCCTTCATCGAGATTTTGTTGCGGCGAAGGAATGTGGCCTGCCCCACCGCGGTGTTCCGGCGCAGCGTGATAGATGAAGTCGGAACATTCGATCCCGTATTCAACCGGCTCGGCTGCGAGGATCGGGATCTATGGTTGCGGATCGCGAAGGTATCCGGGCTGCGCTATATCGACGCGGTGCATGCCCATTACCGCACGCACGATGCCAACATGAGTAGCAGGATCGACAAGATGCAACGGGCCCGATTGCTGCTGGTCGAGCGATATACCGGTGGCAACCGAGGTCTGCGCAGACGGGCGGTCGCCGCGGTCCACAATAGTTCGGGAGATGAACTTCTTTATGCCGGCGATCGCCTGCCCGCATTCGTCGCGTACTTGCGGGCATTGGCTTGGTGTCCCGGCATGCGCAAGGCGTGGTGGGGCGTAGCGTGCTGTCTGTTGCGGTGGCGCCGCTCTGCCAGCGGCTGATTGCTCGTGGCGGGTGTTGCTGGGCTAAACTCACTTGTCTGCCCAACGTGGCCTGCAGGAAGCGAATATGCCCCAACGAAACTCCATCATGGTTACCGGCGGCGCGGGCTACATCGGCAGCCACGTGGTGCTGCAACTCGTCGAGGCGGGCGAGCGGGTGGTGGTGCTGGATGACCTGAGCACGGGATTCCGCGAGGCGGTGATTGGCGCTAAACTGGTCGTGGGCAATGTCGGCGATCAATTGCTGGTATCGAAGCTGTTGCGTGACCACGACGTCGATACCGTGATGCATTTCGCCGCGCGTACCATCGTGCCCGAATCGGTCGCCGATCCGTTGCGCTACTACGGCAACAACACCTGCGCGACGCGCAATTTGCTGGAATGCTGCCGCGACGCCGGGGTGAAACAAATTGTGTTTTCCTCCACCGCTGCGGTGTACGGCATTCCGGAAGGCGGCAAAGCCAGCGAGGACACGCCGACTGCCCCGATCAATCCGTACGGCAGTTCCAAGCTGATGAGCGAGTGGATGCTGCGCGACCTCGCTGCCGCGGGCGGACCGCGTTACGTCGCATTGCGCTACTTCAACGTCGCGGGTTGCGACCCGCAGGGACGGATCGGTCAATCGACCAAGAACGCGACGCTGCTGGTGAAAGTGGCGTGCGAAGCGGCGCTCGGCAAACGTCCGCGGCTTTCGATCTTCGGCACCGATTACGCAACGCCCGATGGCACCGGCGTGCGCGATTACATCCACGTCGCCGACCTGGCGCGCGCGCATCTGGATGCCTTGAAGTATCTGCGTGGCGGCGGCGCATCGACGACGCTGAATTGCGGCTACGGCCACGGCTATTCGGTGCGCGAAGTGCTTGATGCGGTCGGCAAGGCGCATGGCGCCCCGGTGCCGTATGTGGAGGAACCGCGACGTGTCGGTGATCCGCCGTCATTGATTGCCGTGGCGGACAGGATCCGCACTAGGTTGGGCTGGCAGCCGCGCCATGATGACCTCGACGTCATTGTGCGTACGGCTTTGGCGTGGGAACGGAAGCTCCCGGTGTAACCCGTCGTGCGAATGGTTTGCCAAGTAAATGGAAGGACCGATCTTGCATGCGCGTAATCAGCATCGGACTGGATAGCAAGGTTGGCGATCCGGCGCGTGAAAGCCATGCAGTATCGTGGGTGCGTGAAATGGCCCGACACGTGGAAGGGTATGTCGAGGTCGGGCCGTCGCAAAACGGACTCGATGCCGGCCCGATCCCGCTGGCGGACAACGCGGAGGCCTGGTTGCTGGCCGGATCGCCTTTGGCGTATCCGGTTCGGGCCGCGCGCTTGGCGGCACGCTTGCATGCGCACAAGCCATTCGACGTCATTACCACCGAGGACCCGATCCGCGCCGGACTTGCGGGGGTGCTGCTGGCGCGCAGGACAGGCCTCCCGCTCAACGTGGAAAACCACTCCTTTCATATCAACGAACCAGTGTGGCTGCAGGAGAAACTCCACCATCGCGTCTACAACCGTGTCGCGATTGCGGTCTGCCGCCGTGCGGACTCGATCCGCAATTACAGCGCCGGGCAGACGCAGGCCTTGCTCGATATCGGTGTCTCGCCCTCCCGAATCCATGTGGTCCCGATTGCCGCGCCCACGATCTCGCCCGTTGACGAAGCAACTGCCCGCAGCCGAATTGGCGTGGGACCGGATCCGTTCGTGCTCTGCGCGGGACGAATGGTGGCTTACAAGAACATTCCGTTGTTGCTGGCGGCTTTTCGTAATGTTTCGACATCGCTCCGGGCAAAACTTCTTCTGATCGGAGATGGCCCCGCCAAGGCGGAGTGGCAAAGGCAGGCCGCTTCGATGGGATTGGGCGACCGTGTGATCTGGCGCGACACCGTTCCGTTCGATTCAATGCCCGCCTACTATTCCGCGGCGAGCGCATTTGCCGCACCTGCACTGCACGAAACCGGTCCGCGCACCGTACTTGAAGCCCTGTTATGCCATTGCCCCGTGATACTGACACCGGAAATGGGCGTGGTTCGCAGCGGCGTTTGTGTTCATGCTGAAAGTGCATACGTCGTTGCGCCGGACGATGTGCAAGGATGGACACACGCGTTGGCGATGATGCTGGGCGATCGCCAAACGGCGCGTCACATGGCAGAAGCGGGTCGCGCGCGGATGGGTGCCGACATTTCGTTCAGTGCGATCGCTCGCCGCGTGGTGGATGTTTTGCAGGATACGGTCCGGGAAGCGAATTCCGCTGCACAGGGTTGCGACGCCGGGTAACAGACTGCGGTCCCGCGTCAGGTTGGTGAGCTCGGAGGGCGAAACATCGTGATGACGAGATTTTTTCGCTGCGGATTGGTCGCGCTGCTGTTCTGGGGAGGATGGGTTTTGGCGAATCCCGCATCGGCCACGACGTACTATGTGCGCACTGACGGTGGCACCAACGTGCAATGCACGGGTTTGGCCGATGCGGCCTATCCCGGTAGCGGCACGGGGCAAGCGTGCGCATGGTCGAATCTGATGGAGGCGTTGCCACCGTGGATGAGCAACTATCCGAATGCGGCGCATATCAAGGGCGGTGATACCGTCATCATCGATGCCGGTTCCTACCCGATTGGGTGGACATCCACGAGTTACGAGACGCGCTGGGGCGATCCGTGCGATGCCGCCTATGCGTCCGGCTGTGTGCCACAGGCGATCCCGTCCGGCACGCCATCGCAACCGACGCGTATCCTGGGTGCAGGTTGGGATACCGGATGCACGGCGCCGCCTGAGTTGTGGGGCACGCAAGCCGCCAACCATATACTCGACCTGACCAGTGCCAGCAATGTGGTGATCGCCTGCCTGAATCTGACCGATCACTCCAATTGCACCTACAACTACTCCCCGAACGCAGCGTATGCCTGCAACCATTCGTGGCTGTCCTACAAGCAGGGACAAACGCCCAATTATGGCGCGTGGGCAGCCAAGGGCATCTATGCGAGCGACAGCAACAACGTCACCTTGCAGGACCTCAACATCCACGGTTTTGCCGACATGGGCGTGCAGGCAGGACGGATCAGCAACTGGACGGTGACAAGGGTCAAGGTGCGCGGCAATGGCAATGTGGGTTGGAACGGCGACCTTGGCGGCAACGATCACACTTCGAGCAATTCCGGCACGTTGACGTTCACGGACCTGTCGATCCTATGGAATGGGTGCACGGAGAATTACCCGAGTACCACGATCATCAACTGCTACGGCCAGAACGAGAGTGGCTATGGGGATGGCTTCGCCGAGGCGTGGACCGGCGGCAACTACGTGTTCATCCGGCCCAACGTCCAGTACAACACGCAGGACGGGCTCGATATTTTGTACGCCAATGGGACCGGTTCGATCACGGTGGATCAGGGGTATTTCTACGGCAATGCAGGCAACGACCTGAAGACGTCCGGTCCGGCGACCATCACGAACAACGTATTTGTCGCCTACTGCAATGTCATGCAGAAATCCGGGATGCCGATTGCCGGGGATGGTTCGACGGGCACCAGTGGCACGATGTGCCGGGCGGGCGGCGGCGAGCTTTCTGATTTCACGGGTCCGGGCCAGACGGTCACGTTCGCGTACAACACGATCACTGGCGACCCCGGTTGTCTGTTTGGCGGCGACCCGACGCCCGCGTCCGGCGGCACCACGCCACTCAACAGCACCAACGTTTACAACATCGCGAACAACATTTTCCTCGGACGGACCAGCGCATTGCCGAGCTTTGGCGGCGAACCGACCTGTCTTGGGTGGTTCGGTGATGGGACGGTTCCGGCTACGGTGAACTACATCAACAACATCGTCTGGAACGTCAAGGGTAACCAGTGCCCCGCGACCTCCATCTGCAAGGATCCGTTACTCAAGAATGAAACGCTGACCGACTTCAACCCCGTGCCGAGGTTGGGGTCGCCCGCTCTCAGTGCGGCAAAACCCGTTTCTGGTGTTGCCATAGGCAGTCACGCTCAGCGCAATATCGGAGCGATCCGGAGTCAGACCACTTGGAAGGCGCTTGAGCCCTGAAAACGGGCAACTGAACCGTCACCGAACGATTGCGTCACAAATCCTTATGATCGTTCACATTTTGTGACGAATACGGCAGACTGCTCGCAGTTCGTGCCCAATACTTCGCGCCCGCTCAGTAGAGAATGAGATGGGGAACCGAGCAGGGTACGGCAATTCGTGTGGATTGGTGTCCCTTGGCGCTGAACCACTCAGACCCCCGCTCAGCGCCACCCGACAGGCCATGTATCTCCAATCACAAGCAATGCGTTTCCTCCTCGGTATCGTGGCCCTGTTGGGCCTGACCGCTCTCGCCGCTCCCGCACATGCCACGACGTACTATGTGCGCACTGACGGTGGCACCAACGTGCAATGCACGGGTTTGGCCGATGCGGCCTATCCCGGTAGCGGCACGGGGCAAGCGTGCGCATGGTCGAATCTGATGGAGGCGTTGCCACCGTGGATGAGCAACTATCCGAATGCGGCGCATATCAAGGGCGGTGATACCGTCATCATCGATGCCGGTTCCTACCCGATTGGGTGGACATCCACGAGTTACGAGACGCGCTGGGGCGATCCGTGCGATGCCGCCTATGCGTCCGGCTGTGTGCCACAGGCGATCCCGTCCGGCACGCCATCGCAACCGACGCGTATCCTGGGTGCAGGTTGGGATACCGGATGCACGGCGCCGCCTGAGTTGTGGGGCACGCAAGCCGCCAACCATATACTCGACCTGACCAGTGCCAGCAATGTGGTGATCGCCTGCCTGAATCTGACCGATCACTCCAATTGCACCTACAACTACTCCCCGAACGCAGCGTATGCCTGCAACCATTCGTGGCTGTCCTACAAGCAGGGACAAACGCCCAATTATGGCGCGTGGGCAGCCAAGGGCATCTATGCGAGCGACAGCAACAACGTCACCTTGCAGGACCTCAACATCCACGGTTTTGCCGACATGGGCGTGCAGGCAGGACGGATCAGCAACTGGACGGTGACAAGGGTCAAGG
Source organism: Rhodanobacteraceae bacterium (assembly GCA_030123585.1). Taxonomy (NCBI): domain Bacteria; kingdom Pseudomonadati; phylum Pseudomonadota; class Gammaproteobacteria; order Lysobacterales; family Rhodanobacteraceae; species Rhodanobacteraceae bacterium. Next base: position 2,502,927 of record CP126120.1, read on the forward strand.
TGCGCGGCAATGGCAATGTGGGTTGGAACGGCGACCTTGGCGGCAACGATCACACTTCGAGCAATTCCGGCACGTTGACGTTCACGGACCTGTCGATCCTATGGAATGGGTGCACGGAGAATTACCCGAGTACCACGATCATCAACTGCTACGGCCAGAACGAGAGTGGCTATGGGGATGGCTTCGCCGAGGCGTGGACCGGCGGCAACTACGTGTTCATCCGGCCCAACGTCCAGTACAACACGCAGGACGGGCTCGATATTTTGTACGCCAATGGGACCGGTTCGATCACGGTGGATCAGGGGTATTTCTACGGCAATGCAGGCAACGACCTGAAGACGTCCGGTCCGGCGACCATCACGAACAACGTATTTGTCGCCTACTGCAATGTCATGCAGAAATCCGGGATGCCGATTGCCGGGGATGGTTCGACGGGCACCAGTGGCACGATGTGCCGGGCGGGCGGCGGCGAGCTTTCTGATTTCACGGGTCCGGGCCAGACGGTCACGTTCGCGTACAACACGATCACTGGCGACCCCGGTTGTCTGTTTGGCGGCGACCCGACGCCCGCGTCCGGCGGCACCACGCCACTCAACAGCACCAACGTTTACAACATCGCGAACAACATTTTCCTCGGACGGACCAGCGCATTGCCGAGCTTTGGCGGCGAACCGACCTGTCTTGGGTGGTTCGGTGATGGGACGGTTCCGGCTACGGTGAACTACATCAACAACATCGTCTGGAACGTCAAGGGTAACCAGTGCCCCGCGACCTCCATCTGCAAGGATCCGCAGCTTGTCAACGAAACCTTGGCAGGGTTCAGTCCAGGGTTGCTGGTGAGCAGCCCGGCCATCGACAATGCCAGTTCGAGCTACACCGTTCCGGTTGATTACTACGGCAATCCGAGGCCGGTGGGTGCAGGCTATGACATCGGTGCGGTGGAGTACCAAGGGGGGTCGACCAGCCAGACAGGCGTGCCCAGCGCGAACTTCACCTTCAGCGCCTCCGGGTTGACGGTGAACTTCACCGATACTTCCACCGATCCCGGCAGCACCATTGGTTCCTGGTCTTGGGCGTTCGGTGACAGTACGAGTTCGTCCGTGCAGAACCCCAGCCACACGTATGCCGCGGCGGGCACCTATCAGGTGATCGAGACCGTGACCGACAAGACCAGCGGGAAGGTTGCGACGCGGACGGCGCAGGTCACCGTGACTGCGACGCCGCCGGCCGGTGGTACCCCCACGGCGAACTTCACCTTCAGCGCCTCCGGACTGACCGCGAACTTCGTCGATACTTCCACCGACACAGGCGGATCCATTGGTTCCTGGTCTTGGGCGTTCGGTGACGGTGCGAGTTCGTCCGTGCAGAATCCCAGTCACACCTATGCCACGGCGGGTACCTATCAGGTGACGGAGACCGTGACCGACAAGGTCAGCGGCAAGGTTGCGACACGGACGGCGCAGGTCACCGTGACTGCGCCGTCGCCAACCGGCGGTACACCCGCGGCGAACTTCACCTTCAGCGCCTCCGGGTTGACAGTGAGCTTCACCGACACCTCCACCGACACAGGCGGATCCATTGGTTCCTGGTCTTGGGCGTTCGGTGACGGTGCGAGTTCGTCCGTGCAGAATCCCAGTCACACCTATGCCGCGGCGGGCACCTATCAGGTGAACGAGACCGTGACCGACAAGGTCAGCGGCAAGACCTCGACACGTGTCGCACAACTCGTGGTGACGGCGCCGAAACCGTATCTCGGGCAGGGCTCCGGTGACAGCCCGCTGCCTCCGTCGGGTGGCACGCAACCCGCGTCCGACGCACCGCTGCCTTCGTTGCCCTCGGGCGCCGCCAGCAGCGCCAACCCGCAGCTACCTGCAGTAAGCAGCGGTGATGGAAACCCCGGCACATTGCGCACCCAGGTTCGGGAGAATTCGGTCGCCGAATATCATGGCCGGCGCGGCACGGGAGCGTGGCGTGCGCAATCGATCGTGCGTCCGCTACAACCGGCGCAAGCCGCAATCGAGCCTCCTATGTCGCCAACTGCTCAAGCCGGGGTTGGCGTAGCGCCGGCTGCAGCGGCGGCACAGCCGGCGCCTGTAGCAGCCCAGGCCAGGTCTTCGTCGCGGTCGTACGCATGGGTAGTAGTGTTCGACTGGTTTGCAGACATGTACCAGCGCCTGACAGATCGTTGAGCCGCGGTTGCGCGGTGTTCGCAGGGGCCCAACGAAGCCGCGCCGGAAAACTGTTGCCTACACCCGATGGCCCCGTAACCGGGGCCATCTTTTTGGGGGTTCCGCAATGCTCCGGCATCCACGCCTCCGGCACCTGCCCGTTACAATCTTCATTGCCGGACGTTCCTGATTCCGGTCGCACCCACGGATCCAGGAATCGCGAGCTGAGATGGCTGAGGCAGCACGACCCGGCATAGCGACGCATTTCATGCGCTACACGATCGGCAGTGTGCTGGTCATGGTCGCCGGATTTGTGTCGTTTCCGATCATGGCCCGGCTGCTGGATTACACCCAGTATGGCCTCCTCGGCGTATTCGACAGCGCGCTATTGATTCTCGCCGCTGTTTTCAAGTTCGGTAGCCAGCATTCGATCCTGCGCTTTTATCCGCATCGTGGCGGTGAGGGAGCACTGGCCCGCTACGGCGCCAATTTCATCCTGTTGCCCTTTCTTGGTAGCTGCGTGCTTTGGCTACTGGCACTGGTGGTATTCGCCGCGGTGCCAAGGCTTGCGGCCTACGCACACGACGCAACCGGCTGGGTTGCCTTGCTCACCTTGCTGCCGGTGATCTGGATCAGCAGCGTCACCAGGGTGATGATGGCCGAGGAACGTTCCGAATTGAACGTCATGGTCGACGTGAGCCAACGCTGGCTGGGGGCGTTCGCCATCATCGGAGTCGTCTATTTCGTCAGCCGTACCGCGCTGGGCGTATACGTCGCGCGCTTGGGAGTGTCCTTGCTGATCGCCGCGTTGCTGACGGTGTGGCTGTGGCGGCGTGGCATTCCCATGCACTGGCGCGACCGCGACCGCGCCACCCTGTGGGCGGGCATGCGCTATGGCGTGCCGCTGATGGCCAACGAGATTTCGGCGATTGCCCTCATGTCAGTCGATCGGCTGATGCTGGAAGGCTTGACCGGATCGTTCATGCAGGTCGGCATCTACACCGTCGGGTCCAGCCTCGCGGTGCAGGTCAGCAACATGTTGCACAGCGCTCTGAACACGGCCTATTTTCAGGTAAGCGTCCGCCAATTCGAGATCGATGGTGTGGCGGCGGTGTTGCATACCAAACGGCGGATTCTGCATTTTCTGGTGTATACGGTGGTGGCCATGCTGGTGGGATTGGTCACGGTCGGAAACGACGCCTTCTTGCTGTTGTCCGGACACAGCAAGGCGGAGTCTGCGCCGATATTCGTACTGTTGTGCATCAATTTCGTGCTCAATGGGTTGTTGGGCCTGTGTACGTCCGGGCTGGAGTTGTACAAGCGCTCGCTGGTGCTCTTCGGACTTACTATCGGCAGCGCGTTGTTCAACGTCGTTCTGAACCTGGTGCTGATACCGCGCTTCGGCGTCATGGGCGCGGTGTATGCAACCTTCGCCAGTTACCTAGCGCTCAACCTGGTCAGATGGTTCGTGGCGCCGCGTGAATTGCTCGCGTGGCCGGGTCTGCGTCCGACGCTGGTCGCTTGTGTGTTGGGCTTGGTGGTCTGGCTGGCCGTGCATTATTCCGGGATGTTCGGGGTGGCTTCACATCTTGGTCGGCTGGTGATCGCGGCCGTATTGATGATGGCGCTGTATGTCCTGCCAGCATTGGCGCTGGACCGGTTTCTCCGCGAGATGCTGGTCGGCTATTGGAACAAGCAACGCGCCAGGTTCATCTGAAGGATCGTCAGGGAGTGTGCCGATGCTGCAGCATTTCTTGTTGTCGCCGTTGACACTCGGACTGTTGATCGCGCTGCTGCTGGGGATGTCTTGGCGCTGGTTGCCTCGCGTGTTGCGCTACACGGGTCTCGTCGTGGAATTGCTGCTGCTGGTATCGATGACGCCCTTGGGTGCGAACCAACTGGTACATGCTATCGAGTCGCGCGTTCCATCCGTGCAGAGTTGCGCTGCGCCGGCCCCGGACACGATCGTGCTGCTATCGGGCGGCGTCGATCGGCCTGCGCGGGGCCCGGATGATTACGCCGCGCTCACCTTGTCGAGCATGCGCAGGTTGTTCGCCGCGGTGGCGCTGTGGCGAAAAACGCCCGCGGGGCGGCTGGTGATCGCTGGCGGCGACGAACGTGGTGTAGCGGAAAGTGTGGTGCTGGCCAGCCTGGCGCAGCGGTTGGGCGTGCCCGCAGAAGCCATCCGCACCGAACAGCGTTCGCTCACGACTTGGGAGAACGCGGAATACCTTTCAAGGGAATCCCTTCGCCTGCCACAAAGGGTGTGGCTGGTCAGCTCCGCCTTGCACCTGCCCCGTGCATTGGGCGCATTCCGCGTCTTCGGATTTCAGCCCTGCGCGTGGCCCAGTGACTCGCTGTATATCCCGCCCCCAGGCGGCATCGGCTATTACATTCCGCAAAGCTCTTCCCTGGTCAAGGCGCAAGAGGCTATCCACGAGTGGGTGGGGGGCTGGGTTTACGCCTGGCGGGCGAAGCAAATCACCGGCAGGGCCACGCAATTGCCGATAGAATTCCACGCTACGGTCGGCCAGCGTCCTCCTGAAAGCGAGTATCCGATCAAATGAAGTTCGAATCGCCCGTTTTCATCGTCGGCGCTGGCCGCAGCGGCTCGACGGTCTTCCACGAGATGTTCTGCGATCACCCGCAGATCGCCTGGATGTCGACCCTGTGCGACGAATATCCGGCGGACCCGGCGAGGAACCGCGCGTTGATGCGAGCAATCGACGTACCACTGGTCGGCTCTTTGCTCAAACGGAAGTTCCACCCGTCCGAGTGTTACACGTACTGGAATCGTCTGTACCCTGGTTTTGCGCGGCCGTGCCGGGATTTGGTCGCGGCTGATGTTACCGTGCCGGTAAAGGACTCAGTATCACGTGCGTTGGCCTCTTTGGTCACACGCAAGCGCCATCGCCTGCTGACAAAAAGTACCGGATGGCCGCGTGTCGGCTTTCTGGCGGAGATCTTCCCGGACGCCAAGTTCATCCACATGTACCGCGATGGACGCGCGGTGGCCAATTCACTCATGCAGGTGGATTTCTGGTCGGGCTGGAGGGGGCCGTGGGATTGGCGGCGCGGCGTGCTCAGCCCGGCTCTGCAACAGGAGTGGGAACGTCACGACAGATCCTTCGTCGCGCTGGCCGCCATCGAATGGAAGATCGTGATGGAGGCGATGGACGCCGCAAAAAACTCGGTCGCTGCCGACAATTTCTACGAGTTGCGGTACGAGGACTTCGCCGTGGATCCGGTCGGCACCTTTCGTCGTGTGGTGTCTTTTTGCGGGATCGACTGGTCGGATCGATTCGAGCGAGCGCTTCGGACTTATTCGATATCGACCGCAAACGGCAAGTGGAGAAAGGATCTGACGGCAGCACAACAAGTCGTTCTTCAGGACGTCTTGGCGGCTGCGCTGACGCGGTACGGGTACGCGTGATGCCAGCCGATTGGGGAGTGACACATTGGCTATTGCTTCGAGGCGCCGCTTTCAACCTGTTTCTACCGCGTGCAACAGCGTAGCGTAGGTGTGCAACAACTCATTGCCTATTGCATTCCAGCCGTAATGCTGCTCAGCACACATGCGCGCCGCGGCGCCGAGACGCGCGACTTCATTTGGGCTTTCCGTCAGGCGTAACGCCGCGGCCGCGAAGCTTCCGGCGTCGTCCGCGAACAACGCGTCGCGTCCGTGTTCCAGTTCGATGCCCTCCGCGCCGATCCGGGTGGTGACGATGGCCTTGCCCAGCGCCATCGCTTCCAGCACCTTCAGGCGCGTGCCGCTGCCCGCGCGCAGCGGCACCACGTACACCAAGGATTCGAGTATCGGTCGGCGTACGTCATCGACGAAGCCGGTCAATTCCACGTGCTCGCGCAGGGCATCCGGAACCGTCAGGCCACCGGGTTTGCCGACCAGCACGAAGCGCGCATCGGGACGCGCCTGCACGATGCGCGGCAGGACGTCCGCAAGAAACCACTCGACGCCGTCGCGGTTGGGAAACCAGCCCATCTGGCCGACGAAGACCATCTGTCCGGGTTTTGTCGGCGTGCCGTCGGGACGGTTGCGTTCGAGGTCGACGCCATTCGGAACCACATGCACCGGGGTGTCGGGAGCGAGCCGGCGCAAGTGCACCGCATCGTCTTCCGAGCAGGCAAGAATGGCGGCGGCACGACAGCAGGCGGCTTGCTCGAAATCGCGAAGCTTGGACACTTGGCTGCGCAGGAATAGGCGCGCCGCGGCATGCGATTCGACCTTGGCGCGCGCGACCAGCAACGCATGCTCGACGTTGTGGGCGTTGAGTACGACGGGTACACGCGGTTCGATTCCGGTGATGGCTGCCATCAATGGCAGCATGTCGACGTGGATCAGGTCGTACTGGCCCGAGAGTTTGGCGATGCGTTGCCGCATCGCCGCGAACCCGTACTTGGCGACGACAAATGGCGTGTGGGTTGCGATGCCGCGTGCGAGTGCACCGGCCAGCGCAACGCGCGAGCGCTCGGCGGGAATGGGAAATGCCTCGAAGCCAGTCAGCTTGGCGCGCAACGCTGATGGTGCATCGGGCTCGTCGTCACGGCGCAGGCAGCTGAGCAGGTGGACCTGATGTCGCGACGCAAGCGCTTCGAGAACATGATACGAACGCAACTGGTGACCTTCCCGGGGTGGCCAAGGCACGCGGCTGGTCAGGGCAAGGATGCGCGCCATCAGTGTTTCTTCCAGAGTGCGCGTGTGCCGTGCAGGCTGGCCGGCAACGACAGCAAGGCGGCGGCATTGAGCATCACGAAGGTGCCTGCGGTGCCGGCGAGCGGTATGCGCGCAGTCATGCTCGGGCGCACGATCGCGAGTACGGCCAAGGCGTAGGCAAGCAGTTGCAGTACCAGCAACGCGACGTACAACGGATGTCCCGCACAGGCCGAGGCGACGAGCGCGGCGATAAGCGCCCACGGCGCAACGAGCCGCAACAGCTTGTGCGACACGAACGCGAACCAGGCGGGGTTGCGGAACGGGTTCAGCAGGCGCGGCAGCATGGCCATCAGCTGCCAGTTGCCCGCCAGCGTGCGCAGCTTGCGCCGGAATTCCTCGGATTCGTCCTTGCTGGCGCTGTCCAGCGCGATCGCATCGCGTGTCATCCATACCCATTTGCCGGCGAACATCGCGCTGGCCGGCAGGTACATGTCATCCAGGATCAGCCCGGTCGGCAAGGCCGGCACAAGCTCGCGCCGCATCGCGTGAACCGCGCCGCTGACGCCATGCAGCCAGCCGAGTTTCGCCTCGCCCTCGCGCAACGCGGTTTCGATCCGCCAGTACACGCCGATGTCGGCGGCGCGGCCGGAGGCACCGGATTCGATCACGAGCTCGCCGCTGACCGCACCGACTTCGGGGTCGGCGAAAGGTTCGGCCAGCATGCGAAGCGCGCCGGGCGCAAAGCGCTGTCGCGCATCGGTGAAGGCAATCAACTCGGTGTTCGCCGCCACGACGCCGGCGTTCAGTGCCGCGGCCTTGCCCACGTTTTCGGCAAGCCGGATCACCCGCACGCGTGGATCGCCGATGTCGGCGGCGCTCGCCGTGGCGTCGGTGCTGCCGTCGTCCACCACGATCACGTGAAGGTTGTCGGACGGGTATTCCTGTTCAAGCAGATCACGCACCCGCGCGGCGATCCGCGCTTCCTCGTTGTGAGCGGCGACAATCACGGTCAATGGCGGTGTGATCGGTGCGACTGCCGGTGTGCGGCCCAATGCACGCGCCAGCAGCATGACGAGCAGGGGATACAACGCATAGGTATAGGCAACCAAGGCAAGCGCAGCCCAGAAGATCCATGCGCTCATCGCGTCAGCAGCTTCGCGCGCAGGCGCTGGTAGCGGTCGTTGCCGAGCAGCAGCTTGGGTACGCGCAGCGCGCGAAAGCGTGCACGTGCGTAGTGCGGCCGCCATCCCCGCCACGCAACTAGGGACGCGAAATCCTCCAGTGGCAAATCGCGAGTGATGGTGATGCGCTCGTAGCATTCGTGCATGCGGCGATCTCTGTTCGGTCCGGGTTGCGAACCCAGCACGTGGCGGTAGCCAAGGCGCAGTGCGGCGTCTCGCTCGCGGCTGCCGCCGCGTCCGCCGGGGAATGCCAGCGCCGTGACCGGTTTTCCGCTGGCGGCTTCGAGGCGCGCCTTGCTGTCGCGCAGTTCGGCGCACAGCGCATCCTCGTCGAGGTCCTCCAGGAATCGATGGCTGCGGCCGTGCGATTGCACGCCGACACCGGCGTCAGCCAAGGCACGTACATCCTGCGTGGTGAGCATGCCGGACTCGCCTATGAAGTCACTGGTGATGAAGCACTCGGCGGTCATGCCGCGCTCGGCCAGCAGCGGCAGCGCGATGGCGAGGTTGGAAACATCACCGTCATCGAAACTGATCACGACCTGCTTGCCCTGGCTGGGTTCGTCGTCCAGACGAACGCTCCGGTAGCCGTTATCACGCAACCAATCGAGCTGCGCCGCGAACGCATCCGGCGTAACGCTGTACACGGAATCGAAGCGCCCTGGGTCGGTTTCGCCGGCGTGCAGGCCGTGATACATGAGCACGGGCAGCTTGCCGGCGGTCATGTTGTTCCCGTGTCGTCGAGCGTGCGTTTGCGTAGGCGGACAGGCAACGCGAAACGCTGCCTGGGCGCGGATTCGGAAGCAGTGGTTGCGGTGGACGGTGTTGTTGCCTTGCGCTCGGCAAGCGCGAACTCGCGTGCCTTCATGCATAGCGCAAGCAGGACCCAGTAATAGCCGATCATTTGCGCGTAGGTGAAACGATCGCCCCATATATTGGTGACCACCAGCGCGGGCCATACCCCGCACATGCCCAGTCCGAGCGCGTAGGCGAGGCCGCCGGGCGGTGAATCACGGAATGTTCGCCAGCAGATTCGTGCCATGCTGAGGAACATGCAAACCGTGATCAAAAAACCGGGCAGCCCTTTCTCCGCAAGTTCACGGACAAAGAAGTTGTGGGTATCCTTGCCGTATGGGTTGGCGTCGGCGAACGTGCCGTATCCGATACCGGTCAGCGGATGATGCGTGAAATCTTTCCATGCGATGCCCCAGTAAACATATCGCCAATCGGTGCTTGCGTCGGCATCGCTGGCCTCGATGTGGGTGTCGTTGAAGCGTTCCGTCACCGAATGCGGCAGCAGGGGCGGAACAATCACCAACGCCAGCAACACCGGTATCGCCAGCTTGAAACGGCCGCGCCACAGCAACAGGATCACCGTGGCGCCAAGCAGGATCGTAATGTAGCTGGTGCGTGAGTAAGCCCACAGCACGCCCAAGACCATGCACGAGATGCCGATCACGAGCAATGCGCGCCAGATCTTGGGCAGCTTCGTGGCGATCAGGATCGCGAACAGCACCAGTGCCATGGTGACGCAGAACGATGCGAATTCATTGGCGCCGAGCATCGAGAAAGTCCCGTGGATGCGAAGGTCGTCCTTGTATGAGTAACCGGCCACCGACGCATGCTGGGACCAAGTGACGCGCAGGATGTAGGGCATCGGCAGGATCATCGCCAACAGGACGCGCCGGACGGCGCTCCAGTCCGTGACGCTCATCTGCACGATAAAGAACAGCAGCACGCCGATGGCGGAATCCTTGAGCGCGTTGAACCGTTGTCCGTCACCCGGCGTCGGAACCAGCGAAAAGCCCACCAGCAGGGAAAAGCAGCAGTAGCCGAGGTACAACCAGATCCAGCGATCCAGGCGGCTCCACTTGGCGAGGTGTCCACCCATTCGCCATGCGACGATCAGGGCCAGCAGGAATCCGATGTTGAGGAAGTTGAGGCCGCCCGGCAGCTTGGGCATATATCCGGTCTGCAGGTTCTGCAGCGGAAGCAAAAACAGGAACAGATACAATAGCCAGTTGTGGCGCACCTCTTGCAAGGCCGCAGCCACGCCGGACTGCAACCTTTCGCGTTGCGCCGGACTTGGCGTCGAAGACATGTCTTGCCGACGTTGATTAGGCGGCGATATGGTCACGTCTGCTCCGGATTTCCCTGTAAAGCGCGGCGTAGTCATGCGCCATGCGTGCGACAGAATAGCGCGCTTCTACCCGTTGTCGCAGGGCGGGTACGGACGGAGTGTCGTTCAGCGCGCCTTGCATGGCCGACACCAGCGCTGCCGTATTCCCTGCGGCGACAAGGGTCGCCGGTAGGCCATCCAGCACGGTCGCGATTTGCCCAACCTCACTGCAGATCACCGGCCGTGCCGCCGCCATAGCTTCCAGCAGAGACAGCGGCAATCCTTCGGTCAGGGAGGGCAGCACGAAACAATCGAGCATCGTATACAGGTGCTCGGGATCAGCGCGGACACCCAACAGCCGTACGCGCTCCGCGACGTCCAGTTCACGCGCGCGTTTCTCCAGGCTGCCACGCAACGGCCCTTCGCCGGCGATCACGAGCCACGCCCGTGGCGCATGTTGGGCGATTTGCGCAAACGCCTCGACCAATCCGATGGGATTCTTCTCGGTGCTAAGTCGCATCACGCTGCCATACAGGAAAGCGTCAGCGGGGATGCCGAACTCTGCGCGTGACAGGGGTGTTGCATCCGGGAGAAAGCGGGTGGTGTCGATGCCGTTTTCGATCAGGTGGATCCTTTCATTGTCGATGCCCGCCTTGATGAGCGGGGCGCGCATCGCTTCGGAAACGATACACACGGCCTGGAACTGACGCAGCAGCCGCAATTCCAGCCATCGGTACAGGCGCAAGCGACGGGTGGTAGTGACCCAGCCGTGTGAAGTGGCCACGATTGGTGGTCGGGAACGTCCGGCTCGCGCGCGTGACGCATAGAACGCGCTCTTGTAGCCGTGCACGTGCACCAAGGCTTCCGGGTGTGCGGCTAGCACGTTACGCAGGGTGCGAGTGGTGACGCGGTCGAAACGGCCCGCGCATGGTATGCGTTCGGAAGGGATGCCGAGCTTGAGTGCGTGTTGGTGCAGCATTTGTTCGGACAGGTGAGGGTTGTCCAAGCACAACAGGATGCTGTCGACGCCGCACTCTCGCAAAGCGGGGATCAGGCCAAGAACCGCCTGTTCGGCACCGTACAGGCCGGCGCTGGAGAACACGTGCAATACTTGCAGATCAGCGGGCATCGGACAGCTCGCGGTAAAGCGCCTCGTAGGCCTGGACCATGGCTACCAGGGAATGCTCCCGCTCGACCCGCGTCCGTCCTGCCGCGCCCATGTGGGCGCGGCGCGCGGGATCGCGTAACAGCCGCAGCATGATGGCTGCCAAGGCTGCGGGCTGACGGGCTTCGACCAGTTCACCGCAATCCGCTTGTACCACGTCGGGGTTGCCGCCAACGCGAGTGGCGACCACGGGCAAGCCGCAAGCCTGAGCTTCGAGGATTGCGTTGGAAAGGCCTTCGGTGTCCGAGGCAAGTACGAACAGATCCAGCGTCGGCAACAGCCTGTCCACATCGCGACGGGGGCCAAGCAGTCGGACCGCATCAGTGAGACCGAGCGTTCGAATCTGTGCCTCGATAGTCTCGCGCAATGGTCCGTCGCCAATCAGGACCAGCCGCGTATTCGGCAACGCGGCACGCACCTGTGCGAATGCGTCGATCAAATCAACATGCCGCTTCACCGGGAACAGGTCGGCGACGCAGCCGATCAGTAATTCGTCTTCCGTAAAACCGACATCTGCGCGGGCCGCAAGACGCGTGCCTGACGCGCGTGGCCGAAACCGCTCGGTATCGACGCCATTTGGGATGCAGCGCGTCCGCGCGCGTGGTCTGCCCTCACTGCGCTGGACGGCGTCCAGAATGGCCGTGGATGGCGCCACGATGCCGTCGTAGCGCCGATTCAGAAATCGCGAAAGTCGCCGCAATCGCGCACTCTTCAGGAATCCCGTGTCCCGCCGGTTGGAGATGCGCACGGCGCGCAGTGGACCGCGCGGCAACAGCGCATTGAAGAGGTCGGATTTCTCATGTTGCGACTGGATGATGTTGAAGCCTTGCCGCTGCACCAGACGACGAATACTGCGATAAGCGCGCCAGGCACCCCGCCCATCCGAACCCGTAAACGGCAGGTACGACGCACTCTCTACCGACGCGATGGGATCCTGTTGGAGGACAGCAGCTGCTGCAGGTTCCTCGCACAACTGTATCAGCGTGATTCGGTAAAGTTCTCGCGGCAACATGCCGAGCAGGTTGCGCAGGAAGCGCTCGCTGCCACCGGACACCGAGATCGGGCTGTCGGTCAACATCAGAAGTCGCAGGGGCCGGTTCTGCGTACCCTCGCCGCGTTTGAGCATGGATCTTCAGCGCCGGTAATACAGGGCCGCGAGCACTTGGTTCTCGTTGTAGCCGAATCCGGGCCTGGTCGAGTGCCGGCCGTCGTGGTTGAAGGTGACGCTCCAACTCCAGTGCGGAGTCAACTGGCGGGCAAGATTGACTCCATAGGTACGGTCGCGGTCGCGGCTGTTCCCCGACGTGTACTTGGTTGTCTGATCGCCGACGGTGACGCCCAGCGTCAGCAGTGGGCGGATCAGATAGGTTGCGGTGGCGACCGCCCCGTAGCCATCTTGCGACAGATCGTTGCCGTTGAGTTGGCGTAGGCGTGAGTAGTACGGCGTAAGCGTGAACCCGAAACGTGGGCCCCTGTAGAGATAGCCGAGATTGACGTTGCGGTCGCGAAAAACGGCGGGGGAGATCACGGTGCGGCCCACTTGTACGGCCGGATTGGTGAGTGACGCGTCCACCAGGTTCGGTGGCTGCATCAGGTTCGACGTTGAATCGTCGAGCTGGTCGGAAGCATTGAACTGCAGACTGTTGCGTGGTGTCAGCCGCCATGCCAGTGCCGCGCGAATGAGTGCACCCGAGTAGTTGCTCGAACTGTGGGAGAAATCGACTTGGCTGCCGCCCAACGACAAGTCCATGTCCAGATGCGCTAGCTGGCTTTGATAGCGGGCATAGGCGTTGTATTCGGTGTACCGCTGTGTGTTGGTCAGCGGAGCGCTATTGTTGAAATCGACATTCGCCGCTTCGAAGTTGCCGGAAAGGCTGGCGGTAGCACTGAGATCACGTATGACGCGCAACGCGCCGAGCCCGCGCTGGGAGTTGAAGTCCTTGGTCTTGGAGGCGGAGGTGTCGATGTAACGGAGATCCGCCTGCCCGAGCAGTGCGTCGCCCAGCCGGAAAGACAGCGTTGGTCCGGCGACAAAAATGTTGACCTGTTGCTGGTTGGCGGGGCTGTTGCTGAGGCGGGTGTTGACTGGCTGCACGCTGCTGTAGTCCTCGACGTCCAGGTTCAGCCGCTGCGGAGAGATGATCCAGTTCAATACCCCTGAGAGCTGGCCGCGAAACTCGTTGCCGAAGTAGCCCTGCAGGTAATCGGTGTACTGGACGAGACCAACCGCCTGCGCCTGGATCTTGGATCCTTGCTGATTGAAGGTGAAGTTCAGCGTCGGCTGCAGAATGTCTTGACTGGTTGGGTTGGTGGCTACGCGGTCAACGTTGTCGGTGTGCTCGTATCCGAGCCCGATGGCGTAATCAAAGAATGGTGGCGCCTGCTCTGGAGGTGCGAAAGAATCCGAGGATTCTGCTTGTGAAGCGGCTTCGGGTGCTTGGGTCTGCGCCAGAGCGACGGATGTGCCGGCCAGTGCCAGCATGACGGCTGCGGTGAGTGCGCGAGTTCCCCGCATGGTTCCCCTCCGGCGCATGGCCTTATGGCAATTCGTTGAAGACCAGCCCGGCCAGCTTGGCCGGGTCGAAGCCTGCGACGGCCTGGTTGACCGCGGCGGCGCTGTCGCGACCGTAGCCAACCACCACCACCACGAAATCGGCGAGGTCGGACAGGATGCGCGCATCCGGCGCGCCCTTGATCGGCGGGCCGTCCAGGAACAGGTAGCGATCCGGATAGCGGCAGCGCAACGAGTCGATCACGGCGCGCATGCGGAACGACGAAAGGTATTCCTCCTGCACTTCGGAGGGCCGTCCCGCCGGGATCACCCGCAGGCGCGGTACGCCGGTGTGATGCAGGATCGGTTCGATACCAAGCGACGGGTCTTCCAGATAGTCGATAAGGCCGCGATGGTCGGGCTCGATGTTGAAGGCCTTGTCCTGGCAGGGGCGGCGCAGGTCGCAGTCGATCAGCAATGCGGTCTTGGCAGGGTCGAAGGCAAACGACAGGGCGAGGTTGCGTGCGACGAAGCTGCCGCCGGAGCCTGCGCTCATCGGCACCACCAGCGTGGTGAAGTTGTCGCCGTCGCTGAGTTCCAGCAGGCGCGTGCGGATTTCGCGGAACGCGTCGGTCATGCCCGACTCGGCGTATTCGCGATGGATCAGGCGCTTGGCTTCCAGTTGCGCCGGCGCCAGCGACTGGGTCTCGCTCATCAGGGCAATCGAGCGTGCGCCGCTGACCCTGCGCTGCAAGGCATCGAGCGGTGCCGGCTCGTCGTCCGGTCGATGGGAGAATTCGCGTTCGACGGTGCTCATAGGTGTCTCATGACCCGGATAAGGTACAGCCCGAAGTAGGCGATCAGCACCGCAATCACGATGCCCATCCATTGCAGGTTGCGTTTGCGGTCGATGGCGTCGTCATGCGGGCTGCGGTAATAAGGCACGGTTGCGAACACCGGCAAGCCGGTCGCCCGCGCCAGGGTGTCGGCCGAGCGCGTGCGGGGGTCGAAGCGTGCGATCAGGAACAGCAGGGCCAGCGGTACGCCCACGCCGAGCGCAATGCCCGCCGCGGCGAAGTGCATCAGGCGCAGGCCCACCGGCATCAGCGGCAGGCGCGCGGGATCCTGAATCTTGAAAGACAGGCCGCGTTTGTCCTTGTCGAGGTCCATGGAAATGCGCGCCTGTTCGCGGCGTTTCAGCAGACTCTGGTATGTATCGCTGACCGTGTTGAAGGTGTTGGTGAGCTTGGTCAACGCATTGGACGATTCAGCGATTTTCTGGCTGCGGGCCAGCTCGATTTCGAGCTGCTGCTGGCTGGCGGTTTCGGTGGCGCGCGCGGCGGCAAGCTGGCCGCGGATCTGGGCGATCTGGGTCTGCAGGCTCGAATACACCGGGTTGTAGGTGACCTGGTTGTCGATGGCGGTGCCAATGGATGCGGCCGTCTGCTTCTCGGTCTGCGCCTTGGCGAGCTGTTGCTGCAAATCCTGGATCTGATGGCGCGTGCGCACCACGTCCGGGTAGTTGTCGGTGTAGGTCAGCAGCAACTGGTTGAGGTGCGCCTGCAGTTGCGCGATCTGGGCGCGGTACACGTCCTCGCGGGTCTGCACGGTGGAAATCTGCGACTGGCCGCTCAGCGAGCCGCCCATCGCGGCAGCCTGCGAGCCGAACTGCGCAGCCTGCACCTTGGCGTTCTCGATCTGGTTGCGCAAGGCGGAAATGCGCGCATTGGTGTCGGCGATGCTGCCGGGCGACGCTTCCGGATGGCTGGCGATGTATTGCTGCAGCGCATCGGAAGCCGCGACCAGTTTCTTGTGGTACTCCTCGACCTGGCTGTTCATGAAGTCGTAGGCGTTGGCGCTTTCGGCCTCTTTCGAGGCGAGGCTCTTGGCGATGAACAGCTGCGCCATGTCGCGCGTCAGGTTGTAGGCGCGCTCGGGGTCGGAGTCGTTGTAGCTGATGAACAACAACAGGTTGTTTTTCGAGGTGTTGATCTGGGTGTGGCCCTTGATGCGATCGACCAGGCGGTCGCGCTCGATCGGCGACAGCTTGGCCGGATCCCAACCGCCGTCTGTCAGCAGTTCATTGAGCGAATCCTGGCTGAAGATGATCTCGCGCGCGATGTCGGCGCGATCGGACACTTCGGTGGTCGCCGCGATGCCTTCGGTCAGCGGCTTGATGATGTTGTTTTCCTGCACCAGGATCGTGGTTTCCGCCACGAACTTCTTCGGCCAGAGCGCGCCAACCGTCAGGGCGACCAACGCGATCACCGCGAAGATCACGGCCAGCACCACGCGGCGCCGGCGAGCTTCCTTCAGCATCGTCTCGGCCAGGGTCGCGACGTTCAAGGGAACGCTTGCCGGCGGCAGTGGCGCGGACGGGGCTGTGGTCAGTTCGTTGCTCATGGCTCTGCTCTGCGCGCGGGATCAGAAGCTGCGCGTGGGTACCGTGATGACGTCGCCGGGCTGCAAGGGGTAGTTGGTCGTGAGGTCGCCGGACTGCAGGATCTTGTCCAAACGCACACGATACGCCTTGGTGGTGCCGCCTTCCTTGCGATACAGCACGGTATCGTCGGCGGCCGCGAACGCATTGACGCCGCCCGCCGCGAGGATCGCGTCCAGCACGGTCATGCCCTGGTGGTAGGGCGCCGAGACCGGGTGCTGCACGGCCCCGGTGACGCTGACGCGGGTCAAATACTCGTGGCTGCGCAACTGGGTCACGATCACCGCGACCTGCGGATCGCGCACGAACGCCTTCAGCTTGTCCTGGATTTCGGCGGAGACTTCGGTGGGTGTCAGGCCGCCGGCTTGCACGTCGCCGATCAGCGGCACCGTGATCTTGCCATCGGGGCGCACCGGCACGCTGACGCTCAGTTCCGGGTTCTGCCACACCGTGACCTGCAGCTGGTCGTCGACGCCGATGTGGTAGTTGGCCACCGCTTCGGGGTGGGCCGTGACCGGCGGGGCTTCGTTGGAAGCAGGCATGGTGGTGCAGGCGGCAAGCAGCAACAGGCACGCCAAGGCGCCGAGACGGAGCAGGGTGTTCATCGCTTGTTCCCTTTTGCGAGACGTAGGGGCGTTACGAAAGTGTGAAACGTATCACACTCCGATATCGAGAAGCTTCAAGCAATTAGTGTGCCAGTCTGCTGCTCACACGCCGTAGTAACGCCGATACCATTCGACGAAGCGCCGCACGCCTTCTTCGACCGGCGTATCCGGTTTGTAGCCGGTATCCGTCATCAATTCAGTGACCTCGGCGCTGGTGTCGGGCACATCGCCCGGTTGCAGCGGCAGCAGGTTCTGCCTGGCCTTGCGGCCGAGGCACTGTTCCAGCACCTCGATGTAGTGCGAAAGCTGGACGGGGTGGCTGTTGCCGATGTTGTAGACGCGGTAAGGCGCGGACGAGGTCGCGGAATTCGGGTGCAGGGGGTCGTAGGCCGGATCGGGGGCGGGCACGCGATCCAGCGTGCGGATCACGCCTTCGACGATGTCGTCGATGTAGGTGAAGTCGCGGGTGTGGTGGCCGTGGTTGAACACGTCGATCGGCTCGCCGGCGAGGATCTTGCGGGTGAACAGGAACAGCGCCATGTCCGGCCGCCCCCACGGGCCGTACACGGTGAAGAAACGCAGGCCCGTGGTCGGCAAGCCATACAGGTGGCTGTAGGTGTGCGCCATCAGCTCGTTGGCTTTCTTGGTGGCGGCGTACAGGCTGACCGGGTGGTCGACCGGGTCCTGCACCGAGAACGGCAGCTTGCGGTTGGCGCCATACACCGAACTGGACGACGCGTACACCAGGTGCTCGACCTTGCCGTGCCGGCAGGCTTCCAGGATGTTGATGAAGCCGACCAGGTTCGATTCGACGTAGGCGTAGGGATTTTCGATGGAATAACGCACGCCGGCCTGCGCGGCCAGGTTCACCACCCGCTGCGGCCGGAAACCGTGGAAGGCCTTTTCCAGCGCCGGCCGGTCCTCGATGCCGAGCTTGGCGAACCTGAAATTCGGGTGCGGCGTCAGCCGGTCCAGCCGCGCCTGCTTCAAGGTGACGTCGTAGTAATCGTTGAGGTTGTCCACGCCCAGCACTTCGTCGCCGCGTGCCAGCAGGCGCAAGGACAGGGCGGATCCGATGAAGCCGGCGGCGCCGGTGACGAGTACTCGCACGTGATGTTCCTTGCTGTCTTGGGACCCGCGATGCGTTCAAATCATGGGAGTAGCCCTCTCCCTCCGGGAGAGGGTGCCCCGTCAGGGGCGGGTGAGGGTGCGGACTCGCGAGCGGCTTGACTCCAGACATCGCCACGACGCGCGAGTCCGGACCCTCATCCGGCGCTCCGCGCCACCTTCTCCCGGAGGGAGAAGGAACGTCAAATGCTACAACCGGTCGTCCACCGCTTCACGCGGCAGCACATTCTTCACGTCGAACAGCACGCAGACGGGCTTGCCGAGACCGCGCAGCGCCGCCGCGCCCATGTCGGTGAACTGGCGGTGCGCCACGGCCAGCACGATCGCGTCGTAGGTGCCGGGGCGCAGGTCGGGGTTGAGGTCGATGCCGTACTCGTGCCGCGCTTCGGCGGGATCGACCCACGGATCGTAGACGTCGATGTCGGCGTGGCAGGCGCGGAACTCGTCGATGATGTCGGTGACGCGGGTGTTGCGCAGATCCGGGCAGTTTTCTTTGAACGTCAGCCCCAGCACCAGCACCTTGGCGCCGGCGACATGGATGCGCTTTTCCAGCATCAGCCGGATCACGCGTTCGGCCACGTGCCGGCCCATGCCGTCATTGATGCGGCGGCCGGACAGGATCACCTCGGGGTGGTAGCCGATCTCCTGGGCCTTGTGGGTGAGGTAATACGGATCGACGCCGATGCAGTGGCCGCCCACCAGGCCCGGCCGGAACGGCAGGAAGTTCCATTTGGTGCCGGCCGCTTCCAGCACGTCCAGCGTGTCGATGCCCATGCGGTGGAAGATCAGCGCCAGTTCGTTGATCAGCGCGATGTT
The DNA here is from genome assembly GCA_030123585.1 of Rhodanobacteraceae bacterium. NCBI lineage: Bacteria > Pseudomonadati > Pseudomonadota > Gammaproteobacteria > Lysobacterales > Rhodanobacteraceae > Rhodanobacteraceae bacterium. The sequence goes on from CP126120.1 coordinate 2,521,712, forward strand.
CAAGTCGCGTTGGGTGTTCTCGATCACCTTGGCGGCTTCGGCCACCTTGATGCTCGCGGCCTTGTGGGTGCCCGCGCTGACCACCTGGCGGTACAACGCATCCACGAAATCGGCGGCTCCCGGCGTGGAGCCCGAAGTGACCTTCTTGATCGTATCGAGCCGGTGCTGCTTGTCGCCCGGATTGATGCGCTCCGGACTGTAGCCCGCGAAGAAATCGACGTTGAACTTCAGGCCCGACTCGCGCTCGATGATCGGCACGCAGACTTCCTCGGTCGCGCCGGGATACACGGTCGATTCGAAGATCACCACGCCGCCGCGTTCGATGGCTTGGCCCACCGTGCGGCTGGCGGATTCCAGCGGCGTGAGGTCGGGGCGCTTGGCGCGGTCGATCGGCGTCGGCACGGTGACGATGAAGACGTTGCAACCCTTGAGGTCCTTGACGTCGTGGCTGAAGCCGAGCTGGGTGGTGCTGCGCAGCTCGTCGGGCGAGACTTCCAGCGTGTGGTCCCGGTGCTGCTTCAGTTCCTCGATGCGCGCCGCGTTGACGTCGAAGCCCAGCGTGGGCAATTTCCGTCCGAAACCGACCGCCAGCGGCAGGCCGACGTAGCCGAGGCCGATCACGGCCAGGCGGATGGCTTCGGGGCGCGGCAACGTGGCTGTGGCCATGGAGGTTCCTTGTGTCGGGCGGCAGCCGGAGGGACTGCCGCAAGCGGGCTATGCTGGCATGCGTCGCCTGAATTGCAAAGCAGCGAGGGCGATTCCGATCAGCACGATGCCCACCCATTCAGCGGAAGTTGGGCGCTCGGACAGCAGTCCCCATGCAAACAACACGCCGGCGACCGGCACCGCGAGGCTGGTGAGTCCGGCCACGTTCGCCGACAGGCGCTGCACGATCAGCGCCCACAGCACCCAGCACACGCCGGACGACAGCAGGCCGTTGTAGAGCAGCGCGGCGATGTAGCCGCCGGTCCACGCCACCGCGCGCTCGCGGGCGGCGAGCGCGAGGATCACGAGGCCGATCGTGCCCACCAGCATCTGCCATGCGGTCAGACTGAGCGGCGTCACCTCGGGGTGTTGCAGGAACAGACGCTTGGACAGCACCGTTGCGATTGCCCAGGCGAGCCCGGCGAGCAGCGCCAGCACGATGCTGTGCGGCGCGCCCAGCGGTTTCCAGGGCTCGACCACACAAGTGAAGCCGGCCGCCGCGATCACGATGCAAAGCCAGCGTGCGAGGCCGGGCTTCTCGTGCACCCACCACCACGCCAGCGGCACCACCCAGAACGGCATGCTATACGCGAGCAGCGCGGTCTTGCCCGCACCGCCCGACACCAGCGCCCATTGCGCCAGCGCCTGGAAGGCGGTGGTCTGGGCGAGTCCGATCGCGATCGTCGGCAGCCACGGCGTGGGTTTGAGGTTTCGGCGTTGCAGCGCCAGCAACGCGAACAGCACCACGGTGCCGATCACGTAACGCAGTGCACTGAAGGTGAAGGGCCCGCTGTCGCGCATCGCGAGCTTCATCACCGTCCAGTTGAGGCTCCAGACGATGGAGAGCACGGCAAGGCCGAGCCAGGCGGCGCGTTCGGGGGCGTGGCGGTTCGGCATCGTGCCGTAAGCATTCGGAAAGGAATGCGCAGGATAGTGTGAAGTCTTGGCTTTCGTGACCTGAGCGAGGTGTATCCATGAAGCGTCGACTTGTGTGCGCGTTGGTGGTTCTGTCGGGTTGCACGGCGGCATGGGCGGCTCCGGCGGCGACAGGCTGGAAGGTCGTGCAGCGCTATTCGCTGGGTGGCGAAGGCGGCTGGGATTACCTGGCGCTCGACCAATCCACCCAACATCTTTACGTCAGCCGCTCTGATCGCGTGATCGTGCTGGATGCGCGTGACGGCAAACGCGTGGGCGAGATCGATGGATTGTCAGGCGTGCACGGCATCGCGCTCGCGGATGACCTGCATCGAGGCTTCATCAGCAACGGACGCGCAGGCACCGTCACCGTGTTCGCCCCGGCCACGCTCGCGGTCAAGCAGACCATCGCGGTCGATGCGAAGAATCCCGATGCGATCCTGTACGACCCGTATTCGCAGCGTGTGTTCACCTTCAACGGCGGCAGCAACGACGCCAGCGTGATCGACGCGAAGACCGGCAAGCTGCTGGGCCACGTTGCGTTGCCGGGCCGTCCCGAGTTTGCGGTCAGCGACGGCCAGGGCCACGTGTTCGACAACATCGAAAGCAAAAACGAACTGGTCGAGATCGATCCGCGCGCGATGAAAGTCACCGCGACCTGGCCGCTGAAGGATTGCGATTCCCCTTCCGGTCTTGCGATCGATGTCGCGCACCATCGACTGTTCTCGGTGTGCCAGAACAAGGTGATGGCGGTGACCGATGCCGCCGACGGCAAGGCCATCGCGAGCGTGCCGATCGGCGAAGGCCCGGATGCGGCGCGTTACGACGCCCAGCGCGGACTGGTGTTCAGTTCCAACGGCCGCAGCGGCACGCTCACCGTGGTGCGCGAGGTCGGTGCGGATCATTACAACGTGCTGGCGAACGTACCGACCCAGCAGAGTGCGCGCACGATGGCGCTGGACGCAGCCAGCGGCAGGATCTTCCTGTCCGCGGCGGAATTCGGCGCGCGGCCTGCGCCGACCGCGACCGATCCGCACCCGAGGCCGGCGATCAAACCGGGCAGCTTCACGGTCCTGGTGGTGGCGAATACCGCGGCGAAGTGAGCCGCACGCCGCTGCGCCGGGCTAACCGCGCGGCCGCGGCTCGCGCCGGCTGATCACCTCGAAACGCGTGTCGCGCCCGCCGTACAGCGGCAGGGCGTCGGCCGAAAATCCCCACGCGTGCAGGGTGACCACTTCCCAGGTCGCGGGAATGCGGCCGTCGCGGCGGCGTGATTCGTAGGCATCGAGCATGGCCTTGAAACGCACCTTGCCGGTGAGCCCGCGCGCTCGCTCGCGGTCGGCGTTGGTGGCGCCGAGTCCCTTCAGGTCTGCCAGCAGGCCGCGCACGTCCGGGTAATCGAGCGTGAGGTGGTCGGCATCCAGCACCGGATCCTTGAGCCCCGCCGCCAGCGCCGCATCGCCGAGATCGTGCAGGTCCAGGAAACGGCCGACGTGCGCGTGCGTGGCGTCGGCCGCGACCCATGCCGCGCGCAGTTCGGACAAGGTGTCGGGGCCGAAGCTGGACGCGGCCAGGAAACCGCCCGGCTTCAGCACGCGCGCGAACTCCGCGAACAACGCGCGCGGCGTGTCGCACCACTGCACGCACAGATTGGAATACACCACGTCCATGCTGCGGTCGGGAAACGGCAACGCCAGCCCATCCGCGCACACGCGCGCGAACGGCTTCCACCAGCCGGCGTGGCGGCGTGCCGCGCGCAGCATCGGCTGCGACAGGTCCAACGCAATGACCTCGGCATCGCGCCAGCGTTTTTTCAGCCGCGCGGTGCCGCGGCCGGTGCCGCAGCCGACGTCGAGCACGCGTTGCGGTTGGCCGTCGTAGTAGTCGAGGCTGTCGAACAGACGCGCTTCCACTTCGCGTTGCAATACGTCGTGCTGCTCGTAGGTGTTCGCCGCGCGCGCGAACGCACGACGAACCTGGCGCAGGTCGAGCCGAGCGTCGTTCATGCCGGTTGCGCAGCCAGCAGCGGCGCGAGCGCCGCGGCCACTTCGCCCGTGTGGCCGATGAAGGGTGCGTGGCCGCCACCGGTGATGCATGTAAACGCGCCGCCGCATTGCGAAGCGCTCCATCGCATCGCCTGCCACGGAATCAGGCGGTCGCGGCGGCCGGCGATCCAGGCGCTGGGTTGCACGAGCTCGGGCAGGCGCGCGCGCAGGTCGGTGTGTTCCAGCACGTCCAGTCCTTCCGTCAATGCGCGCACCACGGGCGGATGTTCGTTGAAGGTGTCGGCGCGCAGCTTGCGCAGGTCGGCCTGCGCGCAATCGCTGCCCAGCGCTTCCAGCGCCAGGAAACGTTCCAGTGTGCCTTCGTAGTCGGTTTCGAGGTCACGTCCGAAGTCCTGCAGGATTCCCGGCGACACCGCATGCGGCCAATCCCTCCCCCGCACGAAACGCGGCGACGCGCACAGCATCGCGAGCCCTTGCACCTGTTGCGGAAAATCCAGCGCTCCCTGCAACGCGTACAGGCCGCCCAGCGACCAGCCCAGCCAGATCGCCGGCGGCACGCGCGCGGCAATGGCTTGCGCACACGCCGCGGGCTGCAGCGATACGGCGCAATCGCGCGAGCGGCCGTGGCCGGGCAGATCGACCACGTGCAGCGTGCAGCGCTCGCGCAAGGCTGCCATCAGCGGCGCGAACACGCCACCGTGCATCGCCCAGCCGTGCAGCAACACGAGTTGCGTGTCGCCGTGGCCTTCGGTGTGGATGTACAGGTCTGGCATGTCGGCTATCGGCGCTACGCGTTGCAAGAAATTCGTCATTCCGGGGCTGTCCGCGGCATTATCGCGGACAGAACCCGGAATCGGTGTCGCAGCCCGTACCAACCTTCCAACCAATTGACTCGCGCCATCCATGGCGCTCGCCCTGAGGCCCGCTCCGGAATGACGAGGATGAAGGCGCGAGAGTGCATCCAGCAGCCGATCCACGTCCGCCTCCTCGTGCGCGGCGGAAAGCGTCACCCGCAGGCGAGCCTTGCCTTGCGGCACCGTGGGCGGACGGATCGCGGTGACGAGGAACCCTGCGGCTTCCAGTGCGCGCGATGCCGCGATGGTGCGGCCCGCGTCGCCCAGCACGATGGGCTGGATCGCACTGCGCGATTCCAGCAACGGCAAATCGAGTTGCGTCGCGCCGTTGCGGAAGCGCGCGATCAGCGCGCGCAATTTGTCGCGGCGCCAGTCTTCTGCGCGCGCAATGCGTACCGCTTCGCTCGCGGCGGCCGCCAGCGCAGGCGGCAGCGCGGTCGTATAGACGAACGTGCGCGCGAACTGCGTGAGTCCCTCAATCAACGCACGGCTGCCGGCAACGAACGCACCCATGCAGCCCAGCGCCTTGCCCAGCGTCGCCATCAAGACGGGCGCTTCGTCTTGCGACAGGCCAGCTTCGTCCACGCTGCCGGCGCCGTGCTGGCCCAGTACGCCAAGCCCGTGTGCGTCGTCGATCATCAACGTCGCGCTTGCGCACGCACACAAAGCCGATAGTTTGCGCAACGGCGCGATATCGCCATCCATGCTGAACACGCCATCCGTCGCCAACAACGCAGGCATGTCAGTCGCGCTCGCGAGCTGACGCGCGGCGCCTTCCGCATCGGCGTGCGGGTAGCGCTGCAACGTGGCGCCGGCGAGTTGCGCTGCGTCCAGCAGGCTGGCGTGGTTCAACTTGTCCTGCACGCACACGCCATCGCGATCCAGCAACGCCTGCATCGCGCCGAGGTTGGCCAGCCAGCCGGACGAGAACAGCAGCGCCGCCTCGCGTCCGGTCCATTCGCACAGCGCTTCTTCGAGTCGTGCATGTTCGCGCCGGTGCCCGCACACCAGATGCGCGGCGGTGCTGCCGACGCCACATTCGTTCGCGGCGTCCTGCAGCGCCTTGATGATGCGTGCGTCCTGCGCGAGGCCGAGGTAATCGTTGCTGCAGAAATTCAGAAGCTCGCGGCCGTCGGTCATGACGCGCACGCCATGCGTCGCATCCACGGTTCGGGCACGGCGCAGCAAGCCCGCGCGTTCGCGCTTCGCGACGCGTGCGGCCAGCGATTGCAGCAGATCGAGACGCATCACATTGAACCCCTCTCCCTTTGGGAGAGGGGCCGGGGTGAGGGTACGAACTTGCGGAAGATTGTCGAGCACATGGCCAACATGGGTGAACGGTTGATTGCGGACCCTCATCCCCGACCCTTCTCCCGGAGGGAGAAGGGAGAAAAACTCAGGCCGCGTGCGGGCATGCTTCCGGGATGTCCGCGTGCACCGTACCCGCTTCGTGTGCATCGACATCCACCTGCATCGCATGCAGGTCGAGGCGCCGGAACAGCGCGTGGTCGTGCTCCACGTCCGGATTGCCGGTGGTCAGCAACTTTTCGCCCATGAAGATCGAACCCGCGCCCGCGAAGAAACACAGCGCCTGCATTTCGTCGCTCATCTGCTGGCGGCCGGCCGAGAGGCGCACGATGGATTGCGGCATCACGATGCGCGCGACCGCGATGGTGCGCACGAATTCGAACGGATCGATCTTTTCGGCATCGGCCAGCGGCGTGCCCGGCACCGGCACCAACTGGTTGATCGGGACCGACTGCGGATGCTCGGGCAGGTTGGCCAGTGCCTGCAATAGACCTGCGCGTTGCGTGCGCGTTTCGCCCATCCCGACGATGCCGCCGCAACAGGTTTTCAGTCCCGCCGCGCGGATGTCTTTGAGCGTGTCGAGACGATCCTCGAATTCGCGGGTGTGGATGATCTCGCCGTAATAATCGGGCGAAGTGTCGAGGTTGTGGTTGTAATAATCGAGTCCGGCCTCTTTCAGTTGCTGCGCGTGACCTTCGCCCAGCAGGCCCAGCGTCGCACAGGTTTCCAGGCCCAGCGCCTTCACTTCGCGGATCATCGCGGCGACCTTGGGGATGTCGCGGTTCTTCGGCCCGCGCCACGCGGCGCCCATGCAGAAACGCGATGCGCCGGCGGCCTTGGCCGCGCGCGCGCGTTCCAGCACGTCCTCCACGCCCATCAGTTTTTGCGCTTCGACGCCGGTGTGGTAACGCTGCGCCTGCGGGCAGTACGCGCAATCCTCGGGGCAACCGCCGGTCTTGATCGACAGCAGCGTCGATACCTGCACCGCGTTCGGGTCGTGATGGGCCGCGTGCACCGCGTGCGCACGCGCCAGCAAAGCCATGAACGGCAGGTCGAACAGCGCTTCGATTTCCGGCAACGTCCAATCATGTCGGACCGACGTAGCGTGATGCGTTCCGTCCATTGCGGCGACTCCGCGTTACAGTGAATGCAAAGTTTCACGGGCCGGGGAGATGCCTGTCAACTTGAAAGCTTCCAGTCTGGTTGACGTAGCGCTGGATGCGCTGTTGCCCTCGCACTGCCTGTTGTGCGGCGCGCGGGGTCAGGGCGCGCTGAGTTTGTGCGCCGCATGCGAGGCGGAAATGCCGCGCAACACGATGTGTTGCGCGCGTTGTGCGTTGCCGTTGGAGGCGCCGGCACCGTTGTGCGGACGTTGCGTGAAGCGTGAAGCGCCCTGGGACGCGGCGTGGGCGCCGTTCCGCTACGAGTGGCCGCTGGCGCAACTGGAATCGCGCTTCAAGTTCGGCGGCGATCTCGCGGCCGGGCGCACGCTGTCGTTGCTGTGGATGGCAGCGTCGGTGTCGCCAGTCGGATTGCCGCAGGCAATCGTGCCGGTGCCGCTGCATCGTTCGCGCTTGCGCAAGCGTGGTTACAACCAGGCGCTGGAACTTGCGAAACCGCTGGCGAAACACCTCGGGATTCCGTTGCTGCGTGACGCGTTGCGCCGCACCCGCGCGACCAACGCGCAGACCGAGCTGACTGCCGTGCAACGCCGCCGCAACGTGCGTGGCGCGTTCGTTGCGAATCTTGATGGCAAGGCGCCACCACACGTCGCGGTGCTCGACGACGTGTTCACCACCGGCGCGACCCTGGCCGAATGCGCGCGCGTGCTGAAGCGCGCCGGGGTGCAGCGCGTGGATGTGTGGGCGCTGGCGCGCGCGTCGGCGCGCCTGTAGGAGCGGCGGGAGCCGCGACCGCGTTTCGATCCGGAAAACAAATCGGACCTTCCGGCCCTCCTACTTGATCGCCAGTGCGACGACCATCCCCAGCCAGATCACGCCGCCCACCCAGTTGTTGTTGCGGAACGCGGCGAAGCAGGCTTCGCGCTGGCGCCAGCGCATGTTCCACAGTTGCCATGCGAACAGCAGCAGCGCCACGCCGAGTCCGGCGAGGAACGGCCAATCGAGTTGCGCGCGCTGTCCGACCAGCAGCAGCGTGAACAGCATCGTCGCCATCAGGATCCCGAGGATCGGCAAGTCGGCGTCGCCGAACAGGATCGCGGTGGACTTGGCGCCGGCGCGGATGTCGTCGTCGCGATCGACCATCGCATATTCGGTGTCGTAGATGGTCGAGAACAACACGTTGGCGAGGAACAGCAGCCAGGCGACCGGCGGCACGCCGTTGGTGATCGCGGCGAAGGCCATCGGGATGCCCCAGCCAAACGCCGCGCCCAGCACCACCTGCGGCAGTTGCGTCCAGCGTTTGGAGAACGGATACAGCGCGGCCAACGCGGCGCCGATGAACGAGAGGTAGATCGTCAGCCGGTTGGTGAACAGCAGCACCAGCGCGAAGCCGATCAGCGACAGCACCACGAAGCACGCCACCGCTTCCCACGGCTTGACGCGCCCCGCCGCCAGCGGCCGGCCGGCGGTACGCGCGACCTGCGGATCGAGCTTGCGGTCGGCGAAGTCGTTCATCGCGCAGCCTGCCGCGCGCATCACGAACACACCGAACGTGAACACGATGAGGTACTTCCATTGCGGCAGCGCGCTGTCGCCGGCGAGCCACAGCGCCCACCACGTCGGCCAAAGCAGCAGCAGCGCGCCGATCGGACGATCCATCCGCACCAGCACCAAGAGATCGCGCGTCTTGTTGTGCCAGCCGACCGGCAGTGCGCGCAGCAGGAATTCGATGGTGCGGGTCGAGCGCGGCGAGGCGTCGGCCGGGCGCGACGTGTCGGGTGCGGGCGGCGCTTGCATGTCCACGCCGCGCGCATCGAACAGCGGCAGTTCCGGCTGTTCGATTGGGCGGTTTGTGCGGAGAACCTTGCGGCTGGCGATGTGCTTGCGGGGCATGCAGGGCAGTGTTGGAGGAGTACGTCGAGAGAGGACGACGAAGATACACGCCATCGATGGACAGCTTCGTGACGGGTCGACGGTCGAGGCGCGCCAGATTGTCGCGCAGCCGGCGGCCGGCTCCAACCCGGAGCATGGCTTGATCGAGGCGATCAACCCGGACCATCGGCACGGCCCAAACGATGGCGGCGCGGTTATGCTCGCCCGATTCCGGGGCAAGGGGCAGACACGATGAGCCTGATCCAGCAACTCACCCGCCACAAGACGGTCGAGCAGTTGCAGGCCGAAGCCGGCAGCCGCGGCGAGTTCCGCCGCGTGCTGGGCGTGTGGCAACTTACCGCGATCGGCATCGGGGCAATCATCGGCGTCGGCATCTTCGTGCTGGCGGGCCAGCAGGCCGCGGTGAACGCCGGACCCGCGGTCGTGGTCAGCTTCCTTGTGGCCGGCATCGGCAGCGCCTGCGCGGCGCTGGCCTATGCCGAGTTCTCCGGGATGATCCCGGTCACCGGCAGCGCCTACACGTACGGTTATGCGGTGCTGGGCGAATTGCTGGCATGGATCATCGGCTGGGATCTGATCCTGGAATACGCGCTGATCGTCGCGGTGGTCGCGATCGGCTGGTCGGGTTACGTGCAGGCCTTGCTCGCGCAACTGTTCGGCGTGCACCTGCCGGTGTGGTTGCAGGGCGCGTACGATCCCGCCAACCCGCATTCGGGCAAGCTGTTCGACGTGATCGCGGCGGCGATTTCGCTGGTGATCGCGTGGATGCTCACCATCAGGACCGAGTGGGGTGCGCGTCTCAACACCGTGATCGTCGCGATCAAGGTGCTCGGCGTGGCGCTGGTGATCGTGGCCGGCGCGTTCTACGTCAACCCCGCGAACTGGCATCCATTCGTGCCGCCGGCCGTGACCGGCGCGGACGGCGTCTCGCACTTCGGCTGGGCCGGCGTGCTGGCGGCGTCCAGCATCGTGTTCTTCGCCTGCTTCGGCTACGACACGCTGACCACCGCCGCCGAGGAAGCGAAAAATCCGCAGCGCGACCTGCCGCGCGCGGTGCTGTTGTCGCTGGCGATCTCGATGGCGCTGTATATCGCGGTGTCGCTGGTGCTGACCGGAATGGTGCCGTATCCGCAACTGAACTCCGCCGCGCCGGTGGACGCCGCGTTCAAGGCGCTGCACCTCGACTGGGTGCGCGGCATCATCAACGTCGCCGCGGTGGCGGGACTGACCAGCGTGCTGTTCGCGTTCATGCTGGGCGCGGCGCGCATCTGGTTCGCGCTGTCGCGCGACGGCCTGCTGCCGGGCTGGTTCGCGCACGTGCACCCGCGCCACGGCACGCCACACCGGCCCACCGCGATCCTCGGCATCTTCAGCGCGCTGGTCGCGGGGTTCCTGCCGATCGGCGAAGTGGCTGAACTCGTCAACATCGGCACGCTGTCGGCGTTCATCGTGATCTGCCTGTCGGTGCTGATCCTGCGCGTGCGCCGGCCGGACGTGCAACGCGGCTTCCGTTCGCCCGTGCTGTGGCTGGTGGCGCCGGTCGGGATGCTGTTCTCGCTGTTCCTGATCATCGGCTGGCCGTGGGTGACCAATGGCCAGTTCCACATGATCGGCGGGCTGGCGCGGATCACCATCGATCGCTTCATCGTGTGGCTGATCATCGGGCTCGCCGTGTATTTCGGCTACAGCATCCGGCACAGCCGACTGGCGCGCGAGGAATGAACGGCTTGCGTTGACAGGGTGGCGCCACCATCTGGAACACCACGATGCGGCGTGCATGCGGAGCCGTGTCGAGGCAATCCATTTCCACTGAGGCGCGTCCCACCATGATTGATTTGTACTACTGGCCGACTCCCAACGGCCACAAGATCACGCTGTTCCTTGAAGAAGCCGGTCTGCCGTACACCATCAAGCCCGTCGACATCGGCAAGGGCGACCAGTTCAAGCCGGACTACCTCGCGATCTCGCCCAACAACAAGATGCCCGCGATCGTCGATCACGATCCGGTCGGCGGCGGCGCACCGCTCAGCGTGTTCGAGTCCGGCGCGATCCTGGTGTACCTCGCGGGCAAGACCGGCAAGTTCATTCCCGCAGACGCGCGCGGCAGGATCGCGTGCCTCGAATGGCTGTTCTGGCAGGTGGGCGGACTCGGACCACTGACCGGCCAGTACGGGCATTTCCACGTGTATGCGCCGGAAAAGATTCCGTACGCGATGGAACGCTACCGCAAGGAAGCCGAGCGCCTGCTCGACGTGCTGGATCGCAGGCTGCGCGGGCTCAAGTTCATCACCGGCGACGACTACACCATCGCCGACATGGCCTGCTATCCGTGGATCGATCCGTACTCCAAGGCTCCGCTGGACCTGCAACCCTTCGCCGAAGTGCGCCGCTGGCACGAGGCGATTGCCGCGCGACCGGCGACGCAACGTGCCTATGCGCGCGAACACGAGGTGGATCGGGATGCGGGCCAGCCGATGAGCGATGAAGAGAAGAAGATCTTGTTTGGGCAGGGCGCACGAAGGGGATAATTTGCGGCTGACTGTGCCATCCGGCCTATGCGCGCCGTGACGCGAGGTGCTACGTTCGATGGATCGTCACCCTCGCGGAGCCCTCGCATGTTCTTCTTGCATCGTGGTTCGGTGCTGCCGGCACGTCTTGTCGTGCCGTTCGTTTTCGGTCTGGCCGGCCTCGCGTGCTCGGGCACGGCCCTTGCCGATGCCGCCGACGCGCACATCGCGCCTCCGCAGGACACGCCGTATGCCGGCACGATCAGGATCGCCGTCGATGCCAGCGATACCAGCCAGGGCATCTTCCGCGTGCACGAAACGATTCCGGTGCAGGCGGGCGAGCTGACGCTGCTGTATCCGAAGTGGATTCCGGGCAACCATTCGCCGACCGGACCGATCGACAAGCTCGCCGGCTTGACCATCACCGCCGGCGGCAAGCGGCTCGAGTGGACCCGCGACAAGTACGACGTGTATGCGTTCAAGGTCGATGTGCCGCAGGGCGTGACGGACATCGACGTGAAATTCCAGTATCTGTCCGCGCGTGATCGCGGCGAAGGCCCGGTCGAAATGACGGGCGACATGCTGGACCTGGTGTGGAGCAAGGTATCGCTGTATCCCGCGGGCCACTACACGCGCGACATCACCTTCGCGCCCAGCGTGACGCTGCCGGCGGGCTGGCAATTCGGCAGCGCATTGGAGAAAGCGTCGCAGTCGGGCGACACCACCACGTTCAAGCCGACCACCTACAACACGCTGGTCGATTCGCCGATATACGCGGGGCGTCATTTCAAGCGCCTCGACCTCGCGCCGGGCGCCAAGGCGCCGGTGCACATGGACATCGTGGCCGATGCGCCCAAAGACATGGAAGTCACGCCGCAGCAGTTGCAGGGCCTGCGCAATGTCGTGACGCAGACGCTCAAGCTGTTCGACTCGTACCACTACGACCACTACGACTTCCTGTTCTCGTTGTCCGACAACCTGAGCGGCAAGGGCTTGGAGCACCACCAGTCCAGCGAGGACGGCGCGCGCGCCGACTTCTTCACCAAGTGGAAGGACAATTGGCCGACCGTCGGCGGCCTGCTGGCGCACGAATACACGCATTCGTGGAACGGCAAGTTCCGTCGCCCGGCGGATCTGTGGACGCCGAACTTCAACGTGCCGATGGGCGACTCGCTGCTGTGGGTGTACGAAGGCGGCACCCAGTACTGGGGTTTCGTACTCGCCGCGCGTTCCGGGTTGTGGACGCCCGAACAGTTCCGCCAGGCGATTGCGACGGTTGCCGGCGCCTACGACCGCGACCGTCCCGGTTTCCAGTGGCGCACGCTGGAAGACACCACCAACGATCCCACCATCGCGCAGCGCGCGCCGCGACCGTACAGCAGCTGGCAGATGGGCGAGGAGTACTACAGCGCCGGCCAATTGATGTGGCTGGCGGCCGATGCAAAGATCCGCGCATTGACGCACGGCCAGAAATCGCTGGACACCTTCGCAAAAAATTTCTTCGGCGTGGATGACGGCAGCTTCGTCACCAAAACGTACACCTACGAAGACGTCGTCAACGCCCTCAACGGCGTCGTGAAATACGACTGGACCGGGTTCCTGCACCGCTATCTCGATGAACTCAATCCGCCGCTGGCCAGCGGGATCGAAGACACCGGCTGGAAGCTGGTCTACACCGACCAGCCCAACGACTACGAGAAACTGATTTCGAAGCGTTACCACGGCGACATCGGTGCGGTATTCAGCATCGGCCTGCAGATCGGCAAGGACGGCAAGATCGGCGACGTGCGCTGGAACGGCCCGGCGTTCAAGGCCGGCATCGGCTCCGGCGAAACGCTGGTCGCGGTGAACGGGCAGGCTTACAGTTCCGACGTGCTGCAGGATGCGGTGAAAGCCGCCAAGGACAGCAGCGCGCCGATCGAGCTGCTGCTGAAATACCAGGACAAGTACAAGACCGTGCCGGTCGATTACCACGGCGGCTTGCAATATCCGCATCTGGAGCGGATCAAGGGCGTGCCGGATTATTTGTCGCAGATCATCAAGGCCAAGTAGGAGGGCCGGAAGGCCATGGAGCTCTTGGGCCATGGATGGCGGCTTCAGTCGCGGCTTCCGCCGCTCCTACGTGGTGATTGTCGGGATCGCGCGTGACGGCAATGTTGGTCTGTTTTCGCGCAACGATACGCGCACCGCGCGCTCGTCGTCCGGCGAGAGCGAATCCAGCAACACGATTTCACCCGCGATGCGCGACGCGACCGGCACACCGTCGCGATACACGATGCGCGACGACGCCACGGCCGGTACTTTCGTACCGGGAAGCACGCTGCCAACGAGATTCAGTGGATCCGCGCCGCTGATTGCGATGAGCGCGCCATCGTGTTGGCGCTTGCGCACGCGCCGCAGCGCCTCGACCGCTTCCGGCAACGCGAACTGCTCGCCCACGATGCCCTCCACGAAACGGCCGCCGCGGATTTCTCCGCGCGCTTCGAGGCGCTGGCACACGCGTCGCAATTCGCGCCACGGCGGCAGCCACGCGGCCTCGCGTTCCAGCAGTTTCCAGAACACCACGCCCCAGCGGCGCAGCAGGACGCGCGCGACGTGCTCGCGTGCTTCGCTTTCAGCGCCTCTCCCCCCGGGAGAGGCGGCACGTAGCGCCGAGCGCTCAGCGCTGGGGTGAGGGTCCGGTTTCGCAGCGACTTTCGCAAGGTCCGGACCCTCACCCTCCGTCCCTCTCCCGATGGGAGAGGGATGCAAAGCGTGAACCAAGCTCCACCGCCCCGCATCCTCGATGCCGTTCAACATGTGTCGGGCCAGCCGCCGATGGCGAGCGTGGTTGCGCTTCGCCGCCGGCTGCAGCAGCGCGCGCAGGCCCGCGAAACTGTCCGCGCCCACCATGCCGGCGCCGACCAGTTCGCCCAACGCGTCTTCCAGTTCTGCTTTCAACAGGCGTGTGCCATCGGCGATTTCGCCGAAGAACGATGCGCCGCGTTGCGCGAGGAATTCGACCACCGCCTGCGCGCGCGAGGACAGCGCCGGCGGCTCGGCGGCCGCCTGCGCACCGATGGCGTTCCACGTTGTCAACTGCCTGCGCGGCAACAGCACGATGGGTGAGGCGCGTACTGGCGAGGCATGTGCACCGCCCGCGGACGCGCGCAGCCGCGTCCACGCGATCCGGCCGGCGCCGCACAGAGCGTCCAGCCAGGCGATGTCGTAACCCGCGACGCGCGCGGGCAGCAACTGCGATTCCCACGCACTGGCCGGCGCTTCGAAACCTTCCAGTTGCGCCAGCACCGCGGCGAGCGCATCCGGGCCGCGCATCCGCGCATCCGGTGCCACGTGCTGCCAGTCCAGCAGAAAGCGCATGAAGTCGCGCGGCGCGACCGGTTCGATCTCGCGGCGCAGGCGTTGCAGGGTGCGGCGGTGGATGCGCGCCAACAGATGCCGGTCGCACCATTCCTCTTCCGTGGCATCCGGCGTGAAGCGGCCGCGCATCGCAATGCCTTCGCGTTCCAGCGTCGCCAGCGCGATCGCGATGTCGCTGTCGGGAACGCCGAATGCGTGCGCCAGTTCACTGGCGCGGACCGGACCGGTGCAAGCCAATCGTGCGCGCAGGATTTCGACCAGTGCTTCCTCGCGTGTCCACGCCTTCGCCGCGAATTCGGCTGGAGCTTCGATGGCGGGCTGCAGCGTTGCATCAGGGAAAACCGCACGCCACATCGGCGATGGTTCGGCGGCAATCCACAGATCGAACCCCTCTCCCTGCGGGAGAGGGAGCCGCGAAGCGGCGGGTGAGGGTTCGGGCCTGTAACGAGAGCTCGCGCGGAGCCGTACCCTCACCCCTTCCCCTCTCCCGGGGGGAGAGGGGTCAAGCAGCACCGTCGCGCGCCGTGCTTGTGCGAGCTCGTCCAGCCACCCCTGCCACGCGGGACTGCGCGCAAGCTCCGCTTCATCCACGGCGCCCAGCGCCAGCAGCGCCTCGTGCATTTCGTCGGCGTCGCGCGGCGCGGGCCAAGCTTCCTCGCGTACCGCGGCGATCGCATCGGCGTCGAGCTTGCCGAGGTCTTCCGCGCTTTGCGCATCCACGAAACCCCGCGACGCCACGGCCTGGGTGCGGCGTTCCTCCAGCGGCGCGCCGTCGAGGAACGCGTACGGCCGTGCGCCCAGGATTTCGGCGGCGAGCTGCGACGGTGCGGTCAGGTCGCGCGCGACGATGCGCGCCTCGCCACTTTCCAGCCGCTTCAGCAACGCGGTCAGGCCGTCCAGATCCATCGCGTCGTACAAACAGTCCTGCAGCGTCTGCGCGACCAGCGGGTGATCGGGGATCTTGCGTTCTCCGACGATGTTTTCGAGGCAGGCGACCTGGTCGGGAAACACCGTGGCCAGCAGGTCTTCCGATTTCATCCGCTGGATCTGTGGCGGCACCTTGGCGCCGCCCGCGAAGCGGGGCAGCGCCAGCGCGGATGCAGCATTCCAGCGGAAGCGCAGCGCGAACATCGGTGCGTCCAGCAGCGCCTGCGTCAGCACGTCGCATACTGAATTGGAGTGCAGGTAGCGCGCGACCTCATCCAGCGGAAAACTGTGGCTGGTCGACAGCGACAGCACGATCGCATCTTCGGTGGCAGCGGCCTGCAGCTCGAAATTGAAACTGCGGCAGAAGCGCTTGCGCAGCGCCAGCCCCCACGCGCGATTCAGGCGGCTGCCGAACGGCGAGTGGATGATCAACTGCATGCCACCGGATTCGTCGAAGAAGCGTTCCATCGCCAGCGTCGACTGTGTCGGCAGCAGGCCGAGTTCGGCGCGCGCGGCGGCGAGGTAATCGATCAGTTGCCGTGCCGCAGGTGGATCGATGCCGATTTCGTCCATCAGCCATGCGATGGCGCTGTTGCTCCCCTCTCCCTCCGGGAGAGGGGCTGGGGGTGAGGGTACGGGTTTGCGAGAGTCGGCAACATTTCGCGTATCCGCACCCTCACCCCTGCCTCTCTCCCAAGGGGAGAGGGGTTCAAGGCGTGCGGCGAGCTCCTCGCGCAACCGCGCCACCGCGAACGACAGTTCATCGCTGCGTCCCGGCGCCTCGCCCAGCCAGAACGGGATCGAGGGCGGCGCGCCGTGCGCGTCTTCCACGCGCACCTTGCCGCGTTCCACGCGCAGGATGCGGTAGGACTGGTTGCCGAGCTGGAAGATGTCGCCCGCGATCGACTCGACCGCGAAGTCCTCGTTGACGCTGCCGACGCGCAGCGATTGCGGCTCCAGCACCACGTCGTAATCGGCGGTGTCGGGAATCGCGCCGCCGGAAGTCAGCGCGACCAGCCGCGCGCCGCGCCGCGCGCGCAACTTGCCGTTGACGGCGTCGCGGTGCAGGTAGGCCGCGCGGGTGCCGCGGCGGGTGCTGTAGCCCTCGGCCAGCATCCGCACGGCTTCGGTGAACGCTGTGCGCGTAAGCGAACGATAGGGATACGCGCGGGCGAAGGTCTCGAACAATTCGGCTTCGCCGCGCTCGCCGCAGGCGACTTCCGCGACGATCTGTTGCGCCAGCACGTCCAGCGGCGCGGGCGGCATCCGCAGCGTGTCGAGTTCGCCGCGGCGCACGCAATCGAGCAGCGCCACGCATTCCACGAGATCGTCGCGCGAAGTCGGGAACAGCCGCGCCTTGGAAATGCCATCCACCGCGTGACCGGCGCGACCCGCGCGCTGCAGGAACGCCGCGATCGAGCGTGGCGAACCCAATTGGCAAACGAGATCGACCTCGCCAATGTCGATGCCTAGCTCCAGCGATGCCGTTGCCACCAGCGCACGCAGATTGCCGGACTTGAGGCGTTGCTCGGCGTCGAGGCGTTTTTCCTTCGACAGGCTGCCGTGGTGTGCGGCCACCGCATCCTTGCCCAGCCGCTCGGCCAGATGTCGCGTGGTGCGTTCGACCGCGCGGCGGGTGTTGGCGAAGATCAGCGTGGTGCGGTGCCGTTCGATCAGTTCGGCGAGGCGGTCGTACACCAGACCCCACGCATCGTTGCTCATCACCGGTTGCAGCGGCACGTTGGTCAGTTCGATGGCGAGATCGCGCGCGCGCTGGTGGCCGGCGTCGATGATGGTGCACGCGTTTGAACCCCTCTCCCTCCGGGAGAGGCGGCGCGTAGCGCCGAGCGCGCAGCGCTGGGGTAAGGGTTCGGATCTTGCGGATGGTTTGTACGAGTCCGAACCCTCATCCGTCTGCCGGCTTGCAAAGTCAAGCCGGCAGACACCTTCTCCCGGAGGGAGAAGGGAGGGTCTTGCGCCGACTAAAAAGTCGGCGACTTTTTCAATGGGGTTCTGCGTCGCCGACAGTCCGATGCGCGTGCAGCGTTGCCCGCACAGCGCGTCCAGCCGCTCCAGCGTCAGCGCGAGATGGCTGCCGCGCTTGCTTTGCACCAGTGCGTGGATTTCATCGACGATCACCGTGCGCGTGGTCTGCAGCATGCGCCGACCGGATTCCGAACCCAGCAGGATGTACAGCGATTCCGGAGTAGTCACCACGATGTGCGGCGGGCGCTTGCGCATCGCGTTGCGTTCGGCCTGCGGAGTGTCGCCGGTGCGCACCGCGGTGCGGATTTCGACGTCGGGCAGGCCGAATTTTTCCAGTTGCGCGCGGATGCCTTCGAGCGGCACTTCCAGGTTGATGCGCACGTCGTTGGACAACGCCTTCAGCGGCGACACGTACACGACGTGGGTTTCGTCGGTGAGCGTTCCCGCGACGCCTTCGCGCACCAGCGCGTCGATCGCGGCGAGGAATGCGGCCAGCGTCTTGCCGGAGCCCGTGGGCGCGGCGATCAGCACATTCTCGCCGCGCCGGATTGCAGGCCAAGCCTCGCGCTGCGCGGGCGTCGGCGCGGCAAACGCGGCCTCGAACCAGGCGGCGACGGCGGGGTGGAAGTTTTGCAATGGCATAAAATTGAGACCGCGGCGCGCCGCTCAAGTGCCTGCGGTTTCGCGCAGGCGGTCGGCCAGACCGGTCATGCGCAGGGTGCGCCGTTCGATGCCGGCGCGCAACGTGTCGGGTGCGGCGTACGCGGTGATGCCGCGGCGCGCGCGGGTGACGCCGGTGTACAGCAGTTCGCGCGTCAACAGCGCCGAATCGGGCCCGGCCACCAGCGCCACGCGCTCGAATTCGGATCCCTGCGCCTTGTGCACGGTCAGCGCGAACGCGCCCTCGTACGGTGGCAGGGCGTCGGGCGGGAGTGCGCGTGCCCCGCCGTCCACGGCCTCGAACCACGCTTTCATCGCGCCGTCGGCATCGGGCCACACCACGCCGGTATCGCCGTTGAACAATCCGAGTTCCGGGCGGTTCGCGGTGACGAGGATCAGGCGTCCTTGCCAGCGTGCGTCATCCACGCGCAGGCGCGATTCGCGCTGCAGCCGCTGCGCGAGCGCGCGATCGATCGCGATGCAGCCCGACGGCCCGTGCCGCAGCGCCGTGAGCACGCGGAACGCACGCGCGGCGCGCAGCGCCTCGGCGGGAGCGCGTGCAGCGAGGACGGGGCGGTACGCTTCCGCCGCGGTTTCGACGAAGCGCAACGCGCGGGCGGCGTCCGCGAGCGACACCTCCGCGTCGTGGTTGCACGCGGCCAGGGCCGCGTCGGCATCGCCCGCTGCGATCGCGCGCGCCAGCGCGCCCAGCGCGGACTCCGCGCCGAAGCGGTGGCTGCGGGTCAGCGCGACATGGCAGTTCCGCAGAGGCCCGTCGCCGGCCGCTTCCACCAGCGCGCCCAGCACGTCGCCGGCTTCCACCGCGGACAACTGGTCGGGATCGCCCAGCAGGATCAGCCGGGCATCGACGGGCACCGCGTCCACCAGCTTCGCCATCAACGGCAGATCGACCATCGACACCTCGTCCACCACCACCACGTCGTGCGGCAGCGGCGAAACACGGTTGAAGCGCGGACGCATGCGCCACGGCGAAATGCCGAGCAGGCTGTGCACGGTTTGCGCGTCGCGCGGGATTTGCGCGGCGATCGCTTCGGGCAGTTCGAGTTTCCCGAGTTGCGCGCGCAGCGATTCGCCGAGGCGCGCGGCGGCCTTGCCGGTGGGTGCGGCCAGCGCGATCCGCAACGTGTTGCCTTGCGCGTGGGCGTTTTCCGCCAGCACGGCCAGCATGCGCAGCACCGAGTGGGTCTTGCCGGTGCCGGGGCCGCCGGTGACCAGCGCGAAGCGGTGCGCGAGCGCGATGTCGATCGCGCGCTGCTGTTCGGGGTCGAGCGTCACGGCGGAGTCGGCGCGATGGGCGAGCGTTTCCCCCCTCCGCCCTTCGGGCACCACGGAGCTTTTTGCCAAGGATGGCGGCTGTACCCGCAAGCGGGGGGAGGGAGTCGTTTTGTTTTCTTGCGCGGCGCGTGCGATCAATGCGTGCGCGAGTTGCCGTTCGCATTCGAAGTAGCGGCGCAGATAGACGCGGCCCTGCGCATCCAGCACCAGCGGCAGGAGCGCGGGCGGCGCGTCCGTCGCATGCACGTGGACGGCCGGCGAATGGCGCAGCGCCTCGCACCATGCGGAGGCATCGGGCAATGCAGGCGGCTGGCCTTCGGCCAACCCGGCCAGCCAGTCCTGCGCCCGATCCAGCGCCAGCGCGCTGTGGCCATCGGTGATCGCGCGCGCGGCCAGCGCCGCGGCCAGCGCGGATTCTTCGGTGACTCCGGGAAACGCGCGCGCCACCCATTCGCCCAACGCGAGATCATTGCGGCCGATCCGGTCCTGGTCGCGCAGCGCGGCAAGGCTGGTGTTCATGCGCCGCTCCCCGCGTGCGGGTCGAACAGTGCATCCATCGCCTCGACCAGCGAGCGTGGCGGGCGATCGACGTGGACGCCGCGTCCCTCCTGCATGCCGCGCACGAACAGGTAATACACGTCGCCGACGTGGCGGTCGTAGTCGTAACCCGGCAGGCGCTGGCGCAGCCAGCGATGCAGCGCCAGCGTGTAGATCAGCCACTGCAGGTCGTAGTCGTGCATCGCGATTTCCGCGCGCACGGCAGCGTCGTCGTACGGCGCGCAGCGGTTGGTCTTCCAGTCCACGATGTGGAAGCGGCCGGCGTGCCGGAAGGTCAGGTCGATCTTGCCTGTGAGCAGGCCGTGCAGGCTGGGCGGCGCGCCGCCGCGTTGCCGCGGGTAGCCGTGCCGGTGCAGCAACGCGTAAAGCTCACTGCCGCGTGCGCGGTGCAGCGAGAGATGGAATTCGATCTCGGCCCGGCGCTGTTCCGGCGCCACGTCGCACAGCCGCGCGCCGCACGGCAGGGCCGCGTTCAACGCGTCGCGCACGCAAGTACCGGCCGCCGCCACCGCGCGTGCCATCGCGGCGCGGGTTTCGCCGAGCCCCTGGTCGCGCAGGCTGCGTTCGATCAGCGCGCGTTCGCGGTCCGGCGCTTCGACGGCATCGCGCCAGGCGGCAAACTCGGTCCGTTCGAACATCGCGTGCACCGCGGTGCCGAAGCGCGCGCCGCCGAGGTTCGAAGCGTCGGTCGCGGCCTCGGCCGGCGGTGCGTCGCCGTCGCCGGTGCCCGGCAGCGGATCGTCCACGGACGGGTGGCTGCTGCCGCGCACCAGCCGCGAAAACGACCACACCTGCCAGTCGCGTTCCAGCGTCGCGCGGGTGAAGCCGTGTGCGCGCAGGGCGGGCGCGGATTGTCGCGGGGACGCGCGCTCGGATTGGGCGGCGTCCGGCAGGTCGATCCGTTCCGCGTCGCCGTCCGCGTGTTCGCACAAGTCGCGCAAGGCCTCGCCGCAGCCCGTCGCGTCCGCGGGCAACGGGGCGGCGCGCCCGGCCACGTGCAGCAGGTAGTGCAGTGGACTGAACGGCGTGGCGCTGGTCGGGCCACAGGGCAGCACGCACAGCACGCGCGCGCGGGTGACGGCGACGTAGAGCTTGCGCACTTCTTCCGCGACGATTTCGCGGATCGCGCGTTCGCGCACGGTGTCGCTCGCGCCGTCGCCGATTGCGACGCGCGCGGCGGTGCCGTCGTGGTACCAGTGCAGCGCCGGCTGGCCGTTCCGCTTGCGATCGGGGTCTTGCCCAAGCACCGCGTAGGGCACCAGCACCACGTCGTATTCGAGGCCCTTCGCCGCGTGCACGGTGGACACCGTGACCGCGTCGGCGTCGCTGTCCAGGCGCAGGCGTGCGCTGTCCTCGTCGTCCACGGCTTCGATGCGCGCGCGCGCGAAGCGCGTGGCGAGGTCGTCGAGCCCGAAGCTCTGCGCGTGCAGGGCCTGCAGCAATTCCGCCAGTTGCAGGTGGTTGGCGACGCGGCGCTGGCCGTCGGGCAACGCCAGCAGGCGCGGCGCCGCGGCTTCCAGCAGGCCGCGCAGCCACGGCAGCGGGCCGTGCCGCCGCACGGCGTCGGCCCAGCCGGCGACGCGCTCCAGCATGAGCGCCTGGCGTGCCTCGTCGACGATGTCCGCTGCGTCGGCGCCGATCAGGACGCTCGCATGCGCCGCGCGGGCGCGCCGCGGGTCGCCGGGTACGGCGACCGCATCCAGCAGCAACGCGAGGTCGGCGGCTTCGTCGCTGGCGTACACGCTGGCGCGCAGGTTGCTGCAGGCCGGCACGCCGGCGCGGCCCAGCGCGGCCTGCATCGCCAGCGCCTGCCGGTTGTCGTTGACCAGCACCGCGACGTGCCGCGGCAACAGCCGCGTGCGCGCGCCGTGCTCGTCGCGCAGATCGAACGCCGCGTCGGCGAGCGCGCGCGCGATCCACGCCACGCAGGCATCCTGGATCGCGCGGCGCGCGTGTTCCTTCGACGGCAGCCGGTCGGCCGCATGCTCGATCCGGTCGGGATCGAGCCACCACAGTTGCAGCGCGGGCACGGGTTCGCCGTGGTGCAGCAGGGCGCGCGCGGATCGCGCGCTCTGGAGATCCGGATGTTCGATGTCCGCCTCGACGAACGCGTCCGTCCGCGAGAACAGCGCGTTGATCGCGCGGCACATGCCCGCACCCGCGCGGTAGCTGTCGCGCAGGCGCAGCGATGCCTCGCCGCCGCGCGCCTGCCGGCGCGCCTCGTCGCAGGCCTGCAGCCAGGTGAACACGTCGCCGCCGCGGAAACCGTAGATGGCCTGCTTGGGGTCGCCGACCAGCACCAGCGTCGCGGCGCCGAACAGTTTCTTGACCACCCGCCACTGCTGCGCGTCGGTGTCCTGGAATTCGTCGATCAGCGCAGCCTTCCAGCGTGCGCGGATGCGGCCGGCGGTGCGCTCGCCGCGCGCGGGATCGGCCAGCGCCCCGGCCAGCCGATCGACCGCCTGGTCGTGGCCCATGCGCTGGCGTTCGGCGAGGCGCTTCGGCAGTTCGCTTTCCACGAACCTGTACGCGGCGTGCAGCAGGGTCGCGGCGGGAAGCGTGGCTGCTACCGCGCGTGCCGCCTTGAGGCTTTCGAATGCACGTGCGAGCGCAGCCACGTCATTGAATACCTGGCCCTCGGGGCCGACTCCTTCCGGCTTCAGGCAGGTGATGTTTTCGACACCGAGACTCGCGGCAGCCTTGGGATCGAAATTCGCGGCATCGGGCGTGGCGCCAGCCTGTGACCATGCGTGGAGCTGCCGCAGCGCGGCGACGCGGCTGTTGCGTGCCCGCGTGTCCTTGATGCAGCGTTGCAACTCGCGTTCGGCGCCGTCGAGCGCGTTGACCGGACATGTCGCGACGCGTCGCGCGGCATCCTCGAAAGCCGTCGCTGCAGCCGCCACATCGACTTCGGGCAATTCAATCGCGCGCTCGCGCCAGCGCGGATCGCACGCCTGCCGCGCCAGGGCGTCCGGCGTTTTCCACGTGTCCGCAAGTAATTGCGCGGTGGCCGCGTCGGCGCTGCCGCGCCGCCAGAAGTCGCGCACGATCTCGAGTTGCAGGGCGCGGATGTCCTCGATCAGTTCCGGTGTCCGCAGCGCCTGCCCGGTGTCGAATCCGAATTCGGCCAGTGCGCGGTGGCAGAAACCGTGCAGGGTGCCGATGAACGCGGTGTCGATGGCCAGGCGCGCCTGGCGCGCGCGTTCGCGCAGCGCGTCGGGCGTGGCGCCTTGCAAGGCCTGCGCGATGATCCGGCGCGTCTCGCGGGTTTCGCCGTCGTCGCCGTCGCGTGGCGCGGCGGGATCGTCGCCGGCCAGCACGCCGCCGGCGATCACCAGCCGTTCGCGCAGCCGTTCGGAAAGTTCCGCGGCGGCGGCGCGCGTGAAGGTCGCCACCACGATCTCCTCGACCTGCAGTCCGCGTTCGAGGATCAGGCGCAGGTACAGCGTGGCGATGGTGAAGGTCTTGCCGGTGCCGGCGCTGGCCTCGACCACGCGGATGCCGTCGAGGTCGAGCCGCAGGGGATCGTCGATCGCGCTCACCGCTTGCCCCCGGGATGCACGATCTCGGGCAGCAGGCTCGCCGCGGCGGCATGGAAGGCGTGCAGCGCGCGGTCATCCATCCGGGTGATGTCGAAGCCGCGCCAGGCCATGCCGAACGCGGGCGCAGCCAGTTCCGACCGTTCTCCGTACGCGTCGTCGCCGTCGGCGGCGTCGCGCAGGTTGTCGATGAACTCGGCAAGATCCGCTTCGCCCTTGCTGGTGCGTTCGCGCTTCAGCGCGGCCCACGCGGCGCGCGTCGGCAACGGCAGCGGCGAGCGCAGGCCGCGTTGCATCGCTTCCGCCAACGCCGTGAGTTTCGCGCGCGCGGTCTCCGGGTCGAACGGCGCGAGGTCGCAGCACCTGGGCTTGTCCTTGTCGCCGATCCAGAACAGCCGGCAGGCCACGTTCCGGTCGCTGGCCGCGCTCGCGAACAGCATGTCGATGAAGGCGCGCATCGCGAAGCGGCCGTCGAGCTTTCCGGGTTTCGCGCGCGCCAGTCCGGCGCAATGCACGCCGCCGACGCGGCCGGTGAGAAGCATGCCGCCGTCGAGCGCCACGCCGCCGGCGATGTCGTCGAGCGGCGCCGCGCCGCCGGTGAATGCGTCGATCAAACCGCGCAGGGCGGCGGCGCGTTCGCGCGCGATCGCCAGCGCCGCGTCGGCCAGCCTGCCCGGCGGCAACAGGCCGCGTGCGCCCAGCAGCGCGCGCTGGCGGTCGGCATCGCCGTCGCCGGATTCGAGCAGCGCGCGGGTGAGGGTGTAACGCAACAAGCCGTCGTCCGGCTGCAACGGCTCCAGCGCGGCGTCCTCGTCGGCGCCGCGCGGTAGCCGCAATTGCAATGCGCCTTCGAGGAATCCGCGCGCGGGATCGTCGAAGAAACGCTTCAGCTCGTCGAGCTGGATTTCGCGCGGCACGGCCGCGGGCGGCGGCAGCGGCTGCGCGACGAATCGCGGCAGCCCCGCGTGCGTGCGTTGCGGCGCGCGCGCCGCGGGCAGCCATTGCGATCGATACGAACGCGGCGCGTCGCCGGCGAACAGCGACGGATCGAACGGGTGCAGCGGCGCGAGCCGCGGCAGCAGGGCGTCGCGGCGTCGGCGCGCGGCGTCGTCCGCGGGCGCGGAGAGGTAATCGCCGCGCACGGTGTCGAGCAGTTCCGCGACCACCGTCGCAGGCGGCAGCGGCTTGTTGCTGCGGGCGTCGCGGCCGATCCAGCTCACGTAGAACACGTCGCGCGCGGCCGCGAGCAGTTGCAGGAACAGCAGACGATCGTCGGCGCGCACGTCGCGGTCGCCGGTTTCCGGCTTCTTGCCGGCGCGGCGGTCGGCCAGCAGCGGATCGAGCGAACTGGTTTCGCGGCGCGGAAACGCGGCTTCGTGCATGCCGAGCAGGCAGATCATGCGGAATGGCACCACGCGCAGCGGCACCATCCCGCAGAAGGTGACGCCGCCGGTGAACAGGAATTGCTGCGGGTCGGGTGCCGCCAGCGCATCGCGCAGGAACGCGCGCACGTCGGCCCACGGCAGTGGCAGCGCCGCGCCGGCGTTCGCGCAATCCTCGGCCAGTTGCGCCAGCGCGGCGCGGATGCGCTCCAGCGCGCGGGTTTCGGCGAGGTCGCGCGGGTCGTGCTGGTACAGGCTGTCGAGGGTTTCGTTGAGGAAACCTTGCCAGGCCTGCGCCGTCCGCGCGTGGCGGGACTGGTCGCGCAGCCGCCGCCAGGTTTCGGTGACCGCGAGCACCGCATCGAGGTGCGCGAACGCGGCGCCTTCGACGCCCGCCAGCGGCGCGGTGCCGCCGGCCAGTCCGTCCGCGTCGTCGCCGCAGGCAAATCCGGCAACGACGCGATCGATGCCGAACGCCCAACTGAATTCGCGGTAGCCGCCGCAGCCGGCGCGCGCGCGCTCGTCCTCGCCCCAGCGCACGCCGGCCTCGCGCAGCCGCGCGCCCAGGCGTTCGGCCGCGTCCGCGTCGAGGTCGAAGCGGCGCTGCACGCCGGGCGCGGACAGCACGTCGGTGAGCTCGTCCACTTCCCAGCGCGAGGCCGGCGCGTCCAGCAGTTTCAGGAACAGGTCGACCGCCGGATGCATCGCCGCCGCGCCGCCGTCGCCGAGGTTGTACGGAATCCAGCGCGGGTCGTTGCGGTCGACGCCGCCGAACACGGCCTCGATCGCGGGCCGGTAGGCGGCGACGTCCGGCATCATCACCGCGACGTCGCGCGGCTGCAGGTCCGGGTGCTGTTCGAACATCGCCAGCAGCGCGTCGTGCAGGGTCTCGACTTCGCGCAGTTCGGTGTGGCAGGCGTGGAATTGCAGGCTGTCGTCAGGCTCCGTTGTGCGGCCATCGGCGCGGGGCGCCGCATGTTTCAGGATGTCGTCGCGCACGCGGCCGAGCAGCGTCGTGCGCGGGATGTCCTTGTCGTAGTCGTCGTGCTCCACGTCGGGCTGCACGTGCTGGTAGCCGAACAACAGTTCAACGAATTGCGACAGCGCGCCGCCGAGCGACAGCACCAGCGGATTCTCGCCGCCGCGCTCGCCCAGCCGCTCGCGCACCGCGGCGCGCGTGCGCGGCAGGTCGCCCAGGTATTCCATCGACGGCAGCGGCAGGTAGAAATCGACGTCGCAGTGCAGCCCCGCCACCGCCAGCATCCGCAGCACGTCGGGCGAGACATTCGCGCAGGCGAAGCAGGCGAACGCTTCGGGCAGGCCGGGCGGCGCGGGCTTGCCGGCGGATTCGTCGCACGGGTATTCGGGATCGAACGCGCGCAACCATTCGTCCACGCGTGCCGCGCGTGATACGCCGCCTACGCGCGGCAGCAGTCGCCGCCACAGTTCGGCCTGCCAATCGTCCTTGTCCGCACCGCGCTCCCATGCGATCAGCCGGTCGCGGCGGTAACCCTGCATGCGTTCGAAGGCGCGGGCCAGTTCGAAGCTCAACGCGTAGCGGCGCAGCGGATCGCGGTCGATCCCCAGGTAATCGTGCAGCGGCGCCAGCGCCGCACCCTCCAGCGACTCGTCGAGCAACGCATATATATGCCACCGCAGCACCTCGACGTCGAACGGCGATTGGCGCGGCAGGTCGGGGCGCGCGGCGCGCAGCAGTTCCCACGCGAACTGCGCGGGCGGAGTGAATTCGACGTTGGCGATCACCCCGAGTTTTTCCGCGAGGCGCACCTGCAGCCAGCGCCGGAGGCCCGCCTGCGGCACCAGCACCCGCGCGGGTGCCAGCGGATTGTCGCGTGGCGCGCGCAGCCGCTCGCCCAGCGCGTCGGCCAGCCTCGCGGCATCGTTGGAGGTGTGCAGTCGAAACATTCCGGCCCGCCCGCGCAATCGGTCCGCAAGTATGCAACGGGCGCGTCTCACCGCGTGCGACGGCTGACCTTCTGAACGGCCCCGCGTGACGTCCGCTGCGGCCGACCCGCTACAATGCAATGATGCGTGGGCCTTTCCCAGCGGCCCCCGGTGCCGCAGCCGTGGCTGGCGCCGGCCTGGTCGCGTTGGCAGTCGCGATGGGCATCGGCCGCTTCGCGTTCACGCCGATCATGCCGATGATGGAGGCCGACGCCGGGCTCACTTTGCGCGCGGCGGGCTGGCTGGCCGCAGCCAACTATCTCGGTTATTTCCTCGGCGCGTTGTGCGCGGCACGGTTGTCGCTCAGGCAGGCCGTGCGCGGCGGCTTGCTGCTGATCGCGGTGGTGACCTTCGCGATGGGCGTGACGCACGTGTTCGCGCTGCAGCTTTTGCTGCGACTGCTCGCCGGTGTTGCCAGCGCGTGGGTGCTGGTGCACGTGTCGGCGTGGGCGCTGACGCATTTGCTCGCACTCGGACGCGGCGCTGCCAGCGGCACGCTGTACGCGGGCGTCGGCGTCGGTGTGGCCGTGGCCGGGCTCGTCGTGATGGGCACCATGCAGCTGCAATGGGATTCCGATCGCACCTGGCAGGTGTTCGGCGTGCTGTCGTTGCTGGTGACACTGGCGTTGTGGCGCGCGTTTCGCAGTGGCGATCCGGTCACGCGCACCGCTGCGCCGGTGAAAGTGCGCATCCACTGGAACGCCGACAAGCGCCGCCTGATGTGGTGCTACGGCGCGCTCGGGATTGGCTACATCATTCCTGCGACTTATCTGCCCGACATGGCGCACCGTTACATCACCGATCCGCGGGTGTTCGGGTTGGCGTGGCCGGTGTTCGGGGCGGCCTCGGCGCTGTCCACGGTGATCGCCGCGCGCTGGCTGGCGCACGTCAATGATCGAAAACTTTGGGCGATCTGTTACGTGCTGATGGCGATGGGCTCGGCCTTGCCCGCATTGTGGCCGGGCCTGACGGCGATCCTGATCGCGGCCTTGCTGGTCGGCGGTACGTATATGGTGGTGACCATGCAGGGTTTGCGCGAGGCACGCCGTGCGGCCGGCGACGAGGCCACGCCCTTCATCGCGGTGATGACCGCCGCGTTCGCGATCGGCCAGATTGCCGGGCCGTTGCTGGTGAGCGCCGTCGCGCACCTGCCGCATGGTTTCGCGGCGACGTTGCTAGGTGCGGCCGTGGTGGTCCTGCTGGCCGCGGTGTCGTTGTGGCGCTCGGCGGACGGGGCGAACGCCGGCACCGTAACTGGCCGCTAATTGCCCTCGCTGCGGGCGCGCACCTCGGCGAACGTCCGGTCGCGCAGCAGGCAGCCGTCTTCCCACACGGTCTCCATCGCGTCTTCCCAGCCGTGGCCGAGCGTCGCGGCATCGCCCGCGATCGCGTCGTCCGAGAGCGCCACGGTCCTGAAGGTGCCGTAACCGCGGTGGCGCGCCAGCGTCAGCCGCCCGCGTTTGGAGGCCTTGGCGTGGTCGGTGACCGGATCCTTGAACACGTCAATCCACCTGCCGTCGATGCGCGCGGCCGAACATTTCAGCGCGAACTTCTGGGTGTCGCGATCGAGCTTCTGCAGCAGCGCGCCGCCCATGCCGAACGCGAGGTTGTCGGCGGAATATTTCGCATGGGTGATGCGGTCCAGGATCAGGCGGATGGAATCGGGATTCACGCCGTCGCCCTGGATCACGCGCACGTGGTTCAGCACGCGATAGCCCTTCGCGTTCACTGTGCTGCCGAACGCCGCGTTCAACATCGAAAGCGTCTTGTGCACCACCTCGGCCGGGTCGCCCGAATCGGGGCGCACGACGATCGTCGCGCCGCTCTTGATGACTTCCTCGCGCAGTGCGCCGCCCCACATCGCCTCGATCGCGTGGTACAGGTCGTAGCTGTCGGACACGCACGCGACCACCGCGCCGGGCCTGGCGAACTGTCGCAGCATGTTGCGATAGGCATCGACTTCGCGATCCTTGCCCCACGCCGTGATGGTGCTGTGCTCGGCGGCGGGAATCGAATACCCCGCCATGGCCTCGCCGTAGTAGTCGCGCGCCGCCAGCACACCCAGGATCGTGTCGGTGCCCTTGAAGTTCACGAGGTGTGCCATCCCTCCCAGTGCCGCCGATTCCGCGCTGGATACGCCGCGCGAACCGAAGTCGTGCAGCTTGAATGGGATCTGTGCAGCGGGATCGTCGCTGGTCTTGTCGAGGTATTCGCGGATGGTCTGCTTGACGTGCCAACTCACCGTCGCGACCGTCACCGGATACCACACGCGCATCAGCAGCGTTTCGACATACGACGGCACCCAGAAACAGTCTGGGCAGGTGCTCTCGATCGTCAGCAGCGCCTGGTGCGTCGGCACCACCGTGCCTTCCGCCACCGCGCGGATGCGCAGCGGAAGTTTTCCTGCGTGCGCATCGACGATGTGCCGCCAGCCCGCCTCGTTGAACGGTTCGCCGTGCACGGCGAAGAATGCCTTCGCTTCGTCGATCATCGCCGCCGTCACCGGCTTGGAAAGATATTCCTTCAGGATTGACTGCAGGCCGAAGAACAGCGTGCGCTCGTACTCGCCGCCGCGGCTTTCCAGATAGAAGAACGTGGCATCGACGCCCGGCGGATACTGCAGCCAGTGGCTGGCCTTGTAGCTGTCGGTGTTGAGGATCAGGTTGGAAGTGGAGAGCATGGGCGCATAGTCTGACGAATCCGTTGAACCGTGGCGCACCCGAGTACGAGTCCACGGTGTTTCGCCGCGCGTCGGCGTTCAAGAACAAATCAATTCGAGTGATGGGTAGTAGGTGCGATAGCGCCGTGCATCCCGAGTGAGCAGCGGCAGCCGGGCGATGGCCGCGTGCGCGCCGATGAGGAAATCCGGAAGCGGCGAACGCTGCGCCCCTTTGGCGCGACGGTAACGAAGAAACGCCTTGCCGGCCAGAAAGGCCGCTTCCCATGGCAAAGCCAGTCGCTTGAAATCGGTCGGTGGCAGCGCTTCATCGAGTTCCTCGATGCGCTCGAACCCGATCGAGACTTCCGCATAGATGATCGGGTTGATGCACAGCGTCCCGCGAGCAGCACAGTCCTGCAGTTGCCGCGCGGACCAATCGAACCAGTGGGGATCCTCGGTCAGGACGTCGAGCAGGACGTTGGTATCGACCAGTACGGCGCTCATCTGGCGCCGCGGGTCAGCTTCATGATCTGCTCGGTGCTCATGCGTGAGGTCGCGCGTCCGCGCATGCGCGCGATCATGGCGCCGGCATTGCCTGAGGCGGAACCGGCGGCCACAACGTATTCGGCTTCGCGCAGCACCGCGTCGCGCACGAATGCCGAAACCGGCAATCCGCGCAGATCGGCGGCGCGTTCAATGCGGGCTTTGTCCTTGGGGCTCAGACGCAGATCGAGGCGGGCATTCACCGGATTGTCTCCTTTGTACGGAATGATACCGTACAAGGGCATTCGCCACCAACGAAGCATGGGTCGCGCGAGGCGGGCTGCCGGAGCGCAACGACGCGCTCAGGCGAGCGTCAAACCAATACACTTGAGCCGTGCCAGTCCACCTTCGCATCCTCGACACCGACGGCAGCGTCGACGCGGCCGCCTTGACCGCGGCCGCGCCGTGGGCGTCGCTGGTCCGCGTCAATCTGCGCGACCTCGGCCCGGCGCTGCGGCTGTGGAGCCGCACCAAAAACATCGCCGCCGCGCGGGCGCGCATCGCGGCGGCGGGCGATCCGCGGCCGTCGATCACGTTCCTCGGATCGGGTGACTTCCATCACCTCGCGGCGCTGCTGATCGAGCGCGTGGCCGAGCCCTTCAGCGTGCTGCATTTCGACAACCATCCCGACTGGGTGCGGCTGGCGCCGCGCTGGCATTGCGGGTCCTGGATTAACCGGGTGCTGGCGCTGCCCAACGTGCAGCGGGTGGTGACGGCGGGGCCGTGCAGCGATGACCTGGTCGATCCAGGCCGCAAGGGCGGCAACCTCGGGGCGCTGGATTCCGGCCGGCTGGCCCTGTTTCCGTGGCGGCACGCGCCTTCGCGGGCGCGCCGCAGGATTGCCGACGGGCCGGGCCATGCGTGGCGCGACGGCCGGATCCACTGGCGAAACCTCGGCGAAAGGCAACTGGAGGATGCTATGGCCGTGGTACTGGACGCGATCCCGACCGAGGCGGTCTGGATCACCATCGACAAGGACGTGCTGCCCGAACGCGAGGCGCTGACCAACTGGGATCAGGGCCAGATGCCGCTGTCCGCGTTGATCGCGATGTTGCGCGCGGCCGGCGCCCGCAAGCGGGTGCTGGGGGCTGACATCTGCGGCGAGTATTCGCCGCCGCGGCACGGCAACTGGCTGAAACGCATCGAGGCGCGGCTGGACCAGCCGGAACGCGGCAAGGCAGATCGACAAAGGATCGACGATAATATGCAAACCGACTGCGCACTGGCGCGGGCCTTGTTCGACGCCTGCGTCGACCCCAAATGAATTCGACCTTCGTCACCCTGCTGCTGTTGCTCGGCTCGGTCGCGTGCGACGTGAGCGGGCAGGTATGCTTCAAGCTCGGCGTCGGCCACGTGGCGGTGGGGGCGCAGGCGCCTTCGCTCGTCTACAAGGTGCTGCACTCGCCGTGGATCGCGCTGGGCGTGGCGGTGTACGCGCTGGAATTCGTGCTGTGGTTCGCGGCGCTGTCGCGCACCCAGCTCAGCGTCGCGTTCCCGTTCACGGCGCTGGGCTACGTCGGCGTGGTGCTGGCCAGCCGCTTCATCCTCAACGAGCGCATTTCGTTGCGCCGCTGGGTAGGGATCGGAACCATCGTGGTGGGTGTGGTGTTGGTGACCGGCCAGAATCTGGGTTGAGCAAACGTCCATGACCCAATCGATGATCAAACAGGCAGACTTCCTGCTGCGCGGCGGACGTGCGGGGGTGCTGCTGATCCACGGCCTGACCGGCACGCCCGCGGAAATGCGTTTCGTGGGCAAGGGCCTCAACCGCGCCGGCTTCACCGTGTACGGGATGCAACTCGCCGGCCATTGCGGCAGCGAGGCCGATCTCCTGAAAACCGGCTGGCGCGACTGGGCGCGCAGCGTCACCGAAGGCGCGGACCGCCTGCGCCGCGAAGTCGACCACCTGTTCGTGGCCGGCCTGTCGATGGGCTCGGTGCTGGCGCTGAACCTCGCGATCGAAAAACCGCAATGGGTGGATGGCCTCGGCCTGTACGGCAGCACGTTCTTCTACGACGGCTGGACCATCCCGCGCATGGCGCGGCTGTCGTTCATGCTGCCGCTGGTGTGCGGCATGGGGCTGTTCAAGCAGCGCCGCTTCATGGAAAGTTTCCCCTACGGCATCAAGGACGAACGCGTGCGGATGCGCATCGCCGGCGCGATGCTGGACGGCCAGAGCGAGGCCGCCGGCCTGCCCGGCAATCCGTGGCCGTCGCTGGCGGAGTTCCACAAGCTGGTCTGGCACGTGCGTCCGCGCCTGCAGGAAGTGCGCGCGCCGGCCCTGATCATGCACGCCGCCGATGACGACATCGCCAGTGTGCGCAACGCGCGCCTGATCGAACGCCGCGTCACCGGCCCCACCGAAACCGTGCTGCTGAACGACAGCTACCACATGATCACCGTCGACGGCGAACGCGACAAGGTGATCGGGCGTTCGGCGGATTTCTTCACGCGCATCCTGGCCAACAGCCCGCTGCGCGTTTCCCGCCCGCGCATCGCGGCATCCGTTTCGGCGGCATGATCGAAACCACGGCGCTGCCTTCCATCGACGCCTACGCGCCGGACGACTGGAACCGCCTGTTCCCGCACGAACTCGAGGACCACGCCTATCTGCGCGCGATCGAGCGCGCCGGCCTCGCCGGTTTCCGCTACCTCTACTTCGCGGTGCGCGAAGGCGGGCGGCTGCTCGCGGCGGTGCCCGCGTTCGTCACCGATTACCGGCTCGACACCACCGTGCAGGGCGGCCTGCGCCGCGTCACCGCGACGATCGCGAAGGCGTTTCCGCGCCTGCTGCGGATCCCGATGCTGTCGCTGGGCTCGCCGGTGACCGAGCGCTGCCGGGTCGGGTTCGCGCCCGATTCGGATCCGGAGCAACGCGCGGCGTGGCTGGATGCGATCCTCGCGCACATGGAAACCGTCGCGGCGCGGGACAGGTTCGGGATGCTCGCGGTCAAGGACGCGCCGCAGGACGAAAAGTTCTGGCAGCAAGTGTGCCCGCGTCACGGCCTGCGCGCGCTGCCCGGCCTGCCCGGCGCGACGCTCGCGATCTCCTGGAACAGTGTCGATGCCTATCTCGATTCGCTCGGCCCCTCGACCCGCAAGGATCTGCGCCGCAAGCGCCGCGCCGGCGAAGCGCTGCGGATCGAATGGCGCACCGATCTCGCCGGCATCGCGCACGACGTGCAGCGCCTGTACCGCGAAACCCTGGCGCATGCGGAATTTTCGTTCGAGGAGCTGACGCCCGCGTATTTCGAAAACGTGCTGCGCGACATGCCGGGCCGCGCGTTCTGCGTCACCTATTCGGAAGGCGAACGGCTGGTCGCATTCAACCTGGTGCTGCGCGATGCCGGACGGCTGCTCGACAAGTTCCTCGGGATGGATTACGCGGCGATGGACCGCTACAACCTCTACCATGTGAGCTGGCTGGAAAACATCCGTTGCTGCATCGACGAGGGGATCGCCGTGTACGAAAGCGGGCAGGGCCTGCACCGCGAGAAGCTGCGCCTCGGCAGCACGCTGCACGCGAACGCGCTGTGGTACCGGCATCGCAATCGCTTCGTCGACGGCGTGTTCGCTCGCTTCGAGCAGCTGGCGCGGATGGATCGTCTCGACGACGCGGCCATGTCCGTGCAGGTGAAGCAGGCATGACACGCGCACCGCACGCGCGGCGGCTGGCGCCGTTGCTGATCGCGTGGGGGATCCTGCTCGCGATCGAAACGCTGGGCCAGGTAGCGCTGAAGATGGCCGGCGCCAGGGTCGGCGTGTTTGAACTGGATCGGCCGTCGATCCTCGCGGCGTTGTCCACGCCCTGGCTGTGGCTGGCGCTGGCCTGCTATCTCGGCCAATTCGCGGTGTGGATGACCATCCTCGAAAAGTCCACGCTTTCCGCGGCCTTTCCGACCAGCGCGATCGTGTTCGTCGCGATCATGGTCGCGTCGTGGGCGGTGTTCGGCGATCCGATGGGTTGGGAGAAATTGCTCGGATCGGCGGTCATCGTCGCTGGTATCCTGTTGCTGGGCAGCGACGCACAACACACCCCGCCCGTGCCGCCGCGCCACGACCCCGAAGGGAACCCGCCATGAGCGACGATGTCCAGAAAACCGTATTTGCGATCATCGCCAAGGAAGCCGGCATCGACGAGAGCAAGGTCACGCTGGATTCGACCTTGAAGGATCTCGAGATCCCGTCGCTCGATGCGATCCAGATCATTTTCGAGATCGAGGATCACTTCAAGATCCAGATGCCCGATCGCGATCCGAATTTCGACACCGAATCGGTGAAGGGTCTGGTCGACACCGTGGAGAAACTGCTGGCCGAGAAGGCTGCGAATCCGCCGCCGCCCGCACCGCCTGCATCCGCATAAGTACTGGACCGCCAGGTTGATTCCCGTTCACAAAGAGCATTGGACGCGGATCAGCGCGGATGAACGCGGATGGCGCTGTCTGGTCCATGCCGGTCAGTGCCAAAAAGCTCCGATGCGGCGCGTCGCAAACAAATGCGGTAATGGCGACATCATCCGCGTGTATCCGCGAGAATCCGCGTCAGAAGCTCTGTCGATGCTTTCGTTCGCAGCATGAGCAGCCACCGTCGTGTCGTCATCACCGGAGTCGGGGCGATCTGCGCGCCGGGCCACGATGCGCGCACGGTCTGGGCCGGGATGCGCGAAGGCAAGAGCGCGATCGCGCCGCTCGCGGGATTCGAAAACGAGGACATGCGGGTCAAGGTCGCGGCGCAGGTGAGCGGCTACGATCCGGCGCAGCATTTCGATCCGAAGAAACTGATCCTCCTCGACCGCGTCTCGCAATTCGCGCTGATCGCCGCGCGCGAGGCGGTCAAGCAGTCCGGCCTCGATTTTTCGCACGGCGAACTGCGCCAGCGCAGCGCCTGCGTGGTCGGCACCGGCACCGGCGGCGAGGAAACCAACGACGAGGGTTCGCGCCGGCTCTACGGCGAGCACAATCCGCGCCTGCATCCGTTGTCGATCGTGCGCCGGATGATGAGCGCGCCGGCTTCGCAGGTGTCGATCGAGTTCGGCATCACCGGGCCGAGTTTCGCGGTGTCCAGCGCGTGCGCCTCGTCCAACCATGCGTTCGCGCAGGCGTTCGCGTTGGTCCGTTCCGGCGTGGCCGACGTCGCGCTGGCGGGCGGCACCGAAGCCTGCCTCACGCTGGGCGTGCTGCGCGCCTGGGAAGCGATGCGCGTGCTGGCCGACGACACCTGCCGCCCGTTCTGCAGGCAGCGCCGCGGGCTGGTGTTGGGCGAAGGCGCCGGCATGGTCGTGCTGGAGGACTTCGAGCACGCGCGTGCGCGTGGCGCGGAGATCCTCGCCGAATTCGCGGGTGCCGGCATGAGCGCCGACGCCGGTGACATCGTGCTGCCGTCCGCCGATGGTGCGGCGCAGGCGATGCGCGCCGCGCTCGCCGATGCGCAGTTGGACGCCGAGGACATCGACTACATCAACGCCCACGGCACCGCGACGCCCGCCAACGATCCGACCGAGACGAAGGCGATCCACAAGGTGTTCGGCGAGCACGCGCAACATCTCGCGGTGTCGTCCACCAAATCCGTGCACGGCCATGCGCTCGGCGCCGCCGGCGCGCTGGAAATTGTCGCGGCGATCGGCGCGCTGCGCGATCAGGTGATTCCGCCCACCGCGAATTTCCTCGATCCCGATCCCGAGTGCGATCTCGATTACGTGCCGAACACCGCGCGCGAAGCACCCGTTCGCGCGGTGCTGTCCAACGCCTTCGCGTTCGGCGGGCTCAACGCCGTGGTGGCGCTGAAGCGCGCGCCCTGACGTCATTCCGGGTTCTGCGTAGCGCGTAGTGCGTAGATACTGTGGTTGGCACCCGCCCTACATGGAGTGCTGAATCGTCATTTCCGGTTCTGCGCAGGTTGGGCTGACCCCGGACTTGATCCCGGGGAAGCCCAACGTTGTCGCGGGTGCCTGTTGGGCTTCACTATGCTCAGCCCAACCTACAAATCATCCGATCCATCATTGACGCCCTCGAACAGGAACGTCGAGAGATAGCGCTCGCCGGTGTCGGGCAGCATCGCGAGCAGCACGGAGCCCTGCGGCGCCTGCTTCGCGACTTCCAGCGCGGCGGCGACGGTGGCGCCAGAGGAGATGCCGCAGAAGATGCCTTCCTGTTGCGCAAGACGCCGCGCGGTGTCGCGCGCCAGCACTTCGTCGATCGGGATGATCTGGTCGGCGATGGTGCGGCTCAACACCTTCGGCAGGAAATCCGGCGTCCAGCCCTGGATCTTGTGCGGGTGCCATTCGCCGCCGGCGAGCAGGGACGCGTTCGCGGGTTCGGTCGCGATCACCTTGATGCCTGGCCGCGCGAGCTTCAGCACCTCGCCCGCGCCGGTGAGCGTGCCGCCGGTGCCCCAGCCGCTGACGAAATAATCCAGCCGCTTGCCGGCGAAGTCGCGCAGGATTTCCGGTCCGGTGGTGCTGCGATGCCAGGCCGGATTGGCTTCGTTCTCGAACTGGCGCGCCAGGAACCAGCCGTGTTTGGCCGCAAGTTCCTCGGCGATGCGCACCATGCCGGTGCCGCGCTCGGCCGCCGGCGTCAGGATCACCTTGGCGTCGTACGCGCGCATCAGCTTGCGGCGTTCGATCGAGAAGGTTTCCGACATCACCGCGACGAACGGATAGCCGCGCGCGGCGCACACCATCGCCAGTGCCACGCCGGTGTTGCCGGAGGTCGCCTCGATCACGGTCTGGCCGGGTTTCAGCGCGCCGCGCTGTTCGGCATCCAGGATCACCGCGATCGCGAGGCGATCCTTGACCGAACCGCCGGGGTTGAATGATTCCACCTTCGCGTGCAAGGTGACGTGCGCGGGCGCAACGCGGTGCAACTTGACGATCGGCGTGCCGCCGATGGTGTCGAGGATGCTTGCGTGCAGGGACATGGCGGACCGTCCTGTGTGGTTGCGGAACGGGGCGAAGCGTAACCCTCGCGTCGGCGCGCGTGGTTGCAATTCCGT
The DNA here is from genome assembly GCA_030123585.1 of Rhodanobacteraceae bacterium. Lineage (NCBI taxonomy): Bacteria > Pseudomonadati > Pseudomonadota > Gammaproteobacteria > Lysobacterales > Rhodanobacteraceae > Rhodanobacteraceae bacterium. The sequence continues at coordinate 2,558,889 of CP126120.1, forward strand.
TAGGCGGCCGCGGCCGTCACGCCGCGTGGCGCGCCTGCTCGGCCGGGAACGAACGGTCCAGCCACGCCGGCACCGGAATGCCCTTGCCGCGCAGGAATGCTGGATTGAACAATTTCTTCGCGTAGCGCGTGCCGGCGTCGGCCAGCACGGTGACGATCACGTTGCCGGGGCCGAGTTCGCGCGCCAGCCGGATCGCGCCGGCGAGGTTGACGCCCGACGAACCGCCGAGGCACAGGCCTTCCTCGCCCAGCAGCGCGTGCAGCAGCGGCACCGATTCGGCGTCGGGGATGCTGTACGCGGTATCGACTTGCGCGCCTTCGAAGTTGGCGGTGATGCGGCTGGAGCCGATGCCTTCGGTGATCGAATTGCCGTCGGCGACGAGTTCGCCGCGGTTGACGAAATTCGCGAGCGCCGAACCTGCCGGATCGGACAGCGCGATCCGCACGCTTTTCTTGCGCGCCTTCAGCCCGGCCGCGACGCCGGCGAGCGTGCCGCCGGTGCCGGCCGCGCACACGAAGCCGTCCACCGCGCCGTCCGTCTCGTTCCAGATTTCGGCCGCGGTGGTCGCGGCGTGGAAATCGCGGTTGGCGGTGTTGTCGAACTGGTTGGCGAACCACGCGCTGCCGGGTTCGCGCGCGTTCCATGCGTCGGCCAGCGCGCGCGCGACGCGCACGTAGTGTTTCGGATCGCTGAACTTCGCCGCGGGCACGAGTTTCACCTCGGCGCCGGTCAGGCGCAGCGCGTCGATCTTTTCCGCGCTCTGTGTTTCCGGCATCACGATCACGCTGCGATAACCGCGGCTGGCGCCGAGCAGCGCGAGGCCGATGCCGGTGTTGCCTGCGGTGCCTTCGACGATGGCGCCGCCGGGCCGGAGCAGGCCGCGCTTTTCCGCATCGGCGAGCAGGCCCAGGGCGGTGCGATCCTTGATCGAACCGCCCGGGTTCAGCCATTCCGCCTTGCCGAGGATTTCGCAGCCGGTCGCCTCGGACGCGCGCCGCAGGCGGATCAGCGGCGTGCGCCCGATGGCGGCGGCGAAATCGGCGCGCGCGTGGATCATGCCGCGGGCGCCTCGGTGTAACGCAGGTACGGCTTGACCTTGCGCAGCTTGCCGAATTGCTTTTCCGCGTCCGCGTCGGCGAGCCTGGGCGACACTACCACCTCGTCGCCCGGGCGCCATTCCACCGGCGTCGCGACCGGGAAGCGATCGGTGAGCTGCAACGCATCCAGCGTGCGCAGGATTTCATCGACGCTGCGGCCGACGCTGGGCGGATAGGTGAGCGTGGTGCGCACGGTGCGCTGCGGGTCGATGAAGAACACCGAGCGCACCGTCACCTTGGGGTCGGCCTTGGGATGGAACATCCCGTACAGCTTGGCGACTTCGAGGTCCGGATCGGCGAGGATCGGGTAGTTGAGTTCGGCGCCGCCGACCTCGGCGATGTCCTGCGCCCAGCGCTGGTGGTCTTCGACCGGGTCGACCGCGAGGCCCAGCAGCCTGGCGCCGCGCCGGTCGAACTCGGCCTTGCGGCGCGCGAACGCACCCAGCTCGGTGGTGCAGATCGGCGTGAAGTCCTTGGGGTGCGAGAACAGCACGACCCAATGATCGCGTGCGTAGGCGCTGAAGTGCAGCGAGCCCTGGGTGGAATCGAGGGTGAAGTCGGGGGCGGTTTCGCCCAGTTGCAAACTCATGGTGGTTTCCTCGTGTCGAAAAGTCGGTTTTGAAGAACGTTCATGCAGCCCGTGCGACGGGCGTGATGCCGCAACATCGTTCGTGATGGGTCGCGCTTGGCGCCTGTGCGGCGACTTCGCCGATGATCAGCAGCGCCGGCGCCCGCACGTCGTGTGCACGCGCGAGCGCGGGCAAGGCTTCGAGCGTGCTTCGCAACACGCGCTGTTCCGGCAGCGACGCGTTCTCGACCAGCACGCACGGCGTGCCGGCGCTGCGGCCGTTGGCGATCAGCACACGCGACAACGCTTCCAGTTCGCCCACGCCCATGTAGACCGCCAGCGTCTGTCCCGGTGCCGCCAACGCGGCGATGTCCAGCGTAGTGCCGCCACGCGGACTCAGCAGTGTGACGCTGCGCGCATGACGTCGGTCAGTCAGGGGAATGCCGGCGGCCGCTGCGCTGGCCACGGCGGCGGTGATGCCCGGGATGATTTCATGCGGAATCCCGTGCGCGCGCAGGAAATCCAGTTCCTCTGCGCCGCGGCCGAACAGCAGCGGGTCACCGCCCTGCAGGCGGACCACGCGCCGTCCCGAACGGGCGTGTTGCAGCATCAGCGCATGGATGCGCGCCTGCGTCGCGTCGTGGTCCTTGCCCACGCACTTGCCGACATCGATGCGCTCGGCGTCGCGGCGCGCGAGGTCGAGGATGGCAGGGCCAATCAAGCGGTCGTGCAGGATCACGTCGGCTTCCTGCAAGGCACGCAATGCCTTCAGGGTGAGCAGGCCCGGGTCGCCCGGACCGGCGCCGACCAGCGCCACGCTGCCACGCCGCGGCGAGCTTGCGCCGTTGGCAAGCGCAGCGTCGAATGCCGCCTGCGCTGCCGCGTCCGCGCGTGTTCGCAGCAGCCGCGGAACGTCGCCATCCAGCAGGCTTTGGAAAAAGCGCCGGCGCTCTTCCGCTTGCGGGAAGCGCCGGCGAATGCGCGCACGCTCGCGCGTGAACAGTCCGGTCAACGCGCCGAGCGATTCGTCCAGTTCCGTTTCCAGCCGTTCGCGCAGGCGCCGCGCCAGCACCGGCGCGGCGCCGCCCGATGAAATCGCGACCTGCAAGCGTCCGCGCCGGACCCGCGCAGGAACGTGGAAACTGGAAGCCTCGGCATCATCAACCACGTTCACGAGGATGCGGCGTGCGTGCGCGGCTTCGGCCACGCGACGGTCGAGCGTCGCATCGCCGCTCGCGGCCACCACCAGCCACATGCCGTCCAGCCACGCCGGCTGGAACGCGCCGCGCAACCAGCGCACGCGTCCCGCGTCGCTCCATTCCCGCAGTTCCGGTTCGAGCGACGCTGCGTTCACCGTCACCGCAGCGCCCGCTTCGAGCAACGACTCGATCTTGCGCCGCGCGACCGCGCCGCCGCCCGCCACCAGCACGGCGCGCCCGCGCAGATCCGCGAATAGCGGAAACAGCGGCGCAGCGGTCGGTCCGGATGACGGTTGCATGTCCATGCGGCCAGTGTGCACGCCGGACGGAGCGAGCGGAAATACGCATCGGAGACAGGCTTATGCACCACGGTTATATGTCGATATGGACGTCTGGACGTCCATCTGTTAGCCTCACGATTCGCGCCGTCCGGCGAGTGACGGCCAGCCGATACCGCCCATGTCACCGAAACGTTCCGCGATGTGTTGTCGACTGCCTTCGGTGTGGCGCCGCATGCGCGTCCGCTTCGCCAGTCTGCAACCGCCTTCGGGAACCCGGGGATGACCCTCAACCAGCTTCGCTATCTCGCTGCCATCGTCGATTCCGGCCTCAACATCACGCTTGCGGCCGAGCACGTACACGCCACGCAACCCGGTCTGTCGCGCCAGATCAAGCAACTGGAAGACGAACTCGGTTTTCTCCTGTTCACCCGCAAGGGCCGCAGCCTCACCGCGCTGACCCAAGCCGGCGAACACGTGCTGGTGCACGCGCGCCGGCTGCTGGACGAAGCCGGCAACATCCGTGCGCTGGCCGCCAACCAGCGCGGCGAACGCAAGGGCCGCCTGACGCTGCTCACCACCCACACCCAGGCACGCTACGTCCTGCCCGCGGCGATCGCCGCGACGCGGCGCGCGTTTCCGGCGGTCAGCATCCGGCTGCAACCCTCCGACGAGGGCGAGATCCTCGCGCAGCTCGCACGCGGCGGCGATGAGCTGGCCGTGATCAGCACCAGCGGCGCGGTGCCCGCCGAGGGCGTCGCGGTGCCGCTGTTCCGCTGGCGCCGGATGGTGCTGGTGCCGGCGTCGCACCGCCTGGCCCGCCGCCGCAAACCCGTGAGCCTGCGCGAATTGTCCGCGCTGCCGCTGGTGAGCTACGAATCCTCGCGCAAGCCGGAGTCCTCGCTCAGGCGCGCGTTCGATGCCGCGAAACTGCCCATGCAGCTCGCGATGACGGCGCACGACGCGGACCTGATCAAGACCTACGTGCGCGCGGGACTCGGGGTCGGCATCCTCGCGGAGATGGCCGTCACCCCCGACGACACCGACTTGCATGTGTTGCCTGCGCCCGCGGCGTTGCCGGAATGCATCACCTGGGCGGTGCTGCCGCGCGGCCGCGTGCTGCGCGACTTCACGCTGCGGCTGCTGCGCGAACTCGCGCCGCAGATCGATCCGATCGACGTGCGGCGCGTGGTGGCTGGCAATGCGGAACCCGCGTGGCCGGCGCCGCCCGCGTGGTCGAACATGCCGCGCTTGCGATCTGCCTGATGGCGGCGCGTAGGTTGGGTTGACGCCGACTTCATCGGCGGAAGCCCAACGTCTTCGGCACGATCGTGTTGGGCTTCATTGCATTCAGCCCGACCTGCGAAGGCTCTCGATGATTCGTTGGGTTGGCATGCGCTCAGCCCAACCTGCGAAGTCAACGCGTGCCGCTGCTCATGGGCGGCAATCCCTGCAACGGCACCAGCGACATCAGCTTGCCGATGTCGATGTATTGCAGCAGCTCGCCCATGCCCTGCGCCACGTGCGGTTCGGACACGAGGCCGGTGACGGCCCAGCGGCCCCACGCCTCGAATGCGGATTCCGCGCCCGCGGTGCCCTCGAACATCAGCGTCTGCTGCACCGGCTGGCTGCACGATTGCGTGAGCAGATCGGTCACCAACGCGCCTGCCCGCTGGTTGATCGCCGCCCGTTGCGCTGGCGTCACGCTGGCCATCGCGGCGACGTCCGGGTCCAGTGCCATCGTCGCGAAGGCCCAGCGCACCACGATCTTCTGGTCGGCGGGCGTGGTCGCGCGGATCAGGCATTGCGCAAGTTGGTCCGCGTAGGCGCCGGCGCGCGCCGCCGCCGGCCACGCCGATACCGATCCCAGCACGACCAGCAGCAGGCACAGGCGGCGCATGGCACATCCTCGTTCGCGGTGATGCAGTTCAGACCGCGCGAATATGCGCGGGGTTCACGCCACCGCCACCGGATACGAACCCAGGATCGTCACCTGCGCCGCGAAATCGCCCAGCTCCGCCAGTGCGTCGGCGAGCGGCGATTCCTGGACGTGGCCGCTGACGTCGATGAAGAACGCGTACTGCCACTTGCCGGTGTGTGCGGGCCGCGATTCGATCCGGTTCATGCTGATGCCGTGCCGCGCCAGCGGTTCCAGCACGCGGTACAGCGCGCCGGGCTGGTCGTGCACGAACACCAGCAGGGACGTGCGGTCGTTGCCGGACGGCGGGAACAGCGCGCGCCCGATCACCAGGAAGCGCGTGGTGTTGTCGGTGCGGTCCTCGATCGGTCCCGCAACGATCTGCAAGCCATACACGTGCGCCGCACTTTCGCCAGCGATCGCGGCTGCATCGTCCGACTTGCGCGCGCGCCGCGCGGCTTCGGCGTTGCTGGACACCGCCTGCAATTCGACCCTGGGCAGGTTCTGGCGCAGCCAGCCGCGGCATTGCGCGAGCGATTGCGGGTGCGACATCACGCGCTCGATGTCCTCGACGTGGCCGCCGCGCGACAGCAGGTACTGGTGCACGTGCAATTCGACTTCGCCGCAGATCTTGAGCGGCGAACCGAGGAACAGGTCGAGCGTGGACTGGATCGTGCCCTGCCCGGAATTCTCGACCGGCACCACGCCGAAATCGGCGCGGCCGTCCGCGACCTCGTCGAACACCTCGGCGATGCTGGCCAGCGGGAAGCCTTTCGCGGAATGGCCGAAGTGCTTGAACACCGCCTGCTCGGAAAACGTGCCTTCCGGGCCGAGGTAGCCGACCTTCAGCGGCTCCTGCTGCGCGAGGCAGGCCGACATGATTTCGCGGAACAGCCGCACCAGCACCTCGTCCGCCAGTGGGCCGCCGTTGCGGTCGACCACCCGGCGCAACACCTGCGCCTCGCGCTCCGGGCGGTAGTAATCGACGGCGGCGGCCAGCTTGCCCTTGGCGCGCCCCACCTCCCGCGCCCAATGCGCGCGGCGCGCGATCAGTGCCTGGATCTGGCGGTCGATGCCGTCGATCTCGGCGCGCACCGCAGCGAGATCGGGTTTCGGCTCGGACGCGTCAGCGCGCTGGCGTATTCGCGCCGCGGGTTTCGCGGACGCGCTGCGCGGACGCCGGGTTTTGCCAGCCATGCGGACTCTCCTTCGGGGAACCCGCAGATTGCCGGTGCCGCGCGCGCATTGCAAGCGTTTGGACGTCCATTTACCGGGCCGCGAAATGCAGTCCGCATTCGCGCTGCAGTCCGAAGAAGCGCGTGTCCTCGTCGCGCATCCCGGGTTCCCAGCGGCGCGTGGTGTGCACGTCGCCGATCGACACGTAGCCCTCGTGCCACAGCGGGTGGTAGGGCAGATCGTGGCGGTGCAGGTAACGCCACACATCGTGGTCGCGCCAGTCCGCGATCGGGTGCAGCTTCCAGCGGCCGTCGCGGAGTTCCAGGAAATCGGCGTGCGCGCGGCTTTGCGACTGGCTGCGGCGGATGCCGGCGATCCAGGTGCGCACGCCCAGCTCGGCCAGCGCGCGCTGCATGGGTTCGATCTTGCGCAGGCGGTTGTAGCGTGCGATGCCGTCGGTGCCCTGCTCCCACAATCTGCCGAAGCGCGCTTCCATCCAGGCCGTGCCGAGTTCGGAGCGATAGACCTTGAGATTCAGGTGCAGGCGGTCGCGCAGTGCGTCGACGAAGCGGTAGGTTTCGGGAAACAGGTAGCCCGTGTCGATCAGGATCACCGGAATGTCGGGACGCACGCGCGTGACCAGGTGCAACGACACCGCGGACTGCGCGCCGAAGCTGGATGACAGCGCGTGTTGGCCGGACAACGCGTCGAGGCTCCATTCGATGCGTTGTTCCGCATCCAGCGTACCCAGCCAGCGGTTGAGTTCGGCCAGCGCTTCGGGCGATTGCGCGGCGGCGACGGGATCGGGCGCGGTCACGCTGTGGTCTCGCGGGGCTGCGGTGGCGCCACCACGCCGGTACGCACCAGGAAATCGCCGAAGCGCTCGCCGGTTTCGCGTCCGGCGGCGAAGCGCGCGAACAATGCGTCGAGCGTGGCGAGGATTTCCGCTTCGGTGATGTTTTCGCGGTGCAACGCATTCAGTCGCTGGCCGCGGTGATCGCCGCCCAGCATCAGGTTGTAACGGCCGGGTGCCTTGCCGACCAGCGCAACCTCGGCAAGATACGGCCGCGAGCAGCCGTTGGGACAGCCGCTGACGCGCAGGTCGAGGGGCTGGTCGTGCAGACCGTGTCGGTCGAGCAGCGCCTGCATCTGCGGCAGAAACGCGGGCATCCAGCGTTCGGCTTCGGCCATTGCGAGGCCACAGGTCGGCAGCGCGACGCAGGCGATGGCGTTGCGTGCCAGCGGCGTGGCGGTGCGGTGCAAGGCAAGATCGTGTGCGAGGGCGATCGCGTCGATGCGTCCGCGCAACGCCTCCGGCACACCCGCAATCAACGCGTTCTGGTTCGGCGTCAGTCGGATTTGCGCGTGCGGCGCGTGCTCGGCCAGCAGCGCCGCGATCGCGCGCAGGCCGGTCTGGCGCGTGACGCCGTCCCTGTCGTGTACGCGTCCGAACGGAATGCGCAGACCCAGATGCCAGCGGCCGTCTTCGCCTTCCTGCCAGCCGAAGCGGTCGCCGCGTTGCGTAAACGCGAAACCGCGCGCGGGTTGCAGCGCGAAGCCGGCGCGGCGTTCGATCTCGGCCTTGATCCAGTCCAGGCCCTTGTCGTCCACGGTGTATTTGAAGCGCGCGTGCCTGCGTTCGCTGCGATCGCCGTGATCGCGCTGGGTCGTGAGCGCGGCTTCGGCCAACGCGGTCACTTGCCCCAGCGTGATGAAACCGAGCGGGCTCGCGAGGCGCGGATACGTTTTCGCGTCGCCGTGGCTCGCGCCCATGCCGCCGCCCACCAGCACGTCGTAACCGGCAAGCGCATGGTTTTCGATGATCGCGACGAGACCGACGTCCTGGGAAAACACGTCGATGTCGTTGTCGGGCGGCACTGCGAAACCGATCTTGAACTTGCGCGGCAGGTAGGCGTCGCCCAGCAGCGGCTCGGCCTCGTCGCCGTCGTGCGGCGGCTCGTCCAGCCAGATTTCGTGCCACGCGCGCGACCGCGGCCGCAGGTGCAGTGAAAGCGCCTGTGCCTGCGCGTGAACTTCGGCGTGCAGGCGCGACAGCAACGGGTTGACCGTCACCGCCACGTTGCGGTTGTCGTCGCCGCAGGCCGCGATGGTGTCGAGCCCCGAGGCATGGATGGCCTGCGCCGCCGCGCGCAGATCGGCCTTGCGGATGCCGTGCACCTGGATCGTCTGGCGGGTGGTGAGGCGCAGCCCGCGCGTGCCGAAACGCGAGGCCACGCCGTCCATCGCCAGCCATTGCGCGGGCATCAGCACGCCGCCCGGCAGGCGCAGCCGCAGGAAGAACGAGTAATCCGGTTCCAGTTTGGCCAGCCGCCGCGCTTCGCGCAGGTCGCGGTCGTCCTGCTGGTAACCGCCGTGGAACTTCAGCAGCTGCACGTCATCCGCGCGCAGCGCGCCCGTGAGCGGATCGGAAAGACTTTCGCACAGCGTGCCGCGCAGGTGGCGGCTCGCGCGCTTGATGCGTTCGAGGTCGGAAGGCTCGGCCATCAGTAGACATTCCGCGCGTAGCGATGCTGCTCGCGCAGCGTCGCGATGTATGCGTCCGCCGCTTCCGGGTTGCGTGTGCCGTGTCCGGCGATCACGTCGCGCAACGCGGTTTCCACGTCGCGCGCCATCGCGGTCGCGCCGCACACGTACAGGTGCGCGCCGCCTTCCAGCCACGCAAACAACTCGCGGCCGTGTTCGCGCAGGCGATGCTGCACGTAAATCCTGCCGGCCCGGTCGCGCGAGAACGCGACGTCCATGCGCTGCAGCGAACCGTCCTTCAACGCTGCCTGCCATTCCAGTTGATAGAGGAAATCGCTGCGGAAATGCGGATTGCCGAAGAACAGCCAGTTGCGTCCCTGCGCGCCGGCGGCCGCGCGTTGCTGCACGAAGCCGCGGAAGGGCGCGACGCCGGTGCCGGCACCGATCATGATGATGTCGCGCGCCGGATCGGGGGGCAGCCGGAAGCGCTCGTTGCGTTCCAGGTGGACGTCGATGGTTTCGCCTTCCGCGCGCGTGGCCAGCCAGTGCGAGGCCGCGCCCCAGCGCGTGCCGCGACCGTATTCGTATTCGACGTGTGCCACGGCGAGGTGCGCTTCGTCGCCGACCGCGGCGCGGCTGGAGGCGATCGAATACAGGCGCGGCGCCAGCGGCCGCAGCGCGGCGACCAGTGCTTCGCCGGACCATTCTGCCGGCCAGCGTTGCAAAAGATCGATGGGTTGCTGTGTGGTCAACATCTCGCGCAGCGCATCGGCGCGGCCGGGTTCGAGCAGGTTCTTGAGCGAGCCATCGCCGCTGCGCTCGGCAAGCGCCGTGACGAAGGGCCGGCTCAACCGCGTCAGTTCGCGTCGCGACGTCAGCCATTCGCGCAACGTGTGCGTCTCGCCGCCGTGAGCGACGTTCGTGTCGCCGTCGAGCCGCAACGTTTCCAGCACCGCTTCCACCAGTACTTCCGGATTGCGCGGCAGCACGCCCAGCGCATCGCCCGGTTCGTATTCGAGGCCGGAGCCGGCCAGATCGATTTCGATGTGACGCACATCCTTGGCGCTGTCTCCCGCGGTAATACGCAGGTTGGCGAGGATGGGGGCCGTGAGCGGCCGCGTTGCGGACCACGCCACCGGTTCGACATGCGGACGCAGCGGCGTGACGTTGGTCGCCACGGCCGTCGTGGTTTTCAGGACATCGCGCGCAATCTTGAGCGCCTGCTGCGTCCAGGGTTCGGCGACCGTGTCGATGTCGAGGTCGGCCGCGGCAAAATCGAACAGCCGCTTCGCGCCCAGTTCGGCGAGCCGCGCGTCGAGCTTGCGGCCGGTCACGCAGAATTGCGGATAGCTGGAATCGCCGAGGCCCAGCACCGCGAACGACAGCGACTCCAGCTTCGGCGCGCGGCGGCCCGCAAGGAAATCGAGGAGCCCGCGCGCGTCGTCCGGCGGATCGCCATCGCCCTGGGTGCTGACGACGACATACAGCAGGCGTTCGGCTGCCAATTCGCGCAACGGATACGCGTCGGCGCGCGCGAGGCGCACGTTCAAACCCGCCGTCTCCGCCTGCCGCGCCAGTTGTTCCGCCACGCGCCTGGCGTTGCCGGTCTGGCTGCCGTATACGATCGTCAAGCGTGCGCCGGCGTCCGGTTCCGCCGCCGCGTGCGTGTCGGGCAGCGGAGCGACCCTGCCCGCGAGGCCCGCCGCATAGCCAGAGAGCCACCACAGGCTCGCGGCGTCCAGTCCTTCGGTGAGCCGTTCGAGGTGCTGCGCCCGCTCCCTGGGCAAGGGCATACGCGGCTGGGTTGCGGTGGCGGGCATGATGGAAACGGCGTGCGGCGACGGAAGCCGCAAGCTAAGCCGCGCATGCCGCGCGGGGGAAAGGATGGACTGCTATGCGCTTATGCCGTGTCCGGCATGACGGCAGCGCGAAGCGGCGTTCGCGCGCGTCCGGGCAACATCGCTGTCAACCCCGCGCGCCGGCGCACGTTTCAACAGAGGGCAGCTTTCGATCCTGTTCGATCGCAAGAGGGGACGTGCTGATGACGATCCGGTTCGCGGCGCTTGCGGGATTCCGTCGTTTCCACCTCACTGCCGCCAGCGCGCGCGGACAGCCCTCCGGACCGCGGCACGGCGGCGCACCGCCAATCGAACGACGACGCCCCGTCGATGCCGATGGCGCGGTTACCGCGCCCGCGTCCGTCGAACTCCCGCACGATCGCGAGGCTCCGTTCGCGACCCGGATGTAAAAGCGTCGTCGCCCGCCAAACAGGGAAAACGCCGTCGCTGCCTGAATCGGCGTCGCTGCCGTGCCCGGATGGCGTGGCCGTCAGGCCGAACGCGCGAGCTCGGCCGCGACGTCTTTCGCCGCCGCCAGCGTCTGCGCGACGTCTGCGTGCGTGTGCGCGGTCGAGACGAACAGGTTTTCGTAGGCGCCCGGATGGAACAGCACGCCGCGCGCCAGCATGCCGCGCCACCAGTGGTCGAAGATTTTCTGGTCGGCGTGGCGTTCGGCGTCTCGGTAGTTGTGGATTGGTTCCCTGGCGAACCACACTTGCATCAAGGGTCCCAGGCCGACGACCTGCGCGGGCAGGCCGGCGTCTTTCAGGACCTTGTCCAGGCCCAGCCGCAGTTCGTCGGACACCGCGTCGAGCCTCGCGTACAGCCCGGGCGACGCCAGTTCGTCCAGCGCCGCGTTGGCCGCCGCGATCGCGATGCCGTTGGCGCTGTAGGTGCCGGCCATCGACACCTTGCCTTTCGCGACCAGCGCCATGATGTCCGAGCGTCCGCCCAGCGCCGCGACCGGAAAGCCGCCGCCGATGCCTTTCGCGAACACCGACAGGTCGGGGCGGATGCCCAGGCGGCCTTGCGCGCCCGCGAGTCCGAGCCGGAAGCCGGTGATGACTTCGTCGAAGATCAGCACGACGCCGTGGCGCGCGGTCAGCTCACGCATGGCTTCGAGGTAACCGGGCTGCGGCAGGATGCAGCCGGTGTTGCACATCACGGGTTCGGTGAGCACCGCGGCGATGGCATGGCCTTCGCGCTGCAGCGTATCCGCCAGCAGGTCCGCGTCGTTCCACGGCAGGATGATCAGGTTCTCTTCCACGCCTTTCGGCAGGCCAGGACCCTGCGGCACGGGCACCGGATGCGCGTCGGGACCGGCCTTGTCGAGCGCCGGATGCTTGCTCCAGTAGATCGCGTCCGAGAAACCGTGGTACATGCCTTCGAAGCGGATGATCTTGTGGCGGCCGGTGAACGCACGCGCCAGGCGCGTCGCGTACATCACCGCTTCGGTGCCGGTGTTGCACAGGCGCACCTGGTCCACGCTTGGAATCGCATCGACGATTTTCTGCGCGAGACGCGCCTCGTCGGCCGTCGGCAACGCGAAGATGGTGCCGCGCTGCTGGATGAAATCGACCACCGCCTGCGTCACGCGCGGCGGGCGGTGCCCGAGCAGCATCGGGCCGAGGCCGAGCAGGTAGTCGATGTATTCGTTGCCGTCGACGTCGGTGAGGCGCGAACCCTTGCCGTCCTTCACGAACAGCGGATACGGCGTCCACCCGGACCAGGTCGCGCGCGCGGTGCTGTTGACGCCGCCCGGAATCAATCGGCATGCGGCCTCGAACAGTTCACCGCTGGTGGCGGTGTCGAGGCCGGCGACCAATGGCGCATGGGCGGGAGAAGCGCCGGCGGCTTCGGCTTTCACGGTGTTCATGGACAAACCTTTCGGGAATCAGCGGGCGGCGGCTTCCGGCATCAAAACGCGCCGCGGCGTGTGCAGCTTGCCGGCCAGCAATGCCGGAAGCAGGCCGATCGCGTCGGCGAAGCCGACGATCGAGGTGTGCGGGATCGCGGCGTGGCGGCAGTGTTCGATCAGGCGGTGTTTGGCGAACACGTAGTCGGCTTCGCCGGCGGCGCAGAAATCCGAAGCGCCGTCGCCGACCAGCAGCACGCGGTGATGGCGGTTGTGTTCGCGCACCGCGCTGGCGCATTTGCAGTGGCCGCTGCCGATCCGGCACTGCGGATCCGAGAACGGCGTTTCCAGTTGCCAGCGGCGCGGACCGGACGGCACCAGCCGGTTGGCGAGCACGGGCAGGTGATCGAGGCGATAGCGGTGCAGGATCGCGCGGATCGCGTAATCGAGTCCGTCGCTGACCACCCGCAGCGTGGAGCCCGCGGCGAACACGGCCTCCACGAATTGCGGAAACGCGGGATCGATGCGCATGGTCGCGAGGTGGTCGTCGATTTCCTCGCGCGAGGCGTCGAGCAGGGCCACCTGTCCGGCCATGCACTCGGCCGAACCGATCTTGCCGGCGCGCCAGTCGCGCTCCAGCACCTGCCATTCCGGCGGCGCGAAGCGGTCGAGCAGGGAGTCCGTGACGTCCTCGACGGCAATGGTGCCGTCGAAGTCACAGAGGATGTTCCACTGGGTCACGGGGGATCCTTCGGGCTGCGCGTGGCGCGCCAAGTGGGGCGGATTCTAGCAAACGGGGCTTTCCGAACGCTTTCCATGGCTGGCCGGGCGCTGAATGGAGTCCGTAGGTCGGGCTGACGCTGGCTTTGTCAGCGGAAGCCCAACGGGATCACCGTATGTGTTGGGCTTCGCCGGATGAAGCCCGGCTCAGCCCAACCTGCGGCGATCCGTTACGGGCGCTGCCTCGGAAAGCGGACCAGCACGCGCTGCCCGATCCTGAGCGGTTCGACCCCGGGTTTCGCCGGCGCCAATTCCAGCGTGCAATCGACGTCGTTCGCGAGCGCGCGTTCCAGCGGATCCTGGGTGAGGCTGGCGGGTTGCAGCACCTGTCCGACCCACGTCACCGTGGCGTCGTACACCGGGCCCGCCCCCGAGTCGCGCACCACATCGGCGCGCATGCCCGGATGGATCGCGCCGACCGCGTCCACGTCGATCTGCGCCTGCACGATGTGCGGACGGTTGGGCAGCAGTTCGAACAACGGCTGGCCCGACGCGGCGGAAATGGATTGGCCGACGGCGACGTGCCGCGCGACCACGCTGCCCGCCACCGGCGCGCGCAAGGTGGTGGCATCGAGATCGAGCTTCGCCGCGGCGAGTTTCTGTTGCGCGGCGTCCAGTTCGGCCTGCGCGGCCGACTCTCTGGCTTTCAACCCGGCCACCGCGTCGCGGGCCTGGTCGGCCGCTTCGCCGGTCGCGGCGCCGGCCTTGGCGGCGGCGGCGATGCGCGGGGCACGTTGTCCGGCCTGCTTCAGCGACACCTGCAATTCGGAGAGTTGCGCCCTGGCCTGCGCGACGCCGGCTGTCGCAGTTGCCACCGCGATCCTCGCTGCGCGCGGATCGAGCGTCGCCAGCACCTCGCCCTGCTTCACGGCATCGCCCTGTTTCACCGCCACCGATTCGACCACGCCGTCGGCGCGCGCCGCGACCCATACCATGCCGCCCTCGACGGCCACCTTGCCGCGCGCCACGGCCAGCCATTGCGACGATGGCGGGCTGTCCGCCACGGCGTGCGAACCGTTCGAGCACCCGCCGAGGGCCAATGCCAGCGCGGCGAGCGCGGCGCCGATGCAGCGATGCGTTTTCACGATGCCTTCTCCGGTTCGGGCGCGGGCTCGCCGTGCGGCACGCGCCGGTCGTCCAATATTCTGCCGTCTTCCATTTCCAGCACGCGGTCGGCGTGGGTGACCAGGCGCGGATCGTGGCTGACGCACAGCACGGTGGTGGCGTGTTCGTGCGCGATGCGGCGCAGCGTATCGATCACGATCTGGCCGTTGGCGGCGTCCAGCGCGCTGGTGGGTTCGTCGGCGAACAACAGCTCCGGTTGCTTCACCAGCGCGCGCGCGATCGCGACGCGTTGCTTCTCGCCGCCGGAAAGTTCCGCCGGCAGCAGGTGCATGCGGTCGGACAGTCCCACTTCATCCAGCGCGGCGCGGCCGCGCGCTTCCGCCGCACGGTCGTCCACGCCCATGTAGCCCAGCGGCAGCATCACCTGTTCCAGCGCGGTGAGCGCGGGAAACAGGTTGAAGCCCTGAAACACGAAGCCGGTGTGCTGCAGGCGGAAGTGGTCGAGCGCACGACGATCGCCGCGCCACAGGTCTTCGCCCAGCGCGATCACGCTGCCGGCGTCGGGGCGTTGCAGGCCGGACAGGATCGACAGCAGCGTGCTCTTGCCGCAACCCGACGGCCCGGCGATCAGGGTCAACTGCCCGGCGTCGACGGTGAGCGACAGCCCGCGCAGGATTTCCGTGCGCAGCTTGCCGCTGGTGTAGCCCATGCAGAGATTGCTGGCGACCAACGCGCTCATCGCAGCAGCAACGCCGGATCGGCGCTCCGCAGGGCGCGCACCGCGGCCACGCCCGATACCAGCGCGATGCCCATCACCAGCGCCGCGCACGCGATCCACGCGGGCAGGTTCAATTCCACCGGCACGTCCTGCAGTTTTGCGAGTCCGGTCAGGCCCAGGCTCAGCAGCACGCCCGCGATCAGCCCGCACACGCCGATCCACGCCGCCTGTTCCAGCACCACGCGCCGCAGCGAACCCAGGCCCACGCCCAGCGCATGCAGCGTGGCGTATTCGCGCACCGAACCCGCGATCGCGCCCATCAAGGTCTGGCTGGTGATGATCGCGCCCACGATGAACACCACCACGGCGAGGAAGATCACGCCGAGGCCCGCACCGGTCTGGAACATCCAGTAGAACACCGCGCGCCGCGCGAAGCTCGACGCGGTCCACGCCGCGTAGCCGTGCGCCGAGGCGTCGATGCGCGCCGCGACGGCGGCCGCGTCCGCGCCGGGTTTGAGTTTCGCGACGTAATAGGCCACTTCCGTGCCGCCGGTGTCGTTGTCCAGCGCGCGCGCGGTGTCCAGCGAAGCCACCACGTTGACGCCGCCCAGCGCGCGAATGCCGTTGGCGACGCCGACGATGCGCACGAGGTCGCCGTTGATCAGCGCCTGACCGCCGATCGGCACGCCGAGCTTGTCGAGATCGGCGCGATCGACGATCACCGCGAACGGTTCCTTCAACGACGCGCGTTGTGCGGCGGTCAGCACGTCGGAAAAAATCATCCCGTCGGGTTCGGTGCTGATGCCCGACACGAACACCGACACGCCGCCGGTGCCGGCCGGGCCGCGCCAGTCGCCGTCCACCCACGCGAACGGTTCCACCCGCGCGACGCCCTCGTCCATCAACAGCGCGGTGCGCGCGGCGGGCGCGATCGGGCGCCCGAGCTCGATGCTCTGGGTGCCCGGATAACCCACCCACAAATCCGCATCCGACGCAGTGATGTACACCGCCGTGGAACCGAAAATCCCGAACACCAGCGCGGCCTGCATCAGCAGCAGCAAGCCCGAGAACGCCACCGCCAGCATCGCCGGCAGGAAGCGCCGCCATTCGTGGATCAGGGTTTTGCGCGCGAGCGGGATCATGGCTCGACTTCGGCTTTTGAACCCCTCTCCCTCCGGGAGAGGGGCAGGGGTGAGGGTTTGGATCCGCGCAGGGTTCCGGCGTCGTGCGAATGCGAACCCTCACCCGCCCTGCGGGCACCCTCTCCCGGAGGGAGAGGGATAAAACGGTCAGGGGCTCGCATTGTCATCCCCTTTCGGCAACGGCGCGCCGCCCAATGCCTTGTACAGCGCAACGTACGCAAGTCCGTGCGCCAGCCGGGCCTGCTCGCGGTCGAGTTCGGATTCGGCGAGCGCGAGTTGCGCGTCGGCCAGTTGCAGGCCGTCCGCCTGACCCAGACCCCGCAGTTTCTCGCTGAGCTCCATGCTGCCTTGCGAGGCCGTGGCCGCGGCGTCCGCGTGCTGCATTTTCTCCGCCGATGCGTGCAGCGCCGCGAGATCGCTCTCGACTTCCGCCGCGCCCTGCAGCACCGCCTGCCGGTAGGCGAGCACCGCGGCCTGCAGTTGGTCCTCGCGCGCATCGCGTACCGCGCGGCGCTGACCCCAGTCGAACAGCGGGATGTTGATGATCGGGCCGATCGCGAAGGTGTTGTTGACGTCGCCCAGCCGGGTGCGGCCCTTGACCAGCGCGGCGAAAGTCAACGAGCTGCCCAGCGCAAGGCGCGGATACATGTCGGCCTTGGCGATGCCGAGTTCGCCTGCCGCCTGCAGCACCTGCGTTTCGGCGTAACGGATTTCCGGGCGCGTGCGCAAAAGGTCGGCGGGCACGGAATCGACGCTGCCCACGGCGAGCGCCGGCAACGGTTTCGGCGCCAGCCACGCGGGATCGGGTTCGCTCTTGCCGAGCAGCAGCGCCAGCGCCTGCGCGTGCTGTGCGATCGCCGCGCGCGGATCGGCAAGCTGCGCTTGGGCTTTCGCCGCGCCGGCGTCCGCCTGCTCGACGTCGAGCTTCGATGCCAGTTGCAAACGCTGCTGCACGCGAACCAGTTCGGCTTTCCGTTGCGCCGAACGCGCGGCCTCGCCGAGCAACGCTTCGCTGCGCTGCGCCGCGCGCAGTTGCAGGTATTCACGCACGATTTCCGCGACCAGCGACACGCGCGCGGATTGCAACCCGGCTTCCGCCGCGCCGGTGTTGGCCTGCGCGACGTGTCCGGTGGCGTCCGCGCGCCCGAACAGGCCGAACTCCCAAGTCGCGTCGAATCCCGCCTGGAAGTAGCTCGCGGTGTTCTGCGGATTGGGTTGCTCGATGGTGTTGAAACCGAGGTGCGGCCGGAAAGTGGTGCCGGATGCGTCTTCCAGCGCGCGCGCCGCACGCAGTTTCCACGCCGCCTGTTGCACGTCGAGATTGTCGTGCAGGGCCTGTTCCACCAGCGCGTTCAGTTCGGGATCGTCGAAATGCTTCCACCATCCGGTGAGATCCGGTTTCGCTCCGAGTTGCGGTGCGTTGCGCCAGTGCGCCGGCAAATCGCCGGCCGGCAGCTTCGGCACCGCGACGCTGACGCAGGCGCCGAGTCCGGCGCACAGCGCCGCCGTGGCGAGCATGCGCAGGAGCGATCGACGACGGAACGGAGGTGCGGGCATGAGCCTCGGCAGTGTAATGGCTGAACGCAATCCGGAACGGGCGGCGATCGTGAAAGCCGCAGGAAAGCCGGCAGCGGCAGAATACGCGCATCACCTTTCCGGACACTTTGCGCGCCGCGTGACGCGGCGTCGTAAAATACGCATCCGGGCCTGCCGCGACGCGCCGTCGCCGGATCGCTTCAATGAACACCGTTACGGCCAAACCACCTCGTCTTTTCTTCGCCTACACCGGATGGGATGCGATCCCTGTGCTGATGGTGCTGGGTCATGCCGCGTTCCTCGCGTGGCTGTTCTTCGGCTTCCACGCGACGCCGTGGTGGTTGTGGATTCCGTGTGCGTGCGTGTATTCGATCTCGATCTCGTGGTCGATCAATTCCACCAGCCACAACTTCATCCACAACCCGTTCTTCAAGTGGGAATGGCTGAACCGCGTCTACAGCTTCCTGTTCTCGTTGACCGACGGTTTCAGCCAGGAGTTCTACAAGCACGTCCACCTGCGCCACCACGTCGGCAACATGGACCGGATCGGCAAGGACGGCACCACCATCGATCCGCTGTCGATCTACCGCCACGGCAAGAACGGCCAGCCGGAAAGCGTATGGACGTACACCTTCTATTCCTACTTCCGCGACGACATCGGCGAGTGCTACACGCGCGTCAAGCAGAAGTGGCCGCACCTCGCGCGCTGGATCCGCATCGAGATCGCGACGGTGGTGGTCGTGTACCTCGCCTGCCTGATCTACGACTGGCGCGCGTTCGTGTGCCTGGTGCCGTTCTACTACCTCGGCCATTCGCTGTCGTCGTTGAACGGCTACTACGAACACCTGAAGGGCGACCCCGACCAGCCGATCGCGTGGGGCGTGTCGACCTACAACAAGTTCTACAACTGGATCTGGCTGTACAACGGCTTCCACGCCGAACACCACTATCGCCCCAAGGTGCACTGGACGAAGATGGTGGAACTGCGCGATTCGATCCGCGACGAGCAGCGCGCCAAGGGCGTGCACGTGATGCACTGGTGCCACGCGCTCGGCTTCATGGATCGTCAGCCGCCGGCGCACACGCTGGTCGAGGCACGCACGCGCGCGGCATAGCGCGGCGGCGTCAGCCTGCGAGTTTCGCCTTCACGCGTTGCGAGAGCGCGCCCATGTCGGCGCGGCCGGCCGCGCGTTCCTTCAGCAGCGCCATCACCTTGCCCATGTCGCGCGGCGACGTGGCGCCCGCATCAGCGATGCACTGCGCGATCAGTGCGTCCAGTTCGGCGTCGCTCAGTTGCGCGGGCAGGTAGGCCTCGATCACGCCGACCTCGTAACGTTCCTGCGCGGCCAGGTCTTCGCGTTGGGCGGCCTCGTACTGCGTGATCGAATCGCGGCGCTGCTTCAGCATTTTTTCCAGCACATGCAGCACGGCCGCATCGTCCAGCGTGATGCGCTCGTCCACTTCGCGCTGCTTGAGCGCAGCCAGGATCAACCGGATCACGCCGAGGCGCGGCTTGTCGCCGCCCTTCATCGCGGTCTTCATGTCGTCGGTGATGCGGGTCTTGAGATCGCTCATGGAACTCTCCGAATCAAAAACGCAGAAACGCGAAACGGCCGGCGCCGCGGGGCGGGGCCGGCCGTCGCGATGTGCACGGATGCGTGGCTCAGTACAGGCGCTTGCGGCGCGTGACTTCGCGCGAGACCCGGCGCAGGTGGCGCTTGACCGCCGCCGCGCGCTTGCGCTTGCGTTCCTGGGTCGGCTTCTCGTAAAACTCGCGCTTGCGCGTTTCGGCGAGCACGCCGGCCTTTTCGCAGGTGCGCTTGAAGCGGCGCAGGGCGATTTCGAACGGCTCGTTCTCGCGGACTTTGACGCTGGGCATGGACGCTCCACTTGGTAAACTGACCCGCTGCAACACGGGTGAGCCGCGAATTATAGCGTGACTTCCATGACCGATTCAAAGGGGCCGGCGACCGGTCCGGTGCTGGGCATCGAAAGTTCCTGCGACGAAACCGGGGTGGCGGTCTATGCACCCGGCCGCGGGCTGCTGGCGCACGCGCTGTATTCGCAGATCGCGCTGCACGCCGAGTACGGCGGGGTGGTGCCGGAACTCGCCAGCCGCGACCACGTCCGCAAGCTGCTTCCCCTTTTGCGCCAGACACTTGCCGATGCCGGCCTGAAGATCTCGGACCTGTCGGCGGTGGCCTATACCGCCGGTCCCGGCCTGATCGGGGCGTTGCTGGTGGGCGCTTCGGTGGCGCGTTCGCTGGCTTGGGCGCTGGAGGTGCCCGCGATCGGCGTGCACCACATGGAAGGGCACCTCTTGGCGCCACTGCTGGAAGAACCGCCGTCCGGAACCGAGCCGCTGGCGCCGCCGTTCGTGGCGTTGCTGGTGTCGGGCGGGCATTCGCTGCTGGTCGGGGTCGAGAAGATCGGCCGCTACACGATCCTCGGCGACACCCTGGACGACGCCGCTGGCGAAGCCTTCGACAAGACCGCCAAGCTGATGGGCCTGCCGTATCCGGGTGGCCCGGCGCTGGCGAAGCTGGCCGAGGCCGGCGATCCGAAGGCGTTCCATTTCTCGCGCCCGATGACCGACCGGCCGGGCCTCGATTTCAGTTTCTCGGGCCTGAAGACACAGGTGCTGATGGCGTGGCGCGACAGCGACAAGGCCGCGTCCACCAAGGCCGCCATCGCGCGCGGCTTCGAGGAAGCCATCGTGGAAACGCTGGCGATCAAGTGCCGGCGCGCGCTCGCGCAAACCGGCTACCAGCGCCTCGTGATTTCGGGCGGCGTCGGCGCCAACCAGCGCCTGCGCGCGCAACTTGCCGCCGCGGGACAGCGCGAAGGCTTCCGGACCTATTTCCCGCGCCTCGCTTTCTGCACCGACAACGGCGCGATGATTGCGCTGGCGGGTTCGATCCGGCTCGCGGTCGGACAACACACCGGCCCGGAAATCCGGGTCCAGCCGCGCTGGGATCTGCAGACCCTGCCGGAAGTCGCGTAGGCATGGACAGCGTTTTCATCGAAGGCCTCGTCGTCGAAACCCTGATCGGCATCTACGACGGCGAGCGCGCCGCGCGCCAGCCGCTGGTGATCGACCTGGAACTCGGCTTCGACCACACCCGGCCCGCCGCCAGCGGCAGCATCGACGACGCCATCGATTACGCCGCGGTCGTCGCCGTCATCAAGACCTTCGTCGCGGACTCCAATTGCGGTCTGCTGGAGCAGCTCGCCGAAAATTGTTGCGCGATGCTGCGGCAAAGGTTCGACGGCGTCCGCAGTGTTGATCTGCGCCTCGACAAGCCCGCGGCCGCGCAAGCGCTCGGCTGCCGACATATCGGCGTGCGCATCCAGCGGCAGTTCGCCTGACATGGCGCATTCGTGGCTGCTCATGCTGGGCTCGAACCTCGACAGCGACGAGCGCGTGCACGCCGCGCTCGCGGCGTTGCACAAACTGGGGCCGGCGGCATTCGTGACGGCGATCCGGCGCTTGCCGGCGCACGGCGATGCGGCCGCGCCCGATTACCACAACGCGCTGGCCACGCTGGAATCCGCTCTCGATCGAACGGCGTTCGTCGCCAACCTCAAGCGCATCGAGCGTGAACTCGGCCGCGTGCGTGGCAGCGGGCGCGTGGCGATCGACATCGACCTGCTGGCGCACCGCGATGGCGAGCGCTGGATCGCCGATCCGCATGCGGTGGAAAAGGGTGACTTGGCGCAACCGCCTGCGAAACTGCTGTTGCATGAAGCCGGCATCACTGTCGAACGCTGACGTCCGCGTGCCGTTCGGGCGCTGCGCGTTCCTGGCTTTGGTCTCCGGCGGGTTGTCACCCGCGCTACAAAACTACCGCGACAAGTAGGGCGGGAGTAGCGTAGCGAATCCCGCCGATTGGCCTACAACCCCGCCTCGCGCGCATCCTGCGCGCGATCGCGTTGCACGCGCTGCGCCGGAACCTCGGTGCTGCGGCCGGCCGGAATGAACTCGACGTCGTGGGTGAACATCGCGATCGCGGTGCGCGCGACCTGGCGGGTGTCGTACCACGCGTAGGCGCCCACGCCCAACGCGCCCGCCACCGGCAGCATGCGCGCCAGCGATGAGCCCAGCGTGCGTTGCGACAGCTTGACGCCGATGCGTTCGGCGATGCTGCGGATCGTGTGTGCGGTGGCCGCGTGCACGATCCAGCGTTGCCCCGCGCGCACCGCCAGGTCGCGCACGGCCTGCGCGGCGGCATGCCGGAACAGGCAGTACAGCATCTGCTCACGGGTGAGCATCGTGTGCTGGCCGCAGGCCGCGGCGATGTCGGCCACCATCTGCGCCTGGATTTTCCAGATCGCGACCAGTTCCGGCAGCACCGTCAGCCAGCCCAGCGGACCGGGCGGCAGCGCCAGCGACGACGAGGCCAGGAACGCCTTGCGCCGCGCGGCCAGCGCGATCGCTTCGGCGCGTCCGCGTGGATCGTCGCTGGGCCGTTCGCGGCTGGCCGGAATGTCGGAAAGAAAATCGAGGATCTGTTGCGCGATGCGCTGCGAGGGTTGCTCGCGGTTGACGGGGAGGGAAGCGGTCATCGGGTTCCTCGATGCGCACGGCGACGGACCCAACATGCCGACATCGGGGTTGCGAATCAAGTTTTGCTCTTGCGACCCTTCAGCCGCCGATCATGCGCCGAGGATTCGCCCGCCATCGACCCGGATCGTCTGGCCGCTGACGTAGGTCGCGTCGCGGACCAGCCACAGCACCGCGCCCGCGATGTCGTCCGGTGCGCCGCGGCGGCGCAGGGCGGTTCCCTCGATGACGTCTTCGAGGTTCTCGGCCTTGACCGGATGCTCGGATGCCAGCACGTTGCCCGGCGCCACCGCGTTGACGCGCACCTCGGGGCCGAGCGCCTGCGCCAGCGCGAACGTCGCCATCCGCAGTGCCGCCTTGCTCATGCCGTAGACGGCGTGCTGTGCCAGCGGGCGTTCGGCGTAGATGTCGGTGATGTTGACGATCGAGCCATGCGACGCTTTCAGATGCGGCGCGGCGGCCTGCGCGAGGAACAAGGGCGCGCGCGCGTTGGCCGCGAACAACTCGTCCCACTGCTGCGGCGTGATCGCGCCGAACGGCGTGGCATAGTACGTCGAAGCGTTGTTCACCAGCGCATCGAGCCGCCCGAAGCGCGCCACGCAGTCGTGGACCAGTCCGGGCAGGCGCGCGACGTCGGCGAGGTCGGCTTGCAGCGCCAGCGTCGAGTTCGCGCGCGCGGACTCCAGTTCCCCGATCAGCGCATCGAGTTCGGCGCGCGAACGCCGGCAATGCAGGGCGAGGTCGTAGCCCGCGGCGTGCAGGGTGCGCGCGATCGTCGCGCCGATGCGGCGCGCGGCGCCGGTGACGAGGGCGACGGGATGGGCGTTATCGGTCATGCTGGGTGTCTCCCGTTATGCTGCGCGATCCGCAGCCTGCCGCAACTGGTCGCAAATCGCCAGCATGGACACAAGCCTGCCAGCACCGTCTCCCGAGGAGACCGCGCATTCCGCGCGGCTGGCGGATGCGATCCGCCGGGAAATCGCGGCGTCCGGCCCGGTGCCGTTCGCACGTTTCATGGAGCGCTGCCTGTACGCGCCGGGTCTGGGCTACTACAGCGCGGGCCGGTTGAAGTTCGGCAAGGACGGCGATTTCGTGACCGCGCCGGAACTGGGCCCGGTGTTCGCGCGCTGCGTGGCGCGTGCGCTGGCGCCGGCGTTGCGCGCCTGCGGCGAGGATGCGGTGTGGTTCGAACTCGGCGGCGGCAGCGGCGCCTTCGCACGCGACTGCCTGCTCGAACTGCAATCGCTGGACGCGTTGCCGAAGCATTACTGGTTGCTGGAGCCTTCCGCGGACCTGCGCGAACGCCAACGCGCGCGCCTGCTGGCCGAGCTGCCTGCGGCGCTGTCCGCGCGCTGCGCGTGGCTGGAGCGTCCGCCGCAGCACGGATGGTCCGGCGTGCTGTTCGCCAACGAGGTGCTGGATGCCTTGCCGGTCACGCGTTTCACGCTGCAGGGCGGCGAAGTGTTCGAGGAACACGTGACCGCCAACGGCAACGGCGCCTTCGTGCGCGTCGACCGTCCCACCGATCCACTGGTCGCGGGCGCGGTACGCCACCTGCAGCGGCACCTCGGCCGCGACTTCGACGACGGCTACCGTTCCGAGGTGCTGCCGCAATTGCCGTGGTGGCTGGAAGCGATCAGCGGCGAGCAGCAGCGCGGCGCGGCGCTGTTCGTCGATTACGGTTACGTGCGGCGCGAGTTCTACCTGCCCGAACGCCGCGACGGAACCTTGCTCTGCCATTACCGCCATCGCGCGCATTCCGATCCGCTGATCCTGCCGGGTTTGCAGGACATCACCGCGTCGGTCGATTTCACCGCGCTGGCGGAGGCGGGCGTCGGCGCGGGCTTCGAGCCGGTCTGCTATGCCTTCCAGTCCGGGTTCCTGATGGCCGCCGGGCTGGACGCGGTGTTCGCCGTCGCCCACGCCGCCGCGCCCGATGAAGCCGCACGCTACGCACTGGCGCAGGAAATCAAGCGGCTGACCCTGCCGGGCGAAATGGGCGAACGCTTCCAGGCCATGCTGTTCGCGCGCGGACTGGACATCGACGCAACGTTCGCTGCGCTGATCGCAATCGACCGCAGCGAGCGGCTGTGATCCAAACCGCGACGATGCGCGCGCGTCAGGCCAGTCCCAGCGCCTTTTCCTTCTGTTCGCGGATGCGCTTTTCGAGGTAGTGGATGTTGCGGCCGCCGTGCTTGAAGCCGCTGTCGCCCATGATGCGCTGCTGCAGCGGCAGGTTGGTCTTGACGCCTTCGATCACGGTTTCGCTGAGCGCGGTGCGCATCCGCGCGATTGCGGTCTTGCGGTCGACGCCGTGCACGATCAGCTTGCCGATCATCGAATCGTAGTTCGGCGGAATCTGGTAGCCGTCGTACAGGTGCGTGTCGATGCGCACGCCCGGGCCGCCCGGCGCCTCGAAGCGTTTCACGGTGCCGGGGGAGGGCATGAACGTGTCGGGATCTTCCGCGTTGATGCGGCATTCGATCGCGTGGCCGCGCGGGACGATGTCCTCCTGCCGGATCGACAACGGCTCGCCGCCCGCGATCAGCAGCTGTTCGCGCACCAGATCGACGCCGGTGATCATCTCGGTCACCGGATGTTCCACCTGGATGCGGGTGTTCATCTCGATGAAATAGAACTTGCCGTCCTGGAACAGGAACTCGAAGGTGCCGGCGCCGCGGTAGCCGATGCGCAGGCAGGCATCGACGCAGACCCGGCCGATTTCGGCGCGCATCTCCGGCGTGATGCCCGGCGCGGGCGCTTCCTCGACCACCTTCTGGTGGCGGCGCTGCATCGAGCAGTCGCGTTCGCACAGGTGGATGGCATTGCCCTGGCCGTCGGCCAGCACCTGGATTTCCACGTGGCGCGGGTTTTCCAGGAACTTCTCCATGTACACCTGATCGTTGCCGAACGCCGCGCGCGCTTCGGCACGCGTGGTCGCGATCGCGTTGCCGAGATGCGCCTCGGTGTGCACGTCGCGCATGCCGCGCCCGCCGCCGCCGCCCGCAGCCTTGATCAGCACCGGATAGCCGATCTCGCGCGCGATGCGCATGCTGCGCTCGACGTCGTCGTCGAGCGGACCGTCGGAACCCGGCACGCACGGCACGCCCGCGGCCTGCATGGCCTTGATCGCTTCGACCTTGTCGCCCATCATCCGGATGGTCTCGGCGCGTGGGCCCACGAACACGAAGCCTGAGCGCTCCACCTGCTCGGCGAAATCGGCGTTCTCGGAAAGGAATCCGTAGCCCGGGTGGATGGCGCTGGCGTCGGTGACTTCCGCCGCCGCGATGATCGCGGGAATGTTGAGGTAGCTCCGCGCGGACGGCGCCGGGCCGATGCAGATCGCCTCGTCGGCCATGCCGACGTGTTTCAGGTTGCGGTCGGCGGTCGAGTGCACCGCCACCGTCTTGATGCCCATGGTCTGGCAGGCGCGCAGCACGCGCAGTGCGATTTCGCCGCGGTTGGCGATCAATACTTTGTCCAGCATGGGCATCAGCCGATCACGAACAGCGGTTCATCGAATTCCACCGCCTGGCCGTTCTCGGCCACGATGGCGACCACGGTGCCGGCGACTTCGGCCTCGATCTGGTTGAACATCTTCATCGCTTCGATCACGCCCAGCGGGTCGCCGATCTTGACCTGCTGGCCGACCTTGACGAACGGCTCGGCGCCCGGCGAGGGCGCGGCGTAGAAGGTGCCGACCATCGGCGAGCGCACCACGGTGCCCGGCGGCAGGCCGGATTCCGCCGGCGTCGCGGCGGGCGACGCGGCCGCGGCAGGAGGCGCGGCCGGTGCGGCCACGGGCGCGGCCGCGACCGGCGCGGGCGCCGCGATCACTTGTGGTGCGACAGCGTTGCCGGACGGGAAACGCGACAGGCGCACGACTTCCTCGCCTTCCTTGATCTCGAGTTCCGAGAGGTTGGATTCTTCCAGCAGTTCGATCAGTTTCTTGACTTTGCGCAGGTCCATGATGGCCTCTTTCAGACTCCTTCCCCCGCGTGCGGGGGAAGGCCGGGATGGGGGGAAGCATGCGATGGGTTCGCCAGCCGCTGGATGGCAGCATCCAGCGCGTAGCGGTAACTGTCGGCACCGAAGCCGGTGACGATGCCGACCGCCAGATCCGAGAAATACGACTGCCGGCGGAACGGCTCGCGGGCGTGCGGATTTGAGAGGTGCACCTCGATGAACGGGATCGCCGCCGCGGCCAGCGCGTCGCGCAACGCCACCGAGGTGTGGGTGAAGGCGGCCGGATTGATCAGGATGAAATCGGTACGGTCGTGCCTGGCGGCCTGCACCCGTTCGACCAGCGCGTGTTCGGCATTGGACTGGAAATTCGCCAGCCCGTGCCCGGCGGCTTCGGCCTGACGGGTCAGCGCCGCCTCGATGTCGGCCAATGTGGTCCGGCCGTACACCTCCGGCTCGCGTTCACCGAGCAGGTTGAGGTTCGGGCCGTGAAGGACGAGAATCTGTGCCAAGCCAAGTTCCGCGTTCGGCTGCAGCTGGAAGGCGCGAAGTCTGAACCGTCATTCACTGTTTGTCCAGCGTTGCACGTTCAATCGCCGGAGATTGACGAAGTTAAAAGCGTGTTTCAAGCGCGTTTTGTGCGATCGTCCCTGATCGCTGCTTCTTCATGCGCATGGTGAAATATCGAATCAGGGGTTTCGGAGTCCGGAACGGCCTAAGAGCCGCCATCCTTGGCCGGGAGCTCCTTGGCCTGACTTTCCACGAAAGCCTCGTCCAGCCAGCCCTTGACCGTCGCCGGATCGAGCGGGCCGAGCCTGGTTTCGAGGATGCGGCCGTCGCGTCCGATCAGCACGCTGTAGGGCAGCAGGCCGGCGGTGTCGCCGAAAACCGTGGTCGGCACCGGATCGGCGTCGATCCCGATCAGGATCGGGTAATCCACCGGAACCTGTTTCAGGAAGGCCGCGGCCGACTGCGACTGTTCCATGGCCACGCCGACCACCTGCAGGCCATCCACCGCGTGATCGCGTTGCAGCTTCGCCAGCATCGGCATTTCCTGGCGGCACGGCGCGCACCAGGTGGCCCAGAAGTTCAGCAACACGACCTTGCCGTGCCACTTCGCCAGCGCGGTGGTCCGGCCATCGAGGTCGGGGAGCGCGTAGTCGCCCACCGGGTCGCCTGTTGCAAACACCCTGACGCCCGCCGGCGCCGGCGGCTGCGCGGGCAACGCGGTGTCCTCGCGATGTTGCAGCCACCAGCCGCCGAACGCGGCAAGGCAGGCCAGCGCCAGGATCAGGAGCGTGCGGCGATCCATCATCGCGCCGCGGCTTCCATTGCCTGGCGGACCAGCGAAGCGGTCAGCACCGTCGGCAGCGCGCGGCCCGCGCCGCCGCCGCGCGGATAGACCACGTACAGCGGCACGCCGGGCGAATGGAATTCACGCAGGTACGCGCCGATTGCGGGATCGACGTCGGTCCAGTCGCCGTGCATGTACACCGCGCCGGTATCGCGCAGGAGATCGTGGAACGCCTGCGTATCCAGCACCGCGTGTTCATTGACCTTGCAGGTGATGCACCAGTCGGCGCCGATGCCCACGAACACCGGCGTGCCGGCGGCACGCAGCGCCTGCAGTTTCGCGGGATCGAAGGCCACGACGCCGGATTCCTGCGCGCTTGCGCGAGCCGGCGGCGCGATGTGCGTGACGCCGTGCAGCGACGCCAGGGCAGCCAACGCGAGCACGACGGTGAACGCGTGTCCGAACCTGCGGCCGGGATGCGCGCGTCCATGCCACCACAGCGCCGCCGCCAGCAAGGTCATCGCGACCAACACCAGTGCCACCGCGTCCGCGCCGCGCTGGTGGGCCAGCACCCACACCAGCCACACCGCCGACAGGTACATCGGGAACGCGAGGATCTGTTTCAGCGTCTCCATCCAGGGGCCGGGCTTGGGCAGGAGTCGTGCCAGTGCGGGCACGAGCCCGATCACGGTCAATGGCAGGGCCAAGCCGACACCCAGCGCCAGCATCACCAGCAGTTCGTGCGCAGTAGGTGCGACGAACGCATACGCCAGCGCGACGCCCATGAACGGCGCGGTACACGGACTGGCGACGATGACCGCCAGCACGCCGGTGAAGAAATGCCCCGCCGCACCGCCGCGTCGCGCAAGCCCGCCGCCGACGTTGCCGAGCCGGCTGCCGAAAGACACCACGCCCGACATCGACAGTCCGACCACGAACAATACGCAAGCCAGCACGGCCACGACCAGCGGTTGCTGCAATTGGGTGCCCCAGCCGACCGCGTGGCCCGCGCCGCGCAGCCCAAGGACGGCCAATCCGATCGCGAGGAAAGTGCCGATGACGCCCGCGGCATACGCCAGTGCGTGCGCCCGCGCGAGCCTGCGCGACTCGCCGCTTTCCAGCACGCCGACCGCCTTGATCGCCAGCACCGGCAACACGCAAGGCATCAGGTTCAGGACCAGCCCGCCAGCGAACGCCAGCAACAGCGCGAAAGCAAGTCCCGCGCCGATCGGGCTTGTGGTCTGCGCGCTGGTTTCGTTCGCGGCGGACGTTTGCAGACCGGAGGCTGACGCCGCCAGCGACGCCGTGACCGGGTTGCGCGGCGCGTTGCCGCCCGTCGTGTTGCCCGCACCGGCCGCCGCGACCGGGCCGCCGCCGGATGTCGGCAGGGTGAAGGTCTCGGTGTTGGGCGGATAGCAGATCTTGGGCTCGATCTCGTGGCAGCCCTGGTAAGTCACCGCCACCTGCAGCGTCGCCGGCATGGCTCCGGCCGCGCTGAAGGGCAGCGATCCGTCCACGGCGTCGTGGTAAATCTCGACGTCGCCGAGATACGGATCGTGTTCCTTGATGCCCGGCGGAAGGTCGAGCTTGCCGGCCGTGACGCCGGGCGTGAGGATCTTCGCCTCGATGCGGCCGCGATACAGGTAATAGTGTGGCGCGATGTCGAAGTGCAGCGCGACCGAGCCCGGCTTGGCGATGACCGGCTTCAGCGCGAACGCCTGGGTCACCGGCAGCAGGCCAGCACCGGGGCTGGTGCCTTGCGCGAACGCGCCCGTGGCGGCGAACAGCAGTGCCGCCAGCAACATCAGGCACGGAAAGGGATTTCGGGAAAACGACATTGCAATGACCGCAAGGCGGAACCGGCACTGGCCGTGGCCGGTTCCTCGAATACGTATTCTTGCAGCACGGCGTGGCGATCGCCAGCCGACGCACTCGTCACGGCGAAGTCTCGCGGCCGATCCAGTCGAGGTACGTGGGGTTGCCGTCGGCGATGTCCAGCGCGATCAATTCGGGCACCTCGTACGGGTGCAGGTCGACCAGCCGCGTGCGCAGCGCGGCGAAGCGTTCCCGGGTGGTCTTGATCAGCAGCAGCACTTCGGCATCGTCGTGGACCGCGCCCTGCCAGCGGTAGGTCGAAGCGACGCCGGCAACGCGGTTCACGCAGGCCGCCAGCCGTTCCTCGACCAGCGCGCGGGCGATGCGCACTGCGGTTGCTGCGTCGGGGCAGGTCGAGAGGCAAAGCAGGGCGTCGGTCATCGGGCGGTCTCGGTGTAGGTTGGGCTGAATGCAATGAAGCCCAACGCGACCGTGCGATGGCGTTGGGCTTCGCAGAGCTCAGCCCAACCTACCAGAGCCCGCATCACGTTTCCCAACGCATCGCCCCTTGAATCGCCAGTTTCCGGCCCTACAATTAGCACTCGCCGTTGTTGAGTGCTAACAACGCCAATCCTTTCTCATCCCCCAACGCAGCTGGAGTCGATATGAAGCTTCGTCCGTTGCACGACCGCGTCATCATCAAGCGCCTGGAAGCGGAAACCAAGTCCGCCGGCGGCATCGTCATCCCCGACACCGCGACCGAAAAGCCGATCAAGGGCGAAGTCATCGCCGTCGGCACCGGCAAGATCCTCGAAGACGGCAAGGTCCGTCCGCTGGCCGTGAAGGCCGGCGACAAGGTGCTGTTCGGCAAGTATTCCGGCACCGAGGTCAAGGTCGATGGCGAGGAACTGCTCGTCATGCGCGAAGAAGATTTGATGGCGATCATCGAGGGCTGAGAGCCGGGAATGGTGAATCGTGAATGGGGAATCGCAACAGCGTTCCCCCGCCTGATCCACCGTTCCGCGCCGCTCCGCTTTTGATCTTCCGATTCCCGATTTTCAATTCCCGATTCCCGGAGTTTCAACATGGCAGCCAAAGAAATCCGTTTCTCCGAAGACGCGCGCACCCGCATGTTGCGCGGCGTCAACGCCCTGGCCAATGCGGTCAAGGCCACCCTCGGCCCCAAGGGCCGCAACGTCGTGCTCGAGAAGAGCTTCGGCGCCCCCACCATCACCAAGGACGGCGTGTCCGTGGCGAAGGAAGTGGAGCTGGCCGACAAGTTCGAGAACATGGGCGCGCAGATGGTGAAGGAAGTGGCAAGCAAGACTTCCGACGCCGCCGGTGACGGCACCACCACCGCGACCGTGCTGGCGCAGGCGATGATCCGCGAAGGCATGAAGGCGGTCGCCGCCGGCATGAACCCGATGGACCTGAAGCGCGGCATCGACAAGGCCGTGGCCGCCGCCGTCGAGGAACTGAAGAAGATCTCCAAGCCGTCGTCCGATTCCAAGTCGATCGCGCAGGTCGGCACCATCTCTGCCAACGGCGACGAGCACATTGGCAAGCTCATCTCCGAGGCGATGGACAAGG
Organism: Rhodanobacteraceae bacterium; assembly: GCA_030123585.1. Taxonomy (NCBI): domain Bacteria; kingdom Pseudomonadati; phylum Pseudomonadota; class Gammaproteobacteria; order Lysobacterales; family Rhodanobacteraceae; species Rhodanobacteraceae bacterium. The sequence goes on from CP126120.1 coordinate 2,589,769, forward strand.
TCGGCAAGGAAGGCGTGATCACGGTCGAAGACGGTTCGGGCCTGGACAACGAGCTCGACGTCGTCGAAGGCATGCAGTTCGACCGCGGTTACCTGTCGCCGTACTTCATCAACAACCAGCAGTCGATGCAGTGCGAGCTGGAAGACCCGTACATTCTTTTGCACGACAAGAAGATCTCCAACGTGCGTGATCTCTTGCCGGTGCTGGAAGGCGTCGCCAAGTCGGGCAAGCCGCTGCTGATCGTGGCGGAAGAAGTCGAAGGCGAAGCGCTGGCGACGCTGGTCGTCAACACCATCCGCGGCATCGTCAAGGTGTGCGCGGTGAAGGCGCCGGGCTTCGGTGACCGCCGCAAGGCGATGCTGGAAGACATGGCCATCCTGACCGCCGGCACCGTGATCTCGGAAGAGGTCGGCCTGCAGCTCGAAAAGGCCACCACCAAGGATCTCGGCCGCGCCAAGAAGGTCATCGTCACCAAGGAAAACACCACCCTCATCGACGGTGCCGGCGATGCCAAGGGCATCGAGGGCCGCATCAAGCAGATCAAGGCGCAGATCGAGGAAACGACGAGCGACTACGACCGCGAGAAGCTGCAGGAACGCGTCGCCAAGCTGTCCGGCGGCGTGGCGGTGGTCAAGGTCGGTGCCGCGACCGAAGTCGAGATGAAGGAAAAGAAGGCGCGCGTCGAAGACGCCCTGCACGCCACGCGTGCGGCGGTCGAGGAAGGCGTGGTGCCGGGCGGCGGCGTCGCGCTGGTGCGCGCGGTGCACGCGATCGGCAAGCTGAAGAGCGACAACGAAGACCAGGAGCACGGCATCGTGATCGCCCGCCGCGCGATGGAAGCCCCGCTGCGCGAAATCGTCGCCAACGCCGGCGAAGAGCCGTCGGTGGTGCTGAACAAGGTCGCCGAAGGCAAGGGCAACTACGGCTACAACGCCGCCACCGGCGAATACGGCGACATGGTCGAAATGGGCATCCTCGATCCGACCAAGGTCACCCGCTCGGCGCTGCAGAACGCGGCCTCGATCGCCGGCCTCATGATCACCACCGAAGCGATGATCGGCGAAGCGCCCAAGAAGGAAGAGCACAACCACGGCGGCGCCGGCGGCATGGGCGGCGGCATGGGTGGCATGGGCGGTATGGATTTCTAAGGCCCGGTTATCCGTCGCTTCGCGACGGATCAACTCGGCTCGTTCGAGCGTCCAGAAGCCGGACGCTCAACTCGCCGGAAATCCAAAGCAACACAAAAGCCCCGCGAGCGATCGCGGGGCTTTTTCATGCGCGAACACCCGTCCACCACGTCGTCATTCCGGGGGTCGCGCCGGCTTCTTGGCGCGACAACCCGGAATCGGTGTCACGACGCGCGTCAACGTTCCAAACCGATTCCAGATTCAGGAATGCACTTCCGGGATTCGCCGCCAATCAGGCTGGCCCATGGCGCATGAGATCGGAAGCGTCGTCATCCACGGGCCGTCGCATCGTCCCACGCCGACGCCAGCCGCGCGTCGAGGGTGACCAGCGCGGCGCCGCGTGCAAGTGCCAGTTGCAGGTAAACCGCGTCGTACGCGGAGAGCGCCCAGCGTCGTGCCAGCGCTGGCAGCGTCGGCCAGTCGGGTTCGACGTACTCAATGGCGAGCTGGTCCAGCAGGCGATAGCGTTGCTGGATCTCGTCCGCGCGTTGCGGGTGGCGGGTCAGCTTGGTGGTCGCGACGCTGGCCAGTTCGTAGCGCAACAGGGTCGGCGCGATCAGCTTGTCCGCGATGCTGGCGACGATCGGCGCGGCTTCGGGTTCGTCGAACAGCACCGCCGCGATGGCGGACGCGTCAACGACCGTGGCGGGCATCGCGGTCGGCGCGCACGATGGCGGAGGATTCGCCGCGCATGTCGGCGCCGAGTTTGCGCGCGCGTTGCCACAGCGCATCGAGGTCGAGCTTGCCTTTCGATCGCAGTGCCGCGGGTTTGCCGGCGCGCGCCGTGCGTGAAGTCTTTCCGGCCTTGGGTGCGTGGGCGTGATACACGGCCTGTGCGGGTTCGCGCACGCCCGAACCCGTGCCATCGTCGAGAGCTCGTTCCAACATCAGGATCAATTCCTGTTGTTGCGAGCGACGGTTGGCCGCGGCGCGCCGGCGCAAACCTTCGGCCAGCCGGTCGGGAACCTGTTTGATGGTCAATGTCACGGCCATGACGCCGGCCTCGGATTCGGATGGATGCATTGTGCATCCATAACGCATGTTGCGCAAGCAAATGCGTCGTGGAGCCTGGTCATTTGCCGTGGCCGGTGTGGAGTGAGCGCGGGTGCCGCGCCGAAGCTATGCTGCGGCCATGCTGACGACCCTCAAGACCTGGACGCGGGTGGTGTGCACGCCCGTGCACCTGAAGCGCACGCTGCTGATCGCGTTGGCGGTTGGCACCTGGCTCAACCTGTTCAATCACGGCGATGAGTTGCTGCGCGGGGTTATGAACGCGCACCTGGCTGCCAAGTTGGCGCTGAATTACCTGACGCCGTTCATCGTCTCGAACGCGGGTCTGGTGGCGCACCGGCGGCACTGATCCCACGCGGGTGCGATGGTTTCAATCTCGGATGGGTGCATCACCGGTTGCGAAGATCGTCCGCGGCAGTCCCACAAAAAACCACCCCCCGGAATCGCTTCCGGGGGTGAGTGTGTACAACGACCATGCGATTTTCGATATTGCTATGGCTGCTCGTTGCCCGATGAGGGAGGGGTGTGGCTCCGGCGGTGGCCGCGATCGCTCGCGGCATGGGTCTGCGCCGCCGCGTGACCGCTCATCGAAGCGTTGGCGTTGCCGCTGGCGTTGATGCCGTTCACTGCGCTGCCGACCGACCCCGCGGTGCGGTTGGTGGACTGGATCGCTGTGTTGGCGGTGTTGCGCACGGTACCACCGACGCCGCGGCCGACTTCGCCGGCCTCGCCCGCAGCCGCCGCGGTGTTCAGTCCGGCGTCGGCGTGGGCCGAGCCGCTGGCTTGCGCATCACCGGCGGAGGTGGTCGCGGAAACCCCGGCTTGCTGGGTGGCGTTTACACCGGCGCGCGCATGGGTCGAGCGATCTGCCGTTTTGCGCAGCTTGTGCGTCGTCCGGTGCGTGAAGAGATCGCCCTGCTGCTCCATCTGCCGGGTGGTTTGCAGGGTTTGTGGCACCGGGTTGGGCAGCATCTGATGGGCACCCACGCCGAGATTGCTCGTGACCTGGCCGACGCCGCCCAGATGCACCTGGGCGAACGCCGGCACGGCGAGTGCATACGCGGTGGCGATGGACATGGCGAAAAGAGTCTTGCGCATGGAGATCCTCCGAGGGACAGCGTGCGACGATGCGCACGGTGATCCGAACCTAGTCAGCCCGGGCCAACCGATGCTGAATTCCGGATGACGAAATTCAGGTCGCAGACGAGTTGCTGAATCGTTCCGCAGCGATCAAGCGCGCGAGTCGTTCATCGCGGCGACGCCCACGTCCAGTACAGCCCGAGGTACGCGACGGTGTGGCGTGCGCCGGCGACACTGCCGCCCGCGGAAAACAGCAGGCTGAAGTGCTGCGAGACGTTGAGGTAACCGCCGGCGTTCAACAGCGTGTAGCCGAGCTGGTCGGCGGCGAGCGCGTTCTGGCGGAACAGTTCGACGCCCAGCGTCCAGCGCGGGTTGAAGGTGTACTGCGCGAGTGCACCGCCGAACGCGGCGTCGTACATGCCGGGCGCGGGATTGACGATGAATCCGCCGCCGCCGTCGAAGGTCCACGCGCCGACGCTTTTCTGCACCCACAGCGGCAGGCGATACCACGTGCGGCCGTTGCCCAGCCCGCGCCGTGCGCTGCCGGTCGCGAGTTCGATCATCGGAAACACGCCGATCTGCAATGCGCCGTCGTCGGCATTCACGAAGCGGTACTTGATGCCGACTTCGGTGTCGCCGGGTCCCGTCGCGGCGGCGCCGTGGTCCGGCACGTTCCACGCCATCGGCAGCACGAGGTGGAACTGCGTATTGGGCGCGACGCCGCGGTTGTATTCGATCGCGGGCGCGGCGATCGCGCTGGCGCCGTCGGCGTGGTCCAGCGTGCCGAACACGTAGAACTCGTTGTGCCGGAAATCCACCGGCTCGGGATCGTCAGTGAAGAACGGCGGCCCCGCGAAGCAGGGCGCGGTGCAGGCCAGCAGCAGGACGGCCACCAGCGTGCGGTCACAGGTCCGCCGCAATCGATGATGTGGCTTCACCGTGCCACGATAACGCTATTGGAGCGTCGCCATGCCGGCGGCCGTCAACGCCTGCCCTTGCCGACCTTGCGCCATGACGGCGGCTTCCGGCCACAGCTTGTCGAGCTTGTTCTTGAGCCGCAGGTCGGCGACGTTGCGCATGCCGTCATCGAGCCGCGCTTGTTGCAGCGTTTCCGGCGCGAGCGGGGCGTCGGGTGCGCGGGTGAGCGCGGCCAGTTCCGGTGCGACCAGCCGGGTCAGCGCGAAATACGGATCACCGCCGATACCGGCTTCGCGCAGCAGCATGCCCGGCAGTTCCCACGCCACGGCGTCCTGCTTCTCGGCGCGGTCCATGTGCGCGGTGTCGATCAGGACATAGGGAACCGTCTGCTCCAGGAAACCTTCGCCGTTCCTGAAGCCGGCCTGCAGGAACGCGGGCACCAGCGCGGGCAGGTGATCGCCGAAGAACAGGATCAACGTGCGGCGCTTGCGCTGCGCCAGCGTGTCCACCAGCCGCCCGAGCTGCTGGTCGGCGTGCTGCATGTGATAGAGGTAGTTCTGCAATTCCAGTTTCGCCTGCGGATCGGTGACTTCGACCGGCACTGGCATCGCGTCACGCGCCTTGGTGTCGATGCCGGGATTTTGATCGTACGGTCCATGCGCCTCGATGCTGATGCCCAGCACGAAGCGCGGCGGCCCGGAATCAGGCAGCTGGCGCAGCACTTCGTCGGTGAAGGATTGGTCCGACATGTACTTGCCGTCGTCGACGGCGTCGTCGGGCGGGAAGTCGGCGATCGAGATGAACTTGTCGAAGCCGAGTTCCTTGAACGCCGCGGTGCGGTTCCAGAAACCGGGATTGTTGCCGTGCACGGCCAGCGTGTCGTAACCGTCGGCGGACAACAGCCGCACGATGCCGGGAATGCGTTTCTGGTGGATCTGCAGGTAGGGGAACTGCACTTCCGGGAAATAGCGCAGCGACAAGCCGGTCAGCACTTCGAACTCGGTGCGGATGGTGCCGCCGCCGAAGGTCGGCACGTGCAACTGGCCCGAGATGCCGTGCTGTTCGAGGCGGTGCAGGTTGGGCGTGAGATCGGTGCCGGGCGGATAGCCATTCATGATCGTCGGGTCGAAGAACGACTCCGACAGGATCACCACGATGTCGGGTTTCTGCGCGGGGTCGTTCGCGCGCGCCTGCATCTGCGCGGCGATCTGCGGTTCGTAGCGCGCCATCAACGCCAGCGCGGCGGGCACGTCGGCCTTGCGGTGCTGCGCGCCGTATTGCAGGTGGAACAGCAGCAGCGAGCCGATCAGGCCGTCGTGCTGGCGGGTCGCGAGTGGCGACCACGGCTGCATCCCGAGCAGTTTCTGGTCGTACACGCCGCGCCAGAACGGCACGCCCGCGAGCAGGGTGATCAGCGCCGCGAACAACACCACGGACGCGAGCGCGCGCCAGCGGCGCGGCCGTCTACGCAGCAGCGGCGGCTCGAACACCAGCCAGGCCACCAGCGCCGCGACGCACGCGACCAGGACCACGATCAACAGCACGGGGTGCGGCAGGTAACCGGCCAGCAATTCGCCGCCGCCGTGGCGAAGCTGGCCGAGCATCCGGAAGTCCGCGGGCATCAGCGGGATCGCGAGGTTCTGCACCTTCAGGGCGTTCGCGCCGTAGACCAGCGCCTGCAGGCCGAACGCCAGCGCGAATGACCAGCCCGCGCGGCGCGACCACGCGAACAGCGCGAACGCCAGCAGCAGGCCCGGCAGCGCGTTGCACAGCATCCGCAGCGGCGGGTTCCACCAGGGGATCCAGTCCGGGTGGTTCCACAAGGCCACCGGCAGCATGTCGGTGCCGCCGTCCAGCCACGCCGTGCACAGCACGAACGCGATCGCGAGCGCCGCGATCAACGCGATGCGGCCGAAGGACGGGCGGTGCCCGGATGCGGGAACGGAAACGGGAGCCATGCGGGCCTGGTGCAAGGATCGGCTCGGGCTAGCCTACCCGACCCAGAATGAACGTTTTAAGCAGCTTCGGGTTGACGGGACGAGCGATTCGGAGCGGCTGTTGTGGAAAGTCAGGCCAGGGAGCTCTTGGCCATGGATGGCGGCTCTGGTGGCCGTCCTGATGTTGACCAGCCGAAGATCGTTTCGTTCTCCTGTGATTTTGGTAATGCCGCGATCAGGGATGATCGCAAAAACAATGGAATAATTCCCGGATGCCGCTGCCGTCCGCGCTGGAACACCTGGTTGCCGAACGCTATGCCGAACTCGCCGCGCGCTGCCGCGCCGCCGGCGTGGTGATGCACGACGACGCGGGCGTGGGCGAACGCCTGCGCCGCCTGGTGCTGGCCAGCGACTTCGCGTTTGAAGCGCTGCGGAACGATCCGGGGCTGCTGACCGCGGCGGGGCTGGAACGCCTGCGCGACCCCGCGCCGGCCAGCGCGCGGGCCGGCGCGTTGCGGCATCCGGCCGGCGATCCGCTCGCCGCGTTGCGGCGCTTCCGCCGCGCCGAAGCGGTGCGGCTGGTGTTCCGCGACGTCAACGGCCTCGACGAAGTGGCCGACACCCTGGCGGGGACCACCGTGCTGTACGAGGTGTTGATCGAGGACGCGCTGCACATCGCCGAGCGCGCCGCGCGCACGCGCCACGGCACGCCGCGCGACGCGGACGGCGCGTCGCAGTCGCTGGTGGTGTTCGCGCTCGGCAAGCTGGGCGGCGGCGAACTCAACTTTTCTTCCGACGTGGATCTAGTGCTCGCCTATCCCGAAGGCGGCGCGACCGACGGCGCGCGCCCGCTCGACAACGCCGAGTTCTTCACGCGCGTGGCGCGCGAGTTCGTGCGGCTGATGACCGAAGCGACCGCCGACGGCATCGCGGCGCGCGTGGACCTGCGGCTGCGCCCGTTCGGCGATTCCGGTCCGGTGGTCGCCTCGTTCGCCGCGATGGAGCAGTACTTCCAGCGCGAAGGCCGCGACTGGGAGCGCTACGCGTGGATCAAGGCACGCCCGGTCGCGGGCGATCTCGCTGCCGGCCGGCGCCTGCTGGAAACCCTGCGCCCGTTCATTTACAGGCGCTATTTCGATTACACCGCGCTGGCCGGCCTGCGCGACATGAAGGCGCTGATCGACGCGGAAGTCGCGCGCCGCGATCTCGCCGACGACCTGAAACTGGGCGCGGGCGGCATCCGCGAAATCGAATTCGTGGTGCAGTTGCAGCAGCTGATCCGCGGCGGCCGCGATCCCTCGCTGCGCGTGCACGGCCTGTTGCCCGCGCTGGGCGCGTGCGCGGCGCGCGGCTACCTGTTGCAGCGGCAGTCGCTCGAATTGCGCGAGGCCTACCTGTTCCTGCGGCGGCTGGAAAACCGCGTGCAGATGTTCGCCGACCGCCAGACCCACGCCGTGCCGAACGACGCGCTGGTCCGCGAGCGCATCGCGCGCACGCTGGACCGCCGCGATTGGGCGGCGCTCGCCGCGGAATTGAACCGGCAGCGCGAGCGGGTCTCCGCGATCTTCGCGGAGGTGCTGCAACCGCGCGAAGGCACGGAGCGCGCGGAGGCCGGGCGCGCGGCGCCGGGCGAGGGCGCACGGCTGTGGCGGCAGGTCCGCGAGGGCAGCCTCGATCCTGCGCTGCTGCGCGGCGCCGGGTTCGCGCCGCCGGAACCTTGCCTCGATGCGCTCCGCCAGGTCGCCAATCTGCACGGACTCAGCGCGCGCGGCGCACGCCGCATCGAACACCTGATGCCCGGCCTGATCGACGCCGCGGCAGCGACTTCGGCGCCTGCCGACGCGCTGGTCCGCCTTGCCCGGCTGGTGCAGGCGGTGGCGCGGCGTTCGGCCTACCTCGCGCTGCTGCAGGAACAGCCGGCGGCGCGCGCGCGGGTGGCGGCGTTGTGCGCGGACAGCGCGTTCCTGGCCGAACGCGTGATCGCGCAACCGCTGCTGCTGGACGACGTGCTGGCGCCGCGCATCGAACACCTCGCGCGCGGCGCCGTCCATCTGCGCGCCGAACTCGCGCAGCAACTCGCGGCGGCGCAGGCGGGCGGCGACCCCGAGGCGATGCTCACCGCGATCGCGGAATGGCGCGGCAGCTACCGGATGCGTTGCGGGCTCGCGTTCCGCGACAGCGAACTCGACGCGGTGGCGACCGCGCAGGCGCTGGCCGAACTCGCGGACGCGGTGGTGGGCGCGGTGCTCGATCTGGCCGAGCGCGAATTGGTCACGCAACACGGCCGCCTGCCGGGCGAGGGCAGCGGCATCGCGGTGCTGGGCTACGGCAGCCTCGGCGGTTCGGAGCTGGGTTTCAATTCCGATCTTGACCTGGTGTTCGTGTACGACGCCGCGCGCGGCGAGGCGACGAGCGACGGTGCGCGCCCGCTGGACGGCGCGCGCTGGTACGCGCGCCTCGCGCAGCGCGTGGTGCACTGGCTGTCGGCGCCGACCCGCGGCGGGCGGTTGTACGAAGTCGATACGCGCCTGCGTCCGGATGGCGGCAAGTCGCTGCTGGTCGCCAGCCTGCCCGCGTTCGTCGCCTACCAGCGCGAACGCGCGTGGACCTGGGAGCAGCAGGCACTGGTGCGCGCACGCGCGGTGGCCGGCGACGCGGCGTTGGGCGACGCCTTCGCGCGCGCCCGTGACGAAGTGCTGTGCCGGAAACGCGAACGCGCGCAGGTGATCGCGGACGTGTGCCGGATGCGCGCCGAGTGGCGCAAGCAGCGCGACCGTTCCGACGCCGGCGCGCTGGACCTGAAACAGGGCGCCGGCGCGTTGCTGGACATCCAGTTCCTGCTGCAGGGCTTGGTGTTGGCGCATGCGCACGCGCATCCGGAACTCGCCGCGCACGGCGACACCCCGTGTCTGCTCGCGGCCTGCGTGCAGGCGGGCGTGCTCACGGGCGAAGACGCGGGCGCGTTGGGCGTGGCGCATGCCGAATTGCTGGCGCGGGCGTTGTCCGCGACCCTGGCGGGCGAGCATCGCGTGGTGCCACGCGATCTGGTGCTGGACGCGCGTTGCGCGAAGGTACTGGAGGTTGCGCGGCGCGCGGGTTTCGATTTCGGCGCGACATGAGTCGCGAGCACGCTCGCTCCTACAGCCAGGCATCGTAGGAGCCTGCGTGCAGGCACGCATCATTTGTCGTCGCCCCGGCGTACGCCGGGATTCCGTGTATCTCCCCCTCTCCCGCTTGCGGGAGAGGGTTGGGGTGAGGGGAAAACTTGCGTGTCCTCTCACCACATCCCCGTCTTTTCCCGCGTGCCTCCAGCGCCGTAGGTTGGGCTGACGCCAGCTTCATCGGCGGAAGCCCAACATCGATGCTGAGCCACGCGAAACCCAACGCTGTGGTTTGTCCATGTTGGGCTTCCCCCGGATCAAGTCCGGGGTCAGCCCAACCTAATGCTGCCGAAACAGAAAGTCACTCTCTCGCCGAGGGCGTGCGAAACCTCTCTTGATCGGACGTGCGCAAAGCGCACGCTACGCGCGCGCCGCCATGCGCTTGTGCAGCTCGGCCGCGACGGCTTGCGTCTCGCGGAGCGGCGGCACGCCGGCGCGCGGCGCACCTGGTTCGGTCAATAGGCCGCGTTCGCGCAGCGCGGCGTGGAAGCGAGCGATTTTTTCCGGCAACGGCGCGGCTGTCGTGGTGTGCACCGGCGCGCCGGTGGCGCAGGCCTCGGACAGCATGTTGACCGAATCCGGCGTCGCGATGATGCGGTCGGCCCAGCCGAGCAGGCCGGGATAGGGGTTGGCGCCGTCGCCGTTCCAGAACACGCCAGGGAAGTCCTTGAGTGCGTCGCGCAGGGTTGCGGCAAACGCGGGCGGGGTGCGCCGCGAAACCGTGGCCAGCACGCCGCCTTGCGCGACCTCGCGCACCAGCGCGATCAGTTTTTGCGCGAGCGCATCGTCGAACTCGATGCCGCGGCGCGGGCCGCCGACCAGCAACGCCACGCGCGGACCCGGCAGCGCGCCGAAATCCGGGAACGCCTCGCGCCCGGACGCAAGCCAGGTGTCGTCGACCGGATTCAGCGAACCCAGCGTGGTCAACACGTTCGCGCCTTCAAGCCGATCGTGGCGCGGCGCGATCACGGCATCCCAATGGCGCGAATCGATGCGCGGGTCGAGGATCTGCACGCTGTAGCAATCGCCATCGGACAGGTCGCGCAGCATCCGCGTCAGCAGCGCCGCCGCACGTCCGCAACCGATGGCGATGTCGGGCCACGGCGGTTCGAAGCCGGCGCGGTCGCGCGGCGCCAGGGCGAGGCGTCCGCCCGGCAGCCGGCGCGGCGCGAACCACGCCCACGGCGCGCGCAACGGCAACGCGAGCACGCGCGCGGAGACCCCCAGCGCGGACGCCAGCGCGAGCGCCTGGCGCTCGTTGCCGGCGGCGCCGTCGCTGATGACCCAGGCGGTATGGGGCGGGTGTGGCATCGGGTTGGTGTCGGAAAGGTCGCGTGATTATGCGGGAGTTCGCTTGGCGGATAGACTTTCGCCATTCGGATATCGCGGATTCGCACCATGCTGCCGACCTGGGAAATTGCAGTGCGCCTGTTGCTCGCCGCCGCGCTCGGTGCGGTGATCGGCTTCGACCGCGAGCGCCACACCTGGGCCGCGGGGCTGCGCACCCACATGCTGGTGTGCCTCGGCGCGGCGCTGGTGATGATCGTTTCGGCCTACGCGTTTTCGGACATCCTCCAGCAATGGCCTCACGTGGTGCTGGATCCGTCGCGGATCGCCGCGCAGGTGGTCAGCGGCATCGGTTTCCTCGGCGCCGGCACCATCATGTTCATGCAGCGCGAGAACGTGGTGCGCGGATTGACCACCGCCGCGGGTCTGTGGACGGTGGCGGCGATCGGGCTCGCGGTCGGCGGCGGGATGTATGTCGCCGGCGTGATCGCGACCGCGGTGGCATGGGTGATCCTGGCAGTGCTGAAACCGCTGGAGCGCCGTTTCGCGGTGCGCAAGACCCTGCCGCAGGTGCGGATCGGTTTCGCCAGCCGCGCTTCGCTGGCGGCGATCGAAGCCGTGCTGGCCAGCCGCGAGCTCCCGGCCAGCACCATCGTGACCCGCCGCATTCCCGACGATGGCGACGAGGTCTCGGTGGAGTTCGCGCGCGGCTTCGAACGCAACAGGCTGGGCGAACTGGCCGACGCCCTGCGCGGCCTGCCGGGCGTGCAGTCGGTGTCGCTGGAGGTGACTTCGCGGGCGAGTTGAGGCGGGTGCGCGCCGGGCTGCGTTAGAATTGCCGGCGTTGACTCCAGCGGACCCTCGAAGCATGTCTCCCCAGCCTGCCCCCTCCTTTCCCGTGGGCGAACCCGCCAACGCCAAGCGGCGCTACGAAGTGACCGCGGCGGACCTGCCGCTGGCTTGCCCGCTGCCGGAAATGACGCTGTGGAATTCGCACCCACGCATCTACCTGCCGATCGTGGATGACGGCGGCTCCACCGTGTGTCCGTATTGCGGCGCGGAATACGTGCTCAAGCGTTCCGAAGGCTGAACCGTTCAGGCGGTCATCGGAGCATCCGCACGCAAGGGACGGCGCATTTCTTGCATGCCTTCCCTCATGCCCACTGCAGCCGTGCCATTGGGGCCCGTGTCCGAGTCCGCCGCCGCGCAACCCCGCCTCACCGTCGTCCAGTTGCTGCCGGCGCTGGAAAACGGCGGCGCCGAGTGTTCGACGCTGGAAGTCTCGCGCGCGCTGGTCGCGGCGGGACATCGTTCGGTGGTGATTTCGGCGGGCGGCCGGCTGGCCGAGCGGCTGGAGCGCGAGGGCGGCGAGCACGTCGTGCTGGACGTCGGTTCCAAGTCGCTGCGCAGCCTGACCAGGATCGGCAGCTTGCGACGCGCCTTGACCGCGATCGGCCCCGACATCGTGCATGCCCGTTCGCGGGTGCCGGCGTGGCTGGGCTGGCTCGCGCTGCGCGGCATGCGCCCGCGGCCGCATTTCGTCACCACCGTGCATGGGCTGAATTCCCCCGGCCGCTGGAGCAGCATCATGACCCGTGGCGAGCGGGTGATCGTGGTGTCGCAGACCGTGCACGATTTCGTGCTGGGCCACTACCCGCATGTGGATGCCGCGAGGCTCACCGTGATTCCACGCGGCATCGACCCGGATGCCTTTCCCTACGGCTACCGGCCCGACGATGCGTGGCGCAAGGCGTTCTTCGCTGAGTTCCCCCAACTGGCCGGCGCGCCGCTGCTGACCCTGCCGGGACGCGGCACGCGCCTCAAGGGCCACGCCGACGCGATCCAACTGATCGCTGCCCTGCGCGAACGCGGCGTGGACGCGCGCCTGCTGCTGCTGGGCGTGGTCGAGGCGGGACGCGAGGCCTATCTGCGCGAAATGCAGACGCTGGCGCAGACCCTCGGCGTCGCCGACATCGTGGCGTTTTCGCCGCCGCGCAGCGATGTGCGCGACGTGTTCGCGGTGTCCGACCTGGTGCTGCAGCTTTCCAACAAGCCCGAGAGTTTCGGCCGCACCGTGATCGAGGCGCTGTCGCTGTGCCGCCCGGTGCTCGGCTACGCACACGGCGGCGTCGGCGAATTGCTGGCCGAGCTGTACCCGGCCGGACGCGTGCCGGTCGGCGACGCGGTGAAGCTGACCGACCGCGCCGCGGAATTGATCGGCCGCGCGCCGCCCATCCCGCCGCTGCAACGCTACCGCCTCGCCGACATGCAAGAGGCGGTGTTGGCGATGTATCGGGAATTGGCCTCCACACCACGGAGATCCTGACAGCGGTGCGAGTCTGTCGCGGTTACGATGCGCGTTTTCCGCCTCGTGGCCGTCGATGAGCGAGTCGTCCGCCCAACGCCTTCGCGCCGCACTGCTGTCGCCGCTGACGCCGATCTGGCTGGTGGTGTTCCTGCTGCCGTTCGGACGTTCCAGCGAACTCGGCGTGCTGATCTGCATGCTGGGTGCAATCATCCTGTTCGTGCGCGACCGGCACGCGCTGACTGGGCATCCCGGCGCGCGCCTGGTGCTGTGGTTGTGGGCCGCGTATTTCGGGGCAGCATTGATCTCGGCGCCGGCCGCGATCGATCCCGCGCGCAGTTGGAGCAGCGCGGCGGCGTACCTGCGTTTCGCGCCGTTCGCGGTGTACGTGTGCTTCGCGGCGCGGCGCGAATCGCGGTTGAACGCGCTGTGCCTCGCGACCGGCGTAGTGGTGGCGTTGTGGGCGGTGGATGCGTGGGTGCAGGCGCTGACAGGCTTCAGCCTCGGCGGCCACGCCGATCCGCAGCGGATTTCCGGCATCTTCGGCGCCGGAAACCTGAAACTCGGGCCGGTGCTGGCCTCGCTGTCGCCGTTCGTGCTGTGGGCGGCCAGGCGGCGCTTCGGCCGCGCGGGATTGATCGCCGCGATGCTGTTCCTGCTGGTGCCGATCCTGTTGGCCGGTTCACGCGCGGCGTGGATCACCTATGCCGTCGTTCTGCTGACGTTCTTCTGGGTCGAGGCGCGCTCGCCGCTGCGGTTCGCCGCGTGGGTGCTCGCCGCCTGCGTGGTGGTCGCGGCGGCGATGGGCATCGCGTGGAAGACGTCGTCGCGTTTCGATGCGCGGATGAACCGCACGCTGGCCGCGTTGCACGACAGCCGCCATGCGCTCGATTACGCCAGCAGCGGCCGCCTCGACATCTGGCGCGTGACCGCGCGGATGATCGCGGCGCATCCGGTCGTCGGCGTGGGCGTGCGCGATTTTCGCGAGGCGTATCCGCATTACGCGCCGCCCAACGATCACTTCGTCACGTCCGAAGCCTGCGGCGTGGGCGAGGGCGCCTGCCATCCGCACCAGATCGTGCTGGAAATCCTCGGCGACACCGGCGTGGTCGGATTGATCCTGTGGCTGGCGGGTGTCGTGCTGGCGATCCGCGCCTGGCGCAGCGCGGGGCCGGAAGCGCGACGGCGCACGTTCCCCGTCACCGTGGCCCTGGCCGCCACGGTGTTCCCGCTGAACACACACCTCGCGTTCTACTCCGCGTGGTGGGGCTTGCTGTTCTGGTGGTTGCTGGCGTTGTGGTGCGCGGCCTTGTACGCGGATGTTCCCGACGATGCGCCGGTTCAGCGCGCCCACATGCGGATGAAGGATCTTGCGCATGGCGCGTGAAAAGTTCTCGCTGGTCGTCATCACCTTCAACAACGCGGACACGCTGGAACGCTGCCTCGCCGCGGCCGACTTCGCGGACGAGATCGTGGTGCTGGATTCCGGATCCACCGACGCAACGGTGGAAATCGCGCGCCGCCACGGCGCGCGCGTTGCCACGCATCCGTTCGACGATTACGGCCCGCAGAAGCAGCGCGCCATCGACATGGCGGCGCACGACTGGATATTGAATCTCGACGCCGACGAAATCCTGTCGCCCGGCACGCGCGAAGTGATCGAGCGCGCGTTGGAAAATCCGCAAAAGGCGGGATTTCGCCTGCCGCGCCGCGAGCGGATGTTCTGGAGCGTGCAGCACCCGTGGAGCCATCGCAACGGCCACCTGCGCCTGTTCGACCGCCGGCGCGGGCGCATGAACGCGGTGCCGGTGCACGCGGCGGTGGAAGTGGACGGCCCGGTCGCGACGCTCCATCGCGCCGACTTCGTCAACATGGGCGACGACGACATCGCCGCGCGCGTCGCCAAGATCAACCGCTATTCGTCCGGCATGGTCGCCGACAAGCTCGCGCGCAAGCAGCGTTTCAGCGGCCCGATGATGTTGGTGTACCCGCCGATCTTCTTCGTGCGGCAATACCTCTTCAAGCGCTATTTCCTGTCCGGCTGGGCCGGTTTCATCGCCAGCGTGCTGGGGTCGTTCTACGTGTTCCTGAAGTATGCGAAGTTGCATGAGGCGCGGAGAGCCGGGACTCGGGACCCGGGACTCGGGACTCGGCAAGATCAAGAGCGGTAGCGCGCACATTCAGCGGGCTCCTGCACGGCCTGCCCTCAATCGAATCGTGGTGCCCGCTCCATTGGGCGGGCCATGGCACTGGACTGCGCTTCTCAGCCTTTCCCCGAGCCCCGAGTCCCGTGTCCCGAGTCCCGCCCGTACACCCGCGGCATCCCCTCCGGCCGTGTCTTGAACCGCTTGTGTGCCCACAGGTATTGCGCGGGCGCTTCGCGCACCATGCGCTCGATCGCGGCGTTGACGCGGGCGGTGTCGGCGACGACATCATCGCCCGGAAAGTCTTCCAGCGGCGCTTCCAGCCGCAGCACGTAACCGCCATCTTCGGTGCGGCGGTGGAAGAACGGCATCACCGCGGCGCCCGAGAGCCGCGCGAGATGATGGGTCGCCGTGATCGTCGAAGCGGGGATGCCGAAGAACGGCGCGAACACCGAATCCTTGCCGCGCATGTCCTGGTCGGGCGCATACCAGACGGTGCCGCCGCGCTTCAGGTATTTCACGCATCCGCGCAACTGGTCCTTGTCGAACATCGCGTCGGCGTAGGCGAGGCGCGCGCGCAGCACGTTCCATTCGAACACGTCCGAATCCATCCGCCGGTACATCCCGGCGATCCTGATCCGGCGCGAGATCAGCCGCGCGCACAGTTCCAGGTGCGAGAAATGCCCGCCCACCAGCAGCACGCCACGGCCCGCGGCGCGTGCGGCTTCGAGATGTTCCAGCCCCTCGATGTCGACGTGCAGCTTCGCGAGCTTCGCATCGGACGCGAACCAGCCCAGCGCGAATTCGCCCAGCATCCGCCCCATCTCGCGGGTGGCTTCGCGGCGCAACGCTTCGCGTTGTTGCGCATCGAGTTCGGGAAAACACAGTTCGAGGTTGCGCGCGATCACGTGCCGCCTTGCGCGCAGCAGCGGCGATGTGAGCACGCCGAATGCCGCGCCCAGCCGGATCACCCAGCGCGCCGGTAGCCACACGATCGCGCGAATGAAGCCGATGCCCAGCCACGCCGGCCAGTGGCGCGGCGCCAGCAGCTTGCGTGGGATGGGTGGCGATGCAGGCATGGCGGGCGATGATAGCAATCGGTGATCCTGCCGTAGGGCGGGAAAAGCCGCGCAGCGGCGCATCCCGCGCGCGGGCAGTTGCGGTAGGGCGGGAGTAGCGCAGCGCATCCCGCCGAGTGGGATCACCCGAAGGCGGGTTGTCACCCGCCTTCGGGGCGCGATTCAACCCAGCATCGCCGCGATCTTCGCCAGATGCGTGGCCGCGGCTTCGCGCCGTGCTTGAGCATCGGCTTCGGGATCGGCACCGTCGCGGTGCAGGTCACTCGCCGGCAGTTCGTCGAGGAAGCGGCTGGGTTTTTGCTTGAACGTTTGCCCGAAGCGCCGCCCCTGCACGCTGTAACTCAGATGCAGCAGCTCTTTCGCGCGGGTGAGCCCGACGTAGAACAGGCGGCGTTCCTCGTCGAGTCGGCCTTCGTCGATTGCGCCCTCGTGCGGCAGCGTGCCGTCCTCGCAGCCGACGATGTGCACGCAGCGGAACTCCAGCCCTTTCGCCGAGTGCAGGGTCATCAGGCGTACCGCGTCGCCGCCGTCGTCCTTGTCGGCGCGCGACAGCAGTGCGAGCTGCGCGGCGAGATCGTTGGCGCGCGAGCGGCCGTCGTCCATCGCGCGGAACCAGCCGATCAGTTCGCGCACGTTGCCGAGGCGGCGCTCGCGCAGGGCTTCGTCGCGCACGCCGTGCGCAAGATGTTCGACATAGCGCGTGCGGCGCAGCAGTTCCTCGGTCAGATCGACGGCGCCGGCGTGCCGGGCGTGCGCCTGCAGTCCGTCGATCAGCTCGACGAAGCCCGCCAGCGCCGCAGCCGGCCGCGCCGCGAGTTGCTGCAGCACCGCGTGGCTGTGCGCGGCGGTCAGCAGCGACAGGTGCTTCGACTGCGCGAGTTCGCCGAGCTTCTCCAGCGTGGTCGCGCCGATCTCGCGGCGCGGCACGTTGACGATGCGGAGGAACGCCGCGTCGTCGTCGGGGTTCGCGACAAGCCGCAAATACGCCAGCACGTCCTTGACCTCGGCGCGATCGAGGAAGCTCAGTGCGCCGGTCAGGTGATACGGAATGCGCGCCAACTGCAGCGCCTTTTCCAGCGCGCGCGCCTGGTGGTTGCCGCGATACAGCAGCGCGCAGTCCGACCACGCCAACGCGTGCTTGCCGCGCAGGTGCAGCAGTTGCGACGCGACGCGTTCGGCTTCGTGCTCGGCATCGCGGCATTCCAGCACGCGGATCGGCGTGCCTTCGCCGTGCGCGCTCCACAGTTTCTTGGGGTGCGCGTGCGGATTGTTGGCGATCAGCGCGTTGGCCGCACGCAGGATGCGCTGCGCGCAACGGTAATTCTGTTCCAGCTTGACCACGCGCAGTTTCGGATAGTCGCGCGCCAACTGGTCGAGGTTGCCGGGATCGGCGCCGCGCCACGCGTAGATCGACTGGTCGTCGTCGCCCACGCAGGTGAACGCGCCGCGCTCGCCGGCCAGCAGTTTCAGGAAGGCGTATTGCGCGGCGTTGGTGTCCTGGCACTCGTCCACCAGCAGGTAGCGGATGCGTTCGCGCCACGCCAGCCGGACTTCTTCATCACGTTGCAGGATTTCCACCGGCAGCCGGATCAGGTCATCGAAATCGACCGCGTTGAATGCGGCCAGCCGCTTCTGGTACGCGGCGTAGGTCTTCGCGGCTTCCAGTTCGCGCGGTGCGCGCGCGGCGTCCAGCGCCTGCTCCGGCGTGAGGCCGTCGCTTTTCATCCGCGACAGCAGCGAGCGCAACTGGAACAACTGCTCGGGCTTCACCGCCGCGCCCGCGAGTTCCTTGACGATGCCCGCGCTGTCGTCGGCGTCCAGCACCGAAAAGCCGCGCCGCAGGCCGGCGCGCGCATGCTCGATCTGCAGGAACTTCAGGCCCAGCGCGTGGAAGGTGCACACCGAAAGCGCTTCGGCAGCTTCGCCCTTCACCCGCTTCGCCACGCGTTCGCGCATCTCGCGCGCGGCCTTGTTGGTGAAGGTGATCGCGGCGATCTTCGCCGGCGGGGCGGCGCCGCGCGCGACGAGGTGCGCGATCTTCTCGACGATCACGCGGGTCTTGCCCGAGCCGGCGCCGGCCAGCACCAGCAGGGGGCCGTCGACGTATTCGACGGCGGCGCGTTGTTGCGGATTCAACATCGGGAATCGAACTCGGTGTTCGTGCAAGAATGGCGATTGTCGGCGAGACCTGCGTCGATGACCAGCGTCCTGCGAAGCTCCAAGGAATCTCCGATGTCCGAACCCGACTGGTCGCGCCCGCACTGGACGCGCGACGAAGCCAAGGCCATGCTGGTGTACTTCGTGTTCGGCGAATTTCCCGTGGAGCTGCGGCTCGATCTCTCCGCGCACGGCAGCGCGGGCTTGCCCGCGGGCGTCCAGATGGGACGCATCCCGAAGGCCATGCTGGCGCACTGGGAAGGCCATCCCTTGCGCGGCGCGCTCGGTGAAATCCTGCGCGAAGGCAATCACGAGGCGTTCGAAGCCGCGCGCAAGGCGCCGGAATGCCTGATGCTGCGCGGCGAGCTGGCCGATGCCGACTCGCTCGCATATTTGCGCGACACACTGGGCGTGATCGCTGCGCTACTGGATGCGGGCGGCGTCGCGGTGGTCGATCCGCAGATCCTCGAGATGTTCGGTGCCGACGACTGGCGCACGCGCTACGACGCCGGCGAGCGTTCGGCGCCGCGCAATCACGTGCTGGTGCTGTGCCACGACGACGCCGGCGGCAGCGCGTGGGTCAAGACCCGCGGCATGCGCAAGTTCGCGCGCCCCGACGTCAGCATCCGCCGCGTGCCGCAGGCGGAGGTGCAACGTGCCGGCGCGATCGCGGCACGACTGGTCGACCTGCAGGCGCGCGGGATGCGCTTCGGCGACGGCTCGACGCTGGATGTCGAAGGTGTGCCGAGTGGTCTGCGCCTGACGCGCGGCGGTTCGCTGGACGATCCGGAGTTCAACAACACGAAGCTGGAACTCGTCTGGCCCGCTGCATAGCGTTTCTCGCGTAATCTTTGCCGCATGCGCATCTCGGCTTCCATCGACATCCCCGAATCGGAATTGACCGAGCGCTTCCTGCGCGCGGACGGCCCCGGCGGGCAGCACGTCAACCGCACCGAAAGCGCGGTGGAATTGCGCTTCGATGTAGCGCAATCGCCCTCGCTGCCCGAAGACGTGCGCGCACGGGTGCTGGCGCGGCGCGACCGGCGGCTGACCGACGACGGCGTGCTGGTGATCCAGGCGCGCCGTTTCCGCGACCAGGCGCGCAACCGCGAGGATGCGCGCGCGCGGCTGGTCGAAATCCTCCGCTCCGCACTCACGCCGCCGAAGAAACGCGTGGCGACCAAGCCGACCCGCGCTTCGAAGGAACGCCGCATCGCCGGCAAGAAACAGCGCGGCGCGGTGAAACGCAACCGCGGTCGCGCGTGGAGCGACGATTGAGCAACCCGTCGCGTGATCGCACCCACCCCACCCCTCCCCCGCATGCGGGGGAGGGAGATGAGCGCGCAGCGCGAATGGGAGGGGGCAATGACGTGCCCCCGCATGCGGGGGAGGGCGACGAGCGCGCAGCGCGAGTGGGCGAGCCGGGGTCTGTCGCGGAATGCGTTGAATCGCATTCCGCGCCGGCGAGCGCACGGCCAGGGACGGCCGGGCAGGCGCCCAGCACCACGGACGGTTGCTCGCCGAGTCATCTGCCCCCGCGGCTGCCGCCCAACATGCCGCAGTTTCCCGATCGCGCCTGGCGCCACGCGTTCCGCGCCGCCGTGCGCGCCAGCGGGTGGCGTCTCGAAGGCGCGCTGCCGGACGTGCCGAAACTGGTGCTGATCGTCGCGCCGCATTCGTCGTGGTGGGACGGCATCTGGGGCCTGCTGTTCAAGATCGCGCTGGGCGCCGACATCGCGTTCATGGCCAAGCGCGAACTGTTCCGCTGGCCGTTGGGCGGGCTGTTGCGCAAGCTTGGCGGCGTGCCGATCGCCCGCGGCGCCGCGGGCGACGTGGTCGAGCAGATGGTCGAACGTTTCCGCGCGCGCGAGCGGCTGTGGCTGGGCATCGAGCCCGAGGGCACGCGCAAGGCTGTTGCGAAATGGAAATCAGGCTTCTGGCACATCGCGCGCCAGGCCGGCGTGCCGATCCTGCCGGGCTATTTCGATTATCCGCGCAAGGTGATCGGCCTTGGCCCGTTGTTTACGCCCGGTGACGACAAGGACGCCGACATCGCCGCGCTGCGCGCCTTCTACGCCCCCTATCAAGGAAAACACCGCGGAGTCTGACGGCTTCCCCACACGCAAACCTGCCCGAAGCCGAACCCGCCGGCACCAACTTCCCCTCTCCCGTTCACGGGAGAGGGCAAAGGGTGAGGGGAAAGCACCGCGGAGTGTGACAGCTTTCCCGCGCGTACCCGCCCGGAGCCGAACGCTCGTTCGGCCGGATAGCCCGCTGCGATGCGGGCCGGACGGGGCTGCAGTATGATCGACCACCGACCTCAAAGGGGGTGGTTGTGTCGAGCGTCCAGTCGCAGCGGGTCACGAGGGATCCCACCGAGCCGCCGGGAAGCGTGCCGGCCATGGGCCGGCTGCCGCGCCAGTTGTCGGCGCACGAGATGGCACTGTTCGCCGAGGTGGGCCAGCGCATCGAACTCGATGCCGGGCGGGCCGTGTTCCGCCGCGGCGAATTCGGCCGCAGCCTGTTCGTGATCGAATCCGGCCGCATCCTGCTGGAGTTCGCCGGCGACCTGCCCGACAAGCTGGTCGGCGCCGGCGAATATTTCGGCGAGCTGGCCCTGTTCGTGGGCCAGCACGCGCGTTCCGGCAGCGCGCTCGCGGCCGAGGCCAGCGTGGTCTACCTGATCGACCCCGAGGCCTTCGAAGGCCTGATGCGCCGCGATCCGCTGGCCATCGCGCAGTTCATGCTGCGCTCCTTCACCTACCTCGTGGCCAGCGAACAACAGTTGATCGCCAACTACAAGCGCCGCAACGAAGACCTGATGCAGACGCTCGATTCGCTGCGCCAGACCCGCGACCAGTTGCAACTGGCGCGCCGCCAGGTCTGCACCGACGACCTGACCGGCCTGTGCAACCGGCGCGGGCTGTACCAGTACCTCGAGGGCGCCGCCGAGATGCGCGACCGCCATCGCCACATCGGCCTGCTGCTGATTGACATCGATCACTTCAAGCAGATCAACGACCAGTACGGGCACCTGGTGGGTGACGAGGTGCTGCGCGCGATCGGCGCGGAAATCCAGGATGCCGCGGGCGTCACCGACCTGCCGTGCCGGCTGGGCGGCGACGAATTCGCGCTGCTGACGCAGGTGCAGGACCAGCGCGAGCTGACTGAACGCGCGCTGCGCATCGCCGAAGGCGTGCGCCAGTTGCGCTTCCCGCAGTCCGCGCCGCCGCTCACGGTGTCGGTCAGCGTCGGCGGCGGACTGTGCCGCGACGACGGCGAATGGTCGATCTGGTACAGCGAGGCCGATTGCGCGCTGTACCACGTGAAAGGCTCCGGCGGCGACGGTGCGCACGTGATGAGTTGAAGTTTTTCCTTCTCCCAATGGGGGAAGCTGCCATCCATGGCCGAGAGCTCCATGGTGGCGCGGAGCGCCGGATGAGGGTCCGGGTTTCGCGTGGATCCATTTTCACGACTTTTCCGAACCCTCACCCCAACCCCTCTCCCACGGGGAGAGGGGCTTCAATCGGGCATCGCCATGACCGCCGAAATCCGCCAGCTCGAAACCCATCCCGGTCCCGGCCGCATGGCCACGCCGCAACTGCGCACGCTGGTGGTGTGCGACATCGCTGATTCCACCGCGCTGGTCGAACGCATGGGCGACCAGAACGCCGCCAACGTCATCCGCAAGCACGACCGCCTTGCGCGCGCGCTGATCGAGCGCCACAAGGGCCGCGAGATCGACAAGACCGACGGTTTCCTGCTGCTGTTCGATCGTCCCATCCAGGCCGCCGCGTTCGCGCTGGATTACCAGCGCGGCCTGAAACACATGTCCGCCGCCGAAGGCGTGGTGGTGCGCGCGCGGGTCGGCGTCCACATGGGCGACGTGGTGATCTGGGAAAACGCGCCGGAAGACGTCGCGCGCGGCGCCAAGCCCATCGAGGTGGAAGGACTGGTGAAACCGGTCGCGGCGCGCCTCGCGCAACTCGCGCGTCCGCAGCAGATCCTGATGTCCGATGCCGCCGCCGGCATCGCGCACCGCGCCGAGGGCGAACTGGGCGCGCAAGCCGCGCAGCGCGTGCACTGGAAGGATCACGGCAAATACCGCTTCAAGGGCCTGCCCGAACCCATCGAAGTGGTGGAAGTGGGCGAGGACGAAGTCGCGCCGCTGCACGCGCCGAAATCCGTGCGCACCGCCAAGCGCATCCTGCCGTGGTGGTGGCGCCCGCTGACGCTGGCCGCCGAAGCCGCGATGCTGGCGATCGGCATCGGCGTCGGCGCGTGGTTCCTGCTGCAAAGCCCGCCCACGCTGGCGTTCGCCGCGCGCGACTGGGTGGTGGTGGGCGACCTGCACAACCTCACCGACGACAAGCTGTACGACCAGTCGGTCGATTCCGCGCTGCGCATCAGCCTGGAGCAGTCGCAGTACGTCAACGTGCTGCCGGAACTGTCGGTGCAGCAGACCCTGCAACGGATGGAATTGAACCCGGACAAGACCGACGTCAACCGCGCGATCGGCGCGCAGGTCGCGCTGCGCGAAGGCGCGCGCGCCCTGATCCTGCCCACCGTCGCGGATGTCGGCGGGCGCGTGCGCGTCACCGCGGAAGTGATCGACCCCAACACCCAGGCCACCGTGTATTCGGTGTCCGCCGACGGCCTCGGCGCGCAATCCGTGCTGCCATCGCTCGACAGCGTCAGCAAGCAGTTGCGCGGCAAGCTGGGCGAGGCGCTGGCGATGGTGTCCAGGCAATCCCAGCCGCTGGCGCAGGTGGCGACGCCGGACTTGAATGCGCTGAAGGCGTATTCGTTGGGCGAGCGCGCGTACAACGTTGGCGATTTCAAGGATGCCGAGGGGTACTTTGCCGAGGCGCTGCGGATCGACCCGCATTTCGCGCTCGCGCACATTGGCCTCGCAAACATCTTCAGTAGTGAGGATCAAACCGTAAAGGCTCTCGCTCAAATTCGAGCGGCACAGGCTGACCATCAACGTTTGTCCGCCCGCGATGTGCTGTACGCAGATGCTTTTGCGGCGAGTTTCGTAGAGCCGGGCAAATCCCTGGACAAATGGAAGCTGCTGGCTACCGTATATCCGGATTATTTCCCTGGGTTGGGCGATTACGCCTACGCTCTCGATAATTATGCCAATCGCTACGAGGATGCTATCCCGTTCCTCAAGCGGTCGTTGTCAGACAAAAATCCTCATCATGCAATAAGCAACTATTTGCTTGGTGTGTTGCATGCCGAAGCGGGCAAGTACGAGGATGCAGTACAGGCTTTCTCCGCATCCGTACAGCAGGGGACCCAATTCCAGAACGCCCTTTACGCGAGTGTCTACGCTGCCCAGCGTAGGTTCAATGAAGCGGCAACATTGTTGGCCAAAGGCAAAGCATCCGGTACTGACAGCTTTGACATCATCGATAGCGCCGCCACGATTGCAATGGCGGTCGACCAAGGGGATTGGCAGCGAGCGGACAAGCTATTGGCTGAAACACGCACGAAAGCCGATTCGCTGGGACCGCGCATCTCGGGCCGGTATGCCGGCATGACACTGAGCCTTCAATCGCTAAACGGAACATCTGCCAAGGCGCGAATCACGGCACTCGAGAACTATCTCGCTTCGGAAGAAAAAAATCTCGCGAAGGCTGATCTGGTCGATCGGCAAGAATTGAGATTCCACGTCGCGCTTTCAGCCTACTTGGCTGCGCAAGCGGGCGATGTCGCTCTCGCCAAGCGGGCACTTGCCATCGCCGGTCCCGCGTCCGACGCGGACATGCCAATCTTGGACAACTTGCTTGCCGTAGCTCAGGCAGAGATCGACCGCGCATCCGGCAAGCCCGAAGATGCGTTGGCGATCCTGAAGCCACTGGTCAACGGCAGCGAGTTGTACATCACCCACGTCGCGCTGATGGACGCCTATGCGGACGCTCACGACCAAACTGCCGCGTTAACGGAAGCCCGTTGGCTGTCCACTCACCGTGGTCGAGCCTATTTCGAGGTCAACGCACAGCTTGTGCTGGAGCCCTTCAATGTCGCCGAATCGGACTTGGCGTTGTTGCGTGCTGCGGAGCTGTCGAGTGCTCTGGGCGACAAGGAGCAGGCACAGAGATCGCTAGCTGCATTCCTGCGTGCATGGCCCCGAGCGCGGGATCTGCCTTGGGTGGCTCCTCGCCTGCATGACGTGAAGTTGGTTAGTGAAGCTCACTGATCGTCAGAATCAAAAATCCAGCTTCACGTTTGGCCAAGCCATCATCAGGCATTGGTCGGTTGTTACGGTTGCCCATTCCTTATGCGCTGCCTGAAAATATTCCTTGTTGGCCAGGTTGGCAGGTGCCAGGCACGCCCCGTTGAGGTTCACGATGGTTTCGTGCGGCACGCCAAGCTCGGCCAATGCGGCGGCCGGCTTCTGTTCGTAACGGCTGCGGAAGCCGTCGTCGGTGGCGAGTTTCTGCAATAACGCGAGCGAGTGTTCGCGCGACAACTTCGAATCGGCCATGATGCTTCCCCTTGCGTGGTGGTGGTGGATGGCACAATGCAGGAACCGCGCCATCGCGGCGCAAGTAAAGTGGGGAACCGGGGCCTATGCAAGTGCGCCGTTGCGCGATGGTGCTGGTCGAGCCGCGCGAAGCCATCGACTTCGATCTTGCCGAACTCGCGCTGGGCGAAACCGGCGTGCGCGAACGGTTGGGTTGGCTCGCGCTGGCCGCGCATCGCGACGAGGAAATTCCGCTGGATGCGGCCGAAGTCGCCGCGCTGGGCACGCTGTCGCCCGGTCATTGGCAGTCGCTGGATGATCTGTTGCAGCGGCATCCGCGCGCGGTGCTGGACGCGTTGCTGGCGAAGGGCTTGCTGATCGCGCAGGAGCCGGCGGATGAAGCGTCGCGCCGGTTCGCGCAAGCCGACGATGCCGTGCGCGCGGTGCATTGGCGCGGGTTGTCCGCGGTCGCACATCGCCACACGCGTTGGCGCGACGTGGATTCGGAGGCGGTCGAGCGGTTGTTTGCCGACGCCAGTTCGGAAACGATGCTGGAACGGCTGGGTCCCGCGCCGCCGGTGGTCGGCGAACGCGCGTTGCCGGCGTCACGCCTGCACTTGGAAAAGCCGTCGCCGTCGCCGCTTGATGCGTTGGCGGATCGGCGCGTCACCTGCCGCAATTACGATCCCGCGCCGTTGTCACACGACGTATTTTCCGCGGTGCTGTATCGCGCGTTCGGTGCGCGCGCAGTCAGCGATTACGCGCCCGGCGTGCAACTGCTGAAGAAGGCCGTGCCGTCGGCGGGCGGCCTGCACGCGGTCGAGGCGTATCTGTTGGTGCAACGTGTCGAAGGCGTGCCGCCGGGGCTGTATCACTACCACCCGGTCGCCCACGCGCTGGAACCGCTGCGCGAACTGGATGCGGACACGGCGGCGTCGCTGGCGCGACGCTTCGTAGCCGCACAGGCCTATTACGCCGCGGCGCCCGTGCAGATCGCGCTGGTGTCGCGCTTCGAGCGCAATTTCTGGAAATACCGCAACCACGCCAAGGCGTATCGCGCGGTGATCCTGGACGCCGGGCACCTGTCGCAGATGCTGTACCTCGCCGCGACCGAAGCGAACCTCGGCGCGTTCATCACCGCCGCGATCAACGAAGTCGAGATCGAGCAGGCGTTCGGCCTGGAACCGATGGCCGAAGGCCCGCTCGCCGTGTGCGGCTTCGGCGTGCGCGCACAACAGCGCGTCACCGTCGAGTTCGATCCCGCGCACAAGGTGTGGCCGTAGGGCGACTATGGCTTTGCTCGTCATTCCGGGGCCGCCGCGGTTTCTTGCGGCGGAACCCGGAATCGGTATCACTACGCGCGCAACCTTCCAGACCGATTCCGGATTCGGGCCTGCGGCCCGCTCCGGAATGACAATGCAATCGGCTGAGGTTCGTCGCTAATCAGGTCGCTGGAATGACGAGATCGAAGACCCGCGTCGCCGATGTACACGCATCAACCGAAACAGTCCGGGCCCCGCGCGTCTGTCATCACCCCTCGCCCGTCCCGCGATGGATCACGCGGTCGCCGGGTTGCAACTCGAAGGCGGGGATCGCGGGCTGGTCCTTGAGGCGCGCGTAGATCGGGGTGAAGTCGGGCCTGGTCGCGTCCATCAGTTGCTCGAAGCTGTCGATCACGAAGTAGCTGCGCTGGTAGGTGTCGATCTTGTACTGCGTGCGCATGATGCGTTCGAGGTCGAAGCCGATGCGGTTGGGGGAATCCGATTCGAGGCAGTAGATCGACTCGCCCCTGGAACTGACGATGCCGGAACCGTAGATGCGCACGCCGTCGGGCGTGTCGATCAATCCGAATTCGACGGTGTACCAGTACAGCCGGGTGAGAAGGGTCAGCGCGTCGGCGCCGAGCTTGTGCGCCTTGACGCCGCCGCGGCCGTAGGCTTGCACGTAGTCGGCGAACACCGGGTTCAGCAGCATCGGCACGTGGCCGAACAGGTCGTGGAACAGGTCGGGTTCGGACAGGTAATCGAGCTGCTCGGGTTTGCGGATCCACCAGCTCACCGGGAAGCGGCGATGGGCGAGGTGGTCGAAGAACACGTCGTCGGGAAGCAGCCCTTCGACGCCGACGATTTCCCACTGCGTGCCGGCTTGCAGCACGCGGTTCAAGTCCGCGAACTTCGGGATCGCGTCGGGCGACATGCCGAAGCGTTCCTGGTTTTCCAGGAACTCGCGGCAGGCGCGGTTCTTCAGGACTTCGCGCTGGCGGCGGAACAGGGTGGCCCAGACTTCGTGGTCGGTGCGGGTGTAGGTGTCCCACGGCTGCTCGACCACGCCGGTGGCGTAAACCGGGATGTAGCCCTTGTCGGTCTGGCGGTGTTCGACGCGGCGCGGGGTGGTGTTCATCGTGCGGTCCTCTTTCGCATGCGCCCAGTGTAAGCCGAACGCAGGCAGGATGCCGCCGGCGCCGCTCCCACGTTAAAGTAGTGTTCTCCAAACCGATCGTGGAAGGTGCGGCGGCAACGCCGGCCGGAAATCCCGTGGGCGTGTTGCGTTGTCTGTGGCGTGTGCCGCTGTTGCTGCTGGTGGTGATCGGGGGCTGCCTCGCGGCGATTCCGCTGTTGCCGCACGGTCCGCGGCCCGGCACCGCCGGCGCGGCGCTGATCACGAACTGGTCGCGGCTGTTCCTGCGCCTGTTCGGGGTGCGCGTGGTGCGCGTGGGCGAACCGCTGCACGACCCGGTGATGTTCGTCGCCAACCACGGTTCGTGGATGGACATCAGCGTGCTGCACGCGATCCGTCCCGCCGATTTCGTGGCCAAGGCCGAGATCGGACGCTGGCCGCTGGTCGGCTGGATGGCGCGCCGCGGCGGCACCATCTTCCACCAGCGCGGCAACAATGGTTCGCTGGCGGCGGTGATGGCGGTGATGAGCGAACGCCTGCGCGAGGGCCGCAGCATCGCGGCGTTTCCCGAGGGCGGCACCGCCCCGGCCGGCGCCCTGAAGGTGTTCCATGCGCGCATCCTGCAGGCCGCGCTGGACGCGGCCGCGCCGGTGCAGCCGGTGGCGCTGCGATATCTGCGCGACGGCGTCCCGGCGACCGACATGCTGTTCGCCAAGGGCGAAAGTTTCCTGCACAACGTGGGCAGGGTGCTGGCGACGCGCGCGCTCACGGCCGAGGTGCATTTCCTCAAGCCGGTGGTGTTCGATCCGGAAGGCGGCCGCCGCCGGATGGCGGAAACCGCGCGCGCCGAAATCGCCGAGGTGCTGGGAATCGCCGCATGACGCCGATGTTCGACGACGACTTCAGGCCGTCGTGGTGGCTGAAGAGTCCGCACCTGCAGTCGATGCTGGCCTCGAGTTCGCTGCGCCGCCTCGCGCGCGCGCGCCTGTCGCGCCGCCTGGAACGCGACGCCGAATGGGTGACGCTGGATTGCGGCGACGGCGTGCGCCTGACCGGCTGCCGCACCGCGCAGGACGTGCGCGCGGAGGCGCGCGGCCTCGCGGTGCTGTTCCACGGCTGGGAAGGCAGCACGCGTTCGACCTATCTGCTGCAGACCGGCGCGCGCCTGCTGGCCGAAGGCTGGGACGTGTTCCGCCTCAACTTCCGCGACCACGGCGGCACGCACGGGCTCAACCGCGAAATCTTCCACTCCTGCCGCATCGACGAAGTGGTCGGCGCACTGCGCGCGATCCGGCAAAGGTATCCGGCGCGCCCGCTCACGCTCACCGGGTTTTCGCTGGGCGGCAACTTCGCGCTGCGCGCGGCCTTGCGCGCGCCCGACGCCGGCGTCGAGCTCGCCCGCGTGATCGCGGTGTGCCCGGTGATCGATCCGCACTCGGGGCTGTTCCAGCTCGAACACGCGCCGCGCATGTACCACGACTATTTCATGTGGAAATGGCGGCGCTCGCTGAAGCTGAAGCAGCGCGCGTTCGACGATGCGGAACTGTTCACCCGGCGCGACCTGCGCGGCACGCTGCGCACGCTCACCGAAGCGCTGGTGCTCAGGCACACCGATTTCGGTTCGCTCGACAATTACCTCGACGGCTATTCGCTGGTGGGCGACAAGCTGGCGGGCCTTGCGGTGCCAACCTCGATCCTCGCGTCGAAGGACGATCCGGTCTGCCCGGCGTCGGATTTCGCGGACCTGCGGCTTCCGCCCTCGGTCGAACTCGCGATCACCGAACACGGCGGCCATTGCGGCTTCATCCGCGACTGGCATCTCGGCAGTTGGGCGGAAGATTTCATTGCCGAAAGGTTGGATCGGGCGGCTCCTGTCGAAACCGCTGTTGTGGAAAGTCAGGACAGGGAAGTCCGTTCTGGGCTACATGGGGACTGAATGGCCTCCGCTGACGCATTCATCTGTTGGTGCAGCGATCATGGACGATCGCATAGATAATGCAGGATTGATTTCGGAATGCCCATGCTCGAAGAACTGGTTCAACTGCACCGCGCCGGCCGCCTCGGCGAAGCCGAGGACGGCTATCGCCGGTTGCTGGACGAGAATCCCGACGACGCCGAGGTGTTGCACCTGCTCGGCATCCTGCGTGGCCAGCGCGGCGACCTGGCCGAAGCGCTGCGGCTGGTGCAGCGCGCCGGCGAACTCGATCCGGACAACGCCACCTGCCAGCACACGCTGGGCGAGATGCATCTTTCCGAAGGCAGGCTCGACGAAGCGGGGCTGGCCTACGACCGCGCGCGCCAGTTGAATCCCAACCTCGCCGCCGCGCACGGCGGACTCGGCCAGGTCGCGCTGTTGCGCGGCGACATCGACGCGGCCGAAAGCCACTTCAAGGCGGCGCTGCGCGCCGACGAGAACGACGTGCAGGCGCTGACCGGGCTCGGCAACGTTGCGCAGCTCCGCGGCGATTCACAGCGCGCGCTGCAACTGCTCACGCAGGCCGCCGGACTGGCGCCGGACGATCCGTTGATCCAGACCAGCTACGCGCAGGCGATGCTCGAACAGGGCATGCTCGACTTCGCCGCGCGCGCGGTCGACAACGCCCTGGCCGTGAAACCCGATTATCCGCTGGCGCAGGCGTTGCGCGCGGAGCTGCACCTGAAGAAGCGCGAACTGCCGCAGGCGTTGGCGATCTACGAATCGCTGCTTGCGCGCGGCGAGCAGGTCGCGGCCGCGCGCACCGGCCTCGGCGACATCGCGCGTGCGCAAGGCCGCTTCGACGACGCGATCGCGCAATACGAGGAGGCCTTGCGCGCGCAGCCCGGCATGCAGCCCGCCACGGTCCGGCGTGCCGATATGCTGGCGCGCACCGGCCGCCTCGCGCAGGCCATCGACGATCTGCGCGCGCACATCGCCAGCCATCCCGAGCATTCGCGGGCGCAGGCGCGGCTCGCGCGCCTGCTGACCCGGGCCGGGCGTTACGGCGAAGCGCTGGCGACCTGGAAAGACGCCGAAGCGCACTGGCCCGACGACATCGATCTGAAGGCGCAGCACGCGCTGACGCTCGACCGCGCCGGCCGCGCCGACGAAGCGCTGGCGCTGGCCGAAACCGCGGCCGCTTCGCCGCGGCCCGCGCTGGCGATGCTGCGCGCACGCGGCGCGCTGCTGGCGGGCGATCCCGCCGCCGCGGTGCAGCGGCTGCAGCGGATCGACGCGCGCCAGTTCGAGGACAAGCCGCGCCTGCTCGAACGCCGCCAGCAACGCCTGCTCGGCCTCGCCTACGACGCGCTCGAACAATGGCAGGACGCGGCCGATGCGTTCGCGAAAGCGCATCGCCTGACCGGCGGCGGCCTTCCCGAACTGCCGGTACTGGACGACCCGATGCGCGCGACGCTGCAGCAGCTCGCCGGCGAAACCGCGCTCACCGAAGCGCGCGGGGCGGCGCCGGTCCTGCTGTGCGGGCTGCCGGGTTCCGGCATCGGCCAGGTAGCGGCGCTGCTGGCCGACCAGCCCGGCTGGTTCGTGCGCCGCGAGCGTTTCGACGTGGCGCCGGATTTCGTGAACGCGCCGTTCGATGCGCGCCTGCTGCAACTGCTCGGGCAGGCCGATCTCGCGCTGCTGGCGCGGCGCTACCGGCGCCCGCTGCAACGCGCGGGTGTGGACGAGGCGACCAGGCTGGTGGACTGGATTCCGGTGCTGGACGCGCGCGTGGTGCCCGCGCTCAAGCGCGCGCTGCCGGGCACGCGGCTGGTGATCGTGCAGCGCGAGCCGCACGACACCTTGCTGGACTGGCTGGGCTTCGGCTGGTCGGAAGGTTTCGCGATGCCCGATCCGCAAGCCGGCGCGCGCTGGCTGAAACTGGCCGCCGCGCACCTGTCGCTCGCGGCCGACCTCCTGCCCAGTTTCCGCGTCGATCCGGATGCGCTGCTGGCGGAAACCGGCGCGAGCCTGCGGATGCGGCTGGGCGTGTTCCTCGGCGTGGTCGATCTGGAGCCGGGCGCGATGACGCGCGGTGCGCGCACGGGCAGCGGCGGACTGCCGGTCAGCTTCGCACCGGGGCACGCCTCGCACTATCGCGAGGCGCTGTCCGAGGCGTTCGCGACGCTGGACGATTTCGAAGCGCGTTGAGTCGCCGCGCGCAAGCGCGCGGCGACATTGGCATTCGCTTTCCCGTAACACGTGTTTTTGCGATCATCCCTGATCGCGGCGTCGCTCGACGTGCGTACGCTGGAACGGGTTTGGGGTCTGTGGCACCAGAACGGCCATGAAGCCGCCGTCCGTGGCCTAGAGCTCCTTGGCCTGACTTTCCACGACAGCCGTTCTCGTCCTGATAACACCCAGGCCGATACGATCAATAATTCATGCCACGGGAATGACCGCCATGTCCGGATTGCCGCGCCGCGCCGTCGTGTTCGTCCTCGCGCTCGCGGGCCTGCCGTTCGCCGGCCACGCCGCGCCGCCGCTGCAGCGCCTGAAGGTGCCGCCGGGTTTCCACGTGTCGATCTACAGCGACGCGGTGCCGAACGCGCGCGGACTCGCGCTGGGCGCGCACGACACCGTGTTCGTGGGCTCGTTCGACGAAGGCAAGGTGTACGCCCTGACCGGTCTGGACAAGGAGGGCCGCGCCGAACACGTGGACGTGATCGCGAAGGATCTCGAAATGCCGGTCGGCGTCGCCTTCCACGACGGCGCGCTGTACGTGTCGGCGGTCAGCCGGATCCTGAAATATCCCGGCATCGAAAAGCACCTCGCCGATCCGCCGCAACCCGTGGTCGTCACCGACAAGCTGTCGACCAAGACCCACCACGGCTGGAAGTTCATCGCGTTCGGCCCGGACGGCAAGCTGTACGTGCCGGTCGGCGCACCGTGCAACATCTGCAACCCCGGCCCGGATTACGCGAAGATCCTGCGCATGAATCCGGATGGCAGCGATTGGCAGACCGTCGCCACCGGCATCCGCAATTCGGTGGGCTTCGACTGGCAACCGGGATCGCATGCGTTCTGGTTCACCAACAACGGCCGCGACCTCATGGGTGACGACGTGCCCGACGACACGCTCAATCGCGTGGACAAGCTGGGCGAGAACTTCGGCTATCCGTATTGCCACGCCGGCAACGTCGTCGATCCGGAATTCGGCAAGGGCCACGCGTGCAGCGAATTCGCGCAACCCGCGCTGCGGCTGGGCGCGCACGTGGCCTCGCTGGGCATGCGCTTCTACGTCGGCCGGATGTTTCCGCCGGCCTACGACGGCGCGATCTTCATCGCCGAGCACGGCTCGTGGAATCGTTCCGTCAAGTCGGGTTACCGTGTGGTGGCGGTGCACGTGGGCAAGGACGGCAAGGTCACCGGATCGGAACCCTTCCTCACCGGATTCCTCGACGGCCAGAAGACGCTGGGCCGGCCGGTGGACGTGCAGCCGCTGCGCGACGGCAGCCTGCTGGTTTCCGATGACTACAATGGCGTGATCTACCGGATCACCTACACCCCTTGAAATGAACCCTGACCTGTAGGAGCGCCGGAAGGCGCGATCCGTTCGGGCCTTCCGGCCCTCCTGCATCACCATCGGGAGCCCCATGAAAATCCACAGCGACAGTTTCCGCAACAACACCCGCATTCCGGCCGAGTTCGCGTTCGGCAAGCCCGGCGATGCCGGCGAGCCGTGCGTGTTGTCGGCCAACCGCAATCCGCATCTCGCGTGGAGCGACGCGCCCGCCGGAACCCGGTCGTTCGCGCTGACGTGCATCGACGTCGACGTACCCAGCCGCGGCGACGATGTGAACCAGCCGGGGCGAACGGTGCCCGCCGACCTGCCGCGGGTCGAATTCGCGCACTGGCTGATGGTCGACATTCCGCCGACGTGCACCGAAATCGCGGCCGGCGCGTGCAGCGACGGCATCACCCCGCACGGCAAGCGCGCCCCGCACGGCCCGGCCGGTTCGCGCCAGGGCCGCAACGATTACACCGGCTGGTTCGCGACTGACCCCGGGATGGCCGGTGATTACCTGGGCTACGACGGTCCTTGCCCGCCCTGGAACGACGCGCGGCTGCACCACTACCACTTCCGCGTGGCCGCGCTGGACACCGCGCGGCTTGATCTGCCTCAAGACTTCGGCTGGACGGAACTGCAGGATGCAATGCGTGGTCATGTATTGAGTGAAGCCGAAATCGTCGGCACCTACAGCCTGAACCCCGCCGTGCGCTAGCGCGGCACCCCGAGAGAAGGAGATCGCCATGAGCACCGACATCACGCAGGACGAATCCCGCAACGGCAACAACCACGAACGCATCGAGCGCACCGCCGCGCGTTTCAAGGAAGGCACCAGCAGTGCGGTCAGCGGCGCCAAGGAGAAGTTCAACGCCGCCGCCGACCGCGTCGAATCGGGCCTGCATCGCGCCACCGACGCCAGCGCGCGCGGCGCCGAACGCGCGGCCGACAAGGCCGGCGAATGGCGCGAGCGCAGCGCCAAGCTTGCGTCCGAAGCGCGCGAGCGCGCCGACGACGCGCTCGACGGCGTGCGCGATTTCGTGCGCGAGAAGCCGGTGCAATCGGTCGCGATCGCGCTGGCCGCGGGTTGGTTGATCGGCCGGCTGCTCGGTCCGCGTCACCGCTGACGCCGCGCATCCGGCCGTGAATCTCAAGCGCGCATGAGCACCGAATCCGGCGAACGGCCCGAGGCGGAGGCAGCGGCCGACGCCGCGCAGACCGCCGATGCCGCCCGGTTCGGCGCCGCGTTCGCCGCGGGCGCCGGGATGCTCGCGGCCTTGCGCCGGATCGCCACCGCCGTCGCCGCCTTGCTGGTGGCGGAAGCGCGCGTGCTGCGCGCGAGCATCGCGCTGGTGGTGCTGGGCATCGTCGCGCTGACTGCGTTCTCGGTGTCGCTGTGGGCTTGCGTGGTGGCGTTGATCGGATGGGGCCTGGCGGTGGCGACGGGTTCGGCCGGCATCGCGCTCGGCATCCTCGTGGTCTTGCACATGGTGCTGGTCGTCGCGATCTGGTCGGGCATCAAGCTCGCGATCCGGCGCGCCAGCTTTCCCGAGGTGCGCGCGGAATTGCGCGCGCTGGGCGGCGAACTCCGGCGCGACGTGTCGCGCTTCCAGCATGCGCAGCCGCCGCAGGCTGCGCCCGCCGAATCGGAGCACCCGCCATGAACTATCCGCGCGCGCTGGCGGAACGCAGGCGGGCCACGGCGGCGTGCCGGGCGGCGCGCGGCGAATTGCGCGCCGCCGTGGACGACGCGATCGACGCCTACCAGGCGCATCCGCTGCCGGCGCTCGCCGGCGCCGCGGGCGTCGGCTTCGTGCTGGCGCAACTTCGGGTCGGCAGCGGCCTGATCCGCGCCGGCATGCGCATCGCGTCGGGACCGGCGTGGACGCTGGTACGGCAGTACATTTCTTTCTGAGCCTTCGCGCTTTCCGACCCCTCACCCCATTCATCTCCCCTCTCCTGACCAGCGCGCAGCGCTTGGCGAGTGAGGGGTGTTGAACGCGGCGATCCCGTCAAGCGAAACAACGCGCGCTGCGGTCGTCCGCGCCAAACGATCGGGATTACACTGAAGGGCACCGCCACGGGCCAGGGTGGGTGCCGCCATGCCGCCGACGAAATCTTCCGGTACGCCCATCGCCGAAGGCGTTCCGCCGCCGCCGCGGCAACTGCAGACCATCCAGCCGCAGCGCCGCGTCACCGCGCTGGGCCGCCGCCGGGTGCGCAGGTTGCGTTCGCTGCGCCTGCCGCTGCGCATCATCATGCTGCTGGCGATCGCGGCGACCCTGGTGCTCGCGCGCTCGCTGCTGATCCCGCTGGTGCTGGCGGCGTTCATCGCGCTGGGCCTGAATCCCATCGTCGCCGGCCTGCATCGCCTGTACCTGCCGCGCGCGCTCGGCAGCCTGCTGGTGATGATCGCGCTGGGCGCGGTGCTGGCCGGCAGCGTCACGGCTCTGAGCGCACCGGCCGCGGCGTGGCTGCGCGAAGCGCCGACCGCGATGCACGACGTCGGCTACAAGCTGCGCAAGCTCACGCGTCCGATCACGCGCGTCAGCCACGCGGCCAACCAGTCGCTGGCCGGCTTCGGCGTCGCCGCGGCGCCCACCCTGCAGCCGCCGGCGGGCGTCGGGTTTTCCTTCAACGGCATGCTCAAGTCGGCGCCGCGCATCGTGGTCGGAGTGCTGACCGTCGCGCTGCTGGTGTTCTTATTCCTCAGCTACGGCCGCGACGTGGCTGCGCACCTGGTGACCGCGATGCCGGGATTCAGTTACCGGCGCATCGCGCTGCGATTGATCCGCGGCATCCAGTACGAGTTCTCGCGCTACCTGCTCACCGTCACCGTGATCAACTGCTGCCTCGGCGCACTCACCGGCCTGATCCTGTGGGCCTGGCGCATGCCCGATCCGATGCTGTGGGGCGGACTGGTGGCACTGCTCAATTTCATGCCCTACGTCGGCGCCGTCACCAACACCCTGCTGCTGCTGGTGGTGGGCTTCCTCAACTTTCCCGATCCGCTGCACGCGCTGGCGCCGGCGGCGTGCTTCGCGGTGCTGGCGGCGCTGGAGGGCAACGTGTTCACGCCGATGATCATGGGCCGGCGCATGCGCCTGTCGCCGCTCGCGATCCTGGTGTGGCTGCTGATCTGGGGCTGGATGTGGGGCATCCCCGGCGCGCTGCTGGCGGTGCCGATGCTGACCTGCCTGAAACTCATCACCGAATGGCTGCCGGGGTGGCAGTGGTTTGCCAGGATGGTGGAGCGGTAGCCGCGCAGGTTGGGCTGCATGCAATGAAGCCCAACGCGAACGTGCCGAAGACGCTGGGCTTCCGCCGGTGAAGCCGGCGTCAGCCCAACCCGC
Organism: Rhodanobacteraceae bacterium; assembly: GCA_030123585.1. Taxonomy (NCBI): domain Bacteria; kingdom Pseudomonadati; phylum Pseudomonadota; class Gammaproteobacteria; order Lysobacterales; family Rhodanobacteraceae; species Rhodanobacteraceae bacterium. The sequence continues at coordinate 2,625,740 of CP126120.1, forward strand.
GGCCTTGTCCCGGATCAAGCGCGTATCGTGCGAACGCGTCAAAATGCGCGGCATGACCACCTCCGCCGCCCAAGCCGACGAATCCCGCATCAACCTTGCGCGCGCGCATGCGGCGCAGCACCGCATTGCCGAAGCCGAGGCCGTGTACCGCGACATCCTGCAAGGCGCGCCGGACACGCCGGAAGCGCTGAACTTCGTCGCGATGTGCGCGCTGGCGCGCGGCGAGTTCGCGTCGGCGCAGCGCGATCTCGAACACGCCGCGCATCTTGAACCAACCCAGCCCGAGATCTGGAAGAACCTCGGGATCGTGCACCTCGCGCAGCATCGCCCGGAAGATGCACTGGATGCCCTCGACCGCGCACTGGGGATCGAGCCCGTGCATTTCGCGGCGCGCCTGCATCGCGGCGCGGCGCTGGAACAGCTCGGCCGCATGGACGATGCGGCCACGGCGTATTACGGCGCGATCGCGGCGGCGCAGGCGCGCGGCAAGTGGCGCAACGACATGACCACGCCGCCGGGCCTGCGTCCCGCGGTGAAGCACGCGATCGCATTCGTCGACCGGCAGCGCAAGCGCATCTTCATGGACCTGCTGCAGCCGTTGCGCAACCAGTACGGCGCGACCTCGCTGGCGCGCGTCGAGCAGGGCCTGGAAATCTACCTGGGCGAGCGCCCCGCGAATTACCCCGATCCGCGCCAGTTCTGCAAGTTCTTCTACGTGCCGGGTCTGCGCACGACGCCGTACTACGAGCGCGAGCTGTTTCCGTGGCACGCGGAACTGGAACGGCACACCGACGTGATCCGCGCGGAACTGCTGGGCGTGTTGAACCAACCCATCGGCGTCGAACCCTTCCTCGGCACCAACGACAACACGCTGCTGAAGCAACAGAACCTGCTGGCCGGCACCCGCGGGCACGCCGAGTGGAACTCGTTCTTCTTCCACCGCCACGGCGAAGTGTTCGAGCAGAACGCGCGGCGCTGCCCGCGCACCACCGCAGTGCTGGCGACGCTGCCGCTGGTGCACATCCGCGGCCACGCGCCGGAAGTGCTGTTCTCGATCCTGACGCCAGGTTCGCACATCCTGAAACACCACGGCGTCACCAACACCCGGCTGGTCACCCACCTGCCGCTGATCATCCCCGAGGATTGCGCGATCAACGTGGGCGGCGTCGAACACGCCTGGCAGGAAGGCCGCTGCGTCACCTTCGACGACACCTTCGAGCACGAAGCGTGGAACCGCAGCGACAAGGTGCGCGCGGTGATGATCCTGGACGCGTGGCACCCGGACCTGACCGAAGCCGAGCGCGCCGCCGTCGCGCTGCTGGTCGGCGGCATCGGCGATTTCAACCAGGCGGCGAAGGTGGCTGCACCGCCCGCGGATTGACCGGCACTCCTGACCGAGACAACCGAATGTTTTAATTCGTCATTCCGGGGCCGCTCGCGTTTTTTGCGAGCGGAACCCGGAATCGGTCTTTGCCTTCACCCGTCACGGAAACCGATTCCGGGTTCCGTCACCGATGAATCCGGCGACGGCCCCGGAATGACGAACTTGCAGGCGCCAACGGGATCGGCTCGCGCAATGCAGCCGCGCGCTGCCTCAGGCGATGTTCTGCAACCACCCCGAATAAATCGCGATCAGCAGCACCGCGCCCAACGCGATGCGGTACACGGCGAACGCGGTGAATCGGTGGCTGCGGATGTAGCGCAACAGCCACTTCACCGCGATGAACGCGACGATCAGCGACACGATGAAGCCCACGGCCAGCGCGTTCCAGTCCTCGTGCGCCGCGCCGCCGCCGTGGCGCAAGACCTTCAGCAACTCGTAGCCGGTCGCCGCGTACATCGTCGGAATGCCAACCAGGAACGCGAACTCGGTCGCGGCGGGACGGTTGCTGGTGCCGAACAGCATCGCCGCGAAAATCGTCGCGCCCGAGCGCGAAGTGCCGGGAAACACGCCCGCCACCATCTGCGCGATGCCCACCAGGATCGCCACCGGCCACGTCACGCGGCTGCGGTCCGGCATGCGTGCCGCGGCCTGTTCCGCGGCGATCATCCAGAAGCCGCCGATGATCAGCGCCCACGCGATCGGCGTGATCGTCTCCGGCAACTTGAAGCCGTAGTGCGTCACGATCACGCCCAGCACGCAGGTGATCAGGAACGCGACGACCAGCTTGAACAGGTAGTCGCGCGTGTCCGCATCGTGCCAGCGCGTCAGCAACTGCCAGATGCGCTGCCAGTACACCAGCGTGATCGCGAGGATCGCGCCGGCCTGGATGCCCACGTTGAAGAGGTCCGAGCGCGCGCCCAGCCAGTGTTCGGCGATCAGCAGATGCCCGGTCGATGAGATCGGCAGGAACTCGGTGATGCCCTCGATGATGCCGAGCAGGATGACATTGATCAGGTCGTGCATGGGCGCGCTTCAGGCGAAAAGTCGCGCAAGTGTACGCGGATGCGCGTCGGGCCGCGCAAACGCGCGCCGTGCGTTCAGCCGCGATCCAGCGGACTCAACACGCCGCGCCCGCCGCGATTCAGCACGTGGGTGTAGATCTGCGTCGTCGCGACGTCCTTGTGGCCCAGCAACTCCTGGATGGTCCGGATGTCGTGGCCCGCTTCCAGCAGGTGCGTTGCGAACGAATGCCGCAGCGTGTGGCAGGTCGCCGGCTTGGCGATGCCCGCGACGCGGACGGCACGGTTGATCGCGCGCTGCAGGCCGGCTTCATCCAGATGGTGGCGGCGCAGCACGCCGTCCAGCGGATCGCGCGACAACTGCTGCGAGGGAAACACGAATTGCCAACCCCATTCGCGCCCGGCGTGCGGATACTTGCGCGCGAGCGCGTACGGCAGGCGCGCTTCGCCGTGCCCGGCGGCAAGGTCGGCCTCGTGCAACAGGCGGGCGCGCGCGAGCTGCCGTTGCAAGCCATCGCGAAGCGTCGCGGGCAACGGCACGCGCCGGTCCTTGCGGCCCTTGCCCTCGCGCACCGTGATCTCGTTGCGCGCGAAATCCACGTCCTTCACGCGCAATCGCAGGCATTCCATCAAGCGCATCCCCGAACCGTACAGCAGGCCGGCCATCAACCAGTGCACGCCATCCAGCGCACCCAGCACGCGCTGCACCTCGTCGCGCGACAGCACCACCGGCACGCGCTGCGGACGCTTCGCGCGGACCACGCCGTCCAGCCACGGCAACTCGATCTCCAGCACCACGCGATACAGAAACAGCAGCGCCGACAGCGCCTGGTTCTGCGTGCTGGCCGCGACGCGCCCACGTGTCGCCAACATGGTCAGGAACGCCGCGACTTCCCCGCCGCCCATCGCGCTCGGATGGCGCTTGCCGTTGGCCAGGATGAACCGGCGGATCCAGCCAACGTAGGCACGCTCCGTGCGCAAGCTGTAATGCCGCACCCGGCACGCGGCCCGCACCTGGTCGAGCAGCCGCGGCGCGGGCGCGGAATTCCGCCGCACCGGCGTTCCTCGCCCGGATACCGCCGCTGATCGTCGGTGATATTGCATACCGCCCCCGAAGTGCCAGATAACGCAGCAACGGTACGCTCCGCCGGCAAGCGTCGGGATCGGCCAGACGCTTGATGCGGCGTAGGAATCGCCTGATTGACAACTACGTCCCGCAGCGGGACGATCCCGTTACCGCCCCTGATCCGGGGCAGAAATAGCGTTAGGGGGACACATGGGATTCATAGAAGGCCTTTTCGGCAAAAAGCGAGACGAAGATTTCGACTGGCTCGACCTAAAGAGTCCGATTCCGCCGCATTGGGATTTGGTATGCACGGAAGGCGAAATGGACTACGAGATTGATCGCACGAGCTGTTTCAAGGACGGAGATATTGTTTGGTGGCGGCAGCGTACCGGCATTTCTTATTACAAATACGACTACCTAATCTGTGGCGCATCTCTTTCTGCTCGTAGCGTGCTGATCCCAATTACTCGCACCTTGGCTGACCCAGAACTCGAACAGGTTGGTAAAGACGTGCTGAGGCAGCGCGCAAAGGCGGAAGACGCGACGCCTTTCGGCGAATGTCTAAAAAAAGCTAACATGTGGTCGCAGCTGAATGGCTACACAACTATCCCGCCGTATGTATTCTATGCAATGGGTATTGTGGAGCACGGTAGGTAGTGCCCCCTAACAACTCAATCCAGCGGACGCTCACCCGCTACGCGGGTTCGCGCCGCTGATTTCGGGCGTTAGCAGCCAAAGAATATGTCACGCAAGCCGCGGGTAAAGAAGCACAAGAAGCGCGCCACGGCCGTCAAGCCCGTCTCGTCGGCTTACAAAGATCGAATCGAAGCGTATGAAGGGCTCCTCAGTGATTGCCTCAGCGTTTCCCAAAGTTGCGCTGGCATACGCGCTCCAACAAACGCCCACTTCTACGCCAGTGTGCTATTTACGACACTTTGTAACCGTGGCGTCAGCTTAGCTATCTTGGCACCGAGGAGTTCTTGGTCAACGAAAATCGTGGACCATTGGGATTACGCTTCGCTTTCAGTCCTTGTTAGATCGCTGCTTGAGGTCCGGTTAGCGTTCTTTTACCTGTGCACGGAGCAATGCGAACCTGTGGAGCACAATTGTCGCTGGAATCTGTTCAACCTCCACGACTGCACGGCAAGGATTGATCTTTTTGAAGAGATGGCACCTGAGGCAAACGATATCGCCGGCTTTCAGGAGCAGGCTGCGGAGCTTCGGCAGCGGTTGGAAGCCAACGAATTCTTCCGTACGCTTCCCGACCCCAACCGTCGCAAGCTACTCCGCGGTAAGAACGCCTATCTGGAGTCGCTCGAAACCATTGCGGTGAGAGCCGGCGTCGAGCTTCATCAATTTCGTTGGTTGTATAAATTTTTGTCGAGCCACGTGCACGGCTTACCACTGTCGTTTTATCGAATGGGGCGCTTCGACGATCGCGGGCGTGGCCTGCATAATCCAGTTGAAGATAACTATACTTGTCTTTGCATTTCGTTTGCGCTCACGCTGCTTGTACGCTCACGGGATGAAATGAGAGCGTTGTTTGCGCCATATGTTGGCTGCTAACAACTCGGTCAAGCGGACCGCCGTCCCGCTGCGCGGGCCGTCGGCCGCTTACCTCGGGCGTTAGCCCCCGCAGTCAGCTCGCGGCGTCACGAAACGCCTTCAACACTGCATTCATGCGTGTTTGCCAGCCGGTACCTTGGAGGCGGTACCACTCCAACACGTCTTTATCCACGCGCAGCGCAATTTGTTCTTTTCGCTCTTCGGGTGGCTTGGCTGGGCGTCCACGCTTTGCATGAAGTTCTGCCACGCCTCGGTGTGGCGTGGCGCCTTTCCAGTACTTCAGCGTCGCCGTTTTGCTCTTGGGGTCGTATGGCACGTCAGATTTGGGGGTACGCTTGGTAGTACGCTTCACGTTCATAGGGTTCTGCCTCACGGCACGAAATCAGTCGGGGACCGTCCTCTCGGTCGGTCCACACCAGCACAACCACTCGGCCATGCGCCCAGCCCAAGCTCACCAATCGTTGCTCGCCGTAGTCTTCACGGTCATCCTCGCGGGTGAGCATCGGGCCATCAAACGCTTCCATGCAGCCGGCCAGGTCAACGCCGTGCTTACGCAGGTTCTTGCGGCGTTTCGCGGGGTCGTGGCTCATGCGTAATTATCGTATATGCACTAATTGTAGGTTGCAAGTCTCACACAGGCGTGGGCTAACTACTCGGTCAACCGGACGCTCAACCGCTGCGCGGGCTCGCGCCGGTTACCTCAAGCGTTAGCCAGCCATGGAAAAACTATCGGCACGTGCAGCGCAGGACACTCGCGAAGATTGGCGCGAATTCGGCTACTACTACGCCATAGACGACGCTGCAAAAGAATGGCATTTGCACGGCAGCGTGTCGGGGCTCCTTCGCTTCGCCAACAGCCTTGAGGCATACGGCGCAAACCCGGCAAATGCGCGCACCTCCGAGCACGAGCATCTTGGCCCGCACATGTATCTCGTTCTTGCAACTTGGCCCGTCGCAAAGCTCGACGGCCACGGCATCTTCGGCCAAGCTGGCGACATGCTGCGGCTGGCCAGCTTGGTACGCAAATGTTTAGCCCGCGCATTTTCAGGCCAAGTGTTGCGCATTTGCCAAGAGTATGCGCCCGCCGCCGAGTACACTCTTTGTTTGCACGTCCATCAGGACGCGTTCGATCCAGCCAGCCTCGATCCACAGCTGGCTGGCTAACAGTTCGGTCAAGCGGACGCTCGCCTACGGCTCGCGCCGCTTACCTCAAGCGTTAGGCCTCACGAGAAGGCGTCATGAGAATTGGGTGGTCTGGCTGGTCAATTGATGTACCTGAAAGCTGGTCAGTAACTGACGATCCTGAGTGTCTTACTCTGGAGCTATCTAAGTACGGTGCACTTCAAGCGAGCTCCGCCACAAAACAGTCGGGTACGGTTTCGTTCGACGACCTCGTGGAGTTTGCCGATGTTCCGGAGCAAGAAGCCTGGGGTGCAGCTTCAGTAGTAGCGTGTGGCGAGTTTCGCGGCCTTTCATACAAGTACGAGCAAGACGGGTCTACTTGGCAGCGTTGGTATCTATGCAATGGTGCTACGCTCGTTTTCGTCACCTACAATGGAACGTCCGGGGTCGTACAGCATGAGCTTTCCGCTGTCAGCGCAGCTCTCGATAGCTTGCGAGTCGAGCGTGAGGCCTAACTATTCGGTCAAGCGGACGCAAATCCCGCTACGCGGTCTTTGCGCCGCTTACCTCAAGCGTTAGGTGTGCATGAAACAGATCGCTCGCCGCGTCATTTACCTACTGCTCGGCATGCAGCCTGCTTTGGTCGGCACCGCGATCATGCTTTTTGCGTTGGGGCCGCTAGCAGCCATAGCCGTTGCGGGCCTGCTTGGCCTCACTATCGCTACGGCCGCCCAATTCCCAGTCTCTCAAAAGTTGTACCGACTCCTTTCGGTTCTTCTTATTTGCGGTTTAGTTCTTGAGGTTCCATTTTTCCTTTGGGCGCTGCATGACCTACTAACCGGTGGACTAACTAAGAGTCTGGTAAATACCGTACTTGTCAGCTGGGTGATTTTTGGCCCATCAGCGTGTGCATTGCACGCGCTTAGGCGTAGCCGCTGCACACCTAACAATTCGTCCAAGCCGACGCCACTTCGTGGCGCGGCTTAACTCAGGCGTTAGTCGGTAGCTCGTGTAGGTTTGTCGTATCGTGTGTTTCGCTCAGCTTCGCGCTGGCTTGTCGTCCGTCGCCGCAGCAGCGTTCCGCGCAGCGTCGTCGCAAGCCTAAGCTTTCAGAGCTGGCAGTTTGGGGGTAGTCGGTTGCTCAAGCTTCGCGTTCGTCGTGCGCCCACATCGTCGCCCGAGCGTGCTGCGTCGCAACCGTCTAACTCCTCGTTCAAGGCGGACGGCTGCGCCGCCGCTTAACTCAGGCGTTAGACCATAATGAAACCATTATTAGGCTTTTGGAAGCGAATTTGGTGCGTGTGCGCGCTAGGCGCGATCGGCGGCACGGTACTGACACCCGTAGTCAACGCGCAGACCATCTACAAGTGTCAATTGCAGAATGGGACGGTCGAATATAGCGATGCGCCTTGTAAGGGCACAATCTCTAAGGTTGTGCACTTGAGTCAAGCGCCTGAGCAGCTCTCTGCGATAAGCCTTAACCAGCTGAGGCAAGAGCTGACTAAGTTGGTACAAAAAGCTAGGAAGCTGAATGCCGACATGTATCATGAAATTAGAGATGGTTGGGCACGGCTAGGGCCACATCCAACAAATGACGCGTTGACTCAACAAGATCATCGCGTAAGGGCCATATGGGATCCGAAAATACAAGAAACATACAAGCAAATGCAGGCCTTGCAACGCGAGATAAATGAGCGCTGCCCACGAGGTTTGACAATGAGTGGGAGCAATTTCGTCTGCAAGTAATTGGTCTAACATCTCAATCCAGCAGACGCAAACCCGCTACGCGGGTCTGCGCCGCTGATTTCGGGCGTTAGGCGCCATGAAACACGCTTTCGCATTCGTGTTGCTTGTTGTTGTGTCAGCCCTCGCGAGTTCGTGCGGGTCTGTCGCATACCACAGGGCTAAGACACAATGCAGTGCGTTGGCTCCGGGTATGACCGAGGCGCAAGTATTGGCCATCATGGGTAAGCCGCAGCTTCGGCAGCCACCAACTGCGACCTCACATGCACTCAAGCTCTGGTATAGCATTGGCGGTGACGTAGCACCCATCTTCGTCGTGCTTACACCGTCCGGTTCTCAATATGTCACGAGCAACCGCAATCGCTGTGGCGCCTAACATTTCGGTCAAGCGGACCGCCGTCCCGCTGCGCGGGCCGTCGGCCGCTTACCTCAAGCGTTAGGCGCCACAGGTCGGCCTCCCGCAAGATTACGGCTCCAATGAAGTCAAAGGATAATCGTCTCGTTCTGTGCGTCGCTTGGTATGACCAGCCTCAGTGGGAGCTACTCTGCACGTTGGTGCCAGATCGCGGCGAGTTGGACGACACGTACGCGCAATGGCGGCAGTCCGCGCGCAAGGCGATCCGTATGATCGAGGCAAACGGGTATAAGGTGCGGCGCATGTCCGTGGACGTTTCGGCACTGGCCGCATGGTGCCGGGAACACAATCGTCCCATCAACGGTGAGGCGCGTGCGGAGTATGTGGTGCATTTGGCGCAGGGGTCTCGCAGTGGCGCCTAACAGCTCATTCCAGCGGACGCTCGCCTAGGGCTCGCGCCGCTTACCTCAGGCGTTAGTCCGCATTGGGGAGGGTAGCCATGAACATCAAAGCTCTTTTGCTCACCATCGCAGGCGCAGTCGTTGCACTCTTCTATGCGCTTGAGTCGTTCTTGGAGTTCCGGGCAGGTGGTCTTGCCGCACCTTTGTTGGTCAAGGTTCTCATCTGTGCCATCGGCGTGTATGTGTTCTTTCGCTACGTCAAGCTCGTCAAAAAGCGCAAGACCGAGGGCTCTTCGAGCAATGCGGTCTAACAACTCATTCCAGCGGACGCGCTGCGCGCGCCGCTAAATTCGGGCGTTAGGGCGCAGAAACAGTGCGAGGGATCTTGCAATTTGTTCGGGCTCTTACGGGTTCAGCCATGTTCTGCTGTGGTGTTGCGTTCGTCGCAGTGCTTTTCAGCATCTACGCGTGGCTGCCACTCCCGCCTCTCCCTGCGGTTGTCATGTTTTCCTTGCTCGCCGCTGGTGCTGCGGCGGCCTTCGTGGCGGGCGCTGTTCTCGTTCGGCATCATCTCGTCTTTTGGAGGCTTCGGGTGCAACCGCAAATCAAAGTCACGTTGCCGCGTGGCTATTGGGTCGCAGCCGTTGCAGCGCTTGGCTACTTCCTTGCGGTTTTCTTCGGCATTTATCTTGCGTATCCACCAAGTGCCACAGTTGGGCCGCCAGCTAACCTTCGCATTGCGTCGGCAACAGCGTTACTGTTCGGTGCGTTTGCGCTAGGCTTGAGTCAATGGGCGGGGTTGAGGGTTCGTGCACTTCGGTCTGCGCCCTAACAATTCGTCCAAGCGGACGCTCGCCTACGGCTCGCGCCGCTTAACTCAAGCGTTAGCTGACCAAATGAAGATTCGGGTTCTACCGATAGCATTTATTTTGGTGGCTTTCGGTGCAGGTGCACAATCTTCACCCGCACCGAGAGAAGACTCCGCTGTTCTGTCTGCAGTCACTCATAAGCTCTGTGACCTCGCAAAGGCGAACAGCGCGTCAGGTTACGATGTTCTTCCAAACACGAACGAAGGAGCCACAAGCGACATTTGGCCGGGGCCGGGCAGCCTCGATCAATATGCGGCGCACTCGTTGGCCAAGCGGAACAGCACCACGCACTCGCTTCCAAGCATGTACTTGTGTACGAGCATCCGGCTCGTTCCCGCTGCATGGCTTCACGACTTTCGCGGCTGGGCTTGGTTCCATGCAGCCTTCCCTGGTTCAGCTTCAGTGTTGCGGTTGAGTCTTCCGGGCTATTCCCGTAATGGCAACGTGGCTGTAGTTTTGGTATCAACCACTAGCGGCCCTCTCGCCAGCGGTGGTAACTACTGGATATTACAAAAGGTTCACGGCAAATGGGTCGTCGTCAAGCAGCTACTTGCTTGGGTCAGCTAACATCTCGGTCAACCGGACGCAAACCCGCTGCGCGGGTCTGCGCCGGTTACCTCGGGCGTTATACCTTGTGGTTCCTCCGTCGTAAGGCTCGACAGACAATGAAAATATCACCTCACCTCAGGGCACTGAAGGCGTTGTTCGCTATTCTGTGCTTCTGCGTCGTCCCATCATGCTATGCGGGCGCGGCTTCGCCGGGGGCCTTCTATTCCTATCTGGTGGGGATGCAAAGTACGCTTACCGACTACAGCCAGGACTTCATCGATTACGCAAAAAGCGGCCAAGGCAGCTTAGAGTACGAGATACCAACAGACATGAACACTGTTGCTACATCCACTCAAACCGACGTCGACCATATAATTGATCTATATCAGATCTACGAATTGGTTAGTAGTGAAGACAAGGCGCGCATTCGTCCAATAATAATCAATAGCCTCCGCATCGCAGTTCAGAACATTGATAATAATATTGAGGGCATCAACAACGGTCTATCCCATGCAAGGCGAGACGTTATCGTTAGATCCGGCAGCAACCTTAAGCGGAGCCTGCGAGAGTTGAAGGATCGCATTTTGCAGTTTGATCGCAACCTTCAAGAATAGCCTGCAAGGTATAACTATTCGTCCAAGCGGACGCTCGCTAATCGCTCGCGCCGCTTAACTCAAGCGTTATACCGCACGGGAGAAGTTCGATGGGCACAGATGACTCCATCCGCGCATCAACGGGAGTCGTCTGCTGCTTGCGGGAGCTTCCGAGTGGCGAGGTTCGGCTTACCATCGACGACGTTGCAAACCAAAGTTCACGCACTTCCGGTCCGTGGGAGCATCGCGCATTGTTCACGTCCAAAGACTTCAAGGCCAAGGCAATCGCTGGGCTTCAGCTCTCCAAGCATGAGCTTGCCGAGCTTGGTTTCAATGTTCTTGCCCGCCTCGTTGCGCATGGCAAGGGTTCGGTATGTAGCAGCGGTGCAATATAACAACTCATTCCAGCGGATGCGCTGCGCGCGCCGCCAAATCCGGGCGTTAAGCGCGCGTGCGGAGTAATCGCATGAATCCAGAACAGGCCGAGCACATTGCAGACCAACTGATTCAAGATGCAAAGTCACGGCGAGCACTAAGTTCTGCGCGTATCGCCCGGCGGGTCGGTGCGCTGCAGCGCCTCTACACCGGCGTTGCTACTCTCACGGCGGCTGGCGGTGCTTTTGTGGCTGGTCAACACTGGTTCTCCAGCGCCTTGTGGGCCGCCGTGTTTGCTGTCGTGTGCGGGTTGTTTGCTGCGGTTGCGTGGCAACCAAACAGGCCGCGCGCCTGACAACTCATTCCAGTGAGAGCGCTGCACGCGCCGCTGAATTCAGGTGTCAGACCTCGCGCGTGCTTGCGCGCTTCAGGAGGACTCATGTTTGACCACATCGTATTCGGAACCAGCGACTATGCAGCGAGCAAGACATTTTTCCTCAAGGCGCTCGAACCGATCGGCATGGTCGTGGTCTCGGAGGGGCCGTCCGGTATCGAACTCAGCGCAGACGGCAAGACTTCATTGTGCATACGCCGAATCGAGGAGAAGCCCGCGCATCTTCACTTGGCGTTCGTGGCCAGGAACCGCCAGCAGGTCGAAGCTTTCCATCGCGCGGCCCTGGAGGCGGGTGGCAAGGACAATGGCGCGCCCGGCCTGCGCCCGAACTACAGCGGGAAGTACTATGCGGCGTTCGTCATCGGTCCGGATGGGCACAACATCGAAGTGGTGTGCCACGAATCCGAGGTCTGACATTGCAATCCATCGGACGCGCCGCGCGCGTCGCTGAATTCGAGCGTTCGACAGAAGCGGGAGCTTCTTGACGTCATGACGGTCTGTATATACAGTCGGTCATGGAGTTCACTTGGTCAAAAGCCAAGCGTGCCGCGAATCTGAAAGCTCATGGGCTCGACTTCGTCGATGCTCCGCTTGTGTTCGACGGTCTCACGTTCATATTCGAGGACGATCGGTTCTCTTATGGCGAGCAGTGGTTCGTCACCCTTGGCCTGCTGGCCGGAACTCCGGTGTCCATCGTTCATACGGAGACCGAGCATGAAATCCGCATCATCTCGTTCCGCAAAGCCACGCAGCGTGAAGCGCAAATCTACTTCAATCAAATCCAGGACTGACTGGACCAGACTCAAGGCCGGCCCTGTCGGTGTAGCCACGCGCGAGCACCCCGAAGCTGAAGTCCGGCATATTGTCCGCGGGATGGTGCGTCGAGGACTGCAGCCAAGGCCATCAAAAACCGCCGTATCTTTGCGCGTCGACCAGGACGTGATTGAGTGGTTCAAGGCGCAGGGGCCGGGCTACCAAACGCGCATCAATTCGGTGCTGCGCGCCTTCCGTGATGCTTCGGTCTGATAACCCGATCAACCGGACGCTCGCCCGCTGCGCGGGTTGCGCCGGTTGCTTCAGGCGTTAGGTGCCAGCGCCAATGCTGCAATACGCCATCAAGGTTCTTGTCACGGCGGTCGTCGTGGTGGCCGTGTCGGAGCTCGGCAAGCGCAGTTCGTTCTGGGGCGCGGTGCTTGCTTCGTTGCCGCTCACCTCGTTGCTCGCGTTCGTGTGGCTCTACCGCAGTACCGGCAACGTCCAGGCCATTGCATCGCTGTCGCACGGGATCTTCTGGCTGGTCCTCGCGTCGCTCCCGCTGTTCCTGATCCTGCCGGCGCTGCTCAAGAGCGGGATGGCGTTCTGGGCGGCGTTCGCCGCATCGTGCGTTGTGACGGTCGGGTTGTACTTCGGTTTGGTCTGGGTGCTGGGGCGGTTCGGCGTTCAGTTGTAGCCCTGGCACCTGCGTCTCGGCAACCGGTCGCTCATCCGCTGTGCGGGTTGCGCCGCTTCCCTCAGGGGTTGTGCCCGACCCGTCGAATCGCGCGTCATTCGCTCGGCGGCGCCAGGCGTTTCAGGAACACGCGCATTTCCCTCGCGGCCTGCACGTCGCCGCGGGCCTCGGCGACGGCGATGCCGCGTTGCCAGGCTTCGGCGGCAGCGCGCAGTTCGCCGGCGGCGGCCAACGCCTTGCCGAGCAGCTTCCATGCGGCCGAGTAGTCCCGGTCGAAGTCGAGCGCGGCGCGCAACTGCACGACGGCTTCTACGGCGTCGCCGGCTTCGAGCAGCGCCGCGCCCAGCGCATGACGCAACAGCGCACCGTCGCGGGGACCGCCGAGTTGCGCACGCAATGCCTCGATGCGTTTCATGCGGAGCGGCTGTTGTCCAAAGCAAGGCCACGGAGTTTTTGGCCATGGATGGCGGCTCTTATGGCCGAGGTGGCCTCCATGATGTCCGTGCGTTTCAGTGTGTGATTTGACCGATCGACGCAGCGATCATGGACGATCGCCCTGAATAGTGCCGTATCGCCAATATCCCGGCGACGGCAGCAGCACGGTGGGCGCGGCGGGCTCGGGCGGTTGCTGGCCGCGCCGGAGCGTCGCCAGCGTCGCCGCATCCCAGATCACCAGCCAGGTGCCGCGGTACGGCTGCACCAGCCGCGCGTAGCGCAAGTCGTCGGCATCGAGGCGTTCCGGATATTCGAGCACCAGCCCGCGCGGATGTTGCGCCGCCCAGTCCTGCAGCATCTGGCCCTCGAACAGGCGCGCGACCGGATGCGTCATCCGCCCCGCGAACTCGAACTGGCCGTCGTAGAGACCGAGGTCGCCGATCGCGCGGCCGTCGGCTTCGGCGCGCGCCAGCACCTGCGCCGCGGGCCGCATGTCGAAGGCGGGATACAGCGCCAGCGCGAACAGCGCGTAGGCGCCGACCGTGCCGACCAGGCTGGCGGTCGCGATGCGGCGCAGTTCGCCGCGGCCGGGCAGGACCACCAGCACGCCCAGCAGCAGGTACAGCACGCCGAACGGCGCGCACACCACGGAGAAATCGCGCAGCCAGTGGTCGTGCAGGTGGCCTGCGTTGTCCAGCACCGGCAGCGCGAACATCAGGATGGCCACCGCGAACGTCGCCAGCGCCAGCGGCCACGCCGACAGCCACGCGCTGCGCGCGGCGGCGCCTTCGCGCGCGCGCAACGCGGCGATCGCCGCGGCCATCGCGATGGCCGCGGCGGACAATTCCGGGATGAAGTAATAACCCTGTTTGCCGCTGAACGCGCTGAAGATCACGAAGGCGGGCGCCAGCCACGCCAGCAGCATGCGCAGTCCTGGCTGCAGCGGCCGGCGCAGTGATGCGACGGCCGCCCACATCCTCGGCCACAGCACGAACGGGAACAGCAGCACCGCGAGCCACGGCACGTACCACCAGAACGGCCGCTGGTGGATGAAGGCGTCGACCACGCGTCCGCCGGTCTGCTTGAACAGCAGGTTGCGGGTGTAGGCGTCGCCGCTCATCTGCACGGCCGGGATCACCCACGCCGCCAGGATCACGCCGCCGCCGATCAGCGCGGCGATGCCGCAGCCGTACCAGCGCGCGCGGTGTTCGCGCGCGCAAGCGCACCACCACGGGCCGAGCAGCCACGCCGGCGCGACGTGCACCAGCATCACCGGACCCTTGGTCAAGAGGCCGAGCCCGATGCAGACGGCGAAACCGATCCAGCGCGGCGATCCGCGGCGCGGCGCCAGGCACAGCATCGCCGCCAGCACCCACACGGCCAGCAGGCCGTCGTACATGATCTGCAGGCCGAACAGGAATCCGAACGACAACGCCAGCAGCAGCCACGGCGTCGAGCGCGCGACCCACGCGCGTTCCGGGAACAGCCGTCGCGCCAGCGCCTGCGCGAGGATCCCTTGCGCGGCGCCGATCAGCACCATCAACACGCGCGGCCACACGTCGTTGACGCCGAACGCGGCCCAGCCGGCGTGGATCAGCCAGAACAGCAGCGGTGCTTTCTCCGGGTACGCCGCGCCGTTGATGTGCGGCACCCAGAACTGGTGGTGCGACCACATGTCCCACGCCACCGCGAGCGCGCGCGTGGAGTGCAGCGGGATCGGCGGCTGCAGGAAGATCGCGATCAGCGCCGCCGCGAGATACAGCGGCAGCCACCACAACAGGGCGCGCAGGCGTTCGGAACGGGCGAAGGAGGCATCGGTCACAGGGGAGTCGCAAAGGCCGCGGCGCGATGGGCGATTGTAGTGGATGGCACCTCGCGACTACGCGGCGCGCGACATGCCGCGTGCCGGCAGACTGCGCAGCGCGGCGACGACTTCCTCCGGCCGGATCTGCGCCACGCGCGAACGCTGCGGCGGACCGCCCAGTGCGACCACTGCGCTGCCGGTCGGGCTGCGCGGCAACCACAACGACGGAGGCTGCGCACCGAAGAGCACGACCAGCGGGCAGCCCAGCGCGGCGGCCACGTGCGCGGGCCCGGTGTCCACCGAAACCATGCCACAGGCGATTTCCGCCAACGCCATCAAGCGGCGCAACGGCAACTCGCGCGCGGCGACGTCGAGATGGCCGAGTCTGGATGCGGCCGCGATGGCTTCCAGCGGCGCCGTTTCGCGCGGCGCGCCGCACAGCACGATGCGCGTGTCGGGGTGCTCCGCGCGCAGTGCGCGCAGCAGCGTGACCCAATGCTGCAGCGGCCACGCCTTGTCGTCGTCGGCCTGATCGCGCAGTCCGTTCCAGCGGATGCTGCGCTTGTTGCACGGCTGGACCAGCCAGACCGGTTCGCCGCGCCAACCGCGCGTGCGCAACCAGGCGTCGCGGTCGCGGCGGTCCGCCTCGTTCGGATACAGGCGCGGCGCGGTCTCGTCGCGCAGGTTCGGCGCGCGCCAGGCGCCGCTGCAGGCCGGCGACGGCTGGCCGCAGCCGCGCAACAGGCGGTCGACCCAGTGTTCGTCCGCGCGCGCCGGGGTGTCGGTGATGAACACGCAACGCTCGCGCGGCACCTGCGCCAGCGCGAGCATCCGGCGAATCTTGGCGAGCGCGCGCGGCTCGGTTTCGCACACGTGCACCGGCGCACCGCGATGCGCGCGCAGCACCTGCAGCATCTGCCAGCGCTGCGGGCTCAGCGCGAGCGGGCGGTGGCGCGCGCCGACCTGGAACACGCGCGCGACGTCCGGGTGTCCGGCGTACAGCGGCGCGCTGTACGGCCCGGTGCCCAAGAGCACGCAAGGCTTGCCGTAGCCGCGGTGCAGGCGGTTCAAGAGCGGCGCCAGCAGCAGCATGTCGCCGAGCCGGCCGAAGCGGATCACGAAGGAATACATTGAAGAGCTTGTTCGGAGTGGCTGTTGTGAAAAGTCAGGCCATGGAGTTTTTGGCCATGGATGGCGGCTTTGGTCGTTCTGGTGGCGATGACGCGGACGTGTTTTCTGTTGCACCGGATCGGAACGAAGAAGCGATCAGGGAAGATCGCACTGACATGTTCGCAAGGACAATGCCTGCCACGCGGCGAGCACTTCATCGAGCGGGATCTGGTCGACGCGGTGGCGTTGTGGCAGGCCGCCCAGCGCGAGCACCGCGCTGCCGGTCGGGCTGCGCGGCCGCCACAGCGACGGCGGTTGCGCGCCGTACAGCACGATCAGCGGACAGCCCAGCGCAGCGGCGGCCTGCGCGGGGCCGGTGTCGATCGAGATCATCGCGGCGGCGCGTTCGCACAGTGCCAGCAAGCGGCGCAACGGCAGCTCGTCACCGGCGGCGAGCACGCGCTCGCTGGCGGCGGCCGCCGCGATCGTGCGCAGCAACGCGGCTTCCGGCGGCGCGCCGCACAGGATGATCTTCAGCGCGGGATCGCGCGCCAGCAGCGCGCGGATCAGTCCGGTCCAGTTCTCCTGCGGCCACTGCTTGTCGTCGCCGAGCTGGCCCGCGCGGCCGCGCTTCAGCGTGCGCTTGTTGCCGGGTTGCAGCAGCACCAGCGGCGCATCGTCGAACGCATGCTTGCGCAACCACGCGTGCAGGTCGACGCGGTCTTCGGGATGGACGACGAGACAGGGCGCATGCAGCGCGTCGAGGCCGGCGGCCGGCGGGGCGGAGGCGAAGGCGGCCGGCGTCATCGCGCCGAAGCGTTGCCAGCGGTCGATCCAGTGCTCGCCTTCGCGCAGCATGCAATCCGGATTGGCGAACACGCAATGGTCGTCGGGAATGCGTGCGCGCCGCAGCAACCAGCGGATCTTGTCGATCGAATAATCGTCGCAGACATAGACGGGGCCCGGCGGTTGCGCACGCAGCCGCGCGACGAGGTCGCGTTGCGTCGCGTCCAGCCAGTACGGCCGCTTGCGGCTGGCCAGCTTCAGCGTCGCGTTCACGTCGGGATGGCCCGCGAACAGGGGTTCCAGCCAGCCGCCCGAGCCCAGCACGCGGCAGGCCTCGCCGTAGCGAAGGTGCAGCAGGCGCAGCAGCGGTGTCAGCAACACCATGTCGCCGAAGGCGCCGAAGCGGATCACGAGGGGCGGGGCAAGGGTGGGCATGGCAGGTTCGCGAGCGGCGTGCAGTGTGGCGGTGCTTCCTGTCGGCAGTCTTTCGGCGGCGCGCATTACACTCGCTGAATCCAGGTGTCGTCCAACCGCCATGTCCGAACGCCCCCGCATCTCGGCCTGCGTCATCACCCTGAACGAAGCCGACCGCATCGACGCCTGCCTCGCCTCGCTGGCGTTCTGCGACGAACTGGTGATGGTCGATTCGGGTTCCAGCGACGGAACCCGCGAGGCCGCCGCGGCGCGCGGCGCGCGGGTGATCGAGCACGCCTTCGAGGGCTTCCGCACGCAGAAGGATTTCGCGGTGGCGCAGGCGCGCCACGACTGGGTGCTGTGCCTGGATGCCGACGAGCGCGTGACGCCGGCGCTGCGCGCGTCGATCGAGGCCGCGCGCGATGCCGGTTTCGCCGGAGCCGCCGGTTACCGTTTCGCGCGCTGCACCGAATATTTCGGCGCCTTCCTGCGCCACGGCAACGCCTATCCCGACCGCGTGCTGCGGCTGTTCGATCGCCGCCGCGGCGGCTGGCGCGCGGGCCGCGAGATCCATGAACACGCGGTGGTCGAGGGCGGCGTGGCGACGCTCGCGGGCGATCTCGAGCATCGCGCCTACCGTTCGCTGGACGACCAGCTCGCGCGCTATCGCCGCTATGCGGCGATGATGGCGGTGGACATGCACGCGCGCGGCCGGCGCGGGCATTTGCGCAACCTGGTGGTGAATCCCGCATGGCGGTTCCTGCGCGGTTACGTGCTGCGCGGCGGCTTCCTGGACGGCTGGCGCGGCTTCGTGTTCGCCTGCATGGAAGCCGATTACGTACGCGAGAAGTTCGCGCGGTTGTGGCTGCTGCAACACGGCGGCCGGTGAGCGCGGCTCGCGATGGTCTGGGCGTGCTGTCAGAATGCCGCCTTTCACATCAATCCGGGCAAGGACGAGTCGCATGAAAACCGCGTTGATCACCGGGGTGTCGGGGCAGGACGGCGCGTACCTGGTGCAGTTGCTGCTGGACAAGGGCTACAAGGTGTACGGCGCGTACCGGCGCACCAGTTCAGTGAACTTCTGGCGGATGCAGGATCTCGGCGTCGCCGCGCACCCGAACCTGGAACTGGTCGAGTACGACCTCACCGATCCCGGTTGCAGCCTGCGCCTGATCGAGAAGGCGCAGCCGGACGAGGTGTACAACCTGGCCGCGCAGAGTTTCGTCGGGGTGTCGTTCGAGCAGCCGGTCACGACCGCCGAGATCACCGGCCTCGGCGCCTTGCACCTGCTGGATGCGATCCGGACGGTCAAGCCCGGCACGCGTTTCTACCAGGCTTCCACCTCGGAGATGTTCGGCAAGGTGCAGGCGGTGCCGCAGAACGAACACACGATGTTCTGGCCGCGCAGCCCGTATGGCGTCGCCAAGCTGTTCGCGCACTGGACGACGGTGAACTACCGCGAATCGTTCGGGATCTTCGGCGCCAGCGGCATCCTGTTCAACCACGAATCGCCGCTGCGCGGGCGCGAGTTCGTCACGCGCAAGATCACCGACGCGGTGGCGCGGATCAAGCTCGGCAAGCAGGAACAACTGGAACTCGGCAACCTCGATGCCAAGCGCGACTGGGGTTTTGCAAGGGAATACGTCGAAGGCATGTGGCGGATGCTGCAGGCAAAAGAGCCTGACACCTTCGTGCTGGCGACCGGCCGCACCGAAACCGTGCGCGATTTCGCGACGCTGGCGTTCAAGGCCGCCGGGATCGGGATCGAATGGCGAGGCAAGGAAGAGAGTGAAACCGGCCTTCGCACCGACACCGGCCAGACCGTGGTGAAGGTCAATCCGAAGTTCTACCGTCCGGCCGAGGTAGAGTTGCTGATCGGCGATGCATCGCACGCGCGGGACGTGCTCGGCTGGCAGCCGCGCACCACGCTGGAGGAGCTGTGCCGGATGATGGTCGAGGCCGATCTGAAGCGAGTGGAACGTGGCGTCTCGTTCTGACCGGCCGCGCGCGCTGCTGACCGGCTGCCACGGCTTCACCGGACGCTATGTCGCGGCGGAACTCGAAGGCGCGGGTTACGAGGTGATCGGCCTTGCACACGACGGCGATCCGCCCGCGGACGGCGTGCTGCGCGCGAACCTGCTGGATCGCGATGCGGTGCGCCGCGTGGTCGCCGAAGCGCGCGCCGACGTCGTCGTCCACCTTGCCGCGATTTCGTTCGTCGCGCACGGCGACGTCGATGAGATCTACCGGACCAACATCGTCGGCACCCGCAACCTGCTGGCCGCTCTGGCCGATGCGGACCGCAAGCCGCGCAGCGTGGTGCTGGCCTCCAGCGCCAACATCTACGGCAACACCGAAGTCGAACCGATCGACGAGGACACCCCGCCGGCGCCGGCCAACGACTATGCGGTGTCCAAGCTGGCGATGGAACAGATGGCGCGGCTGTGGCTGGACCGCTTGCCGATCACGCTGGTGCGGCCGTTCAACTACACCGGTGTGGGGCAATCGGAAAGCTTCCTGATCCCGAAGGTCGTCGCGCATTTCCGGCGCGGCGCGCGGGTGATCGAACTCGGCAACACCGATGTCGCGCGGGATTTTTCCGACGTGCGCGACGTGGCGCGCGCCTATGCGGCGATCGTCGCGAAAGCGCCGCGCGGCGTCGCGGTCAACTGCTGTTCCGGCATCGGCCACTCGCTCGACGAAGTGCTGGCGATGATGGCGGAGATCGCGGGTTACGCGATCGAGGTGCGCGTCAATCCCGCGTTCGTGCGCGCCAACGAAGTGAAACGCCTGGTCGGCTCGAACGCACGCCTGCGCGCGCTGACCGGATTCACGCCGTCGATTCCGCTGGAAGAAACCTTGCGCTGGATGTACGCCGCGCGGGCCGATGGGAATTGAAGGGGACCCCTCTCCCCTCGGGAGAGGGGCGGGGGTGAGGGTCCGAGTCTTGCGTGGCGTTGTCACGCGCGAAATCCGAACCCTCACCCGCCCCTTCGGGGCACCCTCTCCCGGAGGGAGAGGGGTTCCGTTCGTCAGCATCCTTCACGCTGCGAGCGCGCGTACGGCTTCGGCAATGCGTGCGCGAAACGCCCGATCGTTGTCCTCGAACCATGCGCGCGCGGCGGCGCTCATCCGTTCGAGTTCGGCGTCCGGCGCCCCCAGCAGCCGTTCGATCACGGATTCCAGCGCGGCTTCGTCGTAGAAATACGTGGTGGCAAGGCTTTGCCTGCCGGTGCGTGAATACGGCACCAGCGCGCCGCGCGCGGGCGTCACCATCTCGTTCATCGGCGGCGCGTCCAGCGTGACCACGACCGCGCCCACGCCCATCGCTTCGACGAGGTAATGCCCAAAGCCCTCGGTTTCCGAGGGACACAGGTGGAAGCGATGCGCGTTCTGGATGCGCTTCAACTCGGCGTCGGGAATGTAATCGACGTGGTGCGCGATGTTCGGCGCCTGCACCACCGCGCGTGCGACGCGCGGACTCTGCAGCACCGTGAGCCGCGGCCACTCGGGATGTCTCTGCCACGTCGCGAGCAAGGTGTCGGTGCCCTTGTTGGAACTGCGCCCGGCGAGGTGGAAGAACGCACGCTCGCGCGGCACTGATTGGTCGCGGCGATCCTCGCTGGTGAAGCCGGTGTAGTCGGTGCGCAATCCCAGCGCCTCGAAGATCGGCGCCGCGTGGTGCGTCAGCACGAACGCGCGATCCAGCCGCGGCAGCCAGGCGCGGTCGCGCTCGTCGAACCACTCGGGATGCGGCATCAGCACATTGCGATGCGCGGTGGCGAGGTATTCGGGACGCACGCGTTCCAGCATCAGGTTCACGCCCCAGCGCTGCGCGCCGCGGCCGGTCAAGCGCCGTGTGAGGGTACCGGTACGCAGCTTCAGCGGATGCAGCGCCTTGCGCAACGCGCCGCGCCGGATGCCGCTGATCGTCACCTCGAAACCCGCTGCGGCCAGCGCATCGTGCAGCAATTTCAGATTTCGGCTGAGGCCGAAGCCGTTGTCGCGCGCGATCAGGTTGACGCGGATCATGTCCGCGCATCCATGCCGCGCAGCGCCGCGTCCAGGCGCGCGGGAAATGCCGCGCGTTCGGCCTCGTACCACGCGCGGGCCGTGGCGCCGAGCGCTTCGCACTGCGGGTCGTCGGTCGCCAGCGCGCGCTCGATCGCGGTTTCCATCGCCGCGCCGTCGAAGTGGTACGTCGTCGCAAGGTGCTGGCTGCCGGTGCGCGACCACGGCAGCAGGATGCCGCGTTCGGGCGTGATCATCTCGTTCATCGGCGGTGCGTCCAGCGTGATCACCACTGCGCCCGCGCTCATCGCTTCCACGATGTAATGGCCGAAGCCCTCCGTTTCCGAAGGGCACAGGTGGAAGCGGTGCGCGTTCTGCAGGCGCTTCAATTCCGCGTCGGCGAGATAACCGATCCGATGATCGATGTTGGCGACGGGCGCCGCCGGTTTTGCCTCGCTCGGGTGCTGCACCACGGTCAGGCGCGGCCACTCCGGATGCCGGCGCCACAGCGCCAGCAGCGGTTCGGTGGCCTTGGTGCGGCTGGAGCCCGCCAGATGAAAGAACGCGCGTTCGCGCGGCACCGCGCGGTCCAGCCGGTCCTCGCTGGTGAAGCCGATGCAGACGGCGCGACAACCTTGCACGGCGAAGATGCGTTCCGCTTCGCGTGTTTTCGTCAGCACCAGGTCGATGCGGTCCAGCGCTTCCAGATCGCGTGGCAGGAACCATTCCGGGTGCGGCAGCAGGACGCGGCGTGGCGCATCGTCCAGGAATGCCGGTGCGATGTGTTCCTCCATCAGCACGAAGTCGTACGGTGGCGGCAGGCCGCGGCGCTGCCTGCGTGCAAGTTCAGCGGCGTGCCACGCGGCGCGCACGCGCTGCGCAAGTCCGGGCAAACCACCGCGCCGGCGGGTGTTGGTGAGGTCCACGCGATAGCCGCGCGCTTCCAGCGTGGCCGTCAACAGGCGCAGGTCGCGCGACAGCCCGACCCCGTTGTCGAAGCCGAGCAGGTGCACCGCGGGCGGAGGCGCGTCAGTCATCGTCGGGTTCATGCGCGCCGAATTGTCCCGCGTCGTCGCTGCGCGGCGGCACGCAGCCGGGCACCACCGCACTCCGGTTGAACACGTACCACTCGCGGCGGTTGGCGTGGCCCACGTGGACCGCGTCGGCCTCGCGTACGCACGGCGCCAGCACGTCGCCGTAGGCGAAGACCCAGCGGTGCGCGGGATCGGCCGCCTGCCAGTCGAGCGCGCGTTGCAACTGTTCGTGCCAGGCCAACTTGAAACCGAAGTTGACGGTGTCGCGACCGAGCATGTCCAGCATCAGGAGGTTCTGTTCCTTCCACGCGACCAGCGCGATGGGGTCGCCCGCGGGCACCACGTTTGCGGTGCGCGCCATCACCGTGCGCGCCGACGAATAGCCGTTGAGCAGCGGGTACGCGACCAGTCCCCACGCGCCCCACGTCGCCAGCGCGAACGTGCACCAGCCCCACGCCGCATGGCGCGGCCGCGCGATCAGCGCGATCGCTACACCGGCGATGCCGATGCCGAGGATCATCGCGATCAAGGGTGTGGGTGAGCCATCCAGTGCCGACGATGCCAGCGCGGCCCATTTCTGCAGGTGGCCGAGGTGCATGCCGAGTCCCGCGAGCAACAACACCAGCGCCAGCAGCAACGTCAATGCCCACAGCGCCCAGCGGAACGACGCGCGTTGCACGATCGCAGGCAACAGCGGCGCCAGCGCGATCGCGGTGATGGGCAGCGCGGGCAGAATGTACACGTCGCGCTTGCCGCCGCTCAGCGAAAAGAAGATCACCACCAGCACCGCCCAAGCCAGTGGCAGCAGGGTGCGCGCGTCGCGGCCTTGCAGGGCGCGCTTCCAGCCGGGGATCGCCCACGGCAGCGCGAGCGACAACGGCAGCCATTCGAAGGCGATGGTGGGTAGGTAGAACCACCACGGATGGAAGTGGTGTTTCGGTGCGGCGTAGCGATCGACGGTCTGGCCCAGCAGGATGTCGTGCGCGTAGCGCGCATACGCGGCATCGCCCGCGTGCACGTGCAATGCCGACCACAGCATCGGCAGCGCCCAGCCGAGTATGGGTACGAAGATGAGCAGCGCCAGCCACCAGCGTGCGTCGCGATGCTGCGCGGGCAACACGTGGTTCCAGCCGCGCCAGCGCGCGAACCAGAACGGCAGGAACACCAGCAGCGCGACCACGCCGACGCCTTTGGTGATCACGCCCATGCCAGCCGCGAGGAAACCGATCGCGTACCAGCGCCACGCGGGGCCGAGCAGCAAATGCCGCAGCAGGCCATACATCGCCAACGTGATCCAGAACACCTCCACGCCATCGATCTGCGCGGCGCGCATCTGGAAGGTGAAATCGAAACTCACCAGCACCGCGGTGGCGGCGATCAGCCCGGTGCGGTGATTCCATTGCCGGCGCGTGAAGTCGTACACCAGCACGATCGTGCCCAAACCTGCCAGCAGCGACGGCAGCAGGAACCAGCCGCGCCAGCCGCCGGTCAGGAAATACGCGCAGGCTTGCAACCACATGAACATGGGCGGCTTGTCGGAATACAGCTCCACGCCGCGATGCGGGAACAGCCATTGCCCGCTCGCCAGCATCTCGCGCGCGACCAGCGCGAAGCGCGGTTCGTCCGACGGCCACGGATCGCGCAGGCCGATGCCGAGCCCCAGCAACAGCAGCGCGAACACGCACAGCAACGCGAGTTGCACGCGCTCGTCGTCGAACCAGCGAGAGAAGTTGCGGGTGGGTGGCACGTTCACCGCGCCGATTGTATGGGCGGCTCAGCGCTTCGCGATCACCGCGTAAAACATGCCATCGAGGCCGCCTTCGCCCGGCAGGATCTGCCAGCCTGTGCCGGCTGCGTGGCCGGCCGGCAGTTCGACGGCCAGTGCCTGGGCTTCGGCGTGGGCCGAGAGAAACGCATCCATCACGCGTTCGTTTTCCTCGCGCAGCAGCGAACAGGTGGCATAGACCAGCCGTCCGCCCGGCGCCAGCAGCGGCCACAACGCAGCGAGCAGGCGCGACTGTTCGCGCGCGAGTTGCGCGATGTCGCCCGCGCGCCGGTGCAGCTTGATGTCGGGATGCCGACGAATCACGCCGGTGGCCGAACACGGCGCATCCAGCAGGATGCGGTCGAACGGATGGCCGTCCCACCAGCTTGCCGGATCGCCCGCATCGCCAGCGCGCACTTCGCAGTGCAGGCCCAGCCGGCGCAGGTTGGCGTCGATGGACGCCGCGCGCACGGGTTCGCGTTCCAGTGCCAGCAGCTTTACCTGCGCGCGTTCCAGAACGTGGCAGGACTTGCCGCCCGGCGCGGCGCAGGCATCCAGCACGCGCAGGCCATCTTGCAGATCGAGCAGATCGGCCGCGCATTGCGCAGCGCCGTCCTGCACCGAAAATTGCCCCGCCGCGAAACCCGGCAGGCGCGCGATGTCGGCGTTTTCCGCCAGCACGATGGCATTGCGCAGGAACGGATGCGCCGTAGCTTCGATGCCGCTTTGCTGCAAGGTTGCGAGTACGTCCTCGTGCTGCGCGCGCCGCGCATTCACCCGCAGCATCGGTGGCGACGGCGCGTTGTTGGCGAGGATCGCATCGAGGTGTTCCGGCCAATCCTTGTGCAACGCGCCGATCAGCCAGCGCGGATGCGCATGGCGTGTCACGGCGTCGCGGTCGAGCCGTGCGTTCAGTACCTCGCGCTCGCGCAACCAGCGCCGCAGGATCGCGTTGGCCAGTTTGGCGAAGCCGCCGCGCCCGAGTGCGCGCGTGGCTTCGACCGTCGCGGCCACCGCGGCGTGCGGCGGCAGTTGCAGGATTTCCAGTTGCACCAGGCCCAGCACCAGCAACGCGTGCAGCGCGGGTTCGCGTTTGCGCAGCGGCTTGTCGAGCAACCCGTCCAGCGCCTTGTCGTAGCGCAGCCACCAGCGTGCGCCTTCGCTGGCGAGTGCGGTCAGGAATGCCCGGTCGCGAGCGTCGGCGAGCCGCGCCTGCGCGGGCTTCAGGCGTTCGCGCAGCGAAGCGCCGTGCAGGGCGACATCGGCCAGGACTTCCGCCGCGAGCACGCGTGTATCCGTCATGCGCGGCGCAGTTCGACCCGGGCGTTCAGATAATCGGCGGCGCCGATCACGCGCCCGCCCGCGCGTTGCAACTTCAGGATGCGCAACACGCCTTCACCGCAGGCCACATCGATGCCGTGTTTGGATGCGGCAACGAGCGCACCCGGGGCTTTGCCGGCTTGCTCCGGCGTGGCGGCCATTGCCGACGCCGCCCATACCCGCACGCGTTCACCCGCCAGTTCCGCTTCCGCCACCGGCCACGGATCGAACGCGCGCACCTTGCGTTCCAGTTCGCGCGCGGGCTGCGTGAAATCGAGTTTCGCTTCGGCCTTGTCGAGCTTGTGCGCGTAGGTGATGCCAACTTCGGGTTGTGGGGTTGCCGTAAGGTCTTCGCCGGCAGCGATGCGTTGCAAACCTTCGCGCAAGACTTCCGCACCCAGTGTTGCAAGCCGATCGTGCAGCGTGCCGCCGGTATCGTCGGACGCGATGGCAGTACGGCGCTCCAGCAGTACCGGCCCGGTGTCGAGGCCCGCATCCATCTGCATCAGGCACACGCCGGTTTCCGCATCGCCGGCGAGGATCGCGCGCTGGATCGGCGCCGCGCCGCGCCAGCGAGGCAGCAGCGAGGCGTGCACGTTCCAGCAACCAAGGCGCGGAATCGCCAAAACCTTGCGCGACAGGATCAGGCCGTAGGCGATCACCACCATCAGGTCGGGCGCGTACGCGCGCAGGCGCGCTTGCGCTTCATGCGTCTTCAATGATTCGGGTTGCTCGACCGGAATGCCGACGGCCAGCGTCGCCTGCTTCACCGGACTCGGTGCGAGCTTGCGCCCGCGTCCCGCGGGCCGATCCGGCTGCGTGTATACCGCGACCACTTCCGCGCCCGTGTCGAGGCAGGCGCGCAATCCCGGTACCGCGAAGTCCGGCGTGCCGGCGAATACCAGCCTGAGTCGTGCTGCCGGCATCGACAAGTCAGCCTGCGTGGCGCCGCTGCTTCTCCAGCTTGCGCAGCAGCAGCGTGCGTTTCAGGGGCGACAGGTAATCGACGAACACCTTGCCGACAAGGTGATCCATTTCGTGCTGGATGCACACCGCCAGCAGGCCGTTGGTTTCGAGTTCGAACGGCTTGCCGCTGGCGTCCTGCGCCTTCACCCGGATCCAGTCCTTGCGCTGCACGTCGGCGAACACGCCCGGGAACGAAAGGCAGCCTTCCTGGCAAACCTCGCTGCCGCGGGCATCCAGCAACTCCGGGTTCACGAACACCATCGGCGCATCGTGGGTTTCCGACACGTCCAGCACCAGCAGGCGCTTCTGCACGTTGACCTGGGTCGCGGCGAGGCCGATGCCGGGCGCCGCGTACATGGTTTCCAGCATGGCGTCGGCCAGTTTTTTCAGGTCGGCGTCGAACGTCTCGACCGTCTGCGCCTTCAGGCGCAGGCGCGGATCGGGGAATTCGAGGATGTCGAGTTTGGCCATGGCCGGATGGTGTGCAGGATGGATGCAACCCCGATATGGGGCCGCGCGCGGCGGTTTTCAGGCCGCCTAGCCTAGCAGTATCGCGAACTCCAGCACGGTTCCGATCAGTTGTGCGCCAAATGTGAAATTGGTGCTTGCTGCAGCCGGCCTTTCGGGTACACTCGGCGAAACTCTCGGGGGATCGGGGGATTGCCTGCCATGTTTAAGAAACTGCTTGCGCTCACCGCGAGCCTAGCGATCACGTTGACGGCTTACGCGGCGGGCGCCCAGTTGCGCGCCGATGCTCCGCACACCTATGTCGTCAAGAAGGGCGACACGTTGTGGAGCATTTCCGCGCGCTACCTCAAGAAGCCATGGCTGTGGCCCGAGATCTGGGATGTCAACCAGCAGGTCTACAACCCGCACCGGATCTATCCGGGCGACGTGCTGAACCTCGATGTCAACGGCTTGCGCGTGGCCAGGCGCGCCACCGAACAGGCCAATCCGATCCCGACCGTGCCGCTGTCGGCGATCGAGCCGTTCCTCAAGGATTTCCGCGTGCTGACCGCGGCGCAGTTGCAGCAGACGCCATACGTGGTTGCGGTCGAGGAGAACGAGCCGCGCGCCACCGAGGGCATGAACCTGTACGTGCGCAACCTCGCGGGCGCCAATGTCGGCGAGCGTTTCGCGGTGGTGCGTCCCACCCACATCTATCGTGAATTCGGCGACAGCGGCAAGTCCGACGACGTGGGCCACCTGGTCAGCAACAACGTCGACCTCGTGCCCGGCCCGTGGCAGGAGGATTTCCGCAACGACGGCCACTTCGGCCGCGGCAAGGAAATCGCCACCGAGGTCCGCGTGATCGGCACCGCGCAGGTGCTGAAGAATGGCGATCCGGCCACGCTGCTGCTGACCAACGCCAGCATGGAAATCCGCGCCGGCGACCGCCTGATGCCGGTCGACGACACGCCCTACGATTACACCTACTACCCGCATCCGCCGCGCAACGCGCCGGCCAACGCCTATGTGATGGCGCTGTCCAACGGTTACGACGGCATCTCGGTGCAGGGGCCGATGGACGTGGTGGCGCTGAACGTCGGCAGCGCCGATGGCGTCGACAACGGCACCACCTTCGCGATCTACCAGCCGGGCGACACCGTGACCGATCTGATCAAGGGCAACACCGACCGTCGCTCGTTCGGGCCCGACGTCAAGCTGCCCGAAGAGTATGTGGGCCACGTGATGGTGTTCCGCACCTTCGACCACGTGAGCTATGGCCTCGTGATGGATGGCATCCGGCCGGTGCAGGTGGGGGACACCCTGAAAGCGCCTGAATAAGGCGGTCGGCGTTTTCTGACACGACGGCGCGGCTCGCAACCGCGCCGTTTTGTTTGGCGGCGCGCCTACACTGTCCGCATGCAACCCGAAGAGCTGCTCGCCTGGTTGACCTTGCTGCGCGCCCCCGGCGTGGGTGCGGGCGGGGTGCGGGCGTTGTTGCGCGAGGCGGGTTCGGCACGCGCCGCCTGCGCGAACATCCGCAGGTTCCGCCCGCCAGTGGGTCCGGGACAATTCGTCCTGGAGCAGGCCGCGCTGGACTGGATCGAGCGTCCCGATCGAGCGTTGCTGAACGCCGACCTGGCCTGGCTGGTCGAACCCGGTCATCGCCTGCTCCGTTGCGACGAGCCGGACTTCCCGCCGCAACTTGAAAACATCGCCGCGCCGCCTGTCGCGCTGTTCGTGGCGGGCGATCCAGCGGTCCTGCTGATGCCGCAGGTGGCGATCGTGGGGGCGCGCAGCGCCAGCGCCCAGGGCCTCGCGACGGCGCGCGATTTCGCGCGCACCTTCAGCCGCGCCGGGCTGGTCGTCACCAGCGGCATGGCCGATGGCATCGACGGCGCGGCGCATGCCGGCGCGCTCGAAGCCGGCGGCGCCACCGTGGCCGTGGTGGGCACCGGGCCGGACCTGGTGTATCCGCGCAAGCACCGCGGACTTGCAGCCAACATCATCCAACATGGAGCCATCGTCAGCGAATATCCGCCCGGTACCGAAGCCCGGCCGCATCATTTCCCGCGTCGCAACCGCTTGATCGCGGGGCTGGCGCTGGGAACGCTGGTGGTGGAAGCGGGTCTGCAGTCCGGTTCGCTGATCACCGCGCGGCTGGCCGCCGAAGCCGGCCGCGAGGTGTTCGCGCTGCCGGGTTCCATCCACAATCCGCTGGCCAAGGGCTGCCACCGGCTGATCCGGGACGGCGCGCGGCTGGTCGAGACCGCGGGCGAGGTGATCGAGGCGCTGGCCCCGGCGGCACAGGCGTTGGGCGCCGACCTGAAGGCGCGTCTCGAGGCCGCGGAGGCGCCGGTCACGCTCGCCAGCGGAACCCCGGACCGGGCACAAGATCCTGATTACAAGGTACTTCTCGCCGCACTCGGTGACGCGCCGGCAGCACTGGATGAGCTGGTTGAGCGCACCGGCCTCGGCGCCGCGGCGGTCTCGTCGATGCTGCTGTTGCTGGAGCTGGAGGGCAGCGTTGCGCCGGCCGGAAACGGGCGCTGGCAGCGACTTTTCGCTTCCGGTGCTTGACACCACTACCCTGCGCGTGTGTTGACTATATATAAGGGCGCCACCTGACCGCCCAGGGAAGTCTTCGTTCCGACATGGCCAAAAACCTCCTCATCGTCGAATCGCCCGCCAAGGCCAAGACGATCAACAAGTACCTCGGCGCCGACTTCAAGGTTCTGGCGTCCTATGGCCATGTCCGCGATCTGGTGCCCAAGGAAGGCGCGGTCGACCCCGACCACGACTTCCGGATGGACTATGCCCTGATCGACAAGAACGTCAGGCACGTGGACGAGATCGCCAAGGCCGCGAAAGCCGCCGACTCGATCTACCTCGCGACCGACCTGGACCGCGAGGGCGAGGCGATCAGCTGGCACATCAGCGAGATCCTGAAGGAGCGCGGCCTGCTCAAGGACAAGGAAACCCACCGCGTGGTGTTCAGCGAAATCACCCCGCGCGCGATCAAGGAGGCCGTGGCGCACCCGCGCAAGTTGTCGCACGACCTGGTGGATGCCCAGCAGGCGCGCCGCGCGCTGGACTACCTGGTCGGCTTCAACCTGTCGCCGGTGCTGTGGCGCAAGGTCCAGCGCGGGTTGTCGGCCGGGCGCGTGCAGTCGCCGGCGCTGCGCATGATCGTCGAGCGCGAGGAGGAAATCGAAGCCTTCAAGCCGCGCGAATACTGGACGGTCGAGGCGAAGCTGGCGCACAAGGACGGCGAATTCAGCGCGCGGCTGGTGAAACTCCACGGCAAGAAGTTCGAGCAGTTCGATCTCACCAACGCGACCGACGCGCATGCCGCGCGCGAGGCGTTGCTGCAAGCCGCGGGCGGCCAACTCGTCGTCGGCGACATCCAGTCGAAGCAACGCCAGCGCCGGCCGGCCGCGCCGTTCACCACGTCTACGTTGCAGCAGGAAGCCGCGCGCAAGCTTGGCATGGCGACTTCGCGCACCATGCGCATCGCGCAAGGGTTGTACGAGGGCGTATCGCTGGGCGGCGAAGGCAATGTCGGCCTGATCACCTACATGCGTACCGATTCCACGCACCTGTCGGGCGAGGCGATCGGGGAGTTGCGCGCCGCGATCGAACGCGAATTCGGCAAGCAGGGCTTGCCCGAGCATGCGATGGTGTACAAGACCAAATCCAAGAACGCGCAGGAAGCGCACGAGGCGATTCGCCCGACCTCGGCGCTGCGCACGCCCAAATCCGTCGCGGCGTATCTCACACCCGACCAGTTGAAGCTGTACGAACTGGTCTGGAAGCGCGCGGTCGCCTGCCAGATGAAACCGGCCACGCTCAACACCGTGTCGGTGGAGTTTCCGTGCGGCGTCGACGCGGGCTTCCGCGCCACCGGCACCACCGTGGTCGATCCGGGCTTCCTCGCGGTATACGAGGAAGGCCGCGACGCGAAATCCGACGAGGACGAGGAATCCCGCAAGCTGCCGGCGCTGAAGGCCGGCGAGGCGGTGCCGCTGACCGACATCGCGACCGACCAACACTTTACCGAACCGCCGCCGCGCTACTCCGAGGCCTCGCTGGTCAAGGCGCTGGAGGAATACGGCATTGGCCGTCCTTCGACCTACGCCAGCATCATCCAGACGCTGCTGTCGCGCGAGTACGTGATCCTGGACTCGCGCCGCTTCAAGCCCACCGACGTGGGCCGCGCGGTCGCGAAATTCCTGACCGCGCACTTCAGCCGCTACGTCGATTACGACTTCACCGCGCGGATGGAGGACGAGCTCGATGCAGTCAGCCGCGGCGAGGAGGAGTGGCGCCCGTTGATGGCCGGCTTCTGGAAACCCTTCAAGGCGCTGGTCGACGACAAGATGGAAACCGTCGATCGCAGCGAAGCCACCGGCGCGCGCCTGCTGGGCGACGATCCCAAAACCGGCAAGCCGGTGTCCGTTCGATTGGGCCGCTACGGGCCGTATGCCGCGCTGGGCGACAAGGACAGCGACGAGAAACTGAAATTCGCGTCGCTGCTGCCCGGCCAGAGCATGCACACCATCACCCTGGAAGAGGCGCTGGAACTCTTCAAGTTGCCGCGCCATCTCGGCCACGGCGCGGACGGCGAGGAAATCAGCGCGGGCATGGGCCGCTTTGGGCCGTTCGTGAAGAAAGGCAGCCTGTATGCGTCGATCAAGGGTGACGACAACGCCTACACCATCACGTTGGAGCGCGCGAAGGAACTGATCCGCGAGAAACAGGAGTTGATCGCCAACCGCGTGATCACCGATTTCGGCGACGGCATCCAGGTACTGAACGGACGTTACGGCCCGTACATCACCGACGGCGAGAAGAACGCGAAGATCCCGAAGGATCGCGAACCCAAATCGCTGACCCACGACGAGTGCAAGGCGCTGATCGAGGCCGCACCGGTGCGGCGCGGGCGCGGCGCGTTCAAGAAGGCCGCGGTGAAAAAGACTGCCGAGAAAAAGGCGCCGGCGGAAAAAGCCGCGGCGAAGAAATCGGCCGCGAAGAAAATCGCGACCCGCAAGCCGGCCGCAAAGAAAGCCGCGGCGAAAAAGCCGGCGCGCGCAAAGCCGGCCGCTTCGGCCGATGCGGAAGCGCCGCCGTTCGACGTCTGACCCATGCGTGTTTTCAAAATGGACGAAATCGATGCCGCCGCCGCGCTGCTGCGCGCGGGCGGCGTACTGGCGTATCCGACCGAGGGCGTGTACGGCCTCGGCTGCGATCCCGACAATCGCGAGGCTTTCGAAAAGATCTTCGCGATGAAGCGGCGCCCGCCCGAGCAAGGCGTGCTGCTGATCGCGGCCGACGTGGAACAAGTGCGGTCGTGGATCGGTGAGGCGCCGGAATCTGCCTTCGCGCGCGCCAATGCAAGCTGGCCCGGTGCTCACACCTTCATCTTCCCGCGTTCGCCGCGTGTGCCTGAATGGATCGCGGGCGGGCATCCAGGCATCGCGCTGCGCGTCACCGCACACGCGCCCTCCGCTGCGCTGTGCCGTGCCTTCGGCGGGCCGATCGTCTCGACCAGCGCGAACCGCCACGGCGAACCGCCCGCGAAGAGCGCGGCCGACGTCCGCGCCATCTTCGATGACGAGCCCGACGGCGTGCTGGATGCGCCGCTGGGCGGGCTGGATCGCCCGACGCCGATCACGGACGCCGTGAGCGGCGCTATCATCCGCGCCTGAGGGGACTGGGGAGTTTCCGGTGTCGAGCGTTTATCCAACACCGCAAAACCATGTGGCGGGGTCGTCGCGGCCCTTGCTTGCGGATGCATCGCAGCAACGTGTCATCGCCTGGTGCGACGGCAGGCCGGTCACCGCGGGCCAATTCCTGGCCGACGTTGCAGCGCTGGTCGCGCATTTGCCGGCCGCGCAGGCCGCGGTCAACCTGTGCGAAGACCGCTACGCGTTCCTGGTCGCGTTCGCCGCGCTGCTGGCGCGCGGGCAGACCAATCTGCTGCCGCCGTCTCGCGCTGCGCATGCGATCGACGCGACCCTGGCCGAGCATCCGGGCAGCTACACGCTGGGCGATGCCGCGCTCGATCCCGCGCCGCCGCATTATCTGCGTTTCGCGGTCGAGCGCGACGCGATGCACGGCGCACTGCCGTTGCTGGTGGCCGGCGACGCGCTCGCCGCGATCGGTTACACCTCGGGCTCCACCGGCGTGCCGCGCGCCAATCCCAAGCGCTGGGACAAGTTGGCGATTTCCAGCGCCCACAACGATGCCTTGCTGCGTGCGCTGGCCGGCGGCGACTACCACGTGGTCGCGACCGTGCCGCCGCAGCATATGTACGGGCTTGAGTTCTCCGTACTGCTGCCGCTGTTCGACCACGCCTCGGTGTGCGCGAGCCGGCCGTTCTTCGCGGCCGACATCGCCGCGTCGCTGGCGTCGCTTCCGGAGCCGCGCATCCTGGTGACGACGCCGGTGCATCTGCGCGCGCTGCTCGATTCGCGGCAATCGCTGCCGACGCTCGCGGGCATCGTTTCGGCGACCGCGCCGCTGTCGCGCGAACTCGTCTGCGAAGTCGAAGCGCGCTTCGATGCGCCGGTGCAGGAAGTATTCGGCTCCACCGAAACCTGCGTGATCGCGCATCGCCGCACCGCGCATGCCGAGGCGTGGACGCCCTACGACGGCGTGCAACTGCATCCGCAACCGGACGGCACCCGCGTCGAGGCGCCACAACTGGTACAGCCCGTGGTCTTGGCCGATATCGTGGAGATGTTGCCAGACGGCCGTTTCCGCCTGCGCGGACGCAACACCGACCTGCTGGAAATCGCGGGCAAGCGCGCCTCGCTGGGCGACCTCACCCACAAACTGCTCGCGGTGCCGGGCGTGCGCGACGGCATGGTGTTCCAGTTGGATGAGACCGATGCAATGGGCGTGCGCCGCATCGCCGCGCTGGCGGTGGCGCCCGGACTCGATGAACGCATGATTCTCGACACACTGCGCCGCCAGATCGACCCGGTATTCCTGCCGCGCCCGTTGAAGCTGGTCGATGCGCTGCCGCGCGGCGAAACCGGCAAGCTGCCGCGCGCGGCCTTGCTCGCGACGCTGGACGGCTAGAATGCGCGGCTTGCCAGTCGCGCGATTGCACCCATGAAGATCCTCGTCATCGGCTCCGGCGGCCGCGAACACGCGCTGGCCTGGAAGCTCGCGCAGTCGCCGCGCGTCAGCGAAGTGATCGCCGCGCCGGGCAACGCCGGCACGGCGCGCGAACCGCGTATGCGCAACGCGAATGTCGCTGCCACCGATCTGGATGGGCTGCTGAAACTTGCGCAAGACGAACGCGTCGGCTTCACCGTGGTCGGCCCCGAAGCGCCGCTGGTTGCCGGCGTCGTGGACAAGTTCCGTGCCGCGGGACTGCGTGTCTTCGGGCCGATCGCGGCGGCGGCACAACTGGAAGGTTCCAAGTCCTTCACCAAGGATTTCCTCGCGCGCCACCGGATTCCGACCGCGCACTACGCGGTGTTCACCGCGCTCGAGCCCGCGCTCGAATACGTGCGCGAGCACGGTGCGCCCATCGTGATCAAGGCCGACGGCCTCGCCGCTGGCAAGGGCGTGGTGGTGGCGATGACGCTGGCCGAAGCCGAACACGCGCTCGCAGACATGCTGGGCGCACATGCGTTCGGCGATGCTTCGGCGCGCGTGGTGATCGAGGAATTCCTCGCAGGCGAGGAAGCCAGCTACATCGTGATGGCGGACGGCGCGCATTACCTGCCGATGGCGTCGAGCCAGGATCACAAGCGCGTGGGCGAGGGCGACACCGGCCCCAACACCGGCGGCATGGGTGCATATTCACCCGCGCCCGTGGTGACGCCGGAAGTCGAGCGGCGCATCCGCACCGAGGTCATCGAACCGACCCTGCGCGGCATGGCCGCCGAGGGCGCACCGTTCACGGGTTTCCTCTACGCCGGGCTGATGATCGACAAGGCCGGCGCGCCGAAAGTCATCGAGTTCAACGTGCGCTTCGGCGATCCCGAAACACAGCCGATCATGCAGCGCCTGCAATCGGATTTCGCAGCACTGATCGAAGCTGCGCTCGACGGCAGGCTCGATCGCGCCGAAGCCGAGTGGGATCCGCGCCCATCGCTGGGGGTCGTGATCGCGGCGCAGGGTTATCCCGGCAAGGCGAAAAGCGGTGATGTGATCACCGGGCTTGATGCGGGCGACAACGCCGCATCGGCAGCAGGCAACGGTGACGTGAAAGTCTTTCACGCAGGAACGAAGCTTGATGCCGACGGCCACGTCGTCACCGCCGGCGGCCGCGTGCTGTGCGTGTGCGCGTTGGGTGATGATCTGGCGCAGGCGCGCGATCGCGCCTACGCCGCGGTCGATCGCATCCACTTCGATGGGGCGTTCTGCCGACACGATATCGGCCATCGCGCACTTGCGCGCGGCGCGTAGCTGCCGGTCATGCTATGATGTGTATGGATCTATTGGATGCTACACATCATGCGTACGAATATCGTGATCGACGACGAATTGATGCACGCGACGCTCCGCGCAAGTGGGCTCAAGACCAAGCGCGAGGTGGTCGAACTTGGACTGCGCACGCTGCTCCGGCTCAGCCGCCAGCGTAGAGTGCGTCGTTTGCGCGGCAGGGTGCGCTGGCAGGGCGACCTCGAGGCGATGCGGCGCGACGCGTGATCCTGGTCGATTCCAGTGTCTGGATCGATTATTTGCGCGGCATCGATGCGCCGCATGTCGATCGTCTCGATGCGCTGCTTGGCGAGGAGTTGCTCGCGATAGGCGATCTCATTCTTGCCGAGGTCTTGCAGGGCGTTGTGGATGATCGCGAATTTCTTGCGACGCGGAAGCTGCTGCTGCAACTCGACGTCGTGACGCTGGGCGGGCGGGATATCGCACTCAAGGCTGCGGAGCATTACCGGATCCTGCGCGGGCATGGTGTGACCATCCGGAAGACCATTGATTGCATCATCGCCACGCGGTGCATCGTCGACGGGCTTCGTTTGCTGCACAACGATCGCGACTTCGATCCGTTCACGAAATACCTTGGTCTCGACACGGTGACATAAAGGGTACGGCATGTGGCGCGGACGCCCATGAACCAATTCCGCCTGCTGGCCAAGCGCCGTTTCGCGCCGTTCTTCGCGGTGCAGGCGTTGGCGGCGTTCAACGACAATGCGTTCCGGCAGGCGACCGTGGTGCTGGTTGGGTTCCAGATGGGGTTGTCCACCGCGACGATCGGCGTGTATTCCAACCTCGCGCCGGCGTTGTTCATCCTGCCGTTCTTCCTGTTCTCGGCGAGCGCGGGGCAGCTCGCGGAAAAATACGAAAAGCACACGCTGATCCGCTGGATCAAGGTGTTCGAGATCGCGGCGATGGGCATCGCGGCGTGGGGCTTTTACGCGAAAAGTCCGCTGTTGTTGTTCGTGGTGCTGTTCCTGATGGGATTGCACTCGACGGTGTTCGGACCGATCAAGTACGCGATCCTGCCGCAGGTGCTGGAGCGCGATGAGCTGATGGGCGGCAACGGGCTGGTCGAGATGGGCACCTCGATCGCGATCCTGGTCGGCATGACCGCGGGTGGCGCCGCGATGCAGTCGCGCTTCGGCTGGCTGGCAGTCGCGATACTGGTGATCGCGGTGGCATTGCTGGGCCTCGCGGCCAGCCTTTTCATTCCGCGTGTGCCGGCGGTCGCGCCCGGCCTCGGGTTCAACTGGAACCTGTTTGCCGAAAGCGCGCGTGTCCTGCGCATCACCGCGAAGAACCGCACGGTGTTCAACGCGGTGCTGGGGATTTCGTGGTTCTGGTTTTTCGGGGGCGTGGTCACCGCGCAGTTGCCCAATTACACGCGGCTGTACCTTGGCGGCGACGCCAGTGTGGAAATCCTGGTACTGACCCTGTTCTCGGTGGGCGTGGGGATCGGCTCGCTGCTGTGCGAGAAGCTGTCGCGCCACCAGGTGGAAATCGGACTGGTGCCGCTGGGCGCTGCGGGCATGACGCTGTTCGGGGTGCTGCTGTATTTCGCGCGGCATGCGCAGGCGACGACGCACGGCGTGGACTGGCTGGCGTTCCTGCGCGCGGACGGGCATTGGTGGCTGGCACTGGACCTCGGCCTGATCGGTTTGTTCGCCGGCTTCTTCATCGTGCCGCTGTTCGCGACGGTGCAATCCTTGAGCGCGCCCGACGAAGTGTCGCGGGTGATCGCGGGCAACAACATCTGGAACGCGATCTTCCTGATTGCGGCGGCCGTGTTCGGCATCGGCCTGCTGCAGGCCGGCTTGACGATTCCGCAATTGTTCCTGTTGACTGCGCTGTTGAATGCGCTGGTGATGGCGTATCTGGTGTGGCGGGTGCCCGCGTTCGGTCAGCGATTCCTGCGCTGGCTGCGCGTGCCCCGATAAAAAGGGTTGCGGCGGAAGCCGCCGCAACCCGTGATGCGCGCAGGCGTCGAATTACCTGCGGCTGATGGTGAACGCGCCGACGTCGACGCCCAGGTCGATGCCCTCGCCGTGGCCGGCCAGCGCCAGCGATACGGTACCCTTGGTCAGCACCTGCGCCGTGCCGGACTTGACGATGCCGGCGTGCGCCTCGCCCTGCACGTAGCGGCCCAGCACGTCGTCGATGGTGTGCACGTCGGTGAACTTGCCCTTGCCGTGGTCGACATGCCATTTGCCGGCGGTCAGGCCGCCGCCCTTGACGGCGATTTTCACCCGCATCGATTGCCCGTTCTCGCAGGTGACCGTGCCGACGCCGTCGGCATGCTTGTAAAGCAGCGACCAGCCGGTGAGCGAGAAGCTCAGCTTGCAATCGAGATCGGGCGCGCTGTGTTCGGCCACGCTCGACTGGCTTCCGATCGGGGCAGGGGAAGCCGCGTATCCGGTCGCGGCCACGGCCGCCAGCAGGGTGGCAATGATCAGGGGAAGCTTCTTCATGGCGTTCTCCTTCTGCTTGAAAAGCGCATTCAGTTTCCGGGGCGAAACTGAACACGACTGAACGGCGCGCGCGCATGGTTCAGCAACCTGAGTTGCAGCCGAACGGACCGCACGGAGCCGTCTTGAGCGGTGGCGGTACTTGCGATGAACCCGCCAATAGCGCCAAGGACGGTACTGGGCGATCGATGCGATACTGCACGGATCGAATCGCCGCACGTTCCCTGCATGTCCGCTCCCGCGTTGCGCATCGCCACCCGCAAGAGTCCGCTGGCCCTGTGGCAGGCCGAACACGTCGCGCAACGCCTGCGCGCTGCGCACGCGGACCTCGCGGTGGAACTGCTGCCGCTGTCCACGCGCGGCGACGAGGTGCTGGACCGTTCGCTGGCGGCGATCGGCGGCAAGGGCCTGTTCCTCAAGGAACTGGAAGTCGCGCTGGCCGAAGGCCGCGCCGATCTGGCGGTGCATTCGCTGAAGGACGTGCCCGCGCATCTCGATCCGCAATTCGAATTGGCCGCGATCCTGCAACGCGCCGATTGTGCGGATGCGTTCGTCAGCAACGGCTGCGTTTCACTCGACGCGTTGCCGCAAGGCGCGCGTGTCGGCACGTCTTCGCTGCGGCGCACCGCGCAATTGCGCGCGCGCCGTCCCGATCTCGACATCGCTGACTTGCGCGGCAACGTCGGCACGCGCCTGGCCAAGCTGGATCGCCGCGACTATGCGGCGATCATCCTGGCCGTCGCGGGATTGCAGCGGATGGGTTTCGACGCACGCATCCGTTCGCGCCTCGCGCCGCCGGACTGGCTTCCGGCGCCGGGACAAGCCGCGATCGCGGTGGAAACCCGCGCGGGCGACACGCGAGTGATCGAAAGCGTGAAGGTGCTGGACGATCCTGCAACCCGTCGCAGCGTCGCCGCCGAGCGCGCGCTCAACGCGGAACTCGGCGGCGATTGCACGATGCCGCTGGGCGTGTGGTGCGAAATCCGCCCCGACGGATCGCTGCACCTACTCGGCCTGTTGGGCGATGCGCGCGACGGACGCCTGTTGCGTGCAGAGGCCACGGGCGACACGCCGCACGCATTGGGCACGGAGGTGGCGCGGATGCTGCGCGAACAGGGCGCGGAGACGCTGTTGCGGGACCGCGCCTGAGAAGGGCGAGCGGCGGCAGCCGCGACCGTGGCTCCGCCGCACTCCGGGCTTCCGGGCCTCCTGCACAAGCTTCTGTACGAGCGGTGGCAGCCGCGATTGAAGCCACCATCCTTGGAGGGGTTCCGTGATCGGGCCTTCCGGCCCTCCTACCTCGAGCCGCCGAAGTTGTACACCAGGTTGGTGGTGAACAGGCTGTCGAGGTGCTTGGTGCTCGGCACGATGTTGGAGTTGTAGCGGTTTTCGTAGGCGATCTTGAGCGCCAGCGTCTTGGTCATCGCCACCGCGACGCCGATGTCGTTCTGGTAATACTTGTTCTGGCTGCCGACTTCGGCGAGGAAGGTTTCCTGCAAGCTGGCGCTGTCGGTCAGTGCGAGCTTGTAGTTGACCAGGCCGCGGCCGATTGCCTCGTCCTCCACCGGCGGCTTCACCACTGTGCTCACGGGCGGCGTGACGGTGGTGTCGACCACGGTGTAGGTCTGCGGCTGGTAGCGCTTGTAACCCGGACCGGCTTCGAACGACAGTTCCTGACGGGCATCTTTCATCAGGATGTAGCCGAAACCGATGGACGCGACCTGCTGCCAGCGATTGGGCGCGAAATCGTCATGGTCGTAGCGCGCGGCGCCGACCACGTAGGCGCGCGGGTCGAACTTGTAGCCGATCGAGCCACCCACGTCGAAATGGTTGGCGGTGGTTTCGTAGCTGGTGGCTTCGCCCGTGACGGTGCCGTTCACCACGACCGGCACCTTGACGTTGCTCTTGGCGCGGTTGGCGTCGAGGAAGAACGCGTCCTTCCAGGTGTCGTCTTCGAAGCCGAGCTTGAACTTGGCATCCATGTTCAGCGACTTGGTGTTGCCGGTGGCGTTGGCGAGGCCGAATTCGCCGCTGCCGCTCCAGCCGGAATTCGAGCCGGCGGGCGCGTCGGCCAAGGCAAGAACGGGCAGGCACACGACGGAAATCGCCGCGAGCGCGGCGATGCGGGAGAATTTCATCTGCAACTCCTTGATTCGTCCAGCGAAAGGGTGCAAGGCTGCTGGCCTCGCACTGAATGAGCGTTAAATTTCCGTGACGAAGGTGGGGCCGACGGTCGGCCTTTCAACCCCGCCGCGCGGGAAAGAACGCTGCCACCGCGTGGCGCGCCTCGGCGAAGAACAGCCAGCGCTCGATGAACAGGCCCGCGACGCAGGCGATCGCCACGATCGGGGCGATCCAGGGCGTGCGGACGAACATGGCGATCACGAGCCCCAAGATGGGCAGGGCGGCGAACA
The DNA here is from genome assembly GCA_030123585.1 of Rhodanobacteraceae bacterium. Lineage (NCBI taxonomy): Bacteria > Pseudomonadati > Pseudomonadota > Gammaproteobacteria > Lysobacterales > Rhodanobacteraceae > Rhodanobacteraceae bacterium. The sequence goes on from CP126120.1 coordinate 2,666,051, forward strand.
GCATGAGCGCGCTTCGACGCAGGCGCGCCGCGTGTTTGCGCGCCAACACGAAGGCCATTTCGCGGGTGAGGTAGCTTTCCTCGGTGGCCGGTCCCTCGAACGCGCGGACCATGCCGAGCGTTTCCAGCCCCGTCGCGTGGCCCGCGGTGTTCGCGGGTTGCGCATCGATCCCGCGCCAGTAATCGACCTTGACGATCGCCGCGATCACCGCCAGCGCCAGCAACGCCAGTGGAAACGCCGCGCCGCTCGCGCTGTTCGATGTGAAGAGCAGCCACGACCACAGCCACAATCCGCCCGACAGCAGCGCGAACAGGAAATACAACGGCAACACCTGCGGTGCGCGCCACGCGCGGATGGTTTTCAAGGAACGGTAGATGTTGGCGGTGCAGAAAATCGTGGCGAGCGCGCACAGCGCCAGCAGCGCCCCCGCGACGCGAATGCTTGCGCCGGTGTCGCGGGCCATTGCGAGCCACGCCAGCGCCAGCATCGGCATGTACGTGACCAGCGAGGCGATGCCTTCGCGCGACAGCCACGAACTCTTCCATTGCGTCAGCGCGCGCCACGCGCGTTCCGGCCTGCCCAGATGCGAAGTCGATGCGAGCAGGCCCGCCGTCACCAGCGCGAATCCGAACACGAGCGGCGCCAGCACATCCGTGCCCGCGTGTGGATACACGCCCGCGGCCAGTGCGGCGCCGAGCCAGCACCACAACCCGTAACCCGCACCGGAGAGCACCGTGAAGAAGATCACCGAGAGCGCGGGCTTCATCGCGACAGCGCCTTGTCCAGCCAGCGCAGCAGCGGCGGAAGATGCGAAGCGTCGAGGGTTTCCTTGTCGGATTCCACCGGCGTCGTGGCGTGCGAACCGTCGCGGCGCGGACGCGGCGGAAGATAGCGATTGACCGGCTGGTAGCCGAACTCCGGCATCAATGCGAAACCGCCGCGCTCCTTCACCACCTGCGAGACTTCCGAATCGGGATCGCCGAGATCGCCGAACATCCGCGCGCGGGTCGGGCACGCGAGCACGCACGCGGGCTGGCGGTCGCGCTCGTCCAGCGTTTCGTTGTAGATGCGATCCACGCACAGCGTGCACTTCTGCATCGTGCCGCGCTTGCTGTCCTTGCGATTCATGTCGGACGTTGCCTTCTTCGGATGCGGCAGCGCGATCTCGCGCGCGCCGTAGGGGCACGCCCACGCGCACAGCTGGCAGCCGATGCACTTGTCCTCGTCCACCAGCACGATGCCGTCCTCGGCGCGCTTGTAGCTGGCGCCGGTCGGGCACACCGTCACGCAATCCGGCGTCTCGCAGTGCAGGCACGAGCGCGGGAAGTGCACCATCTGGGGGACTCGGAACTCGGGACTCGGGACTCGGCAAGAAGAGTCCTCGGTCAGGTCGCTCTTCTTTGTGTCACCGGCTTGCACGTGCGCGACATCGAAATCAGGTTGCGGCATCGCGTGTTGCACGAGTCCCGAGTCCCGAGTCCCGAGTCCCGTTATTTCGTAGCCATGCACCCGGTTGAACCAGACACCCGACGGTTCGGCGCCATACGGATCGTCGTCCGCCAGCGTTCCGAAATCGCCGCCGTCGTTCCATTCCTTGCACGCGACCGCGCAGGCATGGCAGCCGACGCAGATGTCGAGGTCGATCACCAGTCCGAGCTTTTTCTTCGCTGGCGCGGGCAGGCTAGTCATTGTCATTGAGGCAGCCGTGCCGACCCACGTTTCGACGTACATGTCTTTTCCGCGCCGTGGGACGGCGCGGACAAGACGGGAATGTCGATTCAAAACCGAGCACGATCGATCAAAACGGCCAGATCTTCGGAATGAGATACATCGACAGCGCGCAGAACAACAGGATCAGCGGCACGCCCATCTTGGTGAAATCGAGGAAGCGGTAGCCGCCAGCGTAGTACACCATCGTGTTGGTCGGATATCCGACCGGCGTCGCGAACGAGGTCGCGGCGGCGAACGCGACCGCCACCACGAACGGACGCGGGTCGGCATGCACGGCGTGCGCGACGCTGACCGCGATCCCGACCATCAGCACCACCGACGGGTTGTGTCCCATCAGTTCGGTGAGCAGCGCGGTGAGCAGGTACACCATCAGCAGGGCGGCCAGTGGGCCGTGGTTGCCGACGAGTTCCAGGGCGCCTTGCACCACCACGTTGGCGAGCCCGGTTTGTTCGATCGCGATGCCGAGCGGCAGGATCGCGCCGAGCAGGACGATGATCTTCCAGTCCATGCCCTGGTACACGTCCTTGCGCCCGAAGCAGCGCGTCAGTGCCATCGCGGCGACGCCGCAGATCGCGGCGATCGGGATCGGCAGCCAGTGCAGCGCGGACACCACCACCACCGCGGCCATGATCCCGGTGGCCACGAACGCCTTGTAGCGCGGACGGCGCGCATCGTCGCGCTCGTTCAGCACCACGAAACGGTCGTCGCGGCGCAGGCGGCTCACCGCGTCGGCGGGCAGCAGCATCATCAGCACGTCGCCGGTCTGGAAGGCGACGTCGCGGATCTTGTCGCGCAGCAGGTGCCCGCGGCGGTGGATGCCGAGCACGGTGGCGCCGTAACCGGGCAACAGGTCGAGGTCGCGCAGGGTGCGGTCCTCGGCCAGGCTGGCCGGCGCGATCATCGCCTCCACCAGCACGTTGGCCTTGTCGGTGTCCTCGACGTGGGTGAATTCGGGATTGATCTCCAGCCCCGCGTGCTTGCGGAAATCCTCCAGCTTGTCCCATTCGCCGCGCACCAGCAGCACGTCGCCGGACGAGAGCTTCTGGGTGCGCGGCGACCACATGTGCTCGTCGCCGCGCAGCAGTTCCAGCGGATACACGCCGCGGTCGCCGAGCCTGGCCTCGGCGATGGTCTGGCCGACCAGCGGCGAATCCGACATCACCTTGAGTTCGGTGACGTATTTGCCGACCTCGGCCGGGCCCGATATTTCGTTGTCCAGGTGCCTCGGCAGCAGCCAGCGCCCGATCACCATCAGGTAGAGGATGCCGGCGATCGCCAGCAGCACGCCCAAGTGGGTGAACTCGAACACGCCGAACGGCTGCAATCCCTGCTTCTGCGCCAGCGAATCGACCAGCAGGTTGGACGAGGTGCCGATCAGGGTGCACACGCCGCCCATCTGCGCGGCGAACGCCATCGGCATCAGCACGCGCGCGGGCGAGGTGCCGGTGCGTTGGCATACGCGCAGCGCCAGCGGCAGGAAGGTCGCGACCAGCGCGGTGTTCTTGATGAACGCGCCCAGCGGCGCGATCGCGAGCATCATCCCGAACGACAGCAGCCACGGTTTGCGGATCCGCGAGAGCAGGTTGATGATCGGGTCCAGCGCGCCGGAACGTTCGATGCCCAGCGCCAGCGCGAACATCGCGGCGACCGTCACGGTGGCCTCGTTGCTGAAGCCCGACAGCGCCTGCTCGGGCGAGACGATGCCCAGCGCCACCAGCAGCCCCAGCGTAATCAGCGCGACCAGGTCCACGCGCACCCGCTCGCTGGCGAACAGCGCCATCGCGAACAGGATGATCGCGGCAGTGGCCCAGGCTTGCCAGGTCATGGGTGGGCTTCCATCGCGACGTATGGCTGCGGCACTTTCATTCTCCCCGAATCGATCCGGCGCGTCGTGGTGATGACCGGCACCGTCCGCCTGCCGATTGTGCCGTGCATCGCGCGCGGGCGCGCAAGCGCCGTGTCATCCGCGCATGAGTGTACGCGGCGTGATCGGCGTCAGGCATCGGCCAGTTCGATCCGGTGTCCCGGCACGCCGGGCTCGGGATCGTGCTCCAGCCGCACCTTCAGGTCGAACCACGCGGCCTGTCCGGTCACCGGATCGCCGTTGGCATAGCGCGCGTCGCTGGCGCGTTCGCCGATCAGGTGGTTCAGCAGGAAGCCATCCACGAATTCCGGCGCCGTGTCGCCGAGTCGCCACGCGCCGCGCTTCTTGCCGATCGCGTTCCACGTCCACAGCGTGCCCGGCGCGGTCGCCGCATGCGCGCATACCTGCACGCGGATGCGTCCGCGCGGCGATGCGATCCATGCCCAGTCGCCGCTTTCGATCGCGTGTTCGGCCAGCGTGCGCGGGTGCACGTACAACACGTTGCGCGCCGCGATCTGCCGCAACCAGCGGTTCTGCGAACCCCACGCGTGGTACATGAACATCGGGCGCTGGGTGATGGCGGAGAGTGGGAAGCCCGCTCCCCTCTCCCTCCGGGAGAGGGGTTGGGGGTGAGGGTTCGGGTCTTGCGCAGGATTCGGACCCTCACTCGGCGCTATCGCGCCACCCTCTCCCGAGGGGAGAGGGGCATCGGCGTCGCTTTGCGACGAGTACCACATGGGCACCGGATCAAAATACCGCGCCACCCGCACGCGCTCGGATTCCGGCGGTTGCACCGCGCCGTGGCCTTGTGCAGCCAGACGAAACCGCTGCAGCACTTCGCAATACAACTGCAGCGTGACGGGCTCGGTTGAACCGACGAAGCCCATCGATTGCGCCCATGCCAGATAGTCGCGATTGGCGAAGCGGTAATACGCGCCCGCTTCCGGAATCTTTGCTTCGAAAAAGCAGTCGTGCTCAATGTAGCGCTGCAACTGGTCCGAATTCGGCGCGCCCTTGCCGGTCTGCGCACCGTCGGCGCCGCGCCAGCCCGCGAGCATGCCGACGCCTGGCGCGCGTTCGTGGCGCACCATGTAATCGGCGTAATCCCTGTAGATCGGCTTGCCGTCGGCATCGGCCATGTTCGGCAACTGCAGGCGCGCGCCGAGATCCAGCAGCACGTCCTGGAACGGGCGCACGTCGCGGTCGGGTTTGACCACCGGTTGGCGGATCGCATCGGCCGCGCACTCGGCGTCGCTGATCGGACGATCCAGCAGGCTGATGCAGTCGTAACGTTCCAGGTACGTCGTGTCCGGCAACACCAGATCCGCGAAGGCCACCGTTTCCGAATCGTAGGCGTCCGCATAGATGATGTGCGGGATCTTGTAATGACCCGCGTCATCGCGCGCGCACAAAAGTTCGCGCGTCGCGGCGGTATCCATCGCCGAGTTCCAGCCCATGTTGGCCATGAACAGGAACAGTGTGTCGATCTTCGCCGGGGTTCTCTCCACCGCGTTGCGGATCACCGATTGCAGCAGCCCGTGCGCGGCCAGCGGAAATTCCCAACTGAAGGCGTGGTCGAGCCGGCGCGGCTGGCCTTCTGCATCGACCAACAAATCGTCCGGCGATTGTGGATAGCCCAGCGGATTGCCGGTGAGCGAACCATCCGGCTTGCGCGCCTTGGCCGGCTTGTTGCCGGGCGGCGCGGGCTTCGGATACGGCGGTTGATAACGGAAGCTGCCGGGCGTGTCGATCGCGCCGAGCAGCATTTGCAAAACGTGGATTGTGCGGCAGGTGTGGAAGCCGTTGGCGTGCGCGGCGATCCCGCGCATCGCGTGCATCGACACGGGGTGCCCGAGCATCGTGTCGTGATGGCGGCCGTGCGTGTCGGTCCACGCGATCGGCAACTCGATCGCTTCGTCGAAGGCCGCATGCGCGAGTTCGTTGGCGAGGCGGCGGATCGTCGCCGCATCCACGCCGCAGCGTTCGCTGACGTTTTCCGGCGCGTACTCTTCGGCAAGGAAACGCTCGGCCACGAGCTGGAATGCCGGCACCGCCTTGCGGCCATCGGGCAGGGTGTATTCGCCGGCGATTAGCGGGGAAATGTCGGGCTGCGTCGCATCGACAATCTGAAACGTGATTTCTTTTTGCTCGTCATTCCGGACGCCGCGGAGCGGTGATCCGGAATCCAGTGTCTTTGCGTCTGTATCGAAAGACACTGGATTCCCGCTTTCGCGGGAATGACGAGCAAAGGCACGCACCGCGCACAACGGCTTGCCGTCCGCATCGCGCGCGACCAGGCCATCGTCCGCCGCCCCCGGATCGCGGATCACCAGATGATGTGCGTTGCTGTAACGCACCAGGTAATCGAAGTCGATGCGGTCGTTCAACAACAATTCGTGGATCAGCGCGCCCGCCAGCAGACCGTCGGTGCCGGGATTCACCGGTACCCATTCGTCCGCGATCGACGCGTAACCCGTGCGCACGGGATTGATCGCGACGATCTTGGCGCCGCGCGCTTTCAATTTTCCGAGGCCCAGCTTGATCGGGTTGGAGTCGTGGTCCTCGGCCACGCCCCACAGCATCAGGTATTTCGTGCGCTCCCAATCCGGCTCGCCGAATTCCCAGAACGAGCCCCCGAAGGTGTACATGCCGGCCGCGGCCATGTTGACCGAACAGAAACCGCCGTGCGCGGCGTAGTTGATGGTGCCGAATTGCTGCGCCCACCAGCCGGTCAACGCCTGCGACTGGTCGCGGCCGGTGAAGAACGCCAATTCGTCCGGGTTGCGCGCGCGGATGTCGCCGAGCCATTGCGTCGCCAGCGCCAGCGCTTCGTCCCATTCGATTTCGCGGAATTCGCGCGCGCCGCGTTCGCCGACGCGCAGCAGCGGCTTCGACAGTCGCGCCGGCGAGTAATGTTGCATGATCCCCGATGAACCCTTGGCGCAGATCACCCCGCGGTTAACCGGATGTTTCGGATTGCCGTCGATGTAGCGCACGCGGCCGTTTTTCAGGTGCACGCGGATCCCACATCGGCACGCGCACATGTAGCACGTCGTGGTTTTGACTTCATCGCCCGTCGGGCGGTTCAGTTCGAGGTGGGCGTGTGGCATGGCGTCGATGGTAGCCACCCCGGCGCTTGCCGCCAATCGCGCGGGACAGCACACTAGCGGAATGCACCAGTACGAACGCGTCCTCAAGCTGCACGGCATCTTCAAGTCGCACCGCCGTCCGGTCGGCGTGCAGCGCCTGCGCGACGAGCTGGGTTGCTCGCGCGCCACGCTGTATCGCGACATCGCGTTCCTGCGCGATGCACTCGGCGCGCCGCTGGACAGCGATCCCGAGGGACACGGTTTTCGCTATGCCGAAGACGAAGGCGAACGTTTCGAATTGCCCGGCCTGTGGCTGACCAGCGAGGAACTCTCGGCGCTGATGGCGCTGGAAGCGCTGGTGACGCGTTCCGATCCGGGCGTGCTGGCCGATGCGCTGGCGCCGTTCCGCACGCGCGTCGAGAAACTGCTCAACGAGCACGCCGGCACACGGAAGCAGCCGCTGGAACGTATCCGCGTGGTGCCGTGGGGTTCGCGCAAATTCAACCAGCAGGTGTTTCGCGCGGTAGCCGGCGCGGTGCTGGCGCGCCGACAGTTGAAGTTCCGTTATCGCGCGCGCACCACCGGCGCCGACAGCGTGCGCCACGTGTCGCCGCAGCGGCTCACGCACTACCGCGACAACTGGTACCTGGATGCGTGGGACCACGATCGCGAGGCGCTGCGCAGTTTCGCAGTGGACCGCATCGGCGAACCGGAAGTGCTGGACAAGCCGGCCGTCGATCGCGACGAGAAGGAATTGAACGAAACGCTGGCGTCGAGTTACGGCATCTTCGCGGGCGCGCCCAAGGCCTGGGCGACGATCCGGTTTTCCGCGCGCGCCGCGCGCTGGGTCGCCGACGAGCACTGGCATTCGCTGCAGCAAGGCCGCTGGCTGGACGACGGCCGCTACGAATTGAAGGTGCCGTATTCGCAGTCGCGCGAGCTGGTGATGGACATCCTGCGCTACGGCCCCGACGCGGAAGTCGTGGCACCGCAATCGCTGCGCGAGGAAATCCGCATCATGCACAAGCTCGCACTGGACGGGTACGACCACGCGAAGCCGTGAACGATCACCGCAACCTTGAACCCCCGGACAACGCCAACCCGGCCATCGCGCTGGCGCTCGGCACCGGCGGCGCGCGCGGGCTGGCGCACATCGGCGCGATCGAGGCCATCGAGGCCGCCGGTTACCGCATCGTCGCGGTGTCGGGCAGCTCGATGGGCGCGTTGATCGGCGGCATCCACGCCGCCGGCCGGCTGGACGTCTATCGCGACTGGGTGTGCGCGCTGCAGAAGGTGGACGTGCTGAAGCTGGTGGACTGGACGCTGTCCGGCGCCGGGCTGATCAAGGGCGAGCGCATCATCGGCGTGCTGCGCGACCTGATCGGCGAAGTGAACATCGAGGCACTGCCCATTCCCTTCACCGCGGTCGCGACCGACCTCGACCGTGAGCGCGAGGTGTGGCTGACGCGCGGGCCGTTGTTCGACGCGATCCGCGCCTCCATCGCGATCCCGACCGTCTTCCGCCCGCACCCGCTCAACGGCCACCGGCTCGTCGATGGCGGACTGATGAACCCGCTGCCGCTTACGCCGTTGCTGCAGACGCCGGCCGACTACACCATCGCGGTCAACGTCAACGGCCCGCCGGAAACCCTGCCGCCACCGCCGCGCCTCGCGCAGCAGAAACCGCGCAGTGGGCTGCGCGGCAAGATCGCGGCGTACGTCAAGCGCACCGTCGGCAACCGCGAATCGGTCGAGGCCGAACCCGGCTGGATGGACACGCTGACGCAATCGCTGGACCTGATGCAGGAAAACCTCACCAGTTTCCGCCTCGCCGCCGACCGCCCCGACCTCGTGATCGAGATTCCGCGCAACGCCAGCGCGGTGTACGAGTTCTATCGCGCGAGTGAGTTGATCGCGCTGGGGCGCGAACGCGCGGAGCGCGCGCTCAGGGCGTGGCGGCCTGGCAACGGCCGGTGATGGCGCTGCTCGTTGCCGCCCGCCGAGCGAGCAACCTGCCTTTCGTCATTCCGGGGCTGCGCGCAGCGCAGAACCCGGAATCCAGCTCTTTGCTGTTCAACAGCGGGTTCGCTCGCTGTGCTGTTTCTGCTCTACGGTTGTTTTCCCGCGGTAGCGCGGGTGATCAGGCGGTTGTAGGCTGTGATCGACCGGCCACGCTACAAGGGGCTTGTATGCGACGTTGGATCGTCTTGCTTTCGGGATTGTTGCTGCCCACGCTGGCGGCAGCGCAGATCAACAGCTTGCCCTCTGCGCCGCATCTGTTGGTGAAAGGACACGCAGAAGCCCGGGTTGTTCCTGACCGTTTCACCATTCACTTGAATGTCGATGTTACCGATATGTCTCCCGACGTTGCTCGCCGCAAGGTCGAGATGCACATGCAACAGTTGTTCTCGGCGCTGGACGCGAACGGCGCAATCAAGGATCAGACGCATGCCAGCAGCCTGAGCATCCAGCCGCGGACGGAGTACGAGGACAACAAATCCGTGTTCAAAGGCACCAATGTCAGCCGTTCCATCGATGCCACGTTCGGAAGCCTCGAAAAGTTGCGCGCTTTTATTGCCGCCGTACCTGCCGACAAAGAAGTTCAGATCGGCGGGATCCAGACTGCGCGCAGTGACATCGATGCGATTTCGTCACGCTTGCGCGCTGCCGCCATTGAAAATTCGAAAGCTGCGGCAAAGAGGATCGCCGCCGATTACGGCATGAAGATCGTTGGTGTTTACGCCGTATCCGAGGTTGCGCCGGATTTCGCCTACGGCATCCAAGCCGGCTCGTGGGGCGGACCCCAGACGCTGCAATCAGTTGTGGTCACCGCATCAGGACCACCGCCGGGTGCGCCGCCACCGCCCCCGGGGGTTGCGATGCGTGTAGGCACGATGAGTGTTCAGCAAGACATCTACGCGGTCTATTTGACGGCGGAGAAATAAGCATCCGCGAGGTGGTAAGCCATGGATGGCCGGTGACAGAGTGATAAACGTGCCGTTGGCGATGCCGACTGCATCGGCAGGATTGCCGAAATGGATTCCGGGTTCTGGCCTGCGGCCAGCCCCGGAATGACAACGTTTACTGGATCCCGGTCTGCGCCGGGATGACGGTTGCAAACAGAAAGGTACTGCCGCAAATACTCCCCTCACCCTAACCCTCTCCCGCAAGCGTGAGAGGGGCGCTTACAGCGCCGTCAGGTTCGCGTACGCCGCGACGAGCCACTTCGGCCCCGCGTCCGCGAAATTGACCTGGATGCGGGTGTGCGCGCCGGAGCCTTCGGCGCTGATCACTACGCCTTCGCCGAAGCTGGCGTGGCGGACGCGCTGGCCGAGCTTGATGGGCAGGGTGTCGTCGAGGTCGGCGTGGCCGCGTGCACGTTGCAAATGCGCCGACGATGCATACACCGGCCGCGAAATCTTCGCGCGCGGGCGCACTTCGGTCAGCAGGTGCACGGGCAGTTCGTCGAGGAAGCGCGACGGCCGTTGCAGGGTTTCGCTGCCGTACTGGCGGCGCGATTCGGCGTAGCACAGCACCAGCCGTTCGCGCGCGCGGGTGATGCCGACGTAGGCGAGCCGGCGCTCTTCTTCCAGGCGCGAGGGATCCTCGACCGAGCGTTGCGTGGGAAACAATCCGTCTTCCAGTCCCACGAGGAACACGATCGGGAACTCCAAACCCTTGGCCGAATGCAGTGTCATCAATTGCACGCAATCGCTGCCGGCTTCGCCCTGGCCTTCGCCGGCTTCCAGCGCGGCGTGGGCAAGGAAGGCCGCGAGTTCGGACAAGCCGGCTTCGAGGTCCTCGGGCGTGCGCTCGAAACGGCTGGCGACGTTGACCAGTTCGTCGAGGTTTTCGACGCGCGCCTCGGCATTGCCGCGGCTGTCGCGTTCGTAGTAATCGCGCAGGCCGGATTGGGTGATCGCGCGTTCGACCTGTTCGGTGAGATTGAGCTCGGATGAATCCTTCGCCAGTGCGTCAATCAGTGTCAAGAACGCCTTCAACGCATTCTTCGCACGCGTATTCAGTTCGCCGCCCGCGAGTTCAGCGAGCGAGGCGTCCCACAACGAAGTGTCGTCGCCGCGCGCGCGCCGGCGCAGCGCGTCGACGCTGCGCTCACCGATGCCGTGCGGTGGCGTCGCCAGCGCGCGTTCGAACGAGGCATCGTCGCCGCGATTGGCGGCGAGGCGCAGGTAGGCCAGCGCGTCCTTGACCTCGGCGCGCTCGAAATAGCGCTGGCCGCCATAGACGCGATACGGAATGTTTTTCTGGTGCAGTTGTTCCTCGAAGTTGCGCGATTGCGCGTTGGAGCGGTACAGCACCGCGACGTCGGCTGCGTGTCCGCCACCGTCGAGGTATTCGCGGATGCGCTCGATCACGAAGCGCGCTTCGTCCTGCTCGTTGTAGGCGGTGTACAGCGCGATCGCTTCGCCCTTGTCGCCCGCGGTCCACAATTTCTTGCCGAGCCGCGAGGGGTTCTGCGCGATCACCGCGTTGGCGGCTTCGAGGATGGTGGCGGTGGAGCGGTAGTTCTGTTCCAGGCGCAGGGTTTTCGCATCGGGAAAATCGCGCAGGAACGCGCGCATGTTCTCGACCTTGGCGCCGCGCCAGCCGTAGATCGACTGGTCGTCGTCGCCGACCGCGAACACCTTGCCGGTCTTGCCTGCAAGCAAACGAATCCACGCGTACTGCAGCGCGTTGGTGTCCTGGAATTCGTCGATCAACAGGTGTCGCCAGCGCTCCTGGTAGTGCGCGCGCAACGCGTCGTGGTCGCGGATGAGTTCGTGCGCGCGCAGCAGCAGTTCGGCGAAATCCACCAGGCCCGCGCGGCGGCAGGCTTGCTCGTAGGCCTCGTAAATTTTCAGGTACGTGCGCGCGACCGGGTGATCGCCCGGCTCGATGCCTTCCGGGCGCTTGCCTTCGTCCTTCCACTGGTTGATCTGCCAGCACGCTTGGCGCGGCGGATACTTGGCTTCATCGACGCCGAGTCCCGCGACCACGCGCTTGACTAGTCGCTGCTGGTCATCGCTGTCGAGGATCTGGAAGGTTTCCGGCAAACCCGCTTCGCGCCAGTGCTGGCGCAGCAAACGATGCGCGATGCCGTGGAAGGTGCCGACCGTGAGGCCGCGCAGGCCGTGCGGCAGCAGGTTGGCGAGGCGCCCGCGCATCTCGCCGGCGGCCTTGTTGGTGAAGGTGACCGCGAGGATCGACCATGGCGGCGCGCTCTCGGCTTCGATCAGCCAGCCGATGCGGTGCGTGAGCACGCGGGTCTTGCCCGAACCCGCGCCGGCCAGCACCAGGTAATGGCCCGGCGGGGCGGCGACGGCTTCGCGTTGCGCGGTGTTGAGCGAGTCCAGCAGATACGAAACATCCATCGATGCAATTGTAACGGTCACCCACCGAGGCGACTTGGTGCTATTGTCGCGAGGCTTGTTCCCCCTCGCGCAATGGAAGGAGAAACCCCATGTCGATTCTCGATGCACTGAAAGGGCTGGCGGGCGGACAAGGCGCCGGCAGCGGCAATCCCACGCTGGACGTGATCGGCGGCTTGATCCAGAAGGCGGGCGGCATCGGCGGGCTGGTGTCGACGCTGCAACAGGGCGGCCTCGGCGGTGTGGTGAATTCCTGGGTCGGCACCGGCGCCAACCAATCGGTCAGCGGCGGCCAGCTTGGCCAAGCGCTGGCGGGAACCGCCGCGGGCCAGCACATCGAGGAGATGGCGCAAAAAATGGGTGTCGATCCCTCGCAAGTGCTCGGCCAGTTGGCGCAACACCTGCCGGACGTGGTCAATCACCTGACGCCGAATGGACAGGTGCCCGCGGGTGGTGGCAGCGGTTTCGACTTGAGCCAGTTGTCCGGGCTTGCGAGCAAGCTGGGGCTTTGATCCGCATCCATGCAAAAAAACGCGGTCATAAGGCCGCGTTTTTGTTGCCCACGTTCAGCGCGGTTTCTTCAGCACGCCCGCGCCCAGCAGTATGCCGCCGACGATGATGCCCGCGTAACCGACCGGCGCCGGCACCGGTTTGTCGACGGTGGTCTTCACCTCGACGTTGCCGAACTTGAATGGGGTTTCGTGGCTCGGGTAGGTGAGATTGCCCAGCGCGATCCATACGCCGAGCGCGATCAAGACGATTCCAACCAGGATGGCGGCGTAACGCATGCGGTGCTCCGTCGAGGGTGGGGTCTGCAGGCTACAGGAAACGCCGGACGGGTGCCGAAAATGAAATGCGGGATTCGCTGTGCAGATCGCGCAAATAAAATGCCCCGAGAGCCAGGGGGGAGCTCTCGGGGCGGGCGAAGCCGAACCTGGGGAGGGGTCCGACTCCGGGGGTTCGCTCAGGGAGGTGAGTGAACCGGGACGCCGTTGCGTGCGTCCGGAAAGTTAGATGGGGTTCCGCGGGAGAAGTTCAAAGTCTTTTTTTCGATGAATTTAGAGTTCGTTCATTCGCGTGATCACCCATGACTTCCGGCCTACATTTGGACGTCCAAACCACTCAATGCGCTTCGTTCCAGTTGGCCCCCACGCCGACTTCGACCAGCAGCGGCACCGCCAGTTCCGCCGCGCCCTGCATGCGTTCGCGGACGCCTTGCGCGACGGCCTCCACCGCGTCCGTGCGCACCTCGAACACCAGTTCGTCGTGGACCTGCATCAGCATGTGGGCGTCGTCGTCACGATTTTCTAACCATTGGTGGATGGCGGCCATCGCCCGCTTGATGATGTCGGCCGCGGTGCCCTGCATCGGCGCGTTGATCGCGGCGCGTTCGGCGCCTGCCCGCTGCGCCGCGTTGCGCGAATGGATGTAGTCGAGGTACAGGCGCCGCCCGAACAGGGTTTCCACGTAACCGTCGCGCTTGGCCTGCTCGCGGGTCGAGTCCATGTAGTCCTTCACGCCGGGATAACGCTCGAAGTAGCGTTGCACGTAACCCGCCGCGTCGGCGCGCGGGATGCCGAGACGCTGGGCGAGGCCGTGCGCGCTCATTCCGTACATCAGGCCGAAGTTGATCATCTTGGCGACGCGGCGCTGCTCGGAGGTGACCTCGCCGGATTCGACCCCGAACACCTCGGCGGCGGTCGCGCGATGCACGTCCTCGTCGTGGCGAAAGGCGCGGGTCAGTCCGGGATCGCCCGACATGTGCGCCATGATGCGCAGCTCGATCTGCGAATAATCCGCCGCCAGCACCTTCCAGCCCTGCGGCGCGATGAAGGCCTCGCGGATGCGCCGGCCTTCCTCGGTGCGCACCGGGATGTTCTGCAGGTTCGGATCGGTCGACGACACCCGGCCGGTGGCGACCGCGGCCTGGTGGTAGCTGGTGTGCACGCGCCCGGTGCGCGGATTGACCATTTGCGGCAGCTTGTCGGTGTAGGTCGAACGCAGCTTCGCGAACTGGCGGTAGTCGAGGATCAACCGCGGCAGTTCGTGCTGGTCGGCGATCGCTTCCAGCGCTTCCTCGTTGGTGGACGGCTGGCCGGTCGGCGTTTTCACCTTCACCGGCAGCCCCAGTTCGTCGAACAGCAGCGCCTGCAGTTGCCTGGGCGAATCGACGTTGAATTCGTGTCCGGCGAGGCGCTGCATCTCGCCTTGCAGCTCATGCATGCGCTTGCCGAGCTCGCTGCTCTGCTTTTTCAGCGCGGCAATGTCGATCAGCACGCCGCGCTGTTCCATGTGCGCCAGCACCGGCACCAACGGCATCTCGATGTCGGTGAAGACCTTCCGCAACGTCGGCTCGGCTTCGAGCCTGGGCCACAACGCGCGGTGCAGGCGCAGGGTGATGTCGGCGTCCTCGGCGGAGTAGCGGCAGGCGGTGTCGAGATCGACCTGCGAGAACGGAATCTGTTTCGCGCCCTTGCCGGCGACGTCTTCGTAATGCAGCGTGTCGTAGCCGAGCCAGCGCTTGGCCAGGGTGTCCATGTCGTGGCGGTTCGCGGTCGCGTTCAGCACGTAGGATTCCAGCATCGTGTCGAAGGCGACGCCGCGCACCTCGATGCCGTAGTTCGACAGCACGTTGCAGTCGTACTTGGCGTGCTGGCCGAGCTTGGGGCGTTTGGCGTCTTCCAGCACCGGTTTCAGCGCGGCGAGCACCGCGTCGAGTCCGAGCTGCTTCGGCGCGCCGGGGTAATCGTGGCCGAGCGGGATGTAGCACGCCTTGCCGGGCTCGACCGACAACGAGATGCCGACCAGTTGTGCCTGCATCGGATCGAGCGAAGTGGTTTCGGTGTCGAAGGCGATCAGGTCGGCGTCGCGCAGTTTCGCCAGCCAGGCGTCGAGTTGTTTCTGTGTGGTGATGAGCTCGTACTGCGCTTCGGGAATCGGGAATCGGGAATCGGGAATGGATGCAGTCTCGCTCGCGGTTGATCCTTCGCTTTCGAGCGACTTTGTGGAAGGAGCTTGGGCCGGCGCGCCCCCGATCCCGATTCGCGATTCACCATTCTCGATTCCCGGCTTTTCCAGTTCCTTCAACGCCTGCCGGAATTCATAGCGCGAATACAACGCGCGCAAGGCGTCGGTGTCGCGTTCGCGCAAGGTCAGGTCGCGCGGGCCTTCGTCGAGTTCCACGTCGGTCTTGATGGTGGCGAGGCGGCGCGACAACGGTAGTTGCGGCAGCGCCGCGCGCAGGTTTTCGCCGATCTTGCCCTTGACCTCGTCCGCGTGCGCGATCACGCCGTCGAGCGAACCGTATTCGTTCAGCCATTTCGCGGCGGTCTTGGGACCGCACTTGGGCACGCCGGGAATGTTGTCGACCGTGTCGCCCATCAGCGCGAGGTAATCGACGATGCGCTCGGGCGGGACGCCGAATTTCTCGATCACGCCGGCGCGGCCCGTGCGCGTGTGGGTCATGGTGTTGACCAGCAGGACATTCGGGCCGACCAGTTGCGCGAAATCCTTGTCGCCGGTCGAGACTTCGACTTCAATGCCGTCCGCAGCGGCGCGCGTCGCCAGCGTGCCGATCACGTCGTCGGCCTCGACGCCCGGCACGCGCAGGATCGGCAGGCCCAGCGCCGCCACGATTTCCAGCATCGGTTCCACCTGCGCACGCAGGTCGTCCGGCATCGGCGCGCGGGTGGCCTTGTATTCGGGATACATCTCGTCGCGGAAGGTGGGGCCGGGTGCGTCGATCACGAACGCGGCGTAATCGGGCTTCGCGTTCAGGGTTTCGCGCAGCATGTTGACCACGCCGAACAGCGCGCCGGTCGGTTCGCCCGCGGCGTTGCTGAGCGGCGGCAGTGCGTGGAAGGCGCGGTACAGGTAACTCGAACCGTCGATCAGTGTGAGCTTGGGCATGTTTTGATTGTCGCACGCACACCGCGTTCACGCGGTGCATGTATGCTGGCGATGCCAACTGTCCGATCGGAGAATGTCGTGAAAGCACTGGTATGGTTGACGACGGCCGCAATGCTGCTGGGCTTGCCGGCGGCGCAGGCGCAGCAGGTGCTGGCGCACTCGTCCTCCACCGCGCCGCCGCCCGGTTCGGCGTTGCCGCCGCCCGGCATCAACGATCCCGGCCAGAAGCCCCAATCGGTGCCGCTGCCCAGCACCGGCATCCCGCCGTCGGTGGCGCCCGCCGCGCGCAACGGCGGCCGTGACAGCACCAACGTGACCACCCGCACCGACGCCAACGGCGACACCATCGAGGAATACAGCCGCAACGGCAGCGTCTACATGGTGCGCGTCAAGCCCAAGCACGGCGTCACCCAGACCTACATGGTCAACGAACCCGGCAGCAACCGGCCGCACGATCCCAAGCTGGGGCCGGTGTCGCCGGTGTACTACGACATCTACAAGTGGGGCGGTCCGAAGAAGCCGGCCGGCAGCGCGCCGGCCGGGGCGTCGACGAGCGGGCAATAAACGGCGCGTCAATCAATGTGCAGGTTGGGCTGATTCCGGGCTTCACCCGGAAGAAGCCCAACGTCGCAATCGCGTCGTTGTTGGGCTTCCGCCGATGGAGCTGGCGTCAGCCCAACCTGCGGTTCACGCATCCAGTTCCGGATAACGGCGGAAGATGCCGTCGTTGTTGAACGGAATGCGCCGCGTCGAGGCGAGGTAGGCCGCGATGCCGGGGCGCGCCGCGATCCGGTCGTGCAGCGCGACGCACAGCGGCAGTGACGGTTCCAGCCTACGCAGCGCGCGCGGAAACGCATAGCGCAAGCCTTCGATCACCTGGAACAGCGAGAGGTCGGCATGCGTGACGGCGCTGCCCACGAGGCAGCGTTGCCGTCCGCGCGCGTTGTCGGCCAGCACCTTCTCGAAGTAACCCAGGAATTTGGGCAGGCGCTTGCGGCGCAGCGAGGCGCTGCGGCGTTTCGCCTCGTCGCGCTGGTCTTCGTAATAGAGCGAGCCCGCGATCGGATGGTGGCTGTCGTGGATTTCCGCCACCAGGTCGCAGAGGGTCAGTTGCAACTGGTGGGTCCACAACTGTCCGGTCTCGTCGCGGGGCGCAAGCCCGAGGCGCGGTCCGAGGAACAGCAGGATGTTGGCGGTTTGTCCGATCAGGCGTCGCCCGGCCTTCAGGAACGGCGGCGCGAACGGCGGGTGCCCGACGGCCGGATCATCCAGCCATTGCAGCAATGCCGCGGTGCCGCCGCCCGATCCTTCCGGCAAGCGCGCGACGTCGACGTAATCGGCACCGGCATCCTCCAGCGCCAGCCGCACGAATTCGCCGCGGCCCTGGATCGTTGGCCAATAAAAGAGCTCGTAACGCATGGCGGCACAATTCGAGAGTCGACAATCGATTGCGGGTAGGTTGGGCTGAGCGACGCGAAGCCCGACATGATTGGACACGTTGCGTTGGGCTTCATTGCATTCAGCCCAACCTACCGTGTTGACGTCAGTGACGAAAGTGCCGGGTGCCTGTAAACACCATCGCCATGTCGTGTTCGTTGGCGGCGTCGATGACTTCCTGATCACGCATCGAGCCACCCGGCTGGATGATTGCACGCACGCCCGCGCCGGCGGCCAGGTCGATGTTGTCGCGGAACGGGAAGAACGCATCGGACGCCATCACGCTGCCTTCGGTTGAAAGCTTGGCGTCGGCGGCCTTCATCGCGGCGATCTTCACGCTGATCACGCGGCTCATCTGGCCGGCGCCGATGCCGACGGTGACGCCGTCCTTCGCGTACACGATCGCGTTCGACTTCACGAACATCGCGACGTGCCAGGCGAACAGCAGGTCGCGCAGTTGTTCGGTGTCGGGGACGCGCCGGGTGACCACCTTGAGGTCGGACAGCATCAGGGTGTCGATGTCGGAATCCTGCACCAGGATGCCGCCCGCGATGCTGCGCAACTGGCGCTGCGCGAGCCCGGGCACGGCCGGCCACTCGCCGGTGGCGAGCGCGCGCACGTTGGGTTTCTTCCTGAGCGCGGCGAGCGCGGCTTCGTCGAACGACGGCGCCACCAGCACCTCGACGAACTGTTTGGCGAGGATGTGCTCGACCAGCACGCCGTCGATCGGACGGTTCATCGCGATGATGCCGCCGAACGCCGAAGTGGCGTCGCAGGCGAACGCGCGCTGGTAGGCGTCGAGCGAATCCTTGCCCAGCGCCACGCCGCACGGGTTGGCGTGTTTGACGATCACGCAGGCGGGGGTCTTGTCGAACGCCTTCACGCATTCCAGCGCGGTGTCGGCGTCGACGAGGTTGTTGTAGGACATCTCCCTGCCGGCCAGCACCGTGGCGCCCGCGACCGTGCCGGCGACGGGGCTGCCGTCGAAGTACAGCGCGGCGGCCTGGTGCGGGTTTTCGCCGTAGCGCATTTCCTGCGCGCGGCGCAGCGCGAGGTGCAGCGTGGGCGGATAGCTGTCGCCCGGTTCGCCCTCGGCGCGCGCGGACAGCCAGTCCGCGATCATGCCGTCGTAGCGCGCGGTGTGCGCGAACACCTTGGCCGCGAAACGGCGGCGCTGGTCGAACGAGCTGCCGCCGTCGCGGCGCAGGGTTTCGATCAGGCCGGGATAGTCCGCGGGATCGCAGACCACGGTCACGCGCTCGTGGTTCTTGGCGCCCGCGCGCAGCATCGCCGGGCCGCCGATGTCGATCTGTTCGATGGCTTCCTCGTACGTCGCGCCCGCATCGGCGATGGTGCGCGCGAACGGATACAGGTTCACGACCAGCAGGTCGATCGGCGCGATCGCGTGTTCGCGCATCACCGCGTCGTCGGTACCGCGCCGGCCCAGGAGGCCGCCGTGCACCTTGGGATGCAGGGTCTTGACGCGTCCGTCCATGATCTCGGGGAAGCCGGTGAGTTCGCCGACCTCGCGCACCGGTACGCCGGCTTCGCGCAGTACCCTGGCGCTGCCGCCGGTGGAGACGATCTCGACGCCCAGCGCGTGCAGGGCGCGGCCGAGGTCGGCCAAGCCGGTCTTGTCCGAGACGCTCAGCAGCGCGCGGCGCGTGGTGACGATGCCCGATCCTGTCATTGCATGTCCTTGTGGGTCAGCCGAGGCCGTGTTCGCGCAGCTTCTTGCGCAGGGTCGCGCGATGGATGCCCAGGATGTCGGCCGCGCGGCTCTGGTTGCCGTCGCACCATGCCAGCACCTCGCGCAGCAGCGGCAATTCGATTTCGCGCAGCATCCGCGCGTACATGCCTTCGCGGCAGGGCGTGCCGTTGAGGTCGGCGAGGTAGCGCCGCGCATTCGTCGCCATGCAGTCGCCCAGCGTCTGCGGGCCGTCGCTCGCGCTGCCCGCGACGGGTGCCGGAACCGGGTTCGACGAGAGGTTGTCCATGGAGCGTGCGGATTCCCGCGCAGCACGTCCTGCGTGCATGCGAACCGGAGAGTCTAGCAGCGCGTGCCCGGCCGGCGCAGCGTGTGCCCTTCATTCGAAACCGAAGCGGAAGCCGCCGGCGTCCTTGCCGGGGTCGGCCACCTCGAACGCCAGCGCGGCGGTCGCGCCCGGCGCGATGCCGGTGGCGCGGCGGGCAGGATCGGGCATGTATTCGGCGGGACGGAAACGACGCATCGCCACGGGATGGTTGTCGAAATCGGTGAGCTCGACCACCACGATCGGCCAGGGCTGCCGGAATGCCGCATCGTTGCGCACGGTCGCGGTGATCGTGAGCGCGCCGGGCGCGTTCGGGTCGGGGCGTACGTCGCGCGAAAGCAGTTCCAGCCGCGCGGTGTCCTTGATCGGCGGCAGACGGCACGGGATGTGGCGGCACACGCGCTCCGCCCACGCGCGCGTGGCGGGATCACGGACCAGTTCGACCCGGCTGGCCCACGCGAACTGGGCGGCCAGCGCCAGCGCCAGCGTCGCGCAGCCGATGCCCCAGGCCACGCCGGTGGCCGAGCGGCGCGGGCGCGGGCGGATGTAAACGTGCGCCGGCGCGGCAGTCGGCTCCGGCAGGTCGGAGGCGGGCACGGATTCGGCAGTCGTTGCCGGTTCCGCGGTTTCCGCGACGCCGCCTTCGTCCAGTGCTTCGGCAGACACGGGCGCGTCTTCGGCGTCGGCGCCGAAAGTGTCGCCTTCCACCAGCAGCGGCGACACGACGCGCGGGGCGTCCGGTTCTGCGGGTGTGTCGATCGCATCGACCGCGACATCGGGAACCAATGTGTCGGTTGCCTGTTCCGGCAACACCGTTGCGAGCGGCGAAACGACGGAAGTGTTCGGCGCCGGTTCGACCTCGGTCCCGACGGTGTTGCCGATGTCGTCGGTGATGGACTGGAGCGGGGTGACGTCGAGGTCGAGGGGATCGATGTCCGCAGGATCGCCAGGTGTCGCCGCGCCCTCCGTCTCGGCGCCGGACTCAATTTCCCACGGCTGCAGGGCGTCGGTTTCCGGGGTCGATGGCCCGGTGGTTTCGCCGGCCGGGATCGCGGCCAACTGGGATTCCATGTCGGCGAACCAGTCCTCGGCGCCGGCTTCCGTGCGGGGCAGGTCGGTCGTGTCCGTCGGCGCGGGCGAACCGTGTGCCTCCAGATCCAGCTCGTGTTGTTCGCGCGTGATCGGGCCGTGTTGCGCACGGCGTCTGCGCGCCGCCAGTTCGTACGCCGAGGGCGGCACCGCTTCGGTCAGGATGGGCGCGCGCCACTCGGGCTCCTGCTTGGGCAGCGGCGTCAGCGGCGCCTCGGGCAGCGTGTCGCTCAGCGTGCGCAGTGCGTCGAAGCGTTCCCTGCAGCGCCCGCAATGCACGATTCCGAGCGATACCTGCAAGGCATCCTCGTCGATCTCGTAGATCGTCAGGCATTTCGGGCACTGCGTGTACATTGGGAATCGGGAATCGGGAATCGGGAATCGAGAGAAGCGTAGCAATAACCCAGCCCGTTGGCTTGCTCGCGTTCGTGTGTCGTGATCAAACTGCGGCTGCGAGAATCCCGTCGATGCGCACCCAGCCTTCGCGTTGCGCCTTGTGCAGGCCGGCGAAGCCGCAGGCCGCGTAGCGATCCAGCAATTCCGATTCCTGTCCGGCGAGGATCCCGGACAGCGCGAACGGCGCACCGGGTTTGCACAACGCGGCGAAGCGCGGCGCGAGTTCGTGCAGCGGACCCGACAGGATGTTCGCGACGAAGGCATCGGCGCGCGTGGCATCCGGCCATTCGTCCGGCGCGTGCAACGACAGGCATTCGGCCACGCCGTTGCGCGCGGCGTTGTCGCGCGAGGCGATGAGCGCCTGCGGATCGTTGTCGATGCCGATTGCGTGCGCGGCGCCGAGTTTCAGCGCGGCGATCGCCAGCACGCCCGAGCCGCAGCCGTAGTCGATGAGCGTCTTGTCGGCAAGGTCGAGCGCGTCCAGCCATTCGAGGCACAGCGCGGTGGTCGGATGCGTGCCGGTGCCGAACGCGAGGCCGGGATCGAGGCGCACCACGACGGGCGCTTCATTCAACAAAGTTGTCGCGCTTCGCGCGACGCTGTCTCCCCTTCCCCCGCTTGCGGGGGAAGGCAAGGGATGGGGGGCAGTCCGGCAAGGAGGTTCGATGTTCCACGGATAAATCCACAACCGTCGTCCGAATGGCATGGGCTGGTAGCGGTCCATCCACGCGCGCTCCCAATCCTGGTCGGCGACTTCGCGGAACGCGATCCTATCCGGCGCGAGTTCCGGCAGCGCGTCGTGCAGCAGGTGCACGAGGCCGCGGCGATCCGCGTCCGCATCGAACAGCGCCAGCAGCGTCAGCGAACGCCACAACGGCGTTTCGCCGACACCGGGTTCGAAGATCGCGGCTTCGTCCGGCGTGTCGGCGGCCGCGTCCATCAGCGTTACCGACAGCGCGCCGAGTGCTTCCAGTGTGGCTTCGGCGCGCGGCTGCGTGTCGGCGTCGACGGTCAGTTGCAGTTCGAGCCAGGGCATGGATGCGTTACCGGGGATGGCGTGGCAATGCCGCGATCGTCGCGATGCGTGCGCGGCGCATCGCTTCACCGATCGCGGTGCCCTGCAAGCCCTGTGCGACGAACGGTTGCGCAGTGACGCCCGCGGCGGCGTCGCGCGCGGCGCGCAGGAAGTCCGCTTGCGGGTAGGCATCGTGTTCGTGCTGCAGGCGGCCGCGCTTGTCGGCGGCGCAAGTGACGAGGAACGGTTCCAGCCGTTCGGGACGCCGGAACGCGTCGAAGGCTTCCAGCAGTTCCAGCACGGTTGCGGGTTTCAATTCCAGCGCGCGGTGCGCGTCGAGGTGGTAGCGGCAGGTCAGCGCGGCGAGTTGCGCGTGTTCGGCCGGAACTTTCAGGCGCTCGCACAGCGCGGCGAGCGGCGCGAGGCCGCGGTGTTCGTGGGCGATGTGGCGCGGCAGTTCGTCGACCGGCGTCAGCGCCTTGCCGAGGTCGTGGGTGAGCGCGCAGAAGCCGGCGAGGTCGTCGCCCGGCGCGAGCCGCGCGCACTGGTCCAGCACCAGTTCGAGGTGCGTGCCGCAATCGACCTCGGGGTGATGCTGCGGGCTTTGCGGCACGCCGTACAGCGCATCGATTTCCGGAAACAGCACCGCCAGCGCGCCGCATTCGCGCAGGCTGCGCACGAACGCGGAAGGTTCGGGTTCGGCCAGCGCCTTGCGGGTTTCCGCCCACACCCGTTCGGGCACCAGGTGGGCGGCTTCGCCGCTCTCGACCATCGCGCGCATCAGCGCCATCGTCTCGTCCGCGATGCGGAAACCGAGCGGCGCGAAGCGCGCGAGGAAGCGCGCGACGCGCAGGATGCGCACCGGGTCTTCGGCGAACGCGGGCGAGACGTGGCGCAGCACGCGTTGGCGCAGGTCGTTTGCGCCGCCGTAGGGATCGACCAGCGCGCCGGCCTCGTCGCGCGCCATCGCGTTGATGGTGAGGTCGCGGCGCGCGAGGTCGTCTTCCAGCGTCACGTCGGGCGCGGCGTGGATGGCGAAACCGTGGTAGCCGCGCCCGGTCTTGCGCTCGGTGCGCGCCAGCGCGTATTCCTCGCCGGTGCCGGGGTGCAGGAACACCGGGAAATCCTTGCCGACCGGCTTGAAACCCTGCGCCAGCATGGCTTCCGGCGTCGCGCCGACCACCACGTAGTCGCGGTCGCCGTGCGCGCGGCCGAGCAACTCGTCACGCACCGCGCCGCCGACCAGATAGACGCGGTGGCCGCGCTGCGGCATGGTTCAGGCTTCCTGGGTCAGGCGTGCGCGGTCGAGCAGGTGCGCCCGCGCGCGGCTGCCCAGCAGCAGCGGCAGCATCGCCGCAAAGCGGCGCGGCGTGATGCCGAGCTCGGCGAAGCCGTTCCTGGTGCCGACCGAATCGACGCTGAGGGAATTGAAATTGTCGCGCGAGAACGGCTTGCCGGGGATCAGCTCCGCGACGTACGCCTGCAGGCGTCCCAGCAGGGCGGGCAGCGGCAGCACGACGCGTTTCAGGCCCGCGGCGTCGCGGATCAAGCGCACGATCCCGATCAGCTCCAGCGTGTCCGGCCCGTACAATTCGTAGATCCTGCCGATGCTGCCGCGGTCGCGCAGGCAATGTTCGATCGCCGCAGCGACATCGCCGACATAGGCGGGTGCGAACTTCGTGTGCGGCTGCGCCAGCGGCAGCAGCGGACCCATCTTCAACAGCTTCAGGAACCGGAACACGAAACTGTCGCCCTCGCCGTACACCACGCTGGGCCGGTAGATCGTCCAGTCCATCCCGGAGTTGCGTACCTGCGCCTCGGCTTCGCCGCGGGTCTTGAGGTATTTCGATGCGCGCTCGCCGGCGTTCAGCGAACTCATCTGGTGGATGCGGCGGATGCCGACCTGGCGGCACGCGGCGATCACCGTCGCGGTCAGGTCCACGTGCGCGCGGGTGAAGGTCGTGCCGCCGGTTTCGTTGAGGATGCCGACCAGGTTGATCACCGCGTCGTGGCCCCTGAAGTGCTTTTCCAGCACCGCGCGGTCATACACGTCGGCGCTGATCGTGTGCACGTTCGGCAGCACGTTGACCGCGCGCCGCTGCTCGCGGTTGCGGCTGAGCACGGTGACCTTGCAATCGTCGTCGACCAGCGCCGCGAGCAGGTGGTTGCCGATGAAGCCGGTGCCGCCGAGGACAACATAGCGTCGCGTGGTCATGGGGAAACACTCCCTGCGGAAGCGGGTGAAAGCGGTGCGCGGCACACAACCTGTTTGCGCTTGGGATCGATGGCCGGATCGTACGGCGTGCCGATCGCGGCCAGCCGCGACGTGACCGGGATGGGTTCGCCGTGGAGGCGCCAGCCGTAGATCGTCGCGAACGACATCACCCGCGTCACGTAGTCGCGGGTTTCGTTGAACGGGATCGCGAGGATGAACGCTTCCGGATCCAGGTTGCCGCGCGCATCGACCCAACGCTGCGCGTTGCGGGGACCGGCGTTGTACGCCGCCGAAGCCAGCCACGGGCTGCCGTCGAAGCGTTGCGCGAGGTTGGCGAGGTACCGGGCGCCGAGCGGGATGTTGATGGCCGGATCGTACAGGCTGTCCGCGCCGTCGTAGGGCAGGCCGCTGCGGCGCGCGACCTGCTTCGCGGTGCCCGGCAGGAGCTGCATCAGCCCGCGCGCGTCGGCGCCGGATTGCGCGTCGGTCTGCCACGCGGTTTCGGCGCGGATGATCGCGAACGTCCAGGCCGGGTCGATGCCGGCGTCGTGC
Source organism: Rhodanobacteraceae bacterium (assembly GCA_030123585.1). Classification (NCBI taxonomy): domain Bacteria; kingdom Pseudomonadati; phylum Pseudomonadota; class Gammaproteobacteria; order Lysobacterales; family Rhodanobacteraceae; species Rhodanobacteraceae bacterium. Next base: position 2,690,750 of record CP126120.1, read on the forward strand.
GCGGCTTGGATCACGCGCTGCTTGTCCGCCAGCGGGAAGCGCAACGCGTAGTACGCGAGGTCGCCCGATTTGCCGAACGCGAACACCGCGCGGTCGTACCAGCCTCTCGCGGACGCCAGCGCCGCGGCCTGCCGTTGCTGGTCCGGCGGCAAGTCGGCGAACGCGCGGTTCCACTCGCGGCGCGCCTGCGGCAGCATGTCGATGGCAAAGAATTCGAGGGCGCGTGCGAAACCCGGGATCGATTCGATCTGCCGCTCCGCCACAGGATCGGTGGCGAGGGTGGCCGGACAGATCGAATACGGCAGGTTGGCCTGGTCGGCGGCAAGGAAGCCATAGAACGTCGCCTGCTGCGCCAGCGACGCGTAATCGTCGAGCGCCTTCGCATCCTCGCCGAGTTTCTGCGCGACGCGCGCCTGCCAGTAGCGCCATTCGTCGCGCTGCTTCTGCTCGGGCGTCAGCGCGGCGAGCGCGGCCGCCGCGGCCTTCCAGTCGCCCTGCGCGACCGCCGCGCGCACGCGCCATTCGCGCGTCGCATCCGTTTGCGCGGCGGCCGGCAGCGCGGCGAGGCGGGCGACGGCATCCGGTCCGAAACCGACCGCGTTGTACAGCGCCAGCGCCGCGAGCACGCGATCGCGCTGGTCGTCGCTGAACCTGAAGCGCGGCACCAGCGCTTGCCAATCGGCGATGGCCTGCGCGCTGTCGCGGCGCGCAAGCCGGATCAGCGCGCGCGCGACGGCTTCGCGGTTGTACTTCGTGTCGGCGAAGGTGGGCGCCTGCTTCAGCAGGTCCGCGGGCGAAGCCAGCGCATCGGCGATGCGTTGCGCCGCGGCCGCATCGTCGCCGGTGAGCCACGCGGCGGACTGCGCGACCGTGGCGGCGCTGCCGGCGTCGGCCGCACGCTCGATCCGATCCCACACGCGCCCGGGCGTCAGCAGCCCCTGCGCGAACGCGGCCGCCAGCACCGGATCGCAGGCCGACGGCAGACTCGTCTGTTGCCACAGTGCGGCGAGGTCGCGCTCGAATTCCAGCGGCTTGCCCTGCGCGAGCTTCGCCTGCAGATCGTCGCAAGTCAGCGCGTCGCCCAAACCGGGCTGGTAGAAGTGCCGGAACGTCGTCCAGTCCTTCTGCTGCGCCAGCCACAACAGTTCGGATTTGCGCAGGTCGTCGGCCGGGATCAGGCCCGCGTAGCGCTGCAGGTACGCATCGATCGCGGCCGGCGCCACGGTCTTGATGTCGTGCTGCAATGCAGCGGCTTCGAGATACGGATACAGCGGATAGTCGGTGAGGCTCTTCGCCAGCGCCTGCCAGTCCTGCCCGTTTTGCGCGGCGGCATACGCGGCGCGGAACGCATCGCGTTGCCGTTGCAGGGTGGGCGTGACTGCGGGTTGCGCGGCAGCGGCGAGGGCGAAGCCGCACAGCGCGATGAAGATGAGACTGCGCGCGGGTTGGCGGGAACGCCCGCGCGTTCGAAACGGCATTTTCATGCCGACGATTCTAGACGAACTGGCGCGGGCGAAGCCTCACACGCTCGCGGCCGCGCATTGGGATGCGCCGCTCAGGCCGCGGCTTTCCACGCCGCGACCGGCACGCGGATTTCCGCGGCGATCGGCAGGTGATCCGAGAACGCGGCGGGCAGGGTCCACATCCGCTCGACGCCGAGCGAGGCCGAGACCAGGATGTGGTCGATCGCGCGCTGCGGCCGCCAGCTCGGGAAAGTCGGACGCGGATCGTCGGGCGGCGCCAGCGCGGTGCGCGCGAACAGCCTGCGCAGCTCGGGGCTGTCGGGCGGGCAGTTGAAGTCGCCCATCAGCACCGCGTTGGGACGGTCCTGCAGCAGTTCGGCGATGAAGTCGAGCTGGCGCTGGCGCGATTGCACGCCCAGCGAAAGGTGCGCGACCGCCACCGTCAGCGCATCGCGGTCCGCGCCGTAACGCGCCAGCAGCACGCCGCGACCGCCGATGCGTCCCGGCAGCGGATAGTCCAGCACCTCGCTCGGCGCGGCGCGGCTGAGCAGGCCGTTGGCGGTGTGCGCGAGGTTGGAGAGGTTGCGGTTGGGCTGGTGGCTCCAGTACGGAAGCCCCGAGGTTTCCGCGAGGTAGCGGGTCTGGTTGAGGAAGCCCGAGCGGATGCTGCCGGCGTCGGCTTCCTGCAGGCCGACCACGTCGAACTTGGCGATGGAGCGCGCGAGGCTGTCGAGGTTGCCGAGCTTGTACTTGCCGGGCAGCACCGCGCCCCAGCTGCGCGTGAAGTATTCGTGGTAACGCTTCACGCTCGCGCCGGCGAGGATGTTGCAACTCAGGATGCGCAGGACGTTCCCCGACGGTGCGCTGACGGACTCGTGCTTCATGACCGGATCAGACTAGCACTTTGCTTCGCGGCGAAACGTGTGCCGGAACGCACGGTTGCGCTTGCGCCGCGGCGCTTCGCTCAACGCTTCTCGACCTGCCGCACCATCCACAGGCCCAGCTGCTGCAGTTCGGCGTAGCTGTTGATGTCGGCGCTGCGCATCAGCGCGACGAACGGCGCGTCCCTGGCGTCGCTGGCGCGGCGGCCCACCACCAGCGTCGGCGTGGCATCGACGCCCCAGCCCATTTCGGTCTTCTGGTCGGCCGCCATCTGCTGCATCGTCTCCGCGCTGGTGGCGGCGGCCATGAATTTCTGCGGGTCCGCGCCGTGGCGGCCGTACCAGGCCGCCATGTCCTGCAGCGAGTTGAGCGGATAGTGTTCCAGCATGGCCTGGAACATCGCGTCGTGGGTTTGTTTCAGCACCCCCAACTGCCTGGCCGCATAGAAGGCTTGCGCGTAAGGCTCCCAGGCCGGACTGAACACCACCGGCATGTAGCGCACCGCGACGCCCTTCGGCAGCTCGGCGCGCAGCTTGTCCATGTACGGCGCGAATTCCGCGCAGTGCGGGCAGCCGTAGGAGAATGCCTCGACCACTTCGACCGGCCCGGTCGGCGCGGCCTGCTTCGCGGGCAGCTTCAGGGTGACGTACTGGTTGCCCTCGGTGAAGTGTGTCGAACTCGCCGGTGCGGGCACGCCGGCTTCCGCGATGGCAGCAGGCGATGTGGCGGGTGACATGGCCGACGGCGATGCAGCCGACGACACGCTCGTCGCGGCGGCGCCGTTGTCGTTGTGCGCCGAACAGGCTGCCGTGAGCAGCAGGCCGCAGGCCAGCAGTGCGCCGCGCAACAAGATCGGCAGGTTCATGTCAGTGCGCCTTCTTGGCGGCCAGTTCCTTGTTGACCAGATACAGCGTCAGGTCCACCAGTTGCTGCGCGCCCTTGGCCGAAACGGGATCCGCGCGCCACTTGCCGTCCACGATGATGGTCGGCGTGCTGGTGACGCCCCACGCGATGATCTGCTGGTCGGCGCGTTTCATTTCGAGATTGACCGCGAACGAATTGGCGGTGGCGACGAATTCGTCGGGCTTGGCGCCGAACCTGGCGTAGAACTTCGCCACGTCCTCGATCTTGGGCATCTTGTCCATGGCCTTGGGACGCTGGGTGGTCGGATCGTAGGTGGCGAGTTCGCCGTTGGGACCCCAGACCGCCTTGAACATTGCGTCGTGCGATGCCGGCGTGTCGACGCCGAGCGCCTTGGCCGTGAAATACGCGCGCTGCAACACCGGCCAGTCTTCGGTCGGGATGAACGCCGCGGGCAGGAATTCCAGCACCGCGCCTTGCGGCAACTCGGCCCGCAGCTTGTCGATGAACGGCTGGAAACCGTTGCAGGCCGGGCAACCGAACGAGAACACTTCCGTCACCACGACCTTGTCGGGCTGGTGGGTGGGCTGCGGGTTCGGGATCGCGAAGTAGTCCTTGCCTTCGACCCACTGCTGCGGCGCGGCCTGCGCGAACGCGAAGCCGGCGAAGGCGGCCAGCGAGAGCAGGACGGCGATACGTTTGATCATGGTCGGTTCCCCGAAGAGGTCATGGATTGTCGGGCGTCCGCGGCGGAACGCCGCGCCCTTGCATCGACCACGCGCAGCCGCGGCGGGTTCAATCGATGCTGTCGGGCTTGGTTGCGGCCTGCGGCGGCGCTGCCGCGTGCAGGCCCTCGATGTAGCTCGAAACCGCCGAGATGTCCTGGCTGGTCAGGCGCTGCGCGATGGTCGGCATGATGCTGGCGTGGACGTCGCTGCCCCAGGTGGTGCCGTCGTGCCACAGCTGCAACTGCTTCTGCACGTAGTCGGCGTGCTGGCCGGCGATCTGCGGCACGCGCCAACCCGGATTGCCGCGTCCGGCCGGGCCGTGGCAGGCCATGCAGGCCGGCACGCCGCGGCTGGCGTCGCCGTCGCGGTACAGGGTTCCGCCTTCGCTGGCCAGTTTTTCGTCGGCCACGCCCGGCAGCAGCTTCTGTCCCGAGAAATACGCGCCGAGGTCGTGCATGTCCTGCGGCGACAGCGGCGCCGCCATGCCGGCCATGATCGGGTTGACGCGCGTTCCGCTCTTGAAGCGCATCAACTGGGTGACGATGTACTGCTCGCTCTGGCCGGCCAGCTTGGGATACTGGGGATCGGTGGAGTTGCCGTCCATGCCGTGGCAGGCGCCGCAGGCGGCGGCCTTGGCTTGACCCGCGGTGGCGTCGCCGGGCTTGGTGGCGACGGCTTCGAGCTGGGTGAATTCGACTTCCGCGGCCTTGGCGGCGGCGGCCGAACTCGCCGGAGCGGGCGTGCTGGCGCTGCTGGCCGGCGCGCTGGCGGCGGGCGCCGACTCGGCCGGTTTCGATTCGGTCTTCCCGGAGGTCGGCGGCGCGGACAGCGCGACCGCGACCGGCGCCGTGACGGCGAGCATGACGATGACAGCTGCTGAGCGCCGGAACCCCATAGAATCCTCTCTTTCCCGTAAAGGCGTGAGCACCGGCGCAACGGCCGGCGCGAACCGCGGGATTATCGCCGCGGGGACAAACAGGGTCAAACATGGCAGCTATTGGTAATCCCCTGCAAGGCGCCGCGTTCGTGCTGGCCGCGCACCGTCCCGATCAACTGCCGCCGGATCACGGCGCGGAGGTCGCCTTTGCGGGGCGTTCCAACGCGGGCAAGTCCAGCGCGCTCAACGCGCTGGCAGGGCAAACCGCGCTGGCGCGCACCAGCAAGACGCCGGGCCGCACCCAGCAACTGGTGGTGTTCGCGTTGCCTGACGGGCGGCGGCTGGTGGATCTGCCGGGTTACGGTTATGCCAAGGTGCCGCCGGCCTTGCGCGACCACTGGAAACACGCGATCGACCATTACCTGCGCAAGCGGCAATCGCTGCGCGGACTGGTGCTGATCGCCGACATCCGCCATGCGCTGGCCGCGTTCGACCGCCAGATGCTGGCGTTCTGCGCGTCGATCGAACTGCCGTGCGTGGTGCTGCTCAGCAAGGCCGACAAGCTGTCGCGCGCGCAGGTCCTGCAACGCCGGCGCGAAGTCGATGCCGAGATCGCGAAGGAAGACTGGCGCGCGCAGACGATCGCTTTTTCCGCGCCGGCCGGCACCGGCGTCGATGCGGCGCGCGCGACGGTGGCGGGATTGCTGGGCTGACCCAGGTCAATCGGCCCCTTGCGCATCGTCTTGCGCCGCCCCATGTTGCAAGCCTTGCCCTCGTGAAGGCTACGCATGTCCGGTCCCAGCCACGTTGCGGAACAGCCGATCGAACGCCACGCGCAACTCGTCGATTACCTGGCGGCCGGCGCGCGGCCTGCGGACCAGTGGAAGATCGGCACCGAACACGAGAAGTTCGTGTTCCGCACCGACGATTTGCGTCCGCCTCCGTACGAGGGTGAACGCGGCATCGGCGCGTTGCTGCGCGGCATCGCCGGTTGCGGCTGGGAGCCGGTGGAAGAGGACGGCAACATCATCGCGCTGGCGCGCGGCATGGCCTCGGTGACGCTGGAACCCGCGGGGCAGCTCGAACTTTCCGGCGCGCCGCTGGAAACCATCCACCAGACCTGCTGCGAGGTGCAGGAGCACCTGCACTGTGTGCGCGTCGCCGCCGAGCCGCTGAAGCTCGGCATCCTCGGCATGGGCTTCCAGCCGAAATGGAAACGCGAGGAGATGCCGTGGATGCCCAAGGGCCGCTACGCGATCATGCGCCGCTACATGCCCAGGGTCGGTTCGCTCGGCCTCGACATGATGACCCGTACCTGCACCGTGCAGGTGAACCTCGACTTCGGCAGCGAAGCCGACATGGTGAAGAAATTCCGCGTGTCGCTGGCGCTGCAGCCGATCGCGACCGCGCTGTTCGCCGACTCGCCGTTCACGGATGGACGTCCAAACGGCTACCAGAGTTACCGCTCGCACATCTGGACCGACACCGACCCCGACCGCACCGGCATGCTCGACTTCGTGTTCGAGGACGGCTTCGGCTTCGAGCGCTACACCGATTATCTGCTCGACGTGCCGATGTACTTCGTGCACCGCCACGGCCGCTACATCGATTGCGCTGGCCAATCCTTCCGCGATTTCCTCGCAGGCACATTGCCCGCGTTGCCGGGCGAGAAGCCGACGCTGCGCGACTGGTCCGACCACATGACCACCGCGTTTCCGGAAGTGCGGCTGAAGCAGTATCTGGAAATGCGCGGCGCCGACGGCGGCCCGTGGAACCGACTGTGTGCGCTGCCGGCGTTCTGGGTCGGCTTGCTGTACGACTCGACCGCGCTCGATGCCGCGTGGGATCTGGTCAAGGATTTTTCCATGGCCGAGCGCCACGCGTTGCGCGACGGCGTGCCCAAGCACGCATTGAAACTTCCGTTCCGCGGCGAGACCGTGCGCGAACTCGCGTTGCGCACGCTGGAAATCGCGGGCGAAGGGTTGAAGCGCCGTGCCAGGCTCAACCGCCACGGCGTCGATGAAACCATGTTCCTGCAGCCGCTGATCGAATTCGCCGAGACCAACCAGACGCCGGCCGAACGCAAGCTGGAACTGTTCCGCACGGAATGGAACGGCAGCGTCGATCCGGTGTTCCGCGAATTCGCGTATTGATGGGATGGCGGCCTGATCGCAGCCTCGCGCGGGCGTGCGCCCATGATTGCTGCGGTGCAAGAACGCGCTTTGACGCGGCGCATTGACAGCCTGCACCAGCAGGAGTAGACAGTCAGGACCATCATCGGCCGAATTCGGCGGGGGCTGCCGTGATCTTACAGAACGCGGTCTGGGCCGTTGCACTGTGCGGGATGGGGTTGGTCGCGTTGGTGTTCATCCACGTGATCATCCAGGCGGGCAAACCCGCCGACGAAGCCGCAACCCGGAAATCCGCGCGCACTGCGCGCATGCTGCAGGGTTGGTTGTTCGCGGTGCTGCTGGTGGGCTTCGTCGCCGGCAGTTGGGCCACCCTGCATCGCTTCCCGATTCCGCTGCAGCACGCGGCGCTGCCCGCGAAGCAGGTCGTGGAAGTGGTCGGGCGCCAATGGTCGTGGCAGATCACGCCGGCCACCGTGCAGGCCGGAAGCCTCGTGGAGTTCCGCGTCACCAGCGACGACGTCAATCACGGCTTCGCCCTCTACGCGCCCGATGGCCGCATCGTGACCCAGACCCAGGCCATGCCGGGCTACACCAACAAGTTGCTGCACGCCTTTCGCGAACCCGGCACGTACACGGTGCAGTGCCTCGAATACTGCGGACTCGGGCACGTGCCCATGAAGACCACCCTCGAGGTGGTCGCGGCCAGGGGAGAGTGACCATGGCTTCACTCGTCATGTTCCCGGAAGACGAACGCCTCGCCGGCGGCGAGCGCGTGGCCTTCAACCTTTACATGATCACGGCGGCGGCCCTGTTCGTGCTGATGATGCTGATCGGTCTGACCATGCGCACGGCGCAGGCGAAGTGGCTGAACGTGCCGCCCGACCTTTTCTACAACCTGCTGTCGATGCACGGCGCGGGCATGGTGGGCACCATGGCGCTCGCCACCACCGCGGTCATGTGGTTCTTCCTGCGCAAGTACGTGCGCCTGCACCTGTGGGCGTTCGTCGCCAACTACGTGCTGTTCATGCTGGGCGCGCTGTGCATCATCGTCTCGATTTTCGTCGGCGGTTACGGCGCGCTGTGGACGTTCCTGTATCCGTTGCCGCTGGACAGCGCGGGCCTGTGGACCTCGTGGTCGGCGGCGCTGTTCATGCTGGGCTATCTGCTGATCGGCGTCGGCTCGCTGCTGTTCTACCTCGATGCCGCGGCGGCCATCATCAAGGTGCACGGCAACCTGGGCCGCGCGCTGGGCCTGCAATGGCTGTTCGGCGGCACGATCGATCCCAACCATCCGAAGGCGGTCGTGGCCAGCACCATGGTGATCATCGCCAACTCGCTGGGCATCCTCGCGGGCGCGGTGGTGCTGGTGATGAGCCTGATCACCGTGTTCGATCCGCAAATCACGCTCAATGCGCTGGTCGCCAAGAACCTGATCTACTGGTTCGGCCACATGTACATCAATGCCACGATCTACATGGGCGTGATCGCAGTGTACGAACTGCTGCCGCGCTACACCGGCAAGCCGTATCCGATCTCGCGCCCGTTCCTGTGGTCGTGGGCGGTGAGCACCGTGTTCGTGATCGTCGTGTTCCCCCATCACCTGCTGATGGACTTCGCGCAGCCGCGCTGGCTGGCGATCGTCGGCCAGGTGGTGTCGTGGGGCGCCGGGTTCCCGGTTTTCCTGGTGACCGCCTACGGCGCGCTCGCCAACCTCTACCGTTCCAACATCCGGTGGACGATGCCGTCGAGGCTCCTGGCGCTGTCGATGTTCGGCTGGGCCGCCGGCATCGTGCCGGCCATCATGGACGGCACCATCCACGTCAATCTGGTGATGCACAACACCCAGTGGGTGCCCGGGCATTTCCACTTCTACCTGCTGCTGGGCGTGCTGGCGATGGTGCTGGCCCTGATGTTCCACGAGATCGGAAGCCGCGCGCACGCGCCGCCGAACTCGGGGGCGGACAAGCTGGGTTTCCCGATGTATCTGGCCGGCGGCCTGATCTTCGTGCTGGCTTTCCTCGATGCGGGCCACTTGAGCGTGCCGCGGCGCATGGCCGAGCACCTGCCGGCGTGGACCTTCACCGACAAGCTCGGTTCGGTCGGCGCGATCCTGGTGGTGCTGGCGATGCTGTACTTCGCCACGCGGATCACGATCGGCCTGCTGAAGACGCCAAAGCCCGGAGGCGTCGGTGTCGGTACTCCGGACACTGCTGGCTAGCCTGTTGATCCTTGCGGCGGGCGTTGCGACGCTCGCCGCGGCCACCGACGGGTTCCGTGCATTCACTTCCGAGACCGCGCGTCGGGTCGACGTGCGCGCGCATCCGCGTGCGCTGCCGGCGGTGCCGTTGCAGACCGCCGGCGGGCAGATCACCAGCGCCGCCGCGCTGCGCGGCCGCTGGCTGCTGGTGGAATTCATCTACACCCGCTGCATGACGTACTGCTCGGTGCAGGGCGGAGAGTTCGCGCGCCTGCAGCGCGAACTCGCCGCACCGATCGCCGCGGACAAGGTCGTGCTGGTGAGCGTCAGTTTCGATCCCGGCCGGGACGGTCCCGCGCAACTGGCCGATTACCAGCGCAGGTTCGGCGACGACGGCGAGGGCTGGATCGCCGTGCGCCCCACCAGCGAAAGGGATCTCGCCGCGTTGATGCGGGTGTTCGGAACCACCGCGGTACCCGATGGCCTCGGCGGATTCGTGCACAACGCCGCGATCGCGGTGGTCGATCCCGCAGGGCGGCTGGTCGCGATCATGGACTGGAATGATCCCGACGGCGCGGCCAGATATGTCATGCGCAGGCTGGCGCCATGAACCGGCCGACGATCCGCGCGTGGCAGGTCGGAGCGGTGTTGTGGGCGGCGCTGGCCATCCCGCCGGTGCGGCACGCGCTCGAATCGACGATGACGATGCAGATGCTGGTGCAGATCCTGCTCTTGGCGTTGTCCGGATGGTGGCTTGCGCGCGCCGTTCCGCCCCGATTGGGGCGGCATCTCGCGAGCTGGGACCGCAGCGGGATCAGCGGCCTGCTGCTGGCCTCCCTGACCGGATTGGTCTGGATGTTGCCGCGCATGCTGGATGCCGCGCTCGACGAACCCGTGATCGAACTCGCCAAGTTCCTGAGCGTGCCCGTGTTGATGGGCGCGCCGATTGCGCTGAGCTGGCCGCGCGCGGGTTTCGTGGTGCGCGGCGTGGTGCTGACCGAACTGACCGCGACCGCCTTCCGCCTTGGCTGGATGTACCTGATTTCGCCCGTGCGCCTTTGCAGCAACTACCTGCTGGACGACCAGCAGCAACTGGGCCGCTGCCTGCTGGCGATCGGCGCGGCCATCGTGCTGGTGCTCGCGTGGAAACTGATGTGGGGCCACGCCGATGTCGGGGACGGGCATCGCGGGAATTCGCGGGCCGGGCCGGAGTGAGGGTTGCGATCCGCCCGGTTGCCTGCGATCAGACTGGATCGGTAGCGTCGATCGGGCGCTCCGCGAGTTTGCGTCTTAGGAAGGTTCCGATCAGTCCATGTCCTCGTCATTCCCACGAACATGGACAATGTCGGCAGGCCAGGCTGACACCACTTCGCGACTCGGATAAGGAAGATCGATGAAACCTGGTTCGTTCTTCATCGTTTGCGCGACGGGGTTGCTGGCCGGGCCAGTCGCGGTTGCCGCGGAAGCCGCTTCGGCCACGCCGGCCATTCCTGCAGCCCGGGCAGCCGCGGCGTTTGCGGAGGCGCATGCGCTGTGCAGCGCGGACAACGGCAGGCTTTGGGGCCACACGTTATGCGTGCCCCTGATGTTTGTTGACACGGCAAGCCGCGAAGCCGTGCTGAACCAGCCGGCCAAGGGCGCCATCGAGGACAGCACGGTATACCGTCTTGCGCTGCCACCGGGCATCGGCATCGCCAATACGTCCATTGATTTTCAGGGCAAGCGCTGGAGCATGGTGGTGTGGCCGCTCCCGGCGGATTCCGTGCTGCGTGCCATCCTGCTGATGCACGAGTCGTATCACAGCATCCAGCCTGCGTTGGGGCTGCAGGGCAATGGCGGCCTCGGCAAGAATGGCGAACTGGATTCCCGCGAAGGGCGAATCTGGATGCGCGCCGAGTTGGCTGCACTGCGTGCGGCCCTGCTGGCTTCCGGCGAGCAACGCGAACGGGCACTCGCCGACGCGTTGTTGTTTCGGGCCTACCGCATGAGCTTGTGGCCGCACGCGCAGACGGATGGACAAAATCTGGAACTCAACGAAGGCTTGGCCGAATCCACCGGCATCGACGCAACCCGGCACAGTGTTGGTGCCCGCATCGCGGCCGCAGTCCACGACATCGACAGCGTGCAAAAGGATCGCAGTTTCGTACGTTCGTTTGCCTATGCGACCGGACCCGCCTATGCGGAGCTGCTCGATGCGGTGCAGCCAGACTGGCGTCGCAAGGTGACACCGGAATTCGCGTTTGACAGGACCGCGGCAGCCGCATATCACATTCCAATGCCGAAACCCGATCGGGATCGCGCCATGGCCGCCATCATGAAGTACGGTGGCAAGCAGATCATTGCGCAGGAAGATGCGCGGGCCAAAGTGACCGCCACGCGCAACGCACGCTTCACCCAGGCACTCGTCGATGGCCCGACCCTGACTCTGCCTTTGGCGAAATTTCCGACTATTTCCTTCGACCCACGACAGGTGTACAGCCTGCCCGGCCACGGCAGCGTGTATCAGACCCTGACTCTCGGAGAGGCTTGGGGCAACCTGAAGGTCCATGGCGATGGCATGGCACTCATTCCATCCGACTTCGGTAGTGTGACCGTGCCGTTGGACGAAACACCCGTGGGCGTGCAGATCGTCGGAAACGACTGGTCACTCACCTTGAACAAGGGCTACGGCTTCCGGCCTGACCGGCATCGCAAAGGATCGTTCATCGTGACACGCGACAAGCCGTGAGCATGCAGCCGGCTCTTGCGTCAGTCTGCCCTCCGGATCGCGGATGGTGCGACAGATCACCCAGGGTCGCTTCCAGGCTTCAGAAGATTTCCGCGACGCGGCAGGGCAGGCTGCCGCCGGGTTTCGCGCGCGCAGCGCACGCTACGGGTGCTCGGGTAGCGCGCGCTCCGCGCACGGGTAGAGTTGGGCGGATCCGGAACTTCAGAAGATCTCGGCGACGCAGCAGCGCAGGCTGCCGCCCGCCTTTTCGATTTCGTCGAGGTCCACCGTGCTGATCCGGAAACCCCACCCAGCGAGCGATGCACGTTGCGCATCGGTCAACGCTGAGGCCGCGCGCGCACTCATCCAGATACGATCGTCTGCCAGTGTGATCGCATTGGCGGCGTAGGCGCGTTTTTGTTCGTTCGTGAGCCACAACGCGCGGTCGTCGAATGCCTTGGCGATCGCGCGCGGGACTTCGGGATCTCGAAAGCCGTCGGCCGCGAGGATCACCGCGCGCCCGGCCAAGGACGCCATCACCACGTTGGTGTGATATTCGTCCGGCGCCAGGTCGAAGCAGAACGTCAGGCGCAAGCCGAACGCTTCGTGCATCGCGCGCGCACCGTCCACGTCGCAGCGTTCGGACAAACCGCAGTAGCCGATGCCGCGCGCGTGGTCGATCACCAGCGAGCCGGTCAGTTCGGCGATGCCGCGGTCGCCCTTCGACAGATCGATTTCCGCGTAGCCGAGCACGTCGCGGAAGAAGGCGCGGATGTCACCGCGTTCTGCTTCGCACTGGCGCACCGTGTGCCGCATCCGCGCCACGATGAGCCGCCCCGGTGCGGTCGCGAACACGTTGTTGGGAAACATTGCGTCCGGCATCGTTGGGTCGCCGGGAAACGTGATGACTGGAACGTCCGCGCGCAACGCCTGCGCAAGCGCCGCGTGCTGCGCCAGTGCGCGTTGCGGGTCGAAGCCAGCGGTCATTTCCATGTAACGGTTGTCGCGTGCGGATTCCGCGGCGAGTTCACTCGCCGCCGGTGCGACCAGGAACGCGGCGCGCGCAGTAGTGCGCGCGTCATGCAGCGGAGGCAATTCCGCGAAAGCTTTCGCGAACGTAGCAGGTGTGGTGACAAGCGTGGTCATGCGAGCCGCGTTGTCTTTGGCGCGGACACCGCGTGTGCACGCAGCGCTTCGACGCGGGCGCGGACTTCGGCCGCGTCGGTTTGCCAGTCGCCGCCGCCCATTCCGCCGATTCCGGCGTGGTGCATGCGATCGGCGACGCGTACCTTCGCAGACGCGTGGAACTCGTGTGCGCCGGTGGCCCCCGCGATCGCCGCGATGTTGCGCGCGTCGATGCCGCCGCCCGGCATGATGGTGATGCGTCCGCGCGCCTGTTCGATGAGTTTGCGGATCAGCGAAGCGCCGGCGAGTGCATCCGCGGCTTGGCCCGAGGTCAGCAACCGGTCGCAGCCCAGCGCGATGATGGCCTCGAGCGCACGTTCCGGGTCGCGCGCGAAATCGAACGCACGATGGAACGTCACCGACATACCTCGCGCGGCTTCCATGAGTGCACGACAGCGCGGCACGTCCACATCGCCGTCTGCCGTCAGCACCCCGATCACCACGCCCGCGCAGCCCAGCGCCTTGCAGGTTTCGATGTCGCGCCGCATCACTTCGCATTCGAGGTCGTCGAACACGAAGTCGCCGGCGCGCGGACGGACCAATACGTGCACGGGAATGCGCAAGCGTTCCGTCGCGAGCGCGATCGCGGCCTGCGATGGCGTGAGCCCGCCGACTTCCAGCGCGCTGCAGAGCTCCACGCGCGCGGCGCAGCCCGCTTCGGCTGCCAGCGCCGAGGCGACCGAGTTGGCGGCGACTTCGAGGATTGGTGCGCTCACGCGGGAAAGACGCTAGGGGAAGGAATCAGCGCGCTCTGGTCTTTTGCGTCACACACGGCGTAACTGAAGCCGTGTTGGATCGCGTAGCCACCGACGTCGCCGTGCTTGTTCATCGCGAGGAACGCGACCTGGGTCGTGCGCGCGGTCGACGGGTGTTTGTGCAGCACGCGCAGCACCGCTTCCTTGCAGGCATCGGTGGGCGTGCGGCCTTGCCGCATGAATTCAACGACGAGGAAACTGCCGGCGTTGCGGATCACTTCCTCGCCCATGCCGGTGGACGTGGCCGCGCCGACTTCGCCGTCCACGTACAAACCCGCGCCGATGATGGGCGAATCGCCCACGCGGCCGTGCAGCTTCCACGCCGCGCCGCTGGTGGTGCAGGCGCCCGCCAGCTTGCCGTGCGCGTCCAGCGCGAGGATGCCGATGGTGTCGTGGTTGTGCGTGTCGATGGGCATGCCCGCGCCGTAGTCGCGCACCTCGCTGTTGATTTCCGGCTTGTAGTGCGACGTCTTCAGCCATTCGTGCCACGCCTTGTCGGCGGCCGGCGTCAGCAGGTTCTGTTTCTTGAATCCCTGGCTCAAGGCGAATTGCAGAGCGCCGTCACCGACCAGCAACACGTGCGGCGTCTTTTCCATCACCCGGCGTGCGACCGACACCGCATGTTCGATGTCTTCGAGGCAGGCCACGCCGCCGCAGTTGGCCTCGGCATCCATGATGCTGGCATCCAGCGTGACGTGGCCGTCGCGGTCAGGGTAACCGCCGAGTCCGACGCTGTGGTTCCTGATGTCGGCTTCGGGCACGCGCGCGCCGGCTTCGACCGCGTCCAGCGAGTGACCGCCTTGGGAAAGAATCGCCCACGCCGCGTGGTTGGCGGCGATGCCGAAATCCCAGGTCGACACCACGCGCACGGCGCCTGCCGTGGCCGTGGTCTTCGCGGTGGCATCGCCGACTTCAGCCATCGGCGACAAGGCCGCGGCGGCGGCGCCCAGTGCGGCGGTTTTCAAGAAGCGGCGGCGATCGTTCATGGAAATGTCCGGTGGGCCAGGATCGCGCGGATGATGCCACGTTCACGTTGCCGGCGAATCCATCGGTTGCGTATATGGAGTTATAATCCACCCATGAAACGCAGAATTTCGACCGCCGGTCCAGCCGGGAGCCGCGATGGCCATTGACGCCGTTCGTCGCTTGCCCGGAGTCGCGCCCCGCGCGTACGTCGCGGCGCGCGTTCGCGTCGCGGGTCTCGGGTTCGGCACCGCTCCGGTCGGCAACCTGTATGCGGAAGTCGGCGAGGATGAAGCGCGGGATGCACTGGAGCGCGCGCTGCGGCTTGGCGTGCGCTATTTCGACACGGCGCCCTTCTACGGCCATGGCTTGGCCGAGCGCCGCCTGGGGCGGGCGCTTTCCGGCTCCCGGCGCGACGGTTTCGCGGTCTCGACCAAGGTCGGCCGCTGCATCGAATGCGATCCCGCACGCCGTGAAGCGATCACCGACGGCTTCGCGGTGCATGGCAGCCGCGCGGTGTTCGATTACAGCCGTGACGGGGTGCTGCGCTCGTTCGAGGCCAGCCTCGAACGCTTGGGGCTGGATCGCGTGGATATCCTGTTCCTGCACGACGTCGGCCGCCTGACCCACGGCGACAACCATCCGCGGATGTTGCGCCAGGCGCTGGACGAGGCGTTGCCCGCGATGGCCGATTTGCGTACGCAGGGCGTGGTCGACGCCATCGGCATCGGTGTCAACGAAGTCGAGGTGTGCCGGGAATTGATGCCGCGTTTCGACCTCGACTGCATCATGCTGGCGGGGCGCTACACGCTGTTCGAGCAGGCGCCGGCGCTGACGATCCTGGACGAGGCGCATCGCCGCAAGGTGAAGGTCATCGTCGCCGGCCCGTACAACTCCGGGTTGCTCGGCGACCCGCACGGCCCGGGTTCGACCTACAACTATGCGCCGGCCGATCCCGGCACGCTGGAGCGCGCCCGCCGCATCTACGCGATCTGCGCCGAGGAAGGCGTGGACGTGGGCGCGGTTGCGCTGCAATTCCCGGCCGTGCATCCCGCCGTGTGCGCGGTGGTCGCCGGCATGCGCAACGTGATGGAAGTGGAGAGCGCGCTTGCGCGCAGCAGCCAACGGCTGCCCTCGCGCATCTGGCCGAGGCTGCGCGGAGCCGGGATCATCGACGCCGCCGCGCCGGTGCCGGGTGTGCCCG
Organism: Rhodanobacteraceae bacterium; assembly: GCA_030123585.1. Classification (NCBI taxonomy): domain Bacteria; kingdom Pseudomonadati; phylum Pseudomonadota; class Gammaproteobacteria; order Lysobacterales; family Rhodanobacteraceae; species Rhodanobacteraceae bacterium. Next base: position 2,706,704 of record CP126120.1, read on the forward strand.
CGTGAGCGCGCGGCTCGACGGCAAGCATTGCCTGTTGACCGCGGCCGGCGCGGGCATCGGCCGTGCCACCGCGCTGGCGTTCGCGCGCGAAGGTGCACGAGTGCTGGCCACCGATATCGATGCCGCAGCGTTGCGATCGTTGCGCGCGGAGAATTCCGCGATCCGCACCGCGACGCTGGACGTCACCGATGCCGGGCAAATCGAGGCACTGGTTGACGCGAATCCCGTGGTCGACGTGCTGTTCAACTGCGCGGGTTTTGTCCACGCGGGAACCCTCCTGGACACCGACGAGGACGCATGGCGGCGCTCGTTCGCGATCAACGTCGATTCGATGTTCCATCTCTGCAAGGCGGTGTTGCCCGGGATGCTCGCGCGCGGGCGCGGCAGCATCGTCAACATGTCTTCCGTCGCGTCCAGTGTCAAAGGCGTGCCGAACCGCTTCGCCTACGGCGCGACGAAGGCCGCGGTGATCGGGCTCACCAAGGCCATCGCCGCCGATTGCGTGGCACGCGGCGTGTGCTGCAACGCGATCTGCCCCGGCACCGTGAGATCGCCGTCGCTGGAACGGCGCGTCGCAGCGCTGGGTGGAGACCAGGACGCCGTGTGGAAAAGCTTCATCGACCGCCAGCCGATGGGGCGACTGGGAACGCCGGAAGAGATCGCTGCGATCGCGGTGTATCTCGCTTCCGACGAATCGTCGTTCACCACCGGCGCGATCCACGTGATCGACGGTGGGTGGGCGGGCTAGGGGCGTTGCAATGAAACTCGTGCGCTACGGAGACGCGGGTCGCGAAAAGCCGGGCATGCTGGATGCGCACGGCGCGTTGCGCGACCTGTCGCATGTCGTCGATGACGTCGCGGGTGATGCGTTGACGAAGGAAGGCATCGAACACCTGCGTACGTTCGATCCGGAAACGTTGCCGAAAGTCGAGGGCGATCCACGCCTCGGCGCGCCGGTCGGCCGCGTCGGCAAGATCATCTGCGTCGGCCTGAACTACGCCGATCACGCCGCGGAATCGGGCCAGCCGGTTCCGGAACAACCGGTGATCTTCATGAAGCCGACCAGCGCGATCATCGGCGCGTTCGACGACGTGGTGATTCCGCCAGGTTCGGAGAAAACCGACTGGGAAGTCGAGTTGGGCGTGGTGATCGGCGATGCCGCGCGCAATGTCACGCGTGAGGCCGCGCTCGACCACGTTGCGGGCTACCTGATCGTCAATGATGTTTCCGAGCGCGCATTCCAGTTCGAGCACGGTGGCCAGTGGGTGAAGGGCAAGGGCTGCGACACCTTCGCGCCGCTCGGTCCGTGGCTGGTGACGCGCGATGAAATCCACGATCCGCAAAATCTTGCGATGCGTTTGAGCGTGAACGGTCGCCGCTATCAGGACGGCAACACGCGGACGATGATCTTCGACGTGGCGACGCTGGTCAGCCACATCAGCCGTTACATGGCCCTGCTGCCCGGCGACGTGATCTCGACCGGCACGCCGCCCGGCGTGGGGCTTGGACAAAAGCCGCCGGTGTATTTGAAGGCCGGTGACGTGATGGAACTCGGCATCGACGGGCTGGGCGCGCAACGCCAGCGGGTCGTCGCGGCAGCCTGATCCGGAAGGAGCGTCGCATGGCACGAATCATCGCCCTGGAAGCCGAAGACATCCGCTTTCCGACCTCGCGCGGATTAATCGGCTCGGACGCGATGAACCACGACCCCGATTACTCGGCGGTGTACGTCACCTTGCGCAGCGACGATCCATCCGGCCTTGCGGGCCATGCGCTGGTGTTCACGATCGGACGTGGCAACGAAGTGCAAACGACGGCGGTGCGGACGTTGTCGGACCTGGTGGTGGGCCGCGAGGTCGATGCCGTGCTGGACGATCTCGGCGCGTTCGCGCGCGACCTGACCGGTGATTCGCACCTGCGCTGGCTGGGTCCGGAAAAGGGCGTGATGCACATGGCGATCGGCGGCGTGGTGAACGCCGCGTGGGACATGGCTGCGCGCCGCGCGGGGCTGCCGCTATGGCGATTCATTGCCGGGCTGTCGCCCGAACAAATCGTTGCGGCGATCGACTTCCATTATCTCACCGATGCGCTGACGCGGGACGAGGCGCTCGAAATCCTGCGGCGCGCGCAACCGCATCGCGAAGCGCGCGTCGACGAACTGCTGCAACGCGGCTATCCCGCCTACACGACTTCGCCCGGCTGGCTCGGTTATGCCGACGACAAGCTGGAAGGACTGGCCCGGCAGGCGGTCGCGGACGGCTTCCACACGATCAAGCTGAAGGTCGGCGAAAACCTCGGCGACGACATTCGGCGTCTCGCCATCGCGCGCGCGGCGGTGGGCGAAGACATCGCGATTGCGATCGACGCCAACCAGCGCTGGGACGTCGGGCCCGCGATCGAATGGATCCGCGCGCTCGCGCCGTTTCGTCCCGCGTGGGTCGAGGAACCCACCAATCCCGACGACGTGCTCGGCCACGCCGCGATCCGGGCGGCCGTGGCGCCGGTGCCGGTTTCGACCGGCGAGCACACCCACAACCGCGTGATGTTCAAGCAACTGTTGCAGGCGCGCGCCGTGGATCTGTTGCACATCGACGCGACGCGCGTGGGCGGCGTCAACGAGAACCTCGCGATCCTGTTGCTGGCCGCGAAGTTCGGCGTGCACGTGTTTCCGCATGCGGGCGGCGTCGGCCTGTGCGAGATGGTGCAACACCTCGCGATGGCGGATTTCGTCGCGATCAGCGGGTCGATGGAAGATCGCGCGATCGAATACGTCGATCACCTGCACGAGCATTTCATCGATCCGGTGCGGGTTCGCGAAGGGCGTTACTTCGCGCCGACGGCGCCGGGTTTCTCGACCGAAATGCACGGCACGTCGTTGCGTCAGTTTGCGTGGCCTGACGGCCCGGCTTGGCGCTCTTGAAGCGTTGATTGAATCTTGTCGTCATTCCGGCGACGCGGGGAGCGGCCATGGATGGCCGCGTCTTGAAGAGCTAGGAAAGCCGGAACCCAGTGACTTCCTCCACTCCGATACAAAGTCGCTAGGTTCCGGATCGCCGCTGCGCGGCGCCCGGAATGACGACCAAAAAAGTCAATCCTTGGGTGAAGCCAACGCTCCCTTCAGCGAAAAAATCCGCGTCATCGCCACCCACTTCTCACCCGGCTTCGCGAACGGCAGCGCCTGTTGGAATTTCGACATCAACGTTTCCCACGCCTGCACCTGCGGGTTGGCGGCGTCGGCCGCGGCCTTCGCGGCGGGCGAGAAATCCTCGTCCACCTCCATCTCCATGAACAGGCGGTTGCCGGCGCGGAATATTTCCATGTCGTGGACGCCGGCGGCGCGGATCGATTCGATGACTTCCGGCCAGACGTTGCCGGACTGGTGCCAGCGCTCGTATTCGGCGATCAGCGCCGGATCGTCCTTGAGATCGAAGGCGTAGCAAAGACGCATGGCTCAGGCCGGCTGTGCTTCGACGCGTTGCATCGCGAACAGGAACACTGCGGCGAAGCAGCCCAGCGGCACCAGCATCGCGCGGGCGATGCCCGCAGCGTCGGAGACTGCGCCCATCGTCGCGGTCAGCACCGCGCCGCCGATGATTGCCATCACCAGCAACGATGCGCCGAGCTTGCGTTCGCTGTCGCCGAAGCCGTCCACGCCCAGCGCGAAGATCGTCGGGTACATCACCGACATGAAGAAGCTCGCGAGCACCAGTGCATACAGCCCCGGATGTCCGGGCAGCGCCACGCCCAGCGCGCACAGCACCACGTTGATCGCGGCGAACAGCGCCAGCAGTTTGCGCGGCGCGATGATGCGCATCAGCGCGGTGCCGGCGAAGCGTCCCAGCGTGAACAGCACCAGCGAGGCCATCAGGTAGTCGGCGGCGCGTCGTTCGGGCGTGCCGGGCAGCGTGCCTTGGCAGTAGCGGATCAAATAACTCCACACGCCGACCTGGGCGCCCACGTAGAAGAACTGCGCGGCGACCGCGGACAGGAAATGCCGGTTGCGCAGCAGGTGACCGAAGTGCCGCGCGCCGCTGGCGTGCTGGCTGGCCGGTTCGTGGACGTGTTCGCCGTGCGCGGGGAAACGCACCAGCGCGATCATCAGCGCGAACGCGATCACCACGCAGGCGATCACGAGGTACGGTGTCTGCACGGTCAACGACTGGCTGACGAAATAGGCGTGCCGCGCGGCCGGCGTCATCGCAGCGAGTTGCTGTGGCGTGTGTTCGACGCCGTTGAAGATGAATTCGCGTCCGATCAGGATGCCGGCGATCGAACCCAGCGGATTGAACGATTGCGCGAAGTTCAGGCGGCGCGCACCGCCTTCGGGCGGCCCCAGCACCGTGACCAACGGATTGGCCGAGGTTTCGAGGAACGACAACCCGCTCGCGATCACGAAAAGGCCGCACAGGAAAATCGCATAGGTTTGCGTGGCGGCGGCCGGCCAGAACAGCAGCGCACCCAGTGCGTACAGGATCAGTCCGACCAGGATCGCACTCTTGAATCCGAAACGACGCATGCACATGCCGGCCGGAATCGCCAGCAGGAAATAGCCGAGGTAGAACGCGCTTTGCACCAACCCCGCCTGGAAATCACTGAGCGTGAACGCGTTCTTGAACTGCTTGATCAGGATGTCGTTGAGGTTGTTGGCGACGCCCCACAGGAAGAACAGCCCGACGATCAGCGCGAACGCCAGCAGCGAAGCGCGCGCGGCGGGAATTCTGGATGGAGTGATATCGGCGCTGGACATGGCGGGGTCTTGAAGTCCTCCCCTTCAAGGGGAGGATTTAGGTGGGGATGGTGCCAAGTGCCAAGTGCCAAGTGCCAAGTGCCAAGTGCCAAGTGCAATCCATCCCCACCCCGGCCCTCCCCTTGAAGGGGAGGGAGAAAAGCGACTCCCAGTGCAATCGAGGAATTACAACCGGCGAAGCTTGCCCGGCGGCGGCTCGCGCCCGATACTAGCTTGTGATTCGCTATGTTGTAAATATAAAATCCAGCTTCGCCGGTGCAGAGCGCTGCATCCCCGCGCCGGCAGCCCAACGAGCGGGGACGATGATGATCAACAAGCCGCCTAAGTATCGCGCGCCTGCACTCGACAAGGGTCTCGACATCCTCGAATTGCTGGCGCGTGCACACGCGCCGCTTTCGATGACCGGGATCGCCGCGGCGATCGGTTATTCCAAGGGCGAGATTTTCCGCATGCTGCAGGTGCTGGAGGAGCGCGGCTACATCGCACGCGAGAACGACTCGGGCTATGCGTTGACCAATCGCCTGTTCCTGCTCGGAATGGAACGGCCGCGGGTGAAGTCGCTCGTCGAGGCCGCGTTGCCTGTGATGCACCGGTTGGCGCGGGAAGTGCTGCAGCCGTGCCACCTCGCGGTTGCCTCGGGGGACCAGATGGTGGTGATCGCGCGCATCGATCCGCCGGATGACCTCGGATTCGTGGTGCGGGTGGGTCATCGGCTGCCGTTGTCGCGTTCCACGTCGGGCGCCGTGTTGTTTGCGTTCCAGAGCGACGAGGTGCGCGAGCACTGGCTTGAACTGATGGACGCCGCCGGCACCCTGCCCAAGCGCAAGCGGTTCATCGCGCAGGCCGACGACATTCGTGCGCAGGGTTATGCGATGTTGCCCAGCGGCGATGTCGATGCGGTCACCGATCTTTCCGCGCCGATCCTTCGTCATGGTTCCGCCGCCGGCGCGTTGACGATTCCCTACGTCGAACGCCGGCCGGTCAAGGTGCCGATCAAGACTGCGCTGGAGTGCCTGCGCGTCGCCGTCGACGGCATCTCGAAGGACCTGACGGCGTGAGCGCGACATGAAGAAAATTCCGATCGTTGCATTGGCATGCGCGTTGATGGGCCTGGCCGCGCCGGCGTTCGCGGCATCCCCGGCGACGGCGGCCACGCACGACGCCGATGCGCAAGCGGCCGCCGCCAAGGCCGCGCGCATGCAATGGTTCGCCGACGCCAAATTCGGCATCTTCATCCACTGGGGCATCTACTCGGTGGATGGCATCACCGAGTCGTGGTCGTTCTTTGACGGTTACGTGTCCTACCCCGACTACATGAAGCAGGCGAAGGGCTTCACCGCGAGCCACTACGACCCGCAGGCGTGGGCGGACCTGATCAAGGCCAGCGGTGCGAAGTACGCGGTGCTGACTTCGAAGCACCACGATGGCATGGCGCTGTGGGATACGAAGCAGGGCCTGAACGTGGTGAAGGACACGCCGGCGCACCGCGATCTGGTCGCGCCGTTCGTGAAGGCGCTGCGCAAGGATGGCTTGAAGGTCGGGCTGTATTTCTCGCTGATCGACTGGTCGTCGCCGTTTTATCCCGCCTTCACCCAAGACCAGACGCGCTACCGGATCAAGGACGACCCGGCGCGCTGGGATCGTTTCGTTACCTATTACCAGGATCAGGTGCATGACCTGACGCGGCGTTTTCACCCTGACCTCTATTGGTTCGACGGCGATTGGGAACACAGCGCGGCCGAGTGGCATTCGAAGACCCTGCACGACTGGATCATGGCGCATGATCCCGACGCCATCATCAACGGCCGCTTGCCCGGCTATGGCGATTACGGCACGCCCGAGCAGGGCGTACCGATCATGCGGCCGCCCTACAAATATTGGGAGCTGTGCCTGACGATGAACAATTCGTGGGGTTGGCAGCCGAACGACGATCATTTCAAGACGCCCTACGAGATCATCCGGATTCTTTCCGACACGCTGGACATGGGCGGCAACCTGCTGCTGGACATCGGCCCGCGCGCGGACGGCACGATTCCGAAGATCGAAGCGGACACGCTGCGCCAGGTCGGGCGCTGGGTGCACGAGAACCAGGAAGCGATCTACGGCAGCGATGCTGGCATTCCGCACGATTACTACCTCGGCGATAGCACCTTGTCGAAAGACCACAAGACGCTGTACCTGTTCATCGACGGCAAGCCCAACGGCGCGATCCTGCTGAAGGGGCTGACCAATCGCGTGCTGCGCGCGCGCGTGGTCGGCAACGGCACCATCCTGAATCCGCAGCGGCTGGGTGCGACGCTGGGCGGCGCGCCCTCGATGCTCGCCATCGATGTTCCCGATTACACGCTCGATCCCGATGTCACGGTGATCGCATTGGAACTGGACGGGCCGATCAAGCTGTTTCATCCCGAGACGAAATCGGAAACCAACTGATGAAGCATCAATCATCACTTCGTCATTCCCGCGAAGGCGGGAATCCAGTGTCTTTGCATTGACATCAAGGCACTGGATTCCGGGTTCCGCCGCGATGAAGCTGCGGCGGCCCCGGAATGACGAGAGGGTAGGAGTCGCACATGCCCACACGTCGCGAAATCCTGCAAGGCGCCGTTGCGTTGGCGTTGCTGGCGCGCGTCGGCGCTCGTCCAGCGCTGGCCGCGGCACCGGCGAAAGCAATAAGCGACGGCTACATTCCGGAAACCGATCCACTCGTCGCCAGGAAACTGGCGCAATGGTCGGATTGGAAGTTCGGGCTGATCCTGCACTGGGGCACCTACAGCCAGCTCGGCATCGTCGAGTCGTGGTCGATCTGTTCCGAGGACGAGCCATGGTGCAAGCGTCCCGACGGCATCGGCTACGTCGAATGGAAGCGGCGCTACGAGCAACTGCCGAAGACGTTCAATCCGGTGAAGTTCGATCCGGTGCGATGGGCGGACGCCGCGCACGACGCGGGCATGCGCTACGTGGTGTTCACCACCAAGCACCACGACGGCTTCTGCATGTTCGATACCGCCACCACCGATTACCGGATCACCGCGCCAGACGTGCCGTTCCACGCGAACTCGAAGGCGAACATCGCGAAGACGTTGTTCGATGCGTTCCGCGCGCGCGATTTCGGCATCGGCGCGTATTTCTCCAAGGCCGATTGGCACGCGCCGGATTACTGGTCGCCGCGCTGGGCCACGCCGACGCGCAACAACAACTACGACGTGCGCAAGTATCCGGAGATGTGGAAGCGCTTCGTCGAATTCACCCACAGGCAGATCGACGAGATCACCTCGCAGTACGGCCGCATCGACCTGATGTGGCTGGACGCGGGCTGGGTGAACGCGCAGGGCCATCCCGATGCGAAGGCCTATGGCATGGAAGTGCCGTGGGCGCAGGACATCGACATGCCGCGGCTTGCCGCGACCGCGCGCCGCAACCAGCCCGGCATCATCCTGGTCAACCGCGCCGACGGGGGCCCGTACGAGGATTACCGCACGCCCGAGCAAACGGTGCCCAAGCACCCGTTGCCGTATCCGTGGGAAACCTGCATGACCATGGGCAAGTCGTGGTCATGGGATCCGCGCGATGAATACAAATCGCCGCGCGAGCTGGTGCACACGCTGGTCGAGATCGTCGCCAAGGGCGGGAATTTGTTGTTGGGCGTCGGCCCGCAGGGCAACGGCGAGCTGCCCGCGACCGCGCTGGAGCGATTGAGGGCGATCGGCGCGTGGATGCGGATCAACGGCTCCGCGATTCACGCGAGCCACGCCATCGCGCCTTACGCGGACGGCAAGTTCCGTTTCACGCAGGGCAAAGACGGAAGCGTGAATGCGATCTGGCTGGCCGACGCGAATGAGCCGCCGCCAGCGAGTTTCGAGTTGCACGGCCTGCAACCCGTACCCGGAGGACGCTTGCATGTGCTGGGGACGCAGGCATCACTCGATTGGAAGGCGAACGACAGCGGCATCCGCGTCGAATTGCCCGATGCCGTGCGCCGCCAACTGGCCGGCACGCTGGCGTGGACGCTGCGCATTCCGGCGCTGCGCGCCTGAACAATCAAACCCTCTCCCTTTGGGAGAGGCGGTCGAAGGCCGAGCGCGCGCGTAGCGCTCTCGTCAGGGGCGGGTGAGGGTACGGGCTTGCATGTTGAGCGACGCTTCAGCAGTACCGCTTTTGTGGGGCCGAACCCTCATCTGGCGCTTCGAGCAAAAGAAAAAGCGGCGCGTTGCGCCCCTTCTCCCGGAGGGAGATGGGAAAGCCGGCTACACCAGCAAGTGCAAGAATGCTGATGCATGCGGGACTTCCCAACGCGATCCGAAGGTTTTACCATGCACGCGCAGGGGTTTCATGGGTGCATCGCAGGCTCAAAGTTGAACCACAAGGTTTTGGCCGTTCCCGGAGGCTCGTCCATGCAACACCTTATCTATCGACGCAATGTTCTCGCGCTCGCGTTGTCGCTGGCGCTGATCGCCCCGCTGCCGGCGCTCGCGCAATCCGCCACGACCGGCGCCAACGGCCAGGCCACGCAGCAACCGCCGCCTGCGAATCCGCCTCCGTCCAGCGCGCAGCCCGAGACCTTGCAAAAGATCACGGTGCTTGGTTCCCTGATACCGCGCTCGCAGGTCGAAGGCTCGGCGCCTGTGCAAGTCGTGACGGGTGCGCAGATCGAGGCGCAGGGTTACACCACGCTGTACCAGTTCATGAATTCGCTGCCGCAGTCGACCGGTGCGTCCGACTTCTCGAGCAATCCAACCACCTGGGGCAGCACGGCCGTGAACATGCGGCCGATCGACCTGCGCGGCTTGGGTCCGCAGTACACGCTGCTGCTGATCGACGGCCATCGCGTGGTGGATTATCCGCAACCGCAGAACGGCGCGTTTTCCCATTACATGGCCCAGAACGCGAACAACATCCCGACCGGGATGATCGACCGGGTGGAGATCCTGACCGGCGGCGATTCGGCGCTCTACGGTTCCGACGCCGTGGCCGGCGTGGTCAACATCATCCTGAAGAAGCAGTACCAGGGCGATGACCTGAAACTGCAGGCCGGCGGCGATACCCGCGGCGGCGAACACTACGGCGACATCATGTGGTCGGGCGGACGCTCCGGCGACAAGTGGCACGTCGTGTACAACTTCGAGCACTCGAACCGCACCGCCTTGTGGGGCAAGGACCGTCCGGGTTACGACGCGGTGGACGACGCCGGCTACGGCACGTGGGGTCCCAGCGCCCGGCTGTTCGGCTACCAGTACGACACGGCCGGCGCGGCCGCCTTGTCGATGACCAACGGCGACGGCAAATACATCACCCCGCCGCCGGGATCGTGCGAAGCCTTCCCGTACTTCGTGCGTGCGGAATCCAAGACGATCGCGACCAGCGGCGACCAGGTAACTGGCCCGGTCACCGACAACGGTTCGTATTGCGCGCAGCCCGAGGTGTTCCGCAATTGGGTGCTTTCGCCGGGCTTCCAGTCCAACAACGGCTACGTCTACGGCGAATACGATTTCACCCCCAACCTGAGCGCCTACGGATCGGTGGCCCTGTACACCACCACCGGCTGGTCGCAGACCCAACGGCCGTTCGCGTATGCGATGGGCGGCTTGCCGGTGCCGTTCTACGACCAGGGCACCGGACAGGTCATCACCAACTACGCCCGGCAGTTCACGCGGGTCGAGATGGGAACCCAGGGCAACACGTACGACGACGAGAAGAACTGGGACATCCGCGCGGGACTGAAGGGCGGTTTCCTGGATGACCGTTTCAACTGGAATTTCGAGGTCGGTGCGCAGAAGTACATCGTGCACGAGCACTACGCCGGCCTCAACGAACAGGGCATGTTCAATTTCCTGTTCGGTCCGCAGCTCGGCACCACCACGATCGGCGGTACCACGTATCCCGTCTACAACGTCAACCAGCAACGCTTCTGGAACCCGATCACGCCGGCGGAATACGACACGTTCGGCGTGTTCGGCACCAATACGGCATCGTCACGGCTGGAGGACGCAACCTTCAACGTCAACGGCGACTTGTTCAACCTGCCGTGGAATGACAAACCGGTCGGCTGGGCCGCGGAGCTCACGGCCGATGACCAAGGCTTCGAACTGTCGCCCGACGCGCGCGGCAACACCATCAACTTCGGCGATCCGTTCCAGGATCTGAACATCGCGCACGGCACCCGCCAGCACTACGCGTTCGGCACCGAATTCCGCGTGCCGATCCTGAGCACGCTGACCTGGGACATCGCGGGCCGCATCGACAAGTACCACGACGCCAGCATCGCCAACATTGCGCGCACCTGGCACACGGGGCTGGAATGGCGGCCCATCGACGGCCTGCTGCTGCGCGGCAGTTACGGTACCAACTTCCGTGCGCCGGGCTTGGATGCGATCTACCTGCAGAACTCCGTCAGCACGGTCGGCGACTACGCCGATCCGCTGCAATGCATCAAGACAGGCGACAGGACCTGCGCGAACTACCAGCACTCGACGTACTTCAATCAGTACTCTGGCGGCAATCCCAACCTGCTGCCGGAGACCGGCCGCGGCTGGACCTACGGCTTCGTGTGGGACATCCCGCACGTACGTGGACTGTCGGTGCAAGCCGACTACTGGCGCATCCAGCTCGACAACCAGATCAACTGGATCGACCTGCCGACCGCCCTCACCGACGAGGCGGGCTGCCTCACCGGGCTGCAGGTGTCGGGTGCGCCGTACACCGCGCATCCAATAGGCGGCGCCTATTGCCAGGAAGCGATCACCAACGTGGTGCGTGATGCCGCGGGCAACATCCTCGCCGTGCATACCGGCCCGATCAACGAGAACTACGAGTCGCGCAGCGGCGTCGATGCCGGGCTGAACTACAACCTCGGGACCGACAACTGGGGCCGGTTCAACTTCCAGTTGCACTACACGAATTACCTCACCAACTTCTCGCGCACGCTCGCGTCCGACCCGCTGGTCAACCGGCGCAATCAGAATGTGGAAACCCGGATGACGGCGTCTGCCAACTGGCTGAAGGGGCCATGGGACGTCACGCTGTACGGCTTGCGCTACGGCGGGGTCGAGGACAACAACTACAACGGCTGCGAGACGCTGCCGAACGGCATCCAGCCGTCGATCGGCGACCCGCAGTGCGTGATCCACAAGGCCAACTTCGCGCCGTGGGTGATCTGGAGTGCAGCCGTCGGTTACCAGTTCGACAAGCGCGTCAAGATGACGCTCAATGTCAACAACATCTTCAACAAGATCGGCACCATTTCCTACTACGCCGGCGGCTTCCAGTTCATTTCGACAAATCAGGGCCAGAACTATTCTGGTCGCCAGATCTTCCTGACCATCGACTACAAAATTGATTGAATCGGAATCGATCGACCGGCTTGATTGAGAAGCTCCAGCGTCGAGTCGTTGCCCCGGCGAACGCTGGGGCCCTTCTCGTTGCATGCGGTGCGTCATCCGGGCGCACCGCAGAGCGGGACGATGTCGCGCGAGTACAAGCGATCCCGTCGTGATGGTGATTGATGCGCACGTCCACTTCTGGCAGATCGGCCGCCACGATTGCGCGTGGCCGACGCCGGAGTTGCCAGGGATTCATCGCGACTTCCTGCCCGAGGACTGGCAGCGCGAGGCTCAAGCCGCAGGCGTCGACGCAGCGATCGCGGTGCAGTCGCAGCCGAGCGAGCGCGACACCGACTGGTTGCTGGAACTGGCCCGCGATGACGCGCGCATCGCGGGCGTGGTCGGCTGGACGGACCTGGCCGCGCGCGATGCGCCGGTGCGCATTGCCGCACTGGCGTCGCATCCAAAACTGCGTGGCCTGCGACCGATGCTGCAGGACTTGCCCGATGATGATTGGATTCTGCAACCCGCGTTGACGCCCGCGATCGAAGCAATGATCGCGTACGGTTTGTGCTTCGATGCGCTGGCGAAGCCGCGCCATCTGCCGCCCCTGCAGCGTTTCGCGGAACGTCATCCGGATTTGCCAATCGTGATCGATCATGCCGCCAAGCCGGACATCGCGCACGGCGTTCTTGATCCGTGGCGCGAGCAGATCGCCGCGCTTGCCGGACTTCCCAACGTGGCCTGCAAGCTGTCCGGCTTGCTGACCGAGGCGGGTGACGACTGGCACGCGCGCGATCTCGCACCCTGGATCGATCATCTGTTCGCGACGTTCGGCCCGCACCGTCTGCTGTGGGGCAGTGACTGGCCAGTGGTCAAGCTCGCGGTCGATTATTCGCGCTGGTTCGACCTGGCCGGCGAACTCGCGCATCTGCGAGGTGACGAGCGTGCGGCGCTGTTCGGCGGCAATGCCGCCCGTTTTTACGGCATCGAAAGTTGAGGGGGCGCTGCATGCAAAACGTGTTCACGAAGGTTTTGTACGTTGTCGCCTTTTCATTGGCGTACGCGGCAGCAGCGCATGCGCAGTTCGATGTCGTGCCCGAGCCGCAACATATCGTGGCCGGGCAGGGCGCGTTCGAATTGCACCACGGCACGCGCATCGTGGCGCCGGCCGATGCGCGCGGGGAGTGGATCGCGAACTTCCTGGGCGAAGCGATAAGCGCGCAAACGGGCGTCGAGCTGAAGGTCATCGCGGCGCCTGCGCGTACTCGCGGCCGCATCACCCTGCGGATCGACCCGTCCATCCACGGCGACGAAGCGTATCGGTTGGAGGTGACGTCCGATGCCGTCACGATTTCTGCCGCGAGTGATCGTGGCCTGTTCTGGGGCGTGCAAACCTTGCGGCAGTTGTTGCCGTTGCAGCACGAGGTGCCGCCGGCGATTCCGGCCGTGAGCATCGAGGACGCGCCGCGTTATCCGTGGCGCAGCGTGATGCTGGATACCGCTCGGCATTTTTATCCGATCGATTTCATCAAGCAGCAGATCGACTTGATGTCGTACTACAAGTTCAACGTGTTCCATTGGCACCTCACCGACGACCAGGGCTGGCGCATCCAGATCAAGCGTTACCCGAAGTTGACGGGCGTGGGCGCGTGGCGCACCGAGGCCGACGGCAGCCGCTACGGCGGCTTCTACACGCAGGGCCAGATCCGCGACGTGGTGGCGTACGCGCGCCAGCGCAACGTGATGGTGGTGCCGGAGATCGAGATGCCGGGCCACACCAGCGCGGCGATCGCGGCTTATCCCGAACTGTCGTGCAGCGGCAAACCGATCACGGTGCCGGCGACGTGGGGCGTGTTCCGCGACGTGGACTGCGTCGGCAACGATGCGACCTTCGCGTTCCTGCAGAACGTGCTGGACGAGGTGATCGCCTTGTTCCCGTCGCCGTACGTGCACATCGGCGGCGACGAAGTGACGGAAGGCGTGTGGGCCGACTGCAAATCGTGCGCGGAACTCGCCACGGCAAACGGATTCGAGGACGACGAACAAGACCTGCACAGTTATTTCGTGCGCCGCATCCAGAAATATCTTGCAGGCAAGGGCAGGACCTTGGTCGGCTGGGACGAGATCATGGAAGGTGGCATGGATCCGGCGGCGGTCGTGGAAGTCTGGCGTGGCCCGGACGAAGCAAAGAAGGCATTGGCCAACGGCAATCGCATCATCGTCGCCAGTCCGTTCTACCTCGACACGCCGATCGATCGCATGACGCTGCAGGATTTGTATCGCACCGATCCCTTCGACAATCCGCTGTTCGCTAACTATCCCGGCAAGGTGCTGGGTGGCGACGCGCCGCTGTGGAGTGAACGCGCCACGCCGCTGAACGGCGCCGCGCGGTTGTATCCGCGCTTGTTGGCCATCGCGGAGCACATGTGGAACCCGGGCGCGAACGATTGGCACGACTTCCTGTTGCGTGCCCGCGCGCAGGAAGCCTGGCTGGCGTCGCAGCACGTCGCCTACGGTCCCGAGGACAAGGATATCGTCGACTATCACCTGGGCTTCAATCCCACCTACAAGCGCTGGCGCATCCGCGCCGCGCGCGGTTTCGACGACATGCAACTGCACTACACCACCGATGGCAGCCAGCCGACGGCGTCGTCGTCCGCGTTCGAAGACGTGCTGGACTTGTACGCACCTGCGACGATCACGGTCGCGCCGTTTCGCGGCGAGGTGCAGTACCAGGCCAGCGAGACGTTCCAGATCGTGCCGAACCTTGCGCTGGGCGATCCCGTGACCTTCGCCACGCGGCCCGACGGGCGCTATCCGGCCAGCCTCACCGACGGCATCCTCGGCAGCACTTATCAAGACGGTGCCTGGGCCGGCTGGCAGGGCGCCGACATGGATGCGACGATCGATCTTGGCCAGCCGACTGCGTTGCACGCGATCGATGCACGCTTCCTGCAGGACGTGCAGGCGTGGATCCTGCTCCCGCGCAGCGTGAGCTTCGAAGTATCGAACGACGGCAAGGTCTGGACGACGTTGCAGACGATTCCGCTGGCGATCGATCCGAACGACATGCGCCCGTCGATACGTGACGTTGCGTGCAACGTGCAGGCGCCCATCACGGCACGCTACCTTCGCGTAGTGGCGACGCGCTACGGCCAGCCGATCAACGGCATCGACACGTGGATCTTCTCCGACGAGATCATCGTGAAATGAGTGTTCGGGAAAACCCGACCAATCCCCGAAGTCGTCGTTCCCGCGAATGCGGGAATCCAGCGCCTCTCTTGCTACGCGTTGATAGGCATAGGCACTGGGTCCCGGATATCGCTTCGCGATTCCGGAATGACGAGCAAAATCAGAAGCCTCTTTGCGTTATAGACCGCGTTCACCCGTCGCCGCGGACGCTTCTGCACCGCCTATTCGTTGTATTCGCGTTGCTCGTGGTCCTGCTGCCACACGCTGCCTGCGCGTTGACGACGCAATCGCTGGATGCCGGCTGGCAGTTCCGGATTGCGCCGGGCGACGTGCATGCGAAGGATCATCCGCGCACGGCGCAATGGCTTCCTGCGACGGTGCCGGGTTCGGTGCAGACCGACCTGATGGCGATGAAACTGCTGCCCGATCCCTACTGGCGCGACAACGAGGCGCAGGTCCAGTGGGTCGGGTTGTCGAATTGGCAATACCGCACGCAGTTCAAGGTCGATGCCGCGACGCTCGAACGCGCCCACGTCGACCTGGTGTTCGATGGCCTTGATACCTTCGCGGACGTTTTTCTGAATGGCCACAAGATCCTTTCCGCGGACAACATGTTCCGCCGCTGGCGCGTACCGGTGAATGCGTTGCTGCACGCGGGCACGAACACGCTGGAAGTGAAGCTGTATTCGCCGATCGAACGTGTGCAGCCGTGGCTGCTGAAACAGCCGTACGCGTTGCCGGGCGAGTTCGATTCCGCGTTCGGCGACGAGCCGAAAGGCAGGCAGACCGCCAACTACGTGCGCAAGGCGGCGTATCAATATGGTTGGGATTGGGGTCCGCGCGTCGTCACCGAAGGCATCTGGCAGGACGTCGAGCTGGAAAGCTGGGACAGCTTGCGGTTGGCGGATTTCCATGTCGCGCAGTCGCAGGTGACCGCCGATGTCGCGAAACTGCGGGCGCAACTCGATATCAAGGCGGATGCGCCCGAATCGGCGCATGTCGCGCTTCGCTGGCGTGCGCCGGATGGCAACACGCAATCGCTACAACGTGATGTCGAATTGAAGCCCGGCGACAACGCCATAGCGATTCCGTTTGACATCGCACACCCGCAACGCTGGTGGCCGGTCGGCTACGGGAAACCGAACCTGTACAGCTTCCACGTCGACGTGACGGTGGGCAACAAGTTGCTGACGAGCGCTGATCGCGAAACGGGTCTGCGCAGCATCGAGCTACGCCGCCACAAGGATCAATGGGGCAAGGGTTTCGAATTCGTCGTCAACGGCGTGCCGATTTTCGCCAAGGGCGCCAATTTCATTCCGCCCGACATTTTCCCCACACGCGTCACGCCCGCGCGGCTCCGGCAACTGCTGGAATCCGCGCGCGACGCCAACATGAACATGCTGCGCGTGTGGGGCGGCGGCTACTACCTGCCGGACGATTTCTACGCGATGGCCGACAAGCTGGGCCTGATGGTGTGGCAGGACTTCATGTTCGGCGGTGCGATCCCGCCATCCGACCAGGCGTTCCGCGAGAACGTGCGTATCGAAGCCGGGCAACAAGTCGAGCGCCTGCGCGATCATCCCGGCATCGTGTTGTGGTGTGGCAACAACGAAGTCGAGACGGGCTGGGAATCCTGGGATGATCGCAAGGCGTTCAAGAAAACCATTACCGCGGCACAGCGCAAGCGCATCGAGCAGGGCATGCGCGAGTTGTTCGACCACACGCTGCGCGATGTCGTCACGAAGTACGAACCAGACGTGCCGTACTGGCCCAGCACCCCGGGCACCGATTACGACGGCCCGGTCAACGTCACCGACGATGGCGACTACCACTACTGGAACGTGTGGTCGGGCGACGCGCTGCCGGTCACCGCCTATCTCGAGGTGACCCCGCGCTTCATGTCGGAGTACGGCCTGCAGTCGATGCCGGTGATGCAAACCATCGACGCCTTCACCGCGCCGTCGGATCGTTCGATCGATTCGCAGGTGATGCGTGCGCACCAGAAGTACGATGCCGGCAATGGCAACCAGCGCTTGCTGAAATATGTCGAGCGTGAATTCGGCAAGCCGAGTGACCTTGCTGCGTTTGCGTACTTGAGCCAGGTGATGCAGGCCGAAGGCATCCAGTTGGCGGCGGAACACCTGCGCGCGGCGCGGCCCGAGAGCATGGGCTCGCTGTATTGGCAGCTCGACGACACGTGGCCGGGCATCACCTGGTCAAGCATCGATTGGTACAGCCGCTGGAAGGCGCTGCAATTCCACGCGCGGCGTTTCTATGCGCCGTTGCTGATCGCCGCGTTGCGCGATCACGGGAGCACGACGGTTTCGCTGGTTTCCGATCGCACCGCGCCGGTCGTCGTGCAGTGGCGCATGCGCGTGATGGATTTTTCCGGGAAGGTGGTCGGGCAGAAGCAGGCGGACCTCACGCTGGCGCCGCTGTCGGCGCTGCGTGTCGGCAACTTCAGCGACGCGCAGTTGTTGCACGGTGCCGATCCGCGCAAGACGTTCGCGGTGTTCGAGTTGCTGGCGGGCGATCGCGTGGTCTCGCGCAACCTGGTGTTCTTCGATGCGGCGAAGAATCTCGTGTTGCCGTTGCCGCACATCCGCGCGCAGCTTGAAAAAACGGACGACGGCTACACGCTGACACTCGAAAGCGACCAGCTGGCGCGCGAAGTCTGGATAGCGTTCGGCGACCTCGACGCGAGCGTCTCGGACAACGCGTTCGACATCCTGCCCGGTCAGCGCGTGACCGTGACGGTGCGCAGCAAGGCCGGTCTCGATACCTTGCGCAAGGCGCTCAAGATCGAAGACGTGGCCGATGCGATGCGGGGCCGCGCGCAATGAAAGCGGTACTCTCTGCGTGCTTGTCGATCGGGCTGATCGTGCCTTCATTGTCCGTGCACGCGGCGCCCGACGACGCGGCAGTGCGTGCGCAAACGCTGGTCGCAAAGCTGACGCTCAAGGAAAAAGTCTCGCAGTTGCGGGCCGATGCGCCCGCGATCCCGCGCCTCGGCGTGCCGGCGTACACGTGGTGGAACGAAGGTCTGCACGGGCTCGCGCGCGGCGGCTACGCCACGGTCTTCCCGCAGGCGATCGCTTTGGCGGCGACCTGGGACCCCGCGTTGCTGCAACAGGTTGGGACGGTCGTGTCCACCGAAGCGCGTGTGCGGTTCAACGCGGTCGGAAGGAACAACGCGCATGGGCGCTACCAGGGGCTCACGATCTGGTCGCCCAACATCAACATCGATCGCGATCCGCGCTGGGGCCGCGGCCAGGAAACCTATGGCGAGGATCCTTACCTGACCGGCCGGCTTGCGGTGGCGTTCGTGCGCGGCATCCAGGGCGACGATCCGGCGCATCCGCGCGCGATCGCCACGCCCAAGCATTTCGCGGTGCACAGCGGTCCAGAATTCGGCCGCCACGGTTTCGACGTCGACGTGTCGCCGCACGATCTGGAGGCCACGTACCTGCCGGCGTTCCGCGCGGCGGTGACCGAGGGCCATGCGGGATCGGTGATGTGCGCTTACAACGCGCTGCATGGCACGCCGGTGTGCGCGGACAAAGACTTGCTCGCCACGACCCTGCGCGACGATTGGGGCTTCAAGGGTTACGTCGTGTCCGATTGCGACGCGATCGACGACATGACCCAGTTCCACCATTACAGACCCGACGATGCGCAATCGTCGGCCGCAGCGATCACGGCGGGAACGGACCTCGATTGCGGCGACGCCTACGCGTCATTGGGCGATGCGGTGCGCAAGGGTTACGTGAAGGAATCCGTTCTGGACACTGCGCTGGTGCGCTTGTTCGCGGCGCGCTACCGGCTCGGCATCATGGGTGACGATGACGACGGCACGTATGCACACATCGGCCTCGACCAGATCGACAGCACCGTGCACCGCAAGCTCGCGCTGCAAGCGGCGCTGGAATCCTTGGTGTTGCTGAAGAACGCGCATGCCACGCTGCCGTTGCGTGCCGGTACGCGCATCGCGGTCATCGGTCCTGATGCGAACACCGTGGAAACCCTGGAGGCCAATTACCACGGCACCGCACGCGATCCGGTCACACCGCTGGAGGGATTGCGCCAACGCTTCGGTACCGATCACGTCACCTACGCGCAGGGTTCACCCGTGGCGGCGGGCGTACCGGTTCCGATCCCGGAAACTGCGCTGCGCACCGATGGCCGGCCAGGTCTGAAGGGCGAGTATTTCGATCACGCCGATTTCAGCGACGCGCCGCGCATGACGCGCATCGATCGCACGGTCGATTTCGATTGGGACCACGTCGCGCCGGGCAACACGCTCGATTCGAACCATTACGCGGTGCGCTGGACTGGCGATCTGATTCCACCCGGAGCCGGCGACTACACGCTGGTCGTGCACGTCGATCGCTGTTTCGATTGCCGCGGGCACGATCCGGTGCGCCTGTATGTCGATGGAAAACAAGTCATCGACAATCCCGGCAACGGCAAGCCCATGCAGGCGACCCTGCATTTCGCGGACACCTCGCCGCACGCGATCAAGCTGGAAATGGTGCACAGCGGACAGGACCAGGGCATCCGCCTGCAGTGGCTGGCGCCGGCCGCTGCGCAACTGGCGAAAGCCGCGGACGCGGTGAAGCAGGCCGACGTGGTGGTCGCGTTCGTCGGCTTGTCGCCCGACGTGGAAGGCGAGGAATCGCCGTTGGACGTGGCAGGCTTCGATCACGGCGATCGCACCGACATCGCGCTGCCGGCGGTGCAACGCACGCTGCTCGAACGCGCGGCCGCCAGCGGCAAGCCACTGGTCGTGGTGCTGATGTCGGGCAGCGCGGTGGCGATCGATTGGGCACAGCGGCACGCCGACGCGATCGTCGACGCGTGGTATCCC
The DNA here is from genome assembly GCA_030123585.1 of Rhodanobacteraceae bacterium. NCBI lineage: Bacteria > Pseudomonadati > Pseudomonadota > Gammaproteobacteria > Lysobacterales > Rhodanobacteraceae > Rhodanobacteraceae bacterium. The sequence continues at coordinate 2,726,832 of CP126120.1, forward strand.
GGTGAATCCGGCGGTACCGCGATCGCGCAGGTGCTGGCCGGTGATTACGACCCGGCCGGCCGCCTGCCGGTGACGTTCTATCGCGCGACGCGCGATCTGCCGCCGTATGTCAGCTACGACATGCAGGACCGCACCTATCGTTACTTCAAGGGCACGCCGCTATATCCGTTTGGATATGGCTTGAGCTACACGACATTTACGTACGCCGATCCCAAGTTGTCCACCACGCAACTGAAAGCGGGTGTGACGTTGAAGCTGAGCTCGGAGGTGCGTAACACGGGCACGCGCGCCGGTGACGAAGTGGTCGAGGTCTATCTGGATGCGCCGGATGTCCCGATGGCGCCGCGGCACGCACTGGTCGGATTCGAACGCGTGCATCTGGGTCCGGGCGAAAGCCGCCGCGTGGAATTCGAATTGCCGCCGCGGGCATTGAGCACGGTCGACGCCGCGGGCCATCGCGCCGTGGTCGCGGGGCGCTATCGTGTTTTCATCGGCGGCGGACAACCCGGCTACGCTGTGGGCGAAATTGCCGCGTTCACGATCACCGGTCGTGATGCGTTGGCGCGCTAAGCACTCGGACAGAACCATGAGCGACCGCCGCAATTTCATGAAGCTGATCGGAGTCGCCGCGGCCTATGGGACGCTTGGGGTTGCCGTGCCGGGCATCACCGCGCCGAAAACATCGAAGCGCTTCGCGAGCAGGCGCCCGCCGCTTTCCCAACGCAAGTTCACCAGTCATGCGGTGGAAAACGAGCTTGCGCGGGTCAAGGCGCAAATCGGTGACCCGAAACTAGCGTGGTTGTTCGAGAACTGCTATCCGAACACGCTCGACACCACCGTCCACACCGGCACGCTCGGCGGCAAGCCGGACACCTTCATCGTCACCGGTGACATCGACGCGATGTGGCTGCGCGATTCCTCGGCGCAGGTGTGGCCGTACCTGCCGCTCGCCGCGCGTGACGAAGCACTGCGACGCCTGTACCGTGGGTTGATCCATCGGCACGCGCGCTGCATCGCGATCGACCCCTACGCCAACGCCTTCATGGCCGATCCACGCGCCAGGACGAACTTGCCGTGGGCGCAGCACGACGACACCGACATGAAACCCGGCGTCGCCGAACGCAAATGGGAGGTCGATTCGCTGTGCTGGACGATTCGCCTGGCGCACGGTTACTGGCAGGCGACGGGCGATCGCGCTCCGTTCGACGACGACTGGCGCGCGGCAATGCGGCTGGTGCTGGAAACGTTCCGCACACAGCAACGCAAGCAGGGCCCGGGGCCGTACCATTTCCAGCGTGACGCCGCGGCGCCCACCGACACGCTGGCGCTGGGCGGTTACGGCTGGCCGGCGAAGCCCCTCGGTTTGATCTTCTCGATGTTCCGGCCTTCCGACGACGCCTGCAAATACCCGTTGTTCGTGCCGGGCAACGCGTTCGCGGTGGTGTCGTTGCGGCAACTCGTGGCGATGACGCGCGCCCTGTTCGCCGACGAAGCCTTCGCGCGCAATTGCGAGGCACTTGCCGATGAAGTGCAAACCGCGCTCGAAGAACATGCGTTGATGCGCGATGCACAAGGCAACGCTTTCTGGGCTTACGAAGTGGATGGTTACGGCAACCAGTTGTTCATGGATGATGCGAACGTGCCGAGCCTTTCAAGCCTTCCGTATCTCGGCTTCTGCCAACGCGACGACGCGCGCTATCGCCGCACGCGTGCGCTGGCGTGGAGCGATCGCAATCCATATTTCTTTTCCGGCAAGGTCGCCGACGGCATCGGTGGTCCGCACGAGGGCCTGCGCATGATCTGGCCGATGTCGATCATGATCCGCGCGCTGACCAGTGATGATGCGGGCGAGATCCGCGCGTGCCTGCATTGGCTCAAGACCACCGACGCCGGCACCGGCTTCATGCACGAGGCGTTCGACCAGGACGATCCTTCGCATTTCACGCGCGCGTGGTTTGCCTGGGCCAATTCGCTGTTCGGTGAGTTGATCGTGGATGTGGCGAAGCACAAACCGGCGCTGCTGCAAGGAACGTAGGTTGGGCTGACGCCGGCTTCGTCGGCGGAAGCCCAACATTGGCGCGGGGAACGTTGGGCTTCCCCCGGATCAAGTCCGGGGTCAGCCCAACCTACGGGTTTACAAATTCATTGCTGATTCGAGGAACACGACCATGGTGACACGCAGACGTTTCCTGCAAGGTGCGATGACATTGGCGTTGCTGGAGCGCATCGATCCGCACGCTGCGTTGGCGCGCACCGCCGACGCACGGAGCGCAACTCCGGATTCGGCCACCGGCGTTTCGCGCTACGTCGATGTGTTCGTCGGCACCGGCGGCCACGGCCATACGTTCCCCGGCGCGACGGTGCCGTGGGGCATGGTGCAACTTTCGCCCGACACCCACACCCACGGCTGGGATGCGTGTTCGGGCTATCACGAAGGCGACGGTTCGATCATGGGGTTCTCGCACACACACCTTTCCGGCACCGGCGGCGCCGACATGCTGGACGTGCTGGTGATGCCCGCGCAGGGAGATGTTCTGCTCGACCCCGGCACGCGCGGCTTGCCCGACGAGCTTTATTACTCGCGCTACGACGCCGCGGCGCGCGGCAAGCATCTTGCAGCCGACGTGGTCGCGCATCCCGGCAAGGGCTATCGCTCGCGCTACGACAAGGCGTCCGAGCGCGGCGCGCCCGGCTATTACACGGTGCACCTCACCGACCACGACATCACGGCCGAACTGACCGCGACCGCGCGCGCGGGCCTGCATCGCTACACGTTCAACAAGCAGGGCGCGGGACATTTGCTGGTCGATCTCGCGCACGGCTATCGGGACGGCGTGGACAAACCCTGCAACGTTTCGGATGCCGAACTGAAAGTGGTTGGCCACGACATGCTGGTGGGCGGCCGGCGCGTGCACGAATGGGCCAACGGGCGCTACATCTATTTTGCCATGAAAGTGTCGCGACCGTTCACGCGCGCCGAGCTGTATTCGGACGACAGGCCGCTCACCTCCGCGGCGAACGCGCAAGGCAAGAGCCTGAAAGCCGCGCTGCATTTCGACGATGCGTCAAAAGCACCGCTGCTGGTGAAGGTCGGCATTTCCGGCGTGGACATCGACGGCGCGCTGCGCAATCTCGAAGCGGAATTGCCGGATTGGGATTTCGAACGCGTGCGACGCAGCGCGGCCGAGCAGTGGGAACGCGAGCTCGCGCGCATCCGCATCGATGCGCCGGACGATGTCAGGCGCACGTTCTACAGCGGGCTGTACCACGCGATGCTCGCGCCGACGCTGTTCAGCGATGTCGATGATCGCTATCGAGGCATGGACCTCAAGGTGCACACGTTGCCGAAGGGTCAGCACAACTACAGCACCTATTCGCTGTGGGATACGTACCGCGCGCTGCATCCACTGTACACGCTGTTCCTGCCGGACAAGGTGCCGGATCTGGTGCAGGGCCTGGTGCGCAAGGCCAACGAAAGCCCGCAGGGCCCCGCGATCTGGCCGCTGCAGGGCGTCGAGACCGGCACCATGATCGGCTATCACTCGGTCGTGGTGATCGCTGAAGCGCAGGCCAAGGGTTTCACCGGCATCGATTACGCCGCGGCGTGGCCGATGTACCGCGATCGCGCGCTGAGCTCCGACTGGCTCGGCCTCGGCTGGTACCGCAAGCTCGGTTATCTGCCCAGCGACGCGGAGTCCGAAGCGGTCAGCAAGACGCTCGAATATGCCTACGACGACTGGGCGTTGTCGCACCTGGCGGCGGGCGTGGGCGAGTCGGCGGACGCGAAGGCGCTGCGCGAACGTTCGCGCAACTACCACAACGTGTTCGATCGCAAGCTCGGCTTCATGCGGCCGCGCGGCGCGGCCGGCGAGTGGCTGGAACCGTTCGATCCGATCGAGATGGGCCACTCGGACCAATGGCGCGATTACACCGAATCGAATCCGTGGGTGGCGACCTTCCTCAACCAGCATGATCTTTATCAGTACATGCAGATGTTCGGCGGCAAGGCCGCGTTCGAGCGCAAGCTGGACGAACTCTTCACCACCGCGTCCACGCTGCCGCCCAACGCGCCGCCCGACATCGCCGGCATGGTCGGCCAGTACGCGCACGGCAACGAGCCGAGCCACCACATCGCGTACCTGTACGCGTACACGGGCTCGCACTGGAAGACGCAATCGCGCGTGCGCATGCTGCTGGAAACCATGTACCGCGCCGCGCCGGACGGCCTCGCCGGCAACGAGGACTGCGGACAGATGAGCGCGTGGTACGTGCTGGGTGCACTGGGTTTTTATCCGGTCGATCCGGTCAGCACCAACTGGGTGTTCGGCAGTCCGCTGGTCGAGCACGCGGAGATCGACGTCGGCGGCGGCCGGAAACTCATGGTCGAAGCGCGCGGCAACGGCAAGGGCAAACCTTACATCCAGTCGGTGACATGGAACGGCAAGTCGTGGACGAAGAGCTGGATCGCCCACGCCGATCTCGCGAAAGGCGGCACGCTGGTGTTCGAAATGGGCGACACGCCGAACAAGCAATTCGGCACGGCATTGGAGGATCGGCCGCCGTCGTTTGGACAGCCCGCCGCGAAAGAAGATTTGTAGCGAGTGCCGTTTTCGCTCGTCATTCCCGCGAAGGCGGGAATCCGGTGTCTTTTCGAAACACGGTACAAAGGCACTGGGTTCCGGATATCGCTTCGCGATTCCGGAATGACGAGTGGAGGAACGAAGTCGCTTCCGAATGCGAGTCAATCAGCGCGTGCGGCAGCCTCGATCTCCATCGCCGCGGCACCGAACACGCCCAACTGCCCGTGTTCGATCAACCGCACCGGTACCGCCGCCAGGAATTCGCGCATCACGCCCTTGTTGAGGAAGCGCGTGCGGAATTCGCTCGCCAGCAGGAAGTCGCTGATGTGCGGCAGGATGCCGCCGGCAAGGTACACGCCACCGTCCGCCTTGAACATGATCGCGAGGTCGCCCGCGAAACTGCCGAGCATCCCGCAGAACATCGACAGCGCTTCGCACGCGAGCGGGTCGTCGCCTTGCAATGCCGCGGCGCTGACTTGCTGGGGACCCGCGTGCGTTGCCGCGGCGCCTTCGATTTCCGCCAGCGCCCGATACAGGTTCAGCAAGCCGGGTCCCGACAACACGAGGCCGGTGTGTACGTAATCGCGATCGCGTCCGAGCCGACGCAGCACCTCGATCTCGCGATCGTTGCCGGGCGCCAGCGCCACGTGGCCGGCTTCGCTCGGCATCACCAGCGGCGCGTCGCCGTTCGGCAACAGCACCGCGCAGCCGAGTCCGGTCCCCGGTCCCACCACCACGGTCGGTCCGGCCATGCCCTGGGCCTCGATCACCGCGATGCTGTCTTGCGTGGAAAGGAACCGGGTGCCGCAGGCCAGTGCCTCGAAGTCGTTGACGATATCGAGCCGATCCAGTTGCAGGCACTCGCGCAATTCGGAAATCCGCACCGGCCAGCGCAGGTTTTCGGAAACGAGTTCATCGTCGCGCAGGTAACCGGCCACCGCCAGCGCGCAGCGTGCGATGTGGCCACGGTCGGGATGGTGCGACAGGAAGTCCTGCAGGATTTCCCCGAGCCCCGGCCATTTTGCGCATTCGTAGACATGCCGTGCCAGCATTTCGAGCGGCGGCTGTGCGCCCGCGCGTGCCCGCAACAGGCCGATGCGCGCGTGCGTCCCGCCGACGTCGGCCGCGAGCACGAGGGTCGTGGCGTCGCCGTGGCGGTCATGCCGCTGCGGTTGCCGCATTGCGACAGGATCTTCACCGCGGAAGGCGATCTTGTTCTCGTGTTTCATCGGTGAATTGTATATGCATATACGAACATGGGCATAATGACGTCCGGACAATCGAAGCAGCGTACCGGCATGGGCGATCAGAAACGTGACGGCGTTCCGTCCCCGGCCGATGGCGGCATGCGGCGCCGCGACTTCCTGCGCCTGAGTGTGCTGGCGCCGTTGTCTGCGTTGGCCGCGTGCGCGGAGGTGACGCTACCTGCGCCGCTTGCGCGCGCCGACATCGTGCCCGATGGGCGACCGCATCGCTTCCAGCTTGCCGGGCGGCAATTCATGCTGGACGCCACGCCGTTCATCCTTCGCAGCGGCGAAATGCACCCGATCCGGATTCCGCGCGAATACTGGCGGCAGCGCATTCTGATGGCGAAGGCGATGGGGCTCAACACCATCTCGCTGTACGTGATGTGGAATGCGCTGGAAAGCGAGCCGGGGGTGTTCCACCTCACCACGGGCCGCCGCGACTTCGCGCGCTTCATCCGGATCTGCCAGGAAGAAGGCATGTGGGTGTACCTGCGGCCCGGGCCGTACATCTGCGGCGAATGGGATTTCGGTGGACTGCCGCCGTACCTGCTGCGGCACCCGCACATCCGGGTGCGCGACAAGGACGATGTGGATTACATGGCAGCGGTACGCCGCTACATCGCGGCGATCGCACCGGTCGTGCAGCCGCTGATGGTGGAGAATGGTGGTCCGATCCTGATGCTGCAGATCGAAAACGAATACGCATCGTTCGGACAGGATCTAGCTTATCTCGAAGTGCTGCGCGACTTGTGGCGGCAACACGGCATCGACGGACCGTTCTCGATTTCCGACGGTCTCGATCAGGTGCGCAAGGCACACACGTATCTTCCGGGCGCGGCGCTCGGACTCGATGGCGACACCGATTTCACGACGGCGCAGGACATCGCCGGCGAAATGCCGGTGTGGATGGGCGAAGGCTATCCGGGCTGGCTCACGCACTGGGGCGACAAGGATTTCGCGCGCGGCGACTTCGCGGCGACGCTGCGCAAGCTGCTCGATGAGGACCGCTCGTTCAACCTGTACGTCGTCCACGGCGGCACCAACTTTGGTTTCGGCGCAGGCGCCAACGCGCACGGCGACTATTCGCACTTCCAGCCGGTGATCACCAGTTACGACTACGGTGCGCCGATCGACGAACGCGGTGCTGCGACGCCGGACTATTACACGTTCCGCGCGATGCTTGCGGCGCATGCAAAACGGCCGCTGCCCGATGTGCCCGAGCCACCGCCAACCGTTTCGTTCGCGCCGTTCACGCCCACGCCGTTCGCGTCACTGTGGGACAACCTGCCACGCGCGAAGCGCGTGGAGCGTCCGCAAGGCAACGAGCTGCTGTTCGGCCAAGGCCATGGCATGGTCGTGTATCGCCGGCGCATCCGCGGAGGCGGCAAGCTTGCGATCGATGGCGTGCACGATTACGCGCTGGTGTTCAAAGGCGACTGCTTTGTCGACTACATCTCACGCGTCGAACATCCGCCGCAGCATTCGAACCCGCGCATCGCATTGTCCGCAGGCAGCGTGGACGCAACACTGGAAATCCTCGTCGACAGTTTCGGACACGTCGGTTACGGTCACGCGATGGCCGATCGCAAGGGCATCGTGGGCGAAGTGCGATTGGGGGACAAGGTTCTACAGGGATGGGACGTCTTCAGCCTGCCGCTCGACGATGCATGGCTCGCCACATTGAAACCCCTGCGCAGCGCACCTACGCGACCCGGGGTGTTCTTCAAGGCATCACTGCGGTTGGACCAGCCCGGCGATTGCTACCTCGACATGGCCGGCTGGGACAAGGGCTACGTGTGGATCAACGGCCACCTGCTCGGCCGCTACTGGCGCATCGGCCCGCAGCAACGCCTGTTCTGTCCGGCGTCGTTCTGGCGGCACGGCGACAACGAGATCCTGGTGCTGGACCTGCACCGCACCGAACCGGCGCCGATCGGCAGCGTGCTGACGCTTTCCGGCACGCGTTGACGAAACAGTCCGCGGGTGCGGGGCTTGTCGCGCGCGATCAAAACTCCACCCGCGCGCCAATCTCCACCAGCTGCCGCGGCGGAATGTGGAAATAGGTGGTTGCCGGGGTCGCATTGCGCACGAAGTACGCGAACAGCGCCTTGCGCCAGCGCATCATCTTGCGCTTGTCGTCCGGCACCACCTCGTCGCGTCCCAGGAAATACACGAGCTTGTCCGGTTCGGCCGTGGGGTCGAGCCCCAGTTTCGCCAGTCGCGCGGGCACGTCGGGTTCCTCGGCAAAACCGAAGCGCATTTCCACGCGCCAGAACCCGCCGCCCAGCCGCTCCAGCTTGCAGGCCTCGCGCTCGCCCGCGCGCGGGGTATCCAGCCCTTCCACGTGCAGGATCAGGTTGCGTTCGTGCAACACCTGGTTGCAACGCAGGTTGTGCAGCAACGCCTGCGGAACCCAGCGCGTGTCACCGGTCAGGAACACCGCCGTGGCCTGCACGCGTTGCGGCGGCGGATCGGCGCGCACCCGCGCGACGAACTCGTCGAGCTTCTCGCCTTCGGCGTGGATCTGCGCCTGCAGCAGGATGCGGCCGCGCCACCACGTGGTCATCAGCAGCATTGCCACCGCCGCCAGCGCCAGCGGAAACCAGCCGCCGTCCACGATCTTCAGCGTGTTGGCCGCCACGAACGCGGCGTCGATCACCACGAACACCGCCGCGAACGCGATCAGCCGAGGCAGTCCCCACTTCCACTTGCAACGCGCCACCACCAGCATCAGCAGGCTGGTCAGCAGCATCGTGCCGCTCACCGCGATGCCGTAAGCGCCGGCCAGATGCTGCGCGGAACGAAAACCCAGCGCCGCGCCCAGCACCGCGATCAGCAGCAGCACGTTGATGGTGGGCATGTAGATCTGGCCTTCCACGCCGGACGAGGTGTGCAGCACCCGCGCGCGCGGCAGAAAACCCAACTGGATGCCCTGGCGCACCATCGAATAGGTGCCGGAGATCACCGCCTGCGACGCGATCACGGTGGCGCACGCGGCCAGCACGATCATCGGATACAGCAATGCGTGCGGCACCATGTGGTAGAACGGATTGCCGGCGGCCTGCGGCTGGTCCAGCAATAGCGCGCCTTGGCCGAAATAGTTCAGCACCAGCGCCGGCAGCGCCAGCCCCAGCCATGCGATGCGGATCGGCCGCGCGCCGAAATGGCCGATGTCCGCATACAGCGCCTCGGCGCCGGTCAGCACCAGCACTACCGCGCCCAGCGACGCGAAGCCCCTGAATCCGTTGTGCAGCAGGTACAGCACCGCGTATTGCGGACTGATCGCCGCGAACACCTCCGGGTGGTGGATGATCGCGTGCACGCCGAGCGCGGCGATCGCGAGCAGCCACAGGCCCATCACCGGGCCGAACAGGCTGCCGACCAGCGCGCTGCCGCGCTTCTCCAGCACGAACAGCGCGATCAGGATCACGACCGCGATCGGTAGCACGTAGTGTTTCAGACCGGGCGCGGCCAGGTGCAAACCCTCGACCGCCGAAAGCACCGAGATCGCGGGCGTGATCACGCTGTCGCCGAAGAACAACGCGACGCCGAGCAATCCCGCCATCACCACCACCCAGCGCACGCGCCGGCCGCGCTGGACCGCGCCGCGCGCCAGCGCGGTCAACGCCATCATGCCGCCTTCGCCGTCGTTGTCGGCGCGCATCACGAAGCACACGTACTTGCCCGTGACCATCAGCAGCAGCGCCCACAGGACCAGCGACAGCAGCCCCAGGATGTTGTCGCGCTGCGGCGTGATGCCCTGGTCGCCGAACGCCGTCTGCAACGAATACAGCGGGCTGGTCGCGAGATCGCCGAACACCACGCCGAGCGCGGTCAGCGCGAGCATCGGCAGCGGAGGCTTCCCGACCTTGCCCGCGGATGCGCTGGCTTCTTCGGAGGGTTTTTCGGCTTCCATGTGTGGCCATTGCAACGGGGACATGGAATGGTGATCGACGCAATGTGAATGGCGCGTTCCTGGTGGTCGAGCGGAGCATCCATCTGCATGCGTCAGCCGGCGTGCATGGATTCCGCGTCATCCCACTGCCGAATGAATCGCGACGTCGATCAGTAGCTCACCATGCCGCGTTCGCGTCCCCACACGACGGCGGCACTGCGGCGGTTCACTCCGATCTTCCCGTACAGCGTTGCGACGTGGTTGCGCACCGTGTTGCGCGAGAGCTTGAGTGCCGCGGCGATCTCGGCGTCGCTGAGGCCCTTGCAGATCAAGCCCAGAACGTCCTTCTCGCGCGGCGTCAGGGTAGCCAGTTCCGCCTTGGCGCCGCTGCCGTCGGGCCTGCGGAGCTGCGCCAGCTTTTCCATGACCGTATGGCTGAACCAGGACGTGTCCTTCATCACCGCTTCGATCGCGGAGACCAGGTCCATCTCCGAGCGCTTGCGCTCGGTGATGTCCTGGATGACGCACAGGACGCACGGCTCGCCCTGGATCATCACGGTGTCCGCCGAGAGCAGACAGTCGATGATGGCGCCCTCGCGGGTCCGGACGGGCAGTTCCTCGTTCCGGATGTCCTCGCGCCGGTTCAGGCGCGCCACCAGCGCGCGCATGGCCGCGACGTCGCCCGACAACCCGATGTCCTCGACCGTGCGTCCCTGCAAATCCGCGATGGCGTAGCCGGTGATGGCCGTGAAGGCGTCGTTGATCGTGAGGGCGCGCATGTCGCGCAGCGCGAACACGATCATGGGAACCGGGGCCAGCCGGAACGCCTTGGAAAACCGCTCCTCGCTCTCGCGCAGCGACATCTCGGCGCGCTTGCGCGCTTCGAGGTCGATGAAGGTGAACAACATGCATTGCTCGTCGCCGACCTCGATCGGCTGGCCCGCGACGATGACGAACTTCTGCTTGCCGTCCGCCTGCCTGATCACGGCTTCCTGCTGCGGAATGGTGAGCCATCCGCGCAGGCTGCGGATCGCCTCTTCGCGGTTCTCGGCGTGATCGAGCACGTCCAGTTCCCGGAATCGGCGATCGATGACCTGATCGCGCTCGTACCCCGTCATCGTCAGGAAGCCGGGATTCGTCTTGATGTAGCGCAGGTCGCGCAAGCGGCAGATCACGGCGGGCGCGGGATTCGCCGCGAAGGTGCGCTCGAACCGCTCCTCGGCGCTGAATCGTTCGGTGACGTCCTTGATCACCAGCGCCAGCGATTCCACCTCGCCGTTGGCATTGGTCAACGCCATGCCGCGGACCTGCTGCGTGCTGTGGAAATCCGCGTCGCCCTTTCGGGCGACCTCGACGAGGACGTCGCTGAAGGTTTCCCCGGCCAGCACCCGCTCGATCGGGTATTGCTTCGCCGTCAATCGGTGATTGTTGCGGTACTTCAGCGAAAAACGCTTGCGGTATTGCGTGGCGTTGGCGCCGAGTTCTTCGGCGCGGATGCAGCCGTGCACGGCAATGGCCGCTTCGTTGACCCACACGATCGAACGGTCGGGGTCGAGCAGCATGACGCCATCCGTCAGGCCGGCGATGATTTGCTGCAGTTGCCTGCGGTCAACGGGAGTGCGGGTCAACGGGGGGTTCATGGCGTCTTTCGCCTTGACGGTCTCGAATCAGAATACTCCATGAATGCCATGCGCGACTGGTAGAAAAGTACCAGCGCAAATGGTGCGTCGGTCTCTTCTCCCGGCGCGGGGCGAGGCGTAGCGTCGGCATCGGTCCACACGGACACATGCAACGGAGAGCACATCGATGAACATCGCAGCGCACACGACACCGGAACCGAAACGCCATGAAGAGCCGGGCCGCCGCCCGTCACCCGGGCGTTTCCCCGAACGCCACGACCCGAATCCGGACGGAGATGACGAACAGCCCGCACGCCGCCCGCGCCGGCAAAGGGACGGCGACACCGGACGGCGCCCAAGGGAAAACCCGTCGTCGCCCCGGTGAATCCACGCCGACACAACGCACCCATTTTGTCGAAGGAGGTGGCAATGAAAACGCACGCGACTCTATCCGCGATCGCCGCTGCGGCGACGCTGGGGTTGGGGCTCTTTGCCGGGACCGCGCAGGCCCAAGCCACGCCGCCCGCGGATCACTCGGCGACCGCAGGGCAGGCCGTCAGCGACGCCTGGATCACCACCAAGGTGAAAAGCGAACTTGCGGCCACCAAGGGCGTGAAAAGCATGGACGTGACGGTGAGAACCACCGATGGCGTGGTGACGTTGACCGGAGTCCTCGCGACCAAAACCGATGTCAGGAAAGCTATCGCGGCGGCCAAAAGCGTCAAGGGCGTGAAAGACGTCGACGCCTCCGGCCTGAAAGCCAAGGACTGACCATGGACATGCATTCGTTTCAGGCGGAAGTGCACCAGGCGCTGGGCCGGGACCGGATCCGGGAAGAGTGGAGCGACCTTGGCGGAAGGCTGCGGCGCCGGTGGCGCAAACTCAAGTGGCAGGACGTGCTGCGCCCGGACGGAGACGCCGAGTATCTGGCCGCGCTGCTCGAGGAGCGTTATGGCGTCGATCGGCGGGAGGCGCTGCTGCAGGTGTTCGAGTTCGAGAGCGAGCTGTGATGCTTTTGATGGCACGGCAACGCTGGCACAAGCCGGACGCATCGTCCGGTTGCGAGAGCCGTTCCAACGGAAGGCCACCATCATGCGCGAAGACCTGATCAGTTCGCATTGGTCGCAACTTCGCGGAGCGTTCCGCAAGCGCTGGCCCAGGCTTACCGAACGCGACCTGGCGAGCGATCAGGGCGACATCGGCTATCTCGTCCGCCTCCTGCAGGAACGCTATGGCATCGACCGCTTCGAGGCCTGGCGCCAGGTCCATGAGTTCCAACCCGATCTCTGGTTTTTCGACGCAGGCGACCACGCCGCGGCTGCCGCTTCGTGAAAGGCATGAAGCCGGCATGTTCAGACAACGAAGGAGTTCGACAAGGAGTCACAAGCGCTGCATCGCACGGCAATGGAAGGTCAGGACGCATCGCCGAATGCCATGCGGGCGCGAGGAAACCCCGCCCTCCCTCCGAAAGGGGTTTCCCACCACGGCGACACGGACGTGCCGTGCCGGTTCGGGTCGTTACCCGCCCGACCGGTTCCCGAGGCGCGCGTCGAACGCGCATCGGGTACTCCGGGCAAGCCATGAAGGTTTGCCCGGAGACTTTCCAGTGCCGTTTTCACAAGACGGGATCCCCCGGAGCACGTTCAACGCTCCGGCCCGAAGGTCAACCATGCCCGGAAAAGGAAAACGTTCATGCTGTACTACGCCGTCGTCTTTCTGATCATCGCGATCATCGCCGGATTCTTCGGTTTTTTTGGCGTAGCAGGACTCGCCGCCATGATCGCGAAAGTCCTGTTCGTCATCTTCATCATCTTGTTCGTCGTGTCGCTGATATTCGGACGCCGGCGCATCTGACGCCGCGGCCGTTGCGTGCGTCCGATCGATCCCGTGTGACACACGAACCGGCAATGCAAAGGAGATCGGCATGAAACCAGAAACCCAAAATGACAAGAGCCTGGCCCGTGAGAACGCCGACGCGCGCATCGATCACGCCGCCGAGCGCGCCAGGCAAGGCGCCAGCGACGCGGTCAACTGGACCAGGGACAAGGTCGATACGGCTGCCGATCGCGCCGAGGAGGGTTTGCGCCGCGCCGTGGACGCCGGCGCACACGGTGCACATCGCGTGGCGGACAAAGCCGGCGAATGGCGCGAGCGCGGCGCGGAACTCGCATCCGGCGCCCGCGATCGCGCGGGTCAGGCGCTCGAAAACCTGCGGGCGCGGGTGCGCGAAAAGCCGATGGAATCCGTCGCGTTCGCGCTGGCGGCCGGATGGTTGGCGGGTCGCCTGCTGAAGTCGCGCAACTGACGGCTTGCGAATCGGCACGCCTCCGGCGTTCGCCATGCTGCGAACTTGATGACGTTGTGCAGGCATGCTGCAACCTCCGTCTTGGCCGAGAGCAACCGGATTGTCGCGTGCGAAACGAAAAGCCCGCTGAAGCGGGCTTTTCGATTCCACATGGACGAGACGCTCATCGGCGTACGAGCCTGCGGCTCGCGAGCGCGTCTGCGCGCGATGGTGTCATTTCGTCTCCGGCTCCAGCCCACGATCCTTCTTCATCGCGTCGATGTTGGGTGCGCGACCGCGCCAGTCGGCGTACATCCTGGCGAGGTCTTCGGTGTTGCCGCGCGACAGCACCATCTGGCGGAAGCGGTCGCCGTTCGCACGCGTCAGGCCGCCGTGTTCCTGGAACCACGCGAACGCGTCGTCGGCCAGCATCTGCGTCCACAGGTAGGCGTAGTAGCCGGCGGCGTAGCCGTTGCCCCAGATGTGCAGGAAATAGCTGGAGCGGTAGCGCGGCGGTACGTAGCTCAGGTCGACGTAGTTGTCCTTGAGCGATTTGGCTTCGAACGCATCGACGTCGGTCACCTTGGGCGCGTCGGGCGAAATCGTGTGCCAGGACATGTCGAGCAGTGCCGCCGAGATCAGCTCGGTCATGTCGTAGCCCTTGTTGAAGAGCTGCGAGTTCTTGAGCTTGGCGACCAGCTCCGCGGGCATCGGCGCGCCGGTCTTGTAGTGCTTCGCGTAGTGCGCGAACACCGTGGGATACAGCGCCCAGTGTTCGTTGAACTGCGAGGGGAATTCCACGAAGTCGCGCTGCGGCACGGTGCCCGACAGGCTCGGGTATTCCTGGTCGGCGAACATGCCGTTCAGGGCGTGGCCGAACTCGTGGAACATCGTGGTCACGTCGTCGAACGACAGCAGCGCGGGCTGGCCCGGCGCCGGCTTGGTGAAGTTGGCGACGTTGTAGATCACCGGCTTCAGGCCCAGCAGTCTGGATTGCGTGACGAGGTTGCTCATCCACGCGCCGCCGGCCTTGTTGTCGCGCTTGAAGTAGTCGCAATAGAACAGCGCCAGCGGCTTGCCGTTTGCGTCATACACCTCGAACACGCGCACGTCCGGTTCCCACACCGGGAGATCCTTGCGTTCCTTGAAGGTCAGGCCGTAGAGCTGGTTGGCGGCGTAGAACACGCCGTTCTCCAGCACGTTGTCGAGTTCGAAGTACGGTTTGACCTGCGCGCCGTCGAAGTCGTACCTGGCCTTGCGCACCTGCTCGCCGTAGTAATCCCAGTCCCATGCGGCCAGCTTGAAGCCGGGCTTGCCGGCGGCTGATCGGTCCCTGTCGATCGTGTCCTGGCGATCCTTGCCCTCGGCCTCGGCGCGCGCCACCGCGGGCGGCACCAGCGCATCGAGGAACTTCATCACCGCGGACGGCGTCTTGGCCATCTGGTCTTCCAGCTTCCACGCGGCGTAGTCGGAGAAGCCGAGCAGCTTGGCTTTCTGCGCACGCAGGTAGGCCATTTCCTCGATGGTGGCGCGGGTGTCGTTGGCGTCGCCCTTCTCGGCGCGGTTCCACGAGTGTTCGAACAACTCGTGGCGCACGTTGCGGTTTTCGAGCGAACCGAGATCGGGCTGCTGGGTGGTGTTCTGCAGCGGAATCACCCATTTGCCGGTGAGCCCCCGCGCCTTGGCGGCCTGCGCGGCGGCGTCGATTTCACCGGGCGACAGGCCGGCGAGGTCGGCCTTGTCGTCCACCACCAGCGCGCCGGCCTTGGCCGCGGCCAGCAGCTTGTTCTGGAACTGCGCGCCCAGCGTGGAAAGCTGCTCGTTGTAGTGCTTCAGCTTGGCCTTGTCGGCGGCCGAGAGCCTGGCGCCGTTGTGCACGAACTGCTGATAGTCGAATTGCAGCAGGCGCGCGGATTCGGGATCGAGCTTCAGCGTGTCGCGCTCGTCGTAGAGTTTCTGGATGCGCGCGAACAGTTTCGGGTTGAGGTAGATCGCGTCCTGGTGCGCGGCGAGCTTGGGCGCTTCGACTTCCTGCACCTTCTGGATGGTCGGGTTGGTGTCGGCCCCGGCCAGCAGATCGAACACCGCCATCACGCGGTTCAGCATCGTGCCGGTCTTTTCCATCGCGACGATGGTGTTGTCGAAGGTGGGTGGCGCCGGGTTGTCGGCGATCTTCAGGACTTCGGCCAGTTGCAGCTTCATGCCCTCCTCGATCGCGGGCTGGAAGTCGGCATTCTTGATCTTGCTGAAATCGGGGGTCTCGAACGGCAGCGTCGAGGCCTTGTAGAACGGATTGGCGGCGATGTTGCCGGATGCGTGCGCAGCGCTGCGCGCGGGGGCGGCCTGCGCGTTCATGCCGACCGCTCCGGCGAGCAGGGCGCAACAGGCGACGGAAAGGATCCGGGTACGGAAAACGGACATGACAATACTCCTGACACGGCGAATGGGATGACTTGACGCTGCGAGCGGATGATCAGACGGCCGCGACGTCGCGCAACTGCCAGTTCGGTCCGATCAGGAGGAACAGGCGGTGGCGCAGCACGAAATGCGTCAGCGTCGTGACCACCTGCACCTCGGTGCGGAGGTCGTCGAGCTGGGCGCTGACGGTGGCGGCGGGATCGACCGGCGCCAGCGAGTCGTCGACTTCGTCGGGATCGGGCTGCCTGGCTTTCCAGCGCTGGAACAGGACCGGCTGGCGCAGCGCGGCCTGCAGGGCCTCGGCGAAGCTCTGCGGCGAAGAACCCTGGAACGACAGGTCGGGGTCCGGACCGCGCGCCTTGGCGAGGTTGGCGATCGTGATGAAATACCGTTGGGCTTGGCTCAAGGTGTGGCTCCATGCACGGCGGGGCGGTGACCCTCAATAATGCCGTGAATGCCGTGAAGGCGCCATCCATGCCGCAAGTCATGGCCGGTCAGGCCGGCGTCGATGGGCGCGAACGCAATCGCTCCGCCAGCGCCTCGCCGTCGCGCCAGGTCAGCGGCGGCCGTTTGCGGGCGAGCCGCAGCAGCCGGCGCGCGCGGCGTTGTTTGGCGACGAAGCGCAGCCAGCGCGGATTGAGTGGTTCGGTCGTGAAGGCGTGCAGCATCCGGCCGTCGCTGGCGAAGTGGCGGCCGAGCCGCATCGCCACGGCCTGCAAACTTGCGGCGGTGAAAAACCCGACGTGCTGGCCGGTTTCCGGTGCGTAGTAATGCCACTCGCCAAGACGGTTGTCGTGTTCCGGCAGCAATTCGGTGGAGAAGATCAGGATCGGCGCGCGTGCGGCGAGTTGTTCGAACACCGCCAGCGGATCGATCAGGTGTTCCATCACCTCGAAACAGGTCACGAGATCGAATGCCGCGTGCGGGTCGGCCTCGAAACCGAGCGCGAACAGGTTTTCGCAGTGCGGATCGCTCCAGCGGAAGTCGTGGCCGCGGTCGCGCATCAGCCGCACGAACAGGCCAGTGCCGGCGCCGTAATCCAGCGCCGTGCGCACGTCGCGGAAACGCCAGCGCAGCAGCGCATCCACCGCGTCCGCCAGCCACAGGTTGCGCACCACGATGCCGGTATCGAGCGCGGCGATGGCATGATCGGCGTAGGCTTCGTCCAGCCAGTGGGGGCTTTCCACGAACACGTAGCCGCACCTGGTGCAACGCAGATAGCGCGCGCGGTGGCGACTCAGCACCACCCCTTCACCGAAGGCTTCGGTGGGCGCGCCGCACAGCCTGCAGGTCATGGCGTGAAGTCGCGCAGCGCGTCGGCGGCATCGCGCAGGTTGGCCGCGGCCGACACCGGCGCCACGCCGTGCGGCAATACGCCGAGGCAGGGCGCCGCCAGCGAGCGGTTCAACATCACCAGGTTTTCCTTGGGATGCAGCATGTCCGGGTCGATGCGGTTGCCGATCCAGCCCATCAGTTCGCAACCGTCGGCGCGGATCGCGCGCGCGGTGAGCTGCGCGTGGTTGAGGCAGCCGAGTTTCAGGCCCACCACCAGGATCACTGGAAGCTGCAGGTGCAGCGGAATCGCGTTGGCGCGCAGCGTGTCCGACAGCGGCGACAGCCAGCCGCCCGCGCCTTCGACCACGATGGCCTCGCCGTGCATCATCGCGAGCGTGTCGTAGGCGTCCTGGATCGGCGGCAGCGTCACCTCGTCCTCCACTTCCGCGGCCGCGATGTGCGGCGACACCGGTGGCTTGAAGGCGAACGGGTTGCAGTATTCGTAACGGTCCGGCTTGGGATCGCTGGCCGCGATCAGTGCCAGCGCGTCCTCGCTGCGCAAACCGTCGGAGGTTTCCTCGCAGCCGCTCGCGACCGGCTTCATGCCGGTGGCGCGCATCCCTGCCGCGCGCAGCGCGTGCAGCAGCGAACACGCCGCGAAGGTCTTGCCGATGCCGGTATCGGTGCCGGTGATGAACACGCCCTTGGTTTTCATGCGGGCAGCCTCGCTTCCAGTCTTTTCCGGTAGTGGTGGGCGACAGTGCCAGTGAAGGCGAGAAGAAAATAGGCAAGCCCCGGCAGTCCCATGATCCAGCCCGTCCGCACGGGCAGGGTGAGCGCCAACAGCATCGACAATACGCCGACCGTGGCCATGTAGGTCCACACGGCCACGCTGACCCGCAGCGAGGTGCCCTCGTCGCGGCTGGCCGGAATGCCGCTGCGCACGCCGTGCCGGTACAAGGCGGCGGTGGTGCCGGCCATGCAGGCGAACGACAGCCCGTAGCACACGAATAGCGCCTCGGTGTCACGCAGCGGATTGCCGGGCGAGTTGGTGAAGTCGGGCGACAACGCGCCGCCGCTGGCGCCGTTGAACAGGCCCGCGAACACCAGGTGCAACGGAAACACGAAGATCAGCGCGAAGAACACCAGCAGCAGCGACAGCCGCAGGCTGGTGCCGTCGGTCAACCGCACCGTGTCGCGCCAACGCACGTGGCCGTGCCAGAACAGCGCCAGTTGCGCGAAGCACGCCGCGAACGCCGGCACGCCGCGCAGCGCGTGTTCCAGCGCCGCGACATCGCGCGGCAGGCTGCCGCCGCTGATGATCAGCAGCGTGATCGCGAACGCGAACGCGCCGTCCACGAAATTGTCGAGGCGCGCGCTTTCGCTGCGTTGGCCGGGGGTTTCCATTCCAACTGGCACGCCGGACTGGGGCATTGCGTGATAATAGAGGGCATTTCGTTCGAGCGGACGCGCAAAAAGCGGCGCGCCGCTCAACTCAATCTCCTCAAACGGGTGCACTCAAAGTGTTCGAAGCCGCTCCCATTACCGCCACCGACAAGCCGGGCCTGTACGCCGAGCTGGCGCAGCAGGCGCGCGGCCTGCTGCATGGCGAGAAGGACCTCGTCGCCAACGCCGCCAATTTTGCGGCGCTGGTCTATCACGCGCTGCCCGGCATCAACTGGTGCGGGTTCTATTTCCTCGACGGGGATGAACTCGTGGTGGGGCCGTTCCAGGGCAAGCCCGCCTGCATCCGGATCGCGCTGGGACGCGGCGTGTGCGGCACCGCGGCGGTATCGCGACAGACGCAAGTCGTGCCCGACGTGCTGGCCTTCCCCGGCCACATCTTCTGCGACGGCGCCTCGCGTTCGGAAATCGTGGTGCCGCTGGTGCGCGCCGACGGCACCCTGCTGGGCGTGTGGGACGTCGATTCGCCCAACCTTGCGCGCTTCGACGATGACGACCGCGTGGGTATGGAGGCGCTGTGCGCGGAGTTCATGCAGGCATCCGGTTGAGGCGGGGTACTTTGAACCTGACTTTCGCCTGACTGCGTTCAGCGATTCGTAACCGGGCTGTCACGTTCGGCGGCGCATGCTCGCGCGCACATCCCGCTCGTGTTGCGTGGGAGGCACGGTATGCGCAAAGTCCCGAACTCCGCGCCGGCGACGCGCCGGCATCTTCCTTCCGTGATGCGTTACCTCGGCGCCTGCGCGCACGACGAGCCGCTGGACGTGACGGTGGTTCTGCGCCGCCGCCAGCCGCTGGCACGGCCGATACCGCGTGTGCCGCGCGCGGATTTTGCCGCGCGCTACGGCGCCGATCCGGCCGACGTGGAGCGCGTGCGCGCGTTCGGCGCGCAACATGGTTTGCAGGAACAGGGCTGCGACATGGCCCGCCGCACCTTGCATTGGCACGGCAGTGCGGCGTCGCTGCAACAGGCGTTCGGCGTGAAGCTCGCCCGTTACGAGATGGCGCCGGGCGGTGCGAGCTTCATCGGCTGCGACCACGAGCCGGTGTTGCCGGACCCGGCGGTGATCGCGGTGCTGGGGCTGGACCGCCGTCCGGTCGCGCACCCGCATTTCCGGATCGCGCAGGCGCAACCGGCCGCGACCTACACGCCGGTGCAGATCGGCCAGCTCTACGCTTTTCCGAATGGCGACGGCACCGGCCAGGCCATCGCGATCATCGAACTCGGCGGCGGCTACCAGCAGTCCGACCTCGACACGTATTTCAGTGGGCTCGGTCTGCAGACACCGTCGGTCAGCGCGGTGTCGGTCGATGGCGGCAGCAACCAGCCGGGTTCCAGTGCGGATGCCGAAGTGGATCTGGACATCGAAGTCGCCGGTGCGCTGGCACCGTCCGCGACGTTCGCCGTGTACTTCGCACCGAACACCGACCAGGGTTTCTACGACGCGATTGCGCAGGCCGCACACGGCAGCACCCAACCCGCCACCGTGATGTCGATCAGTTGGGGCGGCCCCGAGGACAGTTGGAGCGCGGCGTCGCGCAACGCGATGGAAACCGCGCTGGAAGACGCCGCCGCGCTGGGCGTCACGGTGTGCGTGGCCGCGGGCGATGGCGGTTCCAGCGATGGCGAGAGCGATGGCCAGCCGCACGTGGATTTCCCGGCCGCCAGTCCTTCCGTGCTGGCGTGCGGCGGCACCAGACTCATGTCCAGCGGCACCACCATCACCAGCGAAGTGGTGTGGAACGAAACCGCCGCGAATGAAGGCGCGACCGGCGGCGGCGTCAGCGCGGTGTTTGCGTTGCCGGCGTGGCAGGCCAACGCGAACGTGCCCGCGGCACCGAATGGATTCGCCGGGCGCGGCGTGCCGGATGTCGCCGGCAACGCCGATCCGCTTACCGGCTACGACGTGCTGGTGGATGGCCAGAGCGAAGTCGTGGGCGGCACCAGCGCCGTCGCGCCATTGTGGGCCGCGTTGATCGCGCGGCTGAACCAGCAACTCGGCAAATCGCTGGGCCTCGCGAACGCCGCGCTGTACGCGGACGGCGGCGCGTTCCACGACATCACCCAGGGCAACAACGGCGCGTACGCGGCCGGCCCGGGATGGGATGCCTGCACCGGTTGGGGCAGTCCGGATGGCACCGCGCTGCTCACGGCGTTGTCGGGTACGGGCGCTGTTCCCGTGCCGCCGAAGAAACCCAAGCCGCCTAAGAAACCGAAAAAGCCAAAGAAACCAAAACCGAAGCCGAAGCCGAAGCCGAAGAAACCCAAACCCAAGAAACCGAAACCTTCTGGTGCAGAGCGCGGTAGGCGAAGCGGAAAGCGGTAACTACATACCCTCTCCCTTCGGGTAAAGCCGCCATCCATGGCCAAGAGTTCCATGGTGCCCGAAGGGCGGGTGAGGATACGGGGCAGCGTGCGATTCACAGCGTCTTGTTACAAGCACTTTGCGCAAGACTCGTACCTTCACCCCTGCCCCTCTCCCGGTGGGAGAGGGGTTCCGTTGGACTGTCACCCGCCCGTCGCAAACCCCGGATACAGCGTCATCCCGCCATCGACGTAGATCGATGCGCCGCAGACGTAGTCGGATTCGTCGGAGGCCAGCCACGCGACGACCTTGGCGATGTCGGCGGGTACGCCGATGCGTCCGCATGGGATCAGTCGCTCCAGCGCCGTCGCGGCGGCGGGTGTGCTCCACGCCTTGCGGTTGATCGCGGTTTCGATGGCGCCGGGGCAGACGGAGTTGACGCGGATCTTCTGCGGCGCCAGTTCCTGCGCGATGGATTCCATCAACTGCATGATGCCGCCCTTGGTGGTGGCGTAGTTGCAGTGCCCGCCCCACGGGATTTCCTGGTGCACGGAACTCGTGAAGATGATCTTGCCCAGCGCGCGCGAGACGTCGCGCATGCCGCGCCGGGTGAATTCGCGCGCGGCTGCGCGCGCCACCATGAACGCGCCGGTGAGGTTGACGCCGATGACGGCGTTCCATTGATCCAGCGTCATGTCCACCAGCCGCGCGTCGCGCTGGATGCCGGCGTTCGAACACACGATGTCGAGCGTGCCGAATTGCTTGATGGCTTCCGCGAACATTGCCTGCACGTCGGCTTCCTTGCTGACGTCGCCCTGGATTGCGATGGCCTTGCCTGCACCGCGCGCGTTGATGTCGTCGCAGATTTTCTGCGCGACGTCGGGCTGCACCACGTAATTGACCGCGACGTTCGCGCCTTCGGCCGCGAGTTCGCGTGCGATGCCTTCGCCGATCCCGGAATTGGCGCCGGTGACCAGCGCGCTCTGGCCGGCCAGGCGCGGCGCGGGTTGAGCGTTCATGCTTTGTTTTCCTTGTTGGGGCGTGTCACACCGGCCGCGAGCCAGCCGCCGGAAAATCCCGCGCGTTGCAGGCCGAGGCGGATCGGCGCGCAGCCGCGCATCAGGTTCCACAGCATGCCGCTGCGGTGGTTTTCGATCATCAGCACGATCGGTCCCTGGTGCAGCGCGAAGTGCCAGGGTGATACCCAAGCGCAGAACTTCTTGCCGTCCACCATCGTGCACATCACGCCGGTGGTGCTTTCCTCGGGCCACGACAGGTTGAACGAGGCGTGGAAGCCGTAGCCTTGCGGGCTGTGGCCGATCAGCGTTTCGAGATGGCGGATCTCGTCCATCACGATCGCGGGCGCGAACGGCAGCGAGGCGATCGCCGACCACGGCGAGATGGTGCCGTCGTCGGGCCCGAACGGCGCGCCGCGCGCGGTGTAGTCGTAGAACTGGTGCTTGCGGCCGCGGAATTTCGCGGTCACGTTGCCGGGCCCGTCGGTGGCCGAGAACCCCCAGCAGTTTTCTTCATAGCCGATGAACTTGCGCGGATTGCGGCGCGCGTATTCGCGCTGGATTTCGGTGGCGACGCGGCTGTTCTCGAAGTAATCGGTTTTCTTTCCCGTCATGAACTTGTCGCGGATGCCGCGCAGGTCGATCCAGATGTGCGAGAACTGGTGGATGAACAACGGCCCCGCGTACAGCACCTCGCGGCCGTACAGCCGCCGCCACTTGAAGGTGGAACTCCAGGCGACGTAGGCATCGTGGCTGACCGGGTTGTCCGGCGCGGCCAGCGCCAGCACGTACAGGATCAGCGCCTCGTTGTAGCCGAGCCAGCGGTTGGCGAGAAATCCCGACTCCGGTTTCCAGCCCATCGTGAAGGCATCCTGCCCGTCCTGCGCCCAACGCCAGTCGATCCGCGCGTAGATCGATTGCACCCGCTCACGTAGCTCGCGCTCGTCGGCGCCGTCACCGGAGAAATAGCGCGCGGCGGCCAGCATGCCCGCCAGCAGCAGCGCGGTGTCGATGGTGGACAGCTCGCATTGCCATGCGCGGGTGCCGGTTTTCGGATCGAGGAAGTGGTAGAAAAATCCCTTGTAGCCGGTGCCATCGGCCGCGCCGCTCTGGTCGGCGCCGTCGAAGAAGCGCAGCGCGGCCAGCGTGTAGGCGAGCGCGTCGCGATACAACAGCCAGCCGCGTTCGACCGCGACCGGATAGCAGGACAGCGCAAAGCCGGCCGCGGCGATGCTCGCGGGCTGGGTCGGACGCGTGGAATCCAGCACCAGGCCGTTGCCGGGATTGACGTGCCGTTCGAAGTAGCGGAACGCCTTGCATTGCAGGTCGTCGAGGACCGCATCCTCGGTGTGGCTGGTGCGATCGATGTTGCGCCCGGCGCGCGGCGGCCTGGCGGACACGGGTTTGGGGCGGGCCGTCATCGTCGCGCCCCGTCAGCCCAGTTCCACGCGCAGCGCGGCAATGCCGTGCGGCTGCAGGTTGAACTGGATGTCGAAGCCGTCGCCGTTGGCCTGCACCGCGACCGGTTCGGACTTGAGTTGCGAAACCTCGTCCAGTTCGGCGACTTGCCGGGCGTCGAGGTAATCGGGCGAACCCATGTCCAGCCATGCCTGCCGGCTGTTGCAGTGGTCGTCGTCGATGTATTGCACGCTGGCGGATTTCGGCTTGCGCGAACTCTGCACGTGCCAGGTCACGGCTTGCGGCGAAATGTCGTGGCGCGGAAACGCATGGTTGGTCGCGAGCAGATCGACGTGCGTGTCGTCGGCGCGCACCGCCCATGCATCCACGGTCGCGTGCGAGCCTGCGACCGGCAGGCGCTCGCGGCCGAGGCCGTGCAGCAACTGCATCGCGCGATAGCTGGGCTTGGCGATGCCGTGGATGGTCTGCAGGCCGAAGCTGCCGTGGAACGGCACGGACGAGAAATAGTTTTCCTCGAAAATATCCGAGAACGTCCACCAGCTGTAGCAGTGCACCAGATCGGCCACGTCCAGCATGTTCTTGAACAGGAACGCCGCGGCATACGGTTGGTCGTGGAATTCGAAGAACGGGTTGGACGAGGAGTTCCACTCGGTATAGCAGAGCTTGCGGTCGCCGACGGTCTTGCGCATCGCCCGCACGCGCTGGATCAGCACGTCGCGCGGCGCGTCGGAAAGTTGCGTGGCGGTGTCGTCGCCGGGTTGGCCCAGCGCATCGGTGGGATAGTGATGGGTCGAGACGAAATCCGCCGGCAGCTTGTTCGTTTCACAGAATTGCAGGAACTCCGGCACCCACTCGTCGTCGGCGGTCGCGGGCCCGCCGACGCGCAGTTGCGCATCGACCTCCTTGATCGCGTTCGCGGTGTATTGGTACAGCTTGAAGTAATCGGCCTGCCTGCCTTTCCAGAACGCGTCGAGATTGGGCTCGTTCCACACCTCGAAATACCACGAACGCACCTCGTCGATGCCGTAGCGGTCGACCCAGTGCTTGACCAGCCGCGTGATCAGGTCGGCCCATTTCGCGTAGTCGCGCGGCGGCGTGACGTTGGCCTTGTAGAAGAACACGATGTCGCCGCCGGTCTGCAACGCGGTCGGCATGAACGACAGTTCCACGAACGGCTTCATCCCGATCGAGACCAGGAAATCGAAGATCTGGTCGGCGTTGAAGAACGAATACAAGTCCTTGTCGCACTCGATCAGGTACGTGCACAGCTCGTCGTTGAGCAGGCCGTGGAAACGCACGTAACGCACGCCCAGTTCCGCGCGGGTCTTGCGCATCTGCGTCTGCCAGTCGGCGCGTAGCGCGAGTGCCGCGCGGCCGCTGCCGACGGTGTGGCTCCACACGTGCGCGAGTTCGCTGCCGGGCGCGTCGAGATCGGTCGAGAAGGTTGCGGGCATGCGTGGCTCCCTGTGGAAACCAGGGAATATCCGGAAGCAGCCGTGAGGATCGCGTCAAGGTGCGCCGGTTGGCCCGAATCGCACCAACACCTCGTGCACCTTGCCGTCGTCGACCAACTCAACGGCGGCGCCCGGTTGCAGCACGCCGTCCACGCTGACGTCAGCCACGCCCCGATCGCCGGGTTTGCGCACGAACTCGATGCGGTAGCGGGCGCTGCCGTGCCGCCAGTCTGCGGTCCAGCGTTCCCAGTCGTCGGGCACGCACGGCGCGAACGACAACGTGTTGCCTTCGCGGCGCAGGCCCAGTAACGATTCGGTGACGAGGCGATACATCCAGCCGGCCGAGCCGGTGTACCAGCTCCAGCCGCCGCGGCCCACGTGCCGTTCGGCCGCGTACACGTCCGCGGCGATCACGTAGGGTTCGAGGCGGTAGCGTTGCAGCGCATCGGCGTCGCCGGTGTGCGACAGCGGATTCAGCATGCGCGCGATCCGCCACGTGTCGTCCGCGCGGCCGAGTTTCGCCAGCGCGATCGCCACCCATACCGCAGCGTGGGTGTACTGGCCGCCGTTCTCGCGCACGCCCGGCACGTAGCCCTTGATGTAGCCGGGGTCGAGCGGCGTCCTGTCGAACGGCGGGGTGAACAGTTTCACGATGCCTGCTTCGGCGTCGACCAGGTGCTGCAGCACCGCATCCAGCGCGCGTTCGCGGCGCACGCGATCGCCGATGCCCGCCAGCGCCGACCAGCTCTGCGGCAGTGAATCGATGCGGCACTCATCGCTGGCCGACGATCCGATCGCGACGCCGTCGTCGTTCCACGCGCGCAGGTACCAGTCGCCATCCCAGGCATTCCGCGCGAGCATCGTCCCCAGTTCGGTGGCCGTCGCCTCGAGATCCGCGGCGATCACTGCATCGCCGCGTGCGGCGGCCAGCGGCGCGAAGCGTTTCAGGACGTCGTGCAGGAACATGCCCAGCCACACGCTCTCGCCGCGTCCGTGCAGGCCGAGGCGGTTCATGCCGTCGTTCCAGTCGCCGCCGCCGATCAGCGGCAGCCCGTGCGCGCCGAAGCGCAGGCTGAGCCGGATCGCGCGCAGGCAGTGCTCGTACAGGCTGGCCGATTCGCCGCCGACGTGCACGTCTTCGTACACCGATTCCTCGTCGGCGGCGAGCGCGCGGCCTTCGAGAAAGGGCGCGGTTTCGTCCAGCACCGCGGCGTCGCCGGTGACGCGCACGTATTCGGACGCGCACCACGGCAGCCACAGCAGGTCGTCGCTGATGCGGGTGCGCACGCCCTTGCCGGTGGGCGGATGCCACCAGTGCTGCACGTCGCCTTCGCGGAACTGGTGATGGGCCGAGCGCAGCAGTTGCGCGCGCACCAGTTGCGGGCGCAGGTTGAGCATCGCCATCGAATCCTGCAGCTGGTCGCGGAAACCCCACGCGCCGCCGGACTGGTAATAGCCGCTGCGCGCGAGGATGCGCGAGGCCAGCACCTGGTACGGCAGCCAGCCGTTCGCCAGCAGGTCGGTCGCGGGATCGGGCGTGCGCACTTGCAGTTGCGAGAACGTGTCGTGCCAGTGCGCGCGCACGCGTTCGAGTTCGGCCTGCGCCGCATCGACGTCGCCGAAGGCCTGCACCAGCGCGCGCGCCTCGGCTTCGTTGTCGGCGGCGCCCAGCACGATCACGGTCGCGATGTCCTCGCCGGGCGCCAGCTCGAACACCGCGCGCTGCGCCGAACAGGGATCGAGTCCGGCGCCCACGCTGCCGTCGAGCGTTTCCGCGCGCATCCCGAGCGGCGCGTCGAGGTTGCGGTTGCGTCCGATGAAGGCGCGGCGGTCGGCGGTGAAGGCCTTGCGCGCGGTCCCGATGGCGTGGAACGCGAGCTTGTGCGCGAACACGTCGTGCCAGGGATTGTGCGCGAACAGCGCGCCGCACGCGGGATCGATGCGGGTGCGCACGTGCGGCGCGCTGCGCTCGCGGCGTTCGCCCAGCACCCATTCGACGTAGCTGGTCAGCGAGATCCGGCGCGCGCGGTCGCTCTTGTTGACGAGCTTCAGGATCGCAAGCTTGACCGGCGCCTCGCGGGCGACGCACACGGTCAGTTCGCCGTAGAGATCGGCGTGCGCGTGTTCGAAGCGGCTGTAGCCGAACCCGTGGCAGACCCGGTACGGATCGCCGCAGGGCGTCGGCCGCGGCGTCGCCGACCAGAATTCGCCGGTCGCCTCGTCGCGCAGCCACAACGCTTCGCCGCTCAAGTCGCGCAACGGATCGTTGTACCAGGGCGTCAGCCGGAACTCGTGTGCGTTTTCCGCGAACGTGTATGCGCCGCCGGTTTCGCTGACCACGCTGCCGAAGCTTTCGTTCGCGAGCACGTTGCACCACGGCGCGGGGGTGGGCGCGCCGGGCGCGAGCCAGATCGAGTATTCGCTGCCGTCGTTGCGGAAGCCGCCGAGCGCGTTGGGCAGGCGCAGGTCTTCGGACGGCGGCTGCAGCGCGTAACTCGCGGTCGGCGGCTTGCGCAGCGGCAGCCGTTCCGGCATTTCGGTCTGCGCGTCGGCGGGCAGCAGGCGCGCGATCTGGTCGCGCAGCCGGCCGGCGTCGCCCGAGAACACGCAGCGCGCGGTTGCCAGCATCAAGGCGCGATCGGGCGCGGACAGGTGCTCGATGCGCCACGCGAACATCTTGCCCGGCCCCTGGCCGCCGCGCGCTTCCGAGCCGGACTCGATCAAATACAGGATGTGCTCCTGCAGTTCCTGCCGGTAGCCCGACATCTCCTCGTTCCAGATCAGCAGGTCGGCGTGCAGGCCGCGCATCTGCCAGTAACCGTGCGCCTGGATCAGGTGCCGCACCAGGTCGATCTGGCTGGCGTTGGCGATGCGCGCCAGCACGATCGGCAGGTCGCCCGAGATGCCGTGCTTCCACAACGCCGACTGCGAGGGCAGCACGCCGTCGCTTTCCGAGCGCGCGGCGATCGGCCCGTACAACAGGGCGCTGGCGAGGCGCTGGTAACGCTGGGCTTCCACCGCGGTCATGTTGAGCTGCTGCAGCGCGACCTGGTCGTGCGTCCATGCCAGCTGGAACACGCGCTGGTGCAGATGGCGTTCGCGATACTTGCGCGCCAGCGCCAGCGCGGCTTCGCGGTCCGGCGCGACGCCGGTGAGCAGGTCGAGGCTGGCGGTGTGGCCGGGCCGGATCAGGATGCGGCGCCGGATCGACACGATCGGATCGAGCACCGCGCCGGCGTGGCCGGCGAGCGGCGCGGCGTCCGCCAGCGCGCGCGGATTCGCGGGACCGTTGAGGCGGCCGAGGAACGCTTCGCGGTCGGTCTCGAAACCGCCTTCGCCCACGGTGCCGCCGCGGGTGGTCATCTGGTGCACCAGCCAGGGATGGCGTTCGTCCGGGCTGCGCGGACGGCGCGTCGCCAGCAGCGCATCCAGTTCCGGCGCCGCTTCGGTTTCCAGGAACAGCTTGCTGAACACCGGGTGCGCGGCGTCGGCGTCGGGCGGCGCCAGCACGATCTCGGCGTAGCTGGTGATCTCCAGCGTGCGGGTCTTGAGGGTGCGGTTGGTCAGGCGCAGGCGGCGCAGCTCGATGTCGTCCTCGGCCGACACCGCCACCAGCAGTTCGGTCGCGATGCCGTGGTCGAGGCGGTGGAATTCCGCGCGCGCCTGCGAGAAGGTCGCCGTGCACGTGCCGCCGGCGTCGCCCAGCGGCTGCCGCGTGGCCGACCACGTGTGGCCCGATTCGACGTCGCGCAGGTACACGAAGGTGCCGTCGTCGTCGCGCACCGCGTCGCCGCGCCAGCGCGTGAGCGCGAGGTCGCGCCAGCGGCTGCAGCCCGCGCCGGCCTGGGTCAGCAGCACGTGGTAGCTGCCGTTGGACAGCAGCTGCACTTCCGGCAGCGGCGTGTCAATCACGGTGATCTCGCGCGTCTGCGCGTGCACGCGCGCGCGCGTCTGGCGCGGCTGCTCGACGTCCAGCGTGGCCGGATGGCGCGGGCGCGCCTCGGGAATCTTTTCGCGCAGCAGCAATTCCTGCGCGCGGAACATCGGCTCGCGCATGAAGCGGCGCTGCATCGGCTGGCGGTTCAGCAGCGCGGACAGCGCGAGGAAACTCATGCCGTGGTGATGCGCCATCCAGCTTTTCACCAGCGCGAAATCCTCGTCGCCGCCGACACGGCCCGTGGTGAAATCCAGCGCCTCGTAGAATCCGTAGCGGGTCAGCGCGCCGATCCCGGCGAGGCGTTCCAGGTTGTCGCAGGCCGCGGCGGGATCGATCATCAGCGCCATCGCGCTGGCGTACGGCGCGATCACGAGGTCCTCGCCGAGGCCGCGCTTCAGGCCCAGGCCGGGCACGCCGAACGCGCGGTACTGGTAGGTGAGATGGGCGTCGGTCGCGTTGTAGGCCGATTCGGAAACGCCCCACGGCACCTGCTGCTGCGTGCCGTACTGGATCTGGCGCGCCACCGCCGCGCCGCAGGTATCGGCCAGCAGCGTGTTGCGCCAGGTCGGCATCAGCAACTGCGGCATCAGGTATTCGAACATCGAACCGCTCCACGACACCAGCGCGGGACGTCCCGCGGCGACGGTGAGCAGGCGCCCGAGCTTGAACCAGTGCGTCGGCGGCACCTGGCCTTGCGCGATCGCGACGTAACTCAGGATGCGCGCTTCCGACGCGAACAGGTCGTAGTGGCTGGCGTCGCGGCGGTCGCGCTCGACGTCGTAGCCGATGATGAATTGCTCGCGGCGCTCGTCCCACAGGAACGAAAGATCCATGTCCGCGAGCGTGCGGCAGCGCGCGGACAGCGCCAGCGCATCGTCGCGCTGGCGGTTGAGGGTTGCGACGAGTTCCGACAGCGCGGCGCACAGGTCGTCGGCGCCTTCGGCCTGCAGCCGCTCCGCGATCGCGACGGCCAGTTCGCGCGCGCGGCCGCGCGCGGGATTGCGTTCCAGTTCGGCCAGCCACGCGCGCGCGGTCTCGTCGTCGCTGCCGCAATCGCCCAGCGCCAGCCACGGCGCCAGCTCGTCCAGTTCCTCGCAGGCCGCGGTGGCCTGGCGCGCCAGCGCGCGCGTCCATTCGGGAAATTCGCCCGCGATCGCGTTGTCGTCGACCAGTTGCGCGAGCTTGAGGGTCTCGGCCTCGATCCGCGCCAGCAGGCCGTGCAGGACCGGCAGGTTGCCGCCGTGGTCGGCGGCGTCGGCGAGCAGTCCGTCGAGCTCGGCGAGGGTCGCGGCCAGCGCGAGGTTGGCGTGCGGATCGGGCGCGTCGACCTCGGGCAGCTGTTCGCCCAGCACGCGCGCGGTGTCGCGCAGGCCGCGCGCGAGGTTCGGCGACACCAGCGCGTCGTCGTCGGTGTGTTCGAGCGCGTTGGCCAGCACCACCAGGCAGCCCATCAGGTTGCCGCTGTCCACGCTGGAGATGTATCGGGGCGGCAGCGGTTCCAGCGTTTGGGTGTCGTACCAGTTGTAGAGATGGCCGCGATGGCGCGGCAGTTTCGCCAGCGTGTCGAGCATCGCCGCGGTGCGCGCCAGCCAAGCGCGGTGGGTGAGATGGCCGAAATCGTGCGCGGTCAGCTCGGCCAGCAGCGCCATGCCGATGTTGGTGGGCGAGGTGCGGTGCGCGATCTGTTCGACCGGATAGGTCTGGCAATTGTCGGGCGGCAGCCAGTGTTCGTCGGCGTTGACGAAGGTTTCGAACCAGTGCCACACGCGCCGCGCGACGCCGCGCAGGAACAGTTGCTGGGCGGCGTCCAGCGGCAGCGACGGCCGTTCCGGCACGCGGCTGATCAACCAGGCCAGCCACGGCGACGCGAACCACAGGATCAGGAACGCCAGCGCCGCGGGCAATCCGCGCGGCATCGCCAGCGCCAGCGCGAACCCGACCGCCAGCGCGGCCGCGGGCGCGACCCACATCAGGCGCACGTACTGGATGAAGCTGGATGCCGCGCCGCGCGCGGCGTCGTGCATCGGCGTCCACTCCAGCAGGTGCCGGCGGGTGAACAGCAGGCGGCCGGCGCTGCGCAGGATCGCATCGAGATTGAGGTACGCCTCGAACGGCAGCGTCGCGATCGAGAACATGTCGCGCAGCAGTTCGTCGCGGATGCCGCGCCAGGTGTTGCGCCAGCGCCGCGTCGGCACGCGCTGCTTGATGTTGCGCGCCACCTGCACCGACGCGATCAGCAGCGGCGGCCCCAGCAGCATCGCCACCACGATCAGCGTCCAGTACACCGCGGATCCGCCGTGCGACCAGCCGCGCAGCAGCAGCGCCAGCATCGCCAGCGGCACCACGCCGCGCCGCAGGTTGTCGAGGATCTTCCAGCGATGGTGCGCCTTCAGGGTGTTGCGCAAGCCGCGCCGGCGCGGGCCGGGCACGATCGGCAGCAGCCATTGCACGATCTGCCAGTCGCCGCGGGTCCAGCGGTGGCGGCGGCGCGCTTCCACGCTGAAGCGGTTGGGCTGGTGTTCGATCAGTTCGATGTCGCTGACCAGTCCGCAGCGCGCGTAGGAACCTTCCAGCAGGTCGTGCGAAAGGATCAGGTCGTTCGGGAAACGCGTGCCGACCGAGCGGCTGAAGGCGTCGACGTCGTAGATGCCCTTGCCGACGAACGAGGCTTCGCCGAACAGGTCCTGGTACACGTCCGAGACCGCGCGCGTGTACGGGTCGAGTCCGGTGGAATCGCTGTACAGGCGCGCGAAGCGACTGGGGCGGTCGCCGCTCCAGGTCACCGAAACGCGCGGTTGCAGCAGGCCGTAGCCCGCGACCACGCGGCGCGAGCCCTTGCTGAACCACGGCCGGTTCAACGGGTGCGCCATGGTTTCGATCAACCTGCGCCCGGCTTCCGGCGGCAACTGCGTGTCGGCGTCCAGCGTGATCACGTAGCGCACGCGCTGCAGGGCCGCGAGGTCGCCCACGACCAGGCTGAAGGCGCGCTCGGGATTGGCGCCGCGCAGCACGCGGTTGAGGTCGCCGAGCTTGCCGCGCTTGCGTTCGAAACCCATCCAGGTCGACTGGCGCCGGTTCCACTCGCGCGGGCGATGGAACAGGTAGAACCGCGTGCTGCCGGCCAGCGGATAGCGGGCGTTGAGCCGGTCGATGCCGGCCGCCGCCGCTTCCAGCAGCGCGGCGTCGCCGGGCATGTCGCGCTCGGGCGCGTCCGGAAAATCGGTCAGCAGCGCGAAACGCAGGTTCGGATCGCGGTTGCCGAGATGGCGGATTTCCAGCGCGTCGAGTTGTTCGCGCAATCCCTGCGTGCTGCCGAGCAGCCACGGCACCACCACCAGCGTGCGGCAGTCGTCGGGGATGCCGCCGCTGAAGGACATCCGCGGCAGCAGCTGCGCCGGCACCAGCATGCCCAGCAGCCAGTTCACCAGCGCGACCGCGGGCTGGCTTGCGGCCACGAACACCGCGAACAGCAGCACGATGTCCACCGCGAGCGGCGCCGGCGCGATGTACCAGCGGACTCCGGACGCGACCAGCGCGGTGATGGCCAGGCAGCCGAGGAAGATGCCGCCGAGGTAGGTGGTGGACGGCCAGCGTTTCAGGCGCCGCGCGATGCGGTATTCGGCCGGCGCGCGCGCGCCGAGCGCGCGCTCGAACTCATCCCGGCCATCGCCGATCAGGTAATAGCCGACGTGGCGCGCGCGCGGATCGCCCTCGGGATCGCGCTCGGCCTGCGCCCGTTCGATCGCGCGGCGCGCGATCTCGGGTTCGGCGCGCCCGCTGCGGATCGCCAGCGATTCGATCGCGTGGCGGTAGCGACCGCGGGTGGGGAAGTCCATGTCCGCGTAGGCGCCGGCCGGATCCTGCGCGAGGATGCGGTCCACCACGCTCACGCGTTCGATCAGTTCCGACCAGTTGGTTTCGCCGATCCGGCGCAGGCTGTTGATGCGGTTCGCGATCGACACCTGGTCGGCGGCCTGCGCGCGGGCCTCGCCGTCGATCACCCGGGCCACGTTGGTGCCGCGCTGTTCGAGTTGGGCCTCGGCGAAGCTGAGCGCGAGTTTCAGCGACGGATGCTTGCCTTCCAGCAGGCGGTAGAACTCGGCCGCGAACGCGGGCGAGATGAAGGATTCGGTGCGCGCCATCTCGGCGACGCTGACCAGCATGTCGGCGGGCGAATGCGCGGCGACGTCGACCAGTTGCTCGGCCCAGGATTCGGCGCGCGAGTAGGCTTCGAGCCGGCGGGCGATGGTGGCCGCGCAGGCGGCGAGCCCTTCGATCAGGGCGATGCGCACCAGCACCGGCACCGTCCACAGCTCGACCAGGTCCAGCGGGCCGTGGCGTTGGTAGTCGTCGAGGTAGCGCTCGATCGCGTCGGGCTCGAGGTTGCCGTCGAGCTGGGCGATGCAGGCGCGCAGCACCCGCAGCATCCGCGGAACCACCACGCCGTCGCCGGTCTTGCAGCGCGGCAGCCGCCGCCACACCTTTCCCGAAAGGGACTCGCGCACCTCGCGGATTTCGTTGCGGATCAGATAGACGTTGTCGATCAGCCACTCCGCGGCCGGCTCGATGCGGCGGTTCTCGATCGCCGCGGTTCGCGCCACCGCGTAGGCGTGCGCCAGGGTCTGGTCGTGCGCGGTCAGCGCCCTGGCAAGGTCGAACGGCGCCGCCTGCGTCAGCCGCGCGTGTTCGCGCGCGAGCGCGCCGGCGGAAATCGCCGCGGCCGCCGGCTCGGGCATGTCGGGCGGCAGCGTGTGCTCGTGCGCGATCCGGCGCGCCGCCCGCCGTGTCCTGAACCTGCGAATCCATGCTTGCGGGCGGTGGTTGCGCGGCACCTCGTGGAGCACTCGTCGGACAGAATCTCCAATGTTATCGAATCGGAAGTTGTTTCCGCGTTCAGGTGGCCGGACCGGAGTTCATCAAGTTCGCGCGCTGTGCCATCGGCGTGCGCGCGGCATCGGATTGACGCAGGTCATTCTGGACGGACCCCGCCGGGCCGCTATACTTGCGCGGTTATGGCGTCCGCGGGGGCCCGGGGACACTGCCAGCCTTCCAACCGGAGTTCGCAAGTGAGCACGCATCTCACCCCATCCGACCGTACCTTCATGAAGCACTTTGCGATGCTGATCGCGGGGCTCGCGGGCACTGCGGTGCTCCTGATCATCATCGGCGCGTTCGTGTGGGCGTCGCTGCCCAAGGAAAACAACCAGGGCGAAGTGCAGCGGGCAGGCGACCGCATCACCCCGGTGGCGGGCGTGTACGCGGGCAACACCGGCCGCGCCGCGATGGAGGCCGCCAAGGCCGCCGCGGACAAGGCCGCGGCCTCGCAGGTCGCCTACGGCGGCACCACCGACGGCAAGACGATCTTCGGCCAGTTGTGCACCACCTGCCATTCGACCGGCGCCGCGGGCGCGCCCAGGATCACCGACAAGGCCGCGTGGGCGCCGCGCATCAAGCAGGGCATCGCGACGCTGGTCAAGCACGCCGAGGATGGCTACCACGGCCCCGACGGCTACTTCATGCCGCCGCGCGGCGGCAACCCGGCGCTGACCGACGCGCAGGTCGAAGCCACCGTGAAGTGGATGGTGTCGCAGGTGCAGTAACGCGATACGCGTCGGCTTCGATCACACGATTCACGCGAGCAAGCGTCCCTGCGGCGGGGCGCCGGCCCGCACATCCTTGTGCGGGCGTTCGTCGCCGCGCGAGCTGCCACTGGCAGCTCGCAAACGCGGCAACTCACCCCGCGATGTAGCGCTGCAACTGGTCGATCTCGACCGCCTGATCGTCGATCACGGCCTTGACCAGGTCGCCGATCGACACCAGTCCGACCAGCCGGTTGCCTTCGACCACCGGCAGGTGGCGCACGCGCAGTTGCGTGCACAAGCGCATGCATTCGTCCACGGTGGTGGACGGCGACACGCTGGTCGGCGACGGGGTCATGATGTCCGACACCGGCGTTTCGCGCGAGGAATGGCCTTTGAGGATCACCTTGCGCGCGTAGTCGCGCTCGGTGACGATGCCCGTCAGCGCGTCGCCGCGCATCACCAGCAACGCACCGACACCGCGTTCGGCCATCATGCGAATCGCATCCAGCACCGGCGCTTCCGGAGTGATCGTGAATACCGCGTTGCCCTTCGTTTCAAGCAGATGCCTGACCTGTCGCATGGGAACCTCCAGCGGGCTGCGGGTGGTGCACCGATTCTAGCGCTTGCGGCAGGATCGTTGCGGCAAAACCCGGACGAAAATCCGTCGTGAACGAGGTCGTGTCCGGCGCGGATGTCCGGACCCTTCAGCGGCCGCGCGAAAGGCTCGAGTCGGCGGGTTTTGGCGGATGCAAGTCGAGCACGTACGACACGCCGCCCAATTGGCGCATCTGCCGCTCGATCCACGCCGCACGGCGCTGGATGTACGGCGACGGGCGATCGGCGTGCCAGCCGCGCGGATTGGGCAGCACCGCGGCCAGCAGCGCGGCCTGGTGCGCGGTCAGGCGCGACGCGGGCTCGTGGAAGAACGCCTGCGACGCCGCTTCCACGCCATAGATGCCGTTACCGAGTTCGGCGATGTTGGCGTACACCTCCAGCACGCGGCGCTTGGGCCAGGTGACGTCGATCAGCACCGTGAAATACGCTTCCAGCCCCTTGCGGAAGAATCCGCCGCCGCTCCACAGGAACAGGTTGCGTGCGACCTGCTGGGTGATGGTGCTGGCGCCGCGCAGCCGTCCGCCGGCTTCGGCGACGTCGATGGCCGAGCGGATCGAGGCGATGTCGAAGCCGCGGTTGAACGGAAAGGTCTGGTCCTCGCCCGCGACCATCGCCAGCGGCGCCACCGGCGCGATCCGTTCGAACGGCACCCAGCGGTAGCGGATCGAGAAATCGCGCTCGCCGTGCCAGCGCGCCGCGAGCGCACGTTCGACCATGTAGGCGCTGGTGACGGGCGGCACGAAGCGCAGGATCAGCACCGGCAGCCAGGTCGCGAGCACCAACGCCAACAGCAGCCAGACCAATCGCCGCAGCCAGCGGCGTGTCCGCGCGCGCCGCGGACGGACGTTGCCGCGGTCGGTCATGCCGGTAGGTCGCGCGCCACGCCGCTGCCGGTCCACACTTCCAGCGGCTGCGCGGGCGCGTACAGGAAGCCCTGTGCGAAGCGGCAGCCCATCTTGACCAGCAGGTCGCGCTGTTCGACGGTTTCGACGCCCTCGGCGATCACCTGCATCGACAGCAGTTTGGACATCGCGATGATGGTGCGGATCACCGCGTCGCTGCCGCTCTGGCTGTCGGTGGCGAGGCTGGTGATGAACGAGCGGTCGATCTTGAGCGCCTGCACCGGATACTGGTGCAGGTACGACAACGACGAATAACCGGTGCCGAAGTCGTCCAGCGAAATGCTGATCCCGGTGCCGCGCAGGGTTTCCAGGATGCGCTTGGCTTCGGGCGGGTTCTCCAGCATCGCGCGTTCGGTGACTTCGACGCGCAGGTACGCCGGCGGCACGTTGTGTTCGGACAGCATCCGCAGCAGGCGCTGGTCCAGTTCCGGGTTGCGGAAGTGCCGCGCCGACAGGTTGATGCCCACGAACATGCCGCCGCTCGCGGCCAGCGCGTTGGCGTCGCGGCAGACCTGTTCGAAAATCTGCCAGTCGATGGTCTCCGAAGCGCCGGTGTCCTCGGCGACGCTGAGGAATTCGCCCGGCAGCAACACCCCGCGCTGCGGATGGCGCCAGCGCATCAGGGCTTCGTGGCCGACCGTGCTGCCGTCCGTGAGGTCCACGATCGGCTGGTAGTACGGCACGAACTCGCCGCGGGTCAGCGCGCGGCGCAGGTCGCTCTCGACTTCCAGCAGGGTCACGGCCTCGCGCCGCAGGCCCTCGTCGAACACCGCGTAGCGGTGCCGGCCGTCGGCCTTGGCGCGGTACATCGCCGAGTCGGCGTCGCGCAGCAGTTCTTCGGGATGGCGGTAGTGCTCGGCTGCCAGGGTGATGCCGATCGAGGTGGAGGTGAACAGTTCCTTGGCGCCGAGCCGGAACGGCGCGTTGAGGTCGTCGATGATGCGTTTGGCGATGCGGCAGGCCTTGTCGGCGTCGTTGATGCCTTCCAGCAGCACGCCGAACTCGTCGCCGCCGAGGCGCGCGACCACGTCCTCGGACTTGACGCAGGCGCGGATGCGGCCGCCGGCCTGGAACAGCAGGTCGTCGCCCACCAGGTGTCCGACCGAATCGTTGATGACCTTGAAGCGGTCGAGGTCCATGAACAGCACCGCGAAACCCCTGGAGGAGTCGGCGTGGAAACGCTCCAGCGCGTGCTCCAGACGCTGCATCAGCAGGCTGCGGTTGGGCAGGCCGGTCAATGAGTCGTGCAGCGTCTCGTACTTCAGGCGCGCTTCGATGCGTTCGCGCTCGGCGATCTGCGCGCGCAGATCGCGGTTGGCCAGCGCCAGCGCGCGGGTGCGTTCGCCGACGCGGTGTTCGAGGTTGGAATAGGCGCGCCGCAGGGATTCGCTTGCGCGCACCCGTTCCAGCGCATTGGCGATGTGGTAGGAAACGAAGGTCAGCAGTTCCTGGTCGCGCAGCGTGTAGTGGTGTTCGGGCGAATAGCTCTGCACCGCCAGCGCGCCGACCGTGTGTTCGGCGCACACCAGCGGCACGCCCAGCCAGCACACCGAATCGGGGCCCTGCTGCGTCACTTCGCCCTCGCTGCGCAGCCGCGCGATCTCGGGCGCGTTCGCGAGCAGCGCGGTGCCGTGCTTCAGCACGTATTCGGTGAGACCGTTGGCGAGCTTGCGCGAGCGGATCTGGCGGTCGCGCTCGTCCACCCAATAGGGGAACGTCAGCTCGGTGCCGTCCTCGGACAGCAGCGCGATGTAGAAATTGCGCGCATACAGCAGGCCGCCCACCACGCGGTGCACGGCGGCGTAGAAGTTGTCGATGCTTTCGGTGGTGTTGGCAAGCTCGGCAATGCGGAACAGCGCCGCCTGCAGGCGTTCGCCGCGCTGCCGTTCCAGCACCTGCTGCTGCAGCACGCGATTGGCTTCGCGCAACGCCTCGGTGCGTTCGCCGACACGGTGCTCCAGCTCGGCATGCGCGAAGCGCCGTTCCAGCGCGGTCTGGATGTGCTGCGCCACGTACAGGAGCAGGCTCTTGTCCTGTTCGTTGTAGTGGTGCGCCTCGTCGTAACTTTGCACCACCACGCAGCCGACGACTTCGCCGCCACGCGTCAGCGGCACGCCCAGCCAGTCCATGCATTCGGCGCCGGTGGTGTGAAACGGACCGTGCACCTGCAAGCCGATCTGCGGCAGCGAGCCCATCAGCGGCCTGCCTTCGCGGATCACGTACCAGGTCGGGCCGTGCAGGATGTCCGCCATCGACAGGTCGCTGGACGGGTGTGGCGGATCGGGATCCACGCTGTCGGCATAGTAGGGAAAGCGGACGCTGTCGCGACGCGGGTCGTACAGCGCGATGTAGAAATTCTCCGCATACATCAGGGTGCCGACGATCTGGTGCAGCGCCTGGAACATCGCGGTGATGTCGGAGCCGGCGGTGCTGGCTTGGTCGGCGATCGCGTACAGGGCGCGCTGCAGCCGCTCGGCGCGGCCGATGCGTTCGACCGATTCCGCGAGCGCGGCCTGCTTGCCCAGCGACTCGATGCGTGCGCCGATCCGTTCGGCGGCGGACTGCAGCAGCGCGATCCTGGCGGGATCGCTGCCCGCGTTCACGACCAGGACCTCGTTCTCGGACAGCGCGATCTGCAGCCGATGTCCGGCGCCGTCGTGGACGGCGGGCACGGCGTCCCTGGGGCAACGCAGCACATGCACGCCCGGCGCCAGCATGTCCAGCAGCGCGCGCGCGGCCGCCTCGACATGTTCGAGGTCGGTCGCTGCCCACAGGTCGCCGCTGGCTTGCAACAAATCGGCTGCGGCGGGCGGCTGCGCGGCCGGAACGGCCAGATGGTGAACGTCGCCTGCCATGAATGGTCCAACCCCGGGTATGGTGGAAGTGTAACCCCAGTCATGCGGCGCTGAACACGGACACCGTCGCGCAGTGACGGATCGCTCGCAAATCGTGAGTTTTGGTGTCAGATCGGCGCTGGTTCGCGTCGGCTCGGGTTGTGCATTGTTGAAGGTGCATGCGGAGCACGACTTGCCATACCGGCAAGTTCATAAATTGTTAGCAAAACGTAAATTCATGGGGTACAATGCGTACCCAAAGACGGTGCGGTTGGCCGTCCGGTTTGGCGTCTGGGAAACAGGTTCCGGATTGATGATGCGTCGATGGCTTGCCAACGCGGTGCTTGCCGGCTTGGGCCTGGCCCTGCCGTCGTGGGCGTTCGCCCAGGCGACGCAGATGCCGGTGATCCCGGCGGTCCCGAATGCCCATGCGAAGAAGAGCGCCGCGAGCGCGCCGGTGTGGCAGAAGGATGGCAATACCTTGTCGGTGACCGCCGACGGTCATGCCGGAACCGCCGTACCCGCTCCGGCAGAGCCGTCGGTGGACGCACAAACCCGCTCCGCCGGCGCCGGCGTCCGCCTGACCACCAAGCCCGGCCTGACCGCGCATGCCAACGTCCGCGAAATCCACTGGACGCCGGTCGTGGCCGGTTGTGCTGCCGCGCTGCCCGGCGTGCCTGCCGATCCGACCTGTCTCAATGCCGCCGCGGACGGCGTGCAGCACGGCGAGGTGGGCGCCGGTTTCGCCGGGCATGGCGTCAAGCTGGATCTTTCGGTCGGCCAGTCGCAAAGCGAACCCGTGGCCGCGCCGCCGCCGCGCCGCGCGGCCCTGCCGCGGGTGCTGCCGGCGGAAGGCGGTGCGGATGTCGCGGCGCCGCTGTGGTTCCGCAACAGCACCTCGACCAGCATCAATGCGCGCGGGCAACTGGACGTCGCGCCCGATACCAGCGTCAAGCTGGGGGCGAGCGTCGGTCGCGTGCACTTCCTGCCCGGTTCCGGTCTGGCCGCCGACGACACGCTCGACCAGACCACGCTCAGCCTCGGCATCCAGCATGGCGCCGTGCGCGGCTCCATCGTCGGCCATGTTCTGGAGCCGAACCTGCCCGGCGCGGCCCTCGACCAGAATCAGCGCTGGAGCGGGATCGACCTCGGCATCAGCGTGCGCCTGCCGTGGCGGGGCGAACTGAACTTCGGTGCCCAGAACGTCTGGACCTCGGGCCGTGCCCCCTTGCTGTTCGGTCCCAATGCCGGCGCACCCGATCAGGGGCGGGTGCCGTACGTGCAGTATCACCAGGACCTGTGATTTTCGCCTTGCAGGTGGGCGATTCCCTTGTTTCGGGTTGTCGTCTGCGGCGACAGACGTCGTGGTGATATAACCCTGAATGCTCCGTGCTGCTTGCCCAGCGACGGCGATTGCCGGATGCTTGGGCGCGGACGCCCATCGCAGCACGAGTTCATGACCGATCAGTCCGTCGACGATCTGTGGCGCAGGGCCCAAGTCCTCATGGGCGCGGGCGAAACGGCAACGGCCCGACGGATACTCGAAACGCTGCTGTACAAACAGCCTGGGCACGCCGCGGCCCACATGACATTGAGTCACATTGCCTGGGCGGATGGCCGGGTGCGCGATGCCGCGCGGCACGCGTTGGACGCAGCACTCGATCCACCTGCAGAACCCATGGCGATCATCGCGGTCGCCATGGCTCTGCTGCGTGCTGGCGAAACCCTTGCAGCGCGTGCCTGTCTCGAACACCCGGCTCTGGTTCGTGCCGATGCCGGACGGGTCTTGATGTTTCACGCCGGGGTGCGTCGGGAACTGGGCGAGGACGCCGA
This sequence comes from Rhodanobacteraceae bacterium, assembly GCA_030123585.1. Taxonomy (NCBI): domain Bacteria; kingdom Pseudomonadati; phylum Pseudomonadota; class Gammaproteobacteria; order Lysobacterales; family Rhodanobacteraceae; species Rhodanobacteraceae bacterium. Next base: position 2,767,512 of record CP126120.1, read on the forward strand.
GGCCTTGCGGTTGCTGGCTCGCGCGCACGAATTGGGTGTCGACGGTGCCGAGTTCCGCTTTGCCCGCGGCCTGGAATTCCTCATCTGCGGACATCCGCGGCAAGCGCAGGATGATTTCGAAGCCACCCTTCGAATGGACCCCGCGGCATGCGCGCCGACGCTTGAATTGGCGCGACTGCGCAAACAGACCCCCGAGCACAATCACCTGGACGACTTCAACCGCCGCCAGTTCCTGGTGGCGCAGGGTTCGCAAGATCACGCCGCGCTCGAATTCGCGCGTTACAAGGAGTTGGAGGACATCGGCCGTTACGACGAGGCATGGGAGGCACTGGCGAAAGCCAACAGCATCATGCGCGTCTTGCATCCCTGGGCTCCGGTAGACGCGCTACGACAAGTAGATCGACTGATCGAGACTTGCACTCCGGCCTTTTTCCGATCGGAGCCCGATCACCACGAGGGACCACGTCCGGTTTTCGTTTTCGGGTTGCCCCGATCAGGCACGACCCTTCTCGATCGCCTGCTTGGCAGCCACTCGCAGGTGATTTCGGCGGGAGAACTCGAGGACTTCGCGCGCCAGCTTTGCTGGGCGGCGGATCAGCGCGTCATGCTGGACGCACGCATGCTGGATCGCCTGTCGGAACTGGATTACCGGGAAATGGGCCACCGTTACCTGGCGCAGACCCGGTGGCGGGCTCGCAGCGCGCGCTTCTTCATCGACAAGCAGCCGTGGCATTACATGATCGCGGGGCTGATCCATCGCGCGCTGCCGCAGGCGCGTCTGCTCCACATGGTGCGTGATCCCATGGACGTGTGCTTCTCCAATTTCCGCGCGATGCTGGGCGCGCGCTATGCCTACAGCTTCGATCTTCAGACACTGGCCGGGCATTTCCATCAGTACCGGCGTTTGATGGCGCATTGGCACGCAGTCATGCCGGGGGCGATCATGGACGTGTCGTACCGCGACCTGGTTGGTGATACGGAAGCCACCATGCGCAAGGTGGTGAAGTTCTGCGGACTGGACTGGGAGTCCGCCTGCCTTGACCCATCCCGCAATACGACTCCCGTCGGTACCCTCAGCGCCGTGCAGGCACGCGGCGCGATCCACGGTGGCACTTTCGGGGCCTGGCGGCGTTACGAGCGCCAACTGGCGCCCTTGCGAACGGCGTTGAATGCCGGATTTCCCGAATCCGTCCGGGCTGTCGGGTCGCGCCATCCTGACGGAACACCGTGACCCGGACCTTCCGTGCCGAGTGGCATGGCCGACAATACAGTCACCCCATTCAAACTGCGTTCAGCGGGCCAGCGAGCCGTAAACACATGCCCAGTCCCCAAATGGGGCGGGACTGCGGGTAAACTTGCCGAATTGACCCATCGACAGGGGATCGGATGGCTTGTTTTTTCAGGAATACGGGCTGGCGCACCGGAATGCCGTACGTTGCAGGGGTATTCCCAAAGGGTTAGGAAGTTGTTAGCATCCGATTCCGCCGAGGGTTCAAGTGGGCCTCGCGTGCAATCTGACGGGGACCTTTCCCGAAACTGTGTCACACATCAATAGACGTTTGGAGAGTGCAATGAGACTCGACCGCAGTGAGCTGTCCAAGGCCGTGCAGACGGCTCTTTCGCTGGGTGCCGTCGCTGCCGTGGGTGTTGCCGGAACTGCTTTCGCGCAGAACACCACCACGACGCAGAACGACCAGAAGCAACCGCAAACCCTGCAGACCATCGTGGTCACGGGTTCGCACATCCGCCGCGTGGACCTGGAAACCGCCAACCCGGTGACCACCGTCAGCGCCGCGCAGATCCAGAACAGCGGTGCATTGACTCTGGGCGACCTGGTCCAGGATCTGCCGCAGATCACCGGTTCTCCGCAGAACACGCGCGTCAACAACGGCGGCGGCAGCGGCGCGTCCTTCGCCAACCTGCGCGGTCTCGGCAGCGGCCGTACCTTGGTGCTGGTCGATGGCCAGCGCATGCTGAACCAGGACCTCAACATCATTCCGGCCGAACTGGTCGAGCGCATCGAAGTGCTGAACGACGGTGGCGCAGTGACCTACGGTTCAGACGCCATCGGCGGCGTGATCAACTTCATCCTGAAGAAGAACTATCAGGGTGCGCAGTTCTCCGCCAACTACGGCATCTCCGACCATGATGACGGGGAGCGCACGGGCGCCAGCTTCATCTTCGGCCAGACCTCCGACAAGGGCAGCATCCTTGCGGGCGTGGACTACAACAAGCAGGACGGCATCTCGTCGGGCAACCGCGACTTCTCCAAGCTGGCGTTGTATCGCTACTACGGCAACATCTACGCGTTCGGTTCCAGCCGCAACCCGTTCGGTCGCGCGTTCCTCAAGACCACCGACTCCAACGGTGCGACTGCGACGGCGCCGACGTACGGCACCTACGGTTGCAGCAGCGTCACCCGCAAGGCCCCCGGCGCCGGCTCGGGTCAGGCGCTTTCGGATTACCGTTGCTACAGCGGCGCCACCGATTCGTACAACTACCAGGCGGTCAACTACGACCTGACCCCGCAGGAACGCACCAACGCGTTCTTCAAGGGCGACTACCAGTTGACCGACAACGTGCAGGTGTTCGCCAACTTCTTCCACAACAAGACCACCTCGAACTCGGCGCTGGCGGCACTGCCGTTCGATGCGTTCAGCGACGGCGTGGTCATTTCCAAGGACAGCATGTACAACCCGTTCGGGATTGATTTCGGTCCATCGACCAACAATACGACGGCGAACGGCGGCTATGCCCAGTACAACTTCCTGACCCGTTGGACCGGCGTCGGCCAGCGCCAGGGCCACGTCACCACGACTACCGACCAGGGCATGCTCGGGCTGCGCGGCGGCATCGGCTCCTGGAATTGGGATGCGGAATACACCTATGGGCACTTCAGCCAGCAGGTCCACACCTTGGGTGACTTCATCTACAACACCCAGTTCAAGCAGGCGCTCGGTCCGTCGATGCTGGTCAACGGTGTGCCTACCTGCGTGGGTACCCCGGGTGATGCGGCCACGGCGATCCCGGGTTGCACTCCGCTCAACATCTTCGATGTCAACGACCCGGCTGCGCTCGCGGTCGAGAAACAATTCGTCGCGACGCTGTTCGGCAACAACATGACCGTGCGGCGGCAATACGCGGTCAACGCCAGCGGCCCCATCTTCAGCCTCCCCGCGGGCGACATGCAGTTGGCGGTGGGCGCGGATTACCGCAAGGAGTACGCGAACAACCTCGTCGACTTCCTCACCATCGCCAATCCGGTCAACGGAACCTGCTCGGCTCCGCAGTCGGCGTGCACCTCGCCCCTGCAGGGTGGCTTCAACGTCAAGGAAGCGTACGGCGAATTGTTCATCCCGGTCCTGAAGGACCAGCCGTTCTTCCGCGCGTTGAACGTCGACCTGGGTGCGCGTTATTCGAAGTACTCCCTGGCCGGCAGCACCAGCAACTGGAAGGTGGCGGTCGAATGGCGGCCCATTGATGACTTGCTGCTGCGCGGCACCGTGCAGAAGGTCTTCCGTGCGCCGACTCTCGGAGCCCTGTTCACGGGTGCGGCTGGCAACGCGCCGCCGTTCAGCGATCCGTGCATCGGCTTGTCGGCTGCGCAGCTCGCAGCACATGCCAACGCTTGTCAGAACGTGCCACCGAATTCCACGTTCCAGTCGTTGCAGAATGGCTTGGCTCAGGCCACGGGCGTCGTCTCCGGTTCGGTTGCGGCCGGCGTCAATCTCATGCCCGAACAGGGCAAGTCGTTCGACTGGGGCGCGGTGTATTCGCCGCACTATGTGCCGGGCCTGACGCTGAACGCGGACCTGTGGCGGATCTACCTGAACAACACGATCACCACCCCGAGCGCAACCGTGATCGCAGGTACCTGCTTCTCGAACGATTCCAGCCCGCTGTGTGCCCTGATCCATCGCCGTCCCAACGGCCAGGTCGCATTCATCAGCCAGCCGACCGTCAACCTGGGACGCCTCGATACCAGTGGCTTGGACGCGGGCGCGACCTACCAGATCCCGCAGATCGCCTGGGTGCCGGGCCAGTTCACCTTGTCCGTACTCGGCACCTACCTGACCCGCTACAACATCAACACTGTGCCGGGTTCGCCTGGTGGACAGGTCTACCATGTGGCCGGCCACTACTACAACGGCATCGGTTCGTATCCGCGCGTCCGTGGCCAAGCCAACCTGAACTGGCAGGACGGTCCGTGGAACGCCTCCTGGCGTGTCCAGTACATCGGGTCCGAAACCGCCGGCAGCTGGAACCCGGCCGAGAACCAGAACGGCGAGAGCGGCGCGCAGTTGTACGCCTTCCGTGTGCCGACCATCGTGTACAACTACGCGCAGGTGAGCTACAACATCCAGCCGATCAATACCACCGTGTCCGTCGGTGTGGACAATGTGTTCGACAAGCAGCCGCCGATCTTCACCCAGTCGATCACGCTCAACGCCGATACCGATGTGAACACGTACGACACGATCGGGCGCTTCTACTGGGCCCGCGCGACCGTCAAGTTCTGATCGGATCGTCAGAGTTGCATCTTCAAGCCGCGCGGTGCGAACCGCGCGGCTTTTTTTGGTGCCGTAGAACGCGCTCACGCCGTAGTGGCGTCCTCACGTCAAGCAGCCGGGACCACGTCGAATGCGATCGTCAAACGGCTGTCGCCGGATGCCCCCGAGAACGGCACCGTTCCGTGCCAGAACCACGAGGGGAACAGCACCAGTTGGCCAGGTGCGGGACGCACGAAGAACTCTGCCGGCAGGGGCGGCGTGGTGGGGAAGGCCGGTTCGCCGAATTGCAGCCAGCCTTCTCCGCCGTGGGCACCGAGGGTCTGCGGAATCTGGATGTAGCACGCCGAAGACAACCAGCCTTCGGGGTGGTAATGATTGAAGTGATAGCCGTGTGGGCGCAGGCGCACCGACCAGATTCCGCTGAGCTTGTAGCGGCCCGTGTTGCGTCGCCGGAGCGGATCATCGCCTTGGCCAAGGGCCTCCATGTAGCGCCGGATCGGTCCGTCGATGGCTTGTGCGAAGGCGCGGATCGCCGGATCTGCCGCGTGCTCGAGCACGAGATCCGCCTGGGTTCCGTGCCGCAATGATTGCCCGATCGGATGCGTGCGCAGCGCGTGCAGCTTGAGCAGTCCGCGTGCCAGATCATCCAGGTACGTGGGCAAATCTGGCCAACCCGCGGGCGTGTCGATCATCGCCGGTTTGACGAATCGGCCGTAGTCGTACAGGGCCCGATAACGCGGATCGCCCAGCATGCGCCACGCGGTGGCCTGCAGCGCGATCGCAAGGCCGTCGTCGGGATTGGCCGCCAGCCATCTGGCCGCCAGCGCCTCCGCCTGGTCGGCGCGGCCCGCTGCCAGCAAGGCATTGCCATACGTGCCGAGCGTGAGCGGAGTTTCCGGGATGAGTTTCCACGCGCGCTCGGCATGCATCAGCGCGCGCGCGGCATCGCACTTGACGGCCGTTTGCGCGGCGGCAATGTGCAAGGCCGGATCGTCTCCCGCATGGGCGAGGGCCGCATCGAGTTCGGCGAGCGCCGCCTGGGGGTCGCCCGACGCCTCCAGCAATTTCGCCTTGAGGATGTGGAGCGTCGTGAGGGTGGGCACCATCTGCAGGGATGCGTCGATTTCGGCGGCCACGGTTCCGGCGTCACCCGTGCGCATCCAGAGGGTTTCCGCGAGATTGACGTGGGCCTCCAGGTAAGCGGGTCGCAAACGGATCGCATTGCGAAACTCCGACTCGGCCTCCTCGAAGCGTTGCTGGCCCAGCAAGGCGCGCGCCAGGGCGAAGCGCGGTTCCGCACCATCGAGCCCGGCGCGCAGCATGTCGCGTATCGTGTTTTCTGCCGCGGCGTGCTGTCCGCTGTCCGAAAACGCAACGGCCAGTCCGAGGCGAGCCTTCGCATCGGCTGGAGCGGCCGCGACGGCCTGCTGGAACGCAGGAATGGCGCGTGCATGGTCCCCCATGGCCAGCAGCGCCTGGGCGCGCAGCATCAGCAATGCCGGAGTCGACCTGACCGTGCGGATGAAGTCGTCGACCCATTGGCAAGCGTCGCCGGCGCGATGCTGGGCAAGCAGTACCTGGGCGAGATTGACTGCCGCCGGAACATGCCGGGGTTCGAGGGCAAGCGCCTGACGCAGGCTGGCCTCGGCCTCCGGAAAACGGCCCTGGGCGCCCAGGATTTCGCCCAGCAACGCGAGCGAGGAGGGATTGCCGGGTTCCAGGCCGATTGCCGTCCGTACCGCGTGCTCGGCACCGGTCGGATCGCCGGTGTTCAGGCGTGCGCCGCCAAGCAACCAGTGGGCCCGGCCCACGCCGGGATTGGACTGCACGAATTGCTCGAGAACCTGCCGCGCCTGATGAAATTGGCCTGCCTGCATCATGCGCGCGGCAGCATCCAGTTGCGGTGTCGCCATGGGAGAGGAGGCTGGCATGGACAGGTCGATCCGTTGGTCGAGAGGCTCGCTGGGAGCAGCAGACAAAACACGCCGTTGCAATGCCGAAGTCAAGCGTGCGCACAGGGCTGCGTCAACCGGGAAAATCAGCGCGGCGTGGCCGAATCGTCGGTATAGTCTAGTGTTGTACGCGAAGCAGGGCGGTAGGGATGTCTGGTGATTCCGAGAACGCGACCTCGAATATGGTCGCTTTGGCCGAGCGTGGGGCGTTCGGCGAGGCCGAGCGGGCCGCCCGTGATTACATCGGCCGCCAACCCGATGAGGAACTGGCGTGGAGCGTCCTCGGCTTCAGCCTGTTGCAACAACAACGGGCGCGCGAGGCGGCTGAAATCTACCAGCAAGCCGCCGCGCGGTTTCCGGGAAATCCGTTGCATTGGAACAACCTGGGAACCGCCAGGCGCCGTGATGGTCAGTTGCGCGACGCCGAGACGGCGTATGCCAGGGCGCTGCAACTGCAGCCGGACAACCCGCAGTTTCTCGCGAACATGGGGTTGCTCTATCTCGAATGGAAAAGGGTTGTCGCGGCGCGCGATTATCTGTGGCGTGCGGTCCAGTTGAATCCGGCCGATTACGAGGCGCGCATCTTTGGCTGCCAGATGTGCCTGGAATGCGGGGACGAGGATCGTGCCGAACAAATCCTGCAGGACTGGAAATCCTGGGTGGGTTTGATCGAAGGCCCGTTGCGAGTGGACCTGGCCGCCATGCTGCTGCGCATCGGACGGAACGCGGAAGGCGAGCAATTGCTGCGTGAACAACTGGATGATCCGCAAAGCGGCATCGCGGCCTGCGCGCGGCTGGTGATGACCCTCGAACGTTTCAATCGCGTGGACGAAGCGCGCACACTGCTCGAACGGTTGCCGGAACCCGCAGCAGTCGGAGACCCTGAATTGCGGGGCGAGGTCATCGAAGCCCGTGCCGTGATGGCGGCACGCGGCCAGGATCCCGCGCGCGCGCGGGCGTTACTCGAAAGCCTGCTCGGCGAGCCGGGCGCCGAACGCCGGGATACCATGACGTGGTTTCTGCTGGCCAAGCTGTGCGACAAGCAGGAAGACACGGCAGCGTGCATGGCATACTTGCGGCTGGCGCACGAATCCCAGATGAAGATTGCCGTGCAGCTCGTGCCGGAGCTGGTCGAGCCCAGCTCCAACCCGATGAACATCGCCGACTATTACGTGCGTGAGCAGGACTTCCGCAACTGGAAGCCGGTCGCGGCGCCAGCGCTTGAAGATTCGCCCGTCTTCGTACTCGGGTTTCCGCGTTCCGGCACCACGATGCTGGAACAGATGCTGGACGCGCACCCGGGCATGGCGTCGATGGACGAGCAGCCCTTCATCCAGCGTGTGATCGAGCGAATGCAGTCGATGGGGTTACAGTATCCCGAACAGCTCGGCGAACTGGACGAAGCGCAATGCACGGCGCTGCGCGACACCTACTGGCGGGCCGTCGCCCATGTGGTGCAATTGCGGTCCGGCCAGCGGCTGGTCGACAAAAATCCCCTCACGATGCTGCGGCTGCCGTTGCTGGTACGGCTGTTCCCGAAAGCGAAGATCATCTTCGTGGTGCGCCATCCCTGTGACGTCGTGTTCAGCAATTACCTGCAGCATTTCAATGCGCCGGCGTACATCGCCCTTTGCTCCACGTTGCCGCGGCTGGCCAATGGTTACGCGACGGCGATGCGATTCTGGAACCGGCACGTCGCATTGTTGAAGCCGCAGGTGTTCGAATGGCGCTACGAGAGCGCCGTATGGGATTTCGAGACGCAGGTGGAGCGGCTGGGCGAATTCCTTCGATTGGACGATACCGCGCCATTGCGCCGGTTCAGCGAGCATGCCAGGCGCAAGGGCTACATCGGCACGCCCAGCTACGCGCAGGTCGTGCAGCCGGTCTACGCAAGCTCGATCGGGCGTTGGCAGCGCTATCGCAAATACTTCGAGCCGGTCTTGTCTCTGCTGGAACCCGCCATGCGGCACTGGGGTTACGATGCCTGAGCACGCCACGCGGCCACCCGAGGGGAACGCCGATTTGCGCCAATTCGTGCGCTGGTACGACGATGCCCTGACGCCGGCCTTCTGTGAGCAGATGATCGCCTCGTTCCGGCAGGCGGGCGCGCATCATGTCAAGCGCGAGCATGGCTGGCGCGCCGGCCTCGAAGCCAGCGCCTGGACCGAGCTCGACATCACGCCATTGGCGGACACGGCGCTGAAGGGTTTCTTCTTTCACCAGATCGATGAATATCTGAAGCGCTACAACGCGGACGTGCGGCTGGACATACCGATCCCGGCCACCACGTTGCTGGCTCCCCTGCGGATCAAGCGCTACCTCCCTGACGCCCAGGAAGGATTTCAGCTTCACTTCGACTCGATTGGAGAGGTCGCCAACCGCTACCTCGTCTACCTGTGGTACCTCAATGATGTCGAAGAGGGTGGCGAAACCGAGTTCAGCAGCCTCGGGATCAAGGTGCGCCCGCGTGCGGGACGACTGCTGATGTTTCCGCCTTATTGGATGTTCCAGCACACCGGGCGGTCGCCCACTTCGGGCGAGAAATACATTCTCTCGACCTACCTGCTGTTTCCGTCCGGCAAAAGCTGACCGGCATCGCGAGCCGGCTCGTCTTCCCGGAAGTCCAGAAGTTCCGGGAGGTGCGCGGCGTAATTTTTCCAGCGTCCCACCGAGCTGGCGTAAACCGGTTGGCGTGCCTGCCACAGGCTTGCCGTGCTGATGCTCGCGGATGCCGCAGCCGGCGCTGCATTGGCGTCGAACGCGGGCAGGCCCAGATCGGCCGCCAGTTCGGCGATCACGGTTTCCGGCGCGGCGACGAGCCGTTCGTAGCGGACCGTGTGGATCGAGTCCGGATGCGCGTCGCGCCAGTGCGCCATCAACCGCTCGCAGTCGCACATCACCATTGCGATGTCGGAGAAATCGTAGGCGTAACCCTGCACATCCTCCAGGAACGACTGCATCCACAGCGAGAGGGCGTTGTCGCGCGCGTTGCGCTGGCAGAAGACGATGCCCGCACTGGGGTACAGCGCCAGCATCAGATCGACGTACCGAAAGTTGAGCGGCTGCTTGTCGATGAACCAGCGCGCTCCTCGCGAATCATCTTGCCGCAACTGTGCGGTATAGCTGGCCGCGGCACGCTGCAAAGCCTCAAGGGTGGCGCGAGTCGGGTCTGTCTGCTGCGCCAGGATCGCCAGCCACGGCGACTCGCCGCGATTGCATACCTGCGGATGGCGTGTCAGGAGCTCGGCGACCAGGGTGGTGCCGGAGCGTGGCATTCCGACGATGAAAATCGGGACGAAATCGTCCGGCTGTTCCAGTTGGTGACGGAATCGTCCGGCGGTGAGTCGCGCTTCGACCGCACGCCGCCAGTCCTCGCGGGACCATTTCGTCAGCGTGTGCGCGATGGCATTGGCCTGACGGGCGTACTCCGCCGCCAAGGCGTAGTCGCCGATGTCGTCGTGCGCCTTGCACAACGCGAACAGCAGGGTCGAATGTGCCTTGTCGCTGAGGTCGCTGCGTCGCAGGCAGTCGCGGAATAGCGCGAAATCGGGGTGCTGCGCATCGCGATAGCGCTGCATCGAGGCCAGTCCCAGCGGAACGTGCCACTCGCATGCCCTCGGGGTGTGCTCGAGCGCAAACAGATAATGCTTTCTCGCACGTTCGAAATCCCCGAGCTGGATGTCCAGCATGCCTGCGTAGCCGTGCAGGCGCGGATCGCCGGGGGCGGCACTGATCGCACGTTCGGCGATTGCTGCCGCGTCGCGCTTGCGGCCGCAGTCGTCGAGCAACTCGATCGCCTGTATGGCCATCTCCACATCGGGTCGCCCTTGCCCGAAATAGTCCTGCATGACGGCGGCGGCGGCGGCGCTGCGGCATTCGCCGGCGAGGAGGCGTGCCAGCGTGAATGCCGTGGCGCCATCGTCCCGACGCTCCGCGAGCAGTTGCGTCAGCAGGGCCTCGGCCTCGCGCTTGCGTCGGGTCAGGTTGAAGATGCCGGCCTGGATGCGGCGCAGTTCAAAGGACCGCGGATACTCCTGCAGTGCGAGCGAAACCACCGTTTCCGCGCCGGCATGATCACCGCGCAGCACCAGCGTGCGGGCCTGCTCCAGCCACGTCTGTTCGGACTTTGCGGCAGGCGGCATGGTTTACCCCGCGAACGGCGGGAGTCCCAGCGCCGCACGCAGCGGATCGAGCAAGGCGCCGTAGCGCGGTGCACGGGCCGTGTCCGCGCGCAGGGGCTGGCGTACCTGCATGGCGCTGGGCGTGCTGACGTCGCGCTTGTTCTCGTGGAAGCGCAGACAACCCTCCTCGAACGGCAAGCCGCAGAATTCCAGCAGGGCGCGGATGCTTTCCTCTGGTTCGGCGATCAGTTGCTCGTAGACGTGTTCGTGTACGTGCGAGGGATGCAACGCATGCCAATGAGCCACGCTGCGGTCGAAGTCACGCCAGTACGCCGCAAGGTCGGCGAAGGTACGCGCGTATTCGTTGTTGTCGAGATATTGGCGATAGCACGAAAAACAGGTCTCCACCGGATCGCGGCGGCAGCAGATGATCTTCGCGGCCGGCAGCATCGCGCGGATCGCGCCGATGTGGTACCAGTTGCCGGGCAGCTTGTCGACGAAGACGGGTCGACGTTCACGCCAGTACGCAGTGCGTTGCAGATAGCGTCCGCCGAGACGCTGCCAGTCTTCCGGTCGGGTCTGTTTCACCCAGGCTGGATACGGTTTGCCCAGGCGATCCGATTCTTCGGTCAGGACCATCGGAAGATCCGTCAGTTCGCCCGGCCCCTCGACCATCGAATGGGACGCGAGAATCTGCTCGACCAGAGTGGAACCGGAACGCGGCAGGCCGGTGACGAAGATGACGCCCTGTCCCGCCGCCGCGTCGGGAGAAGGCGTCGGCGGCGGCGTGAACGCATCGAGGATCCTGGACATCCCGGCGCTGAAGGCCTCCGCGCTCCATGTTCTCCTGCTGCGCGCGATCGCATGCGCCCGCGCCAGGGCATCCAGCGACTCGGCGTAGCGACCCTCGTCGTCGAGCGCCTTTGCCAGCGCGAGACCCATGGCGATCATGTCGTTGTCGTTGGCGCGGCTGTCACGCATGGCGCGCCTGATCTGGTCGATGTCGCCGGATACGAACCGGATGGTCTTGAGGTCGGCCAGGCCCCACCACGCCATCCCGGCCCACGGCTGCTCGGCGATGACCCGGCGATATTCGGCCGCAGCCTGGTCGATGCGGTTTTCGGCGCGCAACAAATCTCCCAGCAGCACGCGCGCCGGCATGTACCCCGGGTTGAGTGCAACCGAGCGTTGCAGGGCGGCGGTGGCTTCCGCGCGGCGCATGCAGCGCATCAGCATCGCACCCAGGTTGAACCAGGCGATCGCAAGGTCGGGTTGCAGGTCGCAGGCATGCCTGAATGACTGGATGGCCGCGTCATACTCACCCGTCTGGCCGAGGATCATTCCCAGCGTGTTGTAGTAGAGGGGATCGTCGGGACGCTTGGCCACCGCGCGCTTCATCGCGGCCATTGCGCCGGAGTAGTCTCCCCGCAGATTCTGGATGCCGGCGCGCAGGCGCAGGACTTCGGGGTGGTCGGGATAGGAAGCCAGCAGGGGGGCGAGCCTCGCATCCGCGAGATCGGGGCCGCCCGTCTCGATCGCCTGGGCAGTGGCCATCACCTGTTGTGCGGCAAGCGGGCTCAGTCCATGCAGACGCGAAACCACCATCGCTTCTTCTCTCGGATCCTGTTCCGTTGCGTCAAAACAGGAGATAAGTGGAAATCATGTATTTGTCGTTGGAGCGCGGCGGCAGCCCCGCGTGCTGGAACATCCAGTACGGGGGAAACATCAGCAAGCGCCCCTGCCGCGCCTCGATGCGCAGCCCCAGATCGCAGAATTCCGTTTCGCCGCCTTCGCTCACGTCATTGAGGTACCACAGGAACACCATGTAGCGGTTCGAGGAATAATCGAGTGCATCGAAATGGGGCTGGAACTGGTCGCCGGCATCGACGGAGTACCGCTTGATGCGCAGGTTCTCGAGGCGATTGCGCGGCGGGACCGGCAGCGTCAGCGCCACGCGTTCGTTGTAGAGGGCAAGGTGGCGCAGGGTCTGTTCGCGGAAAAATGCCTCGAACGAGGCATCGGCCGTCTTGCTCACATTGAGTTCCGTCCACGCGCTTTCCTCGAGCTGGGTCATGACGCCTCGACCATTGCGGGCATGGAACCGCGAAAGACGGTTGAACGATTCGATCATCCGCTGGCAGAAGTCCGGCTCCAGGGCATGGTCGAAACACTGCACGTAGCGGGTGAGGTCGCGGGCCACGGGGAGGTCTGGATTGGAAGTCGCCATGTCGCCGCGCTCAGGCGAGCTCCTGCAGCCGCGAGTCGAAATCCACGACCGCGGCGGTCAATGCGCTCAGGGCATCGCGTTCCAACGGCGAGATACCCGGGTTCCACACCTCGAACACCAGCGCACGTGACGGTGCGTCGCCGATCGCGGCGTATTCGAATCCGAAGCTGGGGTCGAATGCCAGCGCCTGTCCTGCACGCAGTTGCCGAGGTTCTCCGCCGACCGTGACCCGCAGTGGCGCGCTTCCTTCGAAACCGACGACGATCGTGCAGAAGGCGTTGGTGCGCCCGTGGCGCGCGGACGTGCGGGCTCCCGGTTGCAGCGCGAGGATGGCTGCGTCGGGTGCGTAGTTGGAGATGCGCACGAGCGGCGCTGAATCGAGCATGCCGGACAACCGCGGAAGCTGGGCCCGAATCGCGTCCTGGAAAATGCCGCGCTGGTACAAGGGGATTTGCTGTTCCGTTGCCGGTGCGGACTGCGCGCCTTGCCCCGCCGTCATCGCGTTCAGGCTGAAAGGCGAAACGTCGGCGGGTTGCTCCGCCGTGCTGCGGATGCAGGCAAGCGCTTCGCCGTCGAGGGACGAGGCGCGAGCCGACCAGTCGGCAAGCCAGTCGAACGCCGCGGTATCGGGAAAGCAAACCGCACCGGGATCCGGGATGTACAGGAACGTCGGTTTCTGACGAGGGTCCGCCGGTTCTTCGGTCCGTTCGCCCAGGTAAACGGACAACGCCGTGTCGATACGGCCCAATCGCGCGGCATCCATGCCGCGACGGAAGGGCTCCAGGACGTTGCCGAACAGTTGGCGCCGTCCCGTATCCACGTATCGCATGGCGTGTTTCACGAGCTGACGCAAACCCGGTTCGGTGGTTGCGTCGTCCAGCCATTGTCTCTTGGCCTGGGCGTCGAGGATGGCCCGGAAGTACTGAAGCAACGCCATTTGCGGCCGGTCGTCCTGCTCATAGACGTTGGCCAGCAGCAGGCGCGCCGTGGTGTTGCGGCCTTGGCTCGATTCCAGGGCTCGTTCGAATACCGAGCGCGCCTCATCCATGCGTTGCGCGCTGCGGTAGGCGACCCCCAGCTCCAGCAAGACCCAGATGTCGTCGCGGTTGACCTGTGCCGCTCGGCTGAGTATGGCAACCGCCTCGCCGGGATTGCCGCGCGACAACTCGGCGTTGGCAAGAAACCTGAGCGCTTCGACCTGATCAGGCTGCGTGGCTGCCACCTGTCGGTAAGCCCGTTCCGCCTCGACCAGATTGCCTTGGCGCACATGCGTGCGGGCGATCTCCAATTCGCTGTTGGTCGTGGATTCGAACGTGAAGGAGGAGTCCGAGGTCATGGGGGGCGAGGAAGATTCCGCGGGGCGTATCAAATGCGATTCTAACAGGCGATTCCGACGCCTCCCGCCGGTAGGGCATCGATCCTTGGACACCTGTTTTTCTCGGGCCGATTCGCCCGGCGAAGCAGATCGGAGGGAGGTTGCATGGTGATTGTCCTGCAGGAGCCTACTTCGAATACCGGCACGGATTGTTGTCGGGCATGGTCAGTGGCAGCGTTTTCGTACGTCGAGTATCTCCAGCAATTCGATCTGCGTCAGAAACGGTATTCGGATGGAGATAGGGTGCTTCGACGCATCTACCGGATGCAACGGGCAAAGTCCATAACCAGTATTGAAAACCATCGGTCGTGGTTCGAAGCCGTGTCTCGCATGAAGAACGAGAACGTCAGGTTGATACTGGATGAAACCGGCCTGTTCCCGTTCCAGATCAGAAGGGAAACGGAAGGGTTCGCCGTGTAATCGGCATGGATTCGTATGGCTACCGCTTCGATTGCGCGCTCGAAACCATCGCGAAACTGGCTGATGGCGGATCATTCCGGACAATTCGGACCGGCATCCCATGGCCACCGGGGTGCTGAAAAATCCGGCTTGATCCGGGTGGACTTCTCGGGCTTCAAGGTGACCGAAAGCCACACTTCAACGACATCGGTTTTCCTGCGACGCGACTTCGATTTTCAGAGCTTCAATCGAGGCAGCCGGCCTGTTGCGTCGGCGCCAAGCAAACAACTTCCGGTTGGGACAAGCCATACGCCAAACCACCTGCGGAAGGCAGGTGGCGAGGCAGCGTGATCGCGCATCATCCGAAACGAACAAGGCGCGGCTTGCGCCGCGCCTTCATTGAATCGGCCACACGTTTGAATGATGCCGATCAGTAGCGGTAGTGATCGGCCTTGTACGGCCCTTCCACCGGCACGCCGAGATAGTCGGCCTGGGCCTGGGAGAGCTTGGTGAGCTTGACGCCGATCTGTTCCAGGTGCAGGCGCGCGACTTCCTCGTCCAGCTTCTTGGGCAGGCGGTAGACGGTCTTTTCGTACTTGTCCTTGTTGGCCCACAGGTCGATCTGCGCGAGCGTCTGGTTCGAGAACGAATTGGACATCACGAACGACGGATGGCCGTGCGCGCAGCCGAGGTTCACGAGGCGGCCCTCGGCGAGCAGGTAGATCGAGTTGCCTTCGGGGAAGGTGTAGAGGTCGACCTGCGGCTTGATGTTGGTTTGCTTCGCGGCCTTCTGCAGGCGATCGACCTGGATCTCGTTGTCGAAGTGGCCGATGTTGCAGACCAGCGCGTGGTTCTTCATGCGCTGCATGTGCTCCAGCGTGATCACGTCGCGGTTGCCGGTGGTGGTGACGTAGATGTCGCCGATCCCCAGCGTGTCCTCGACGGTCGCGACCTGGAAACCTTCCATCGCGGCCTGCAGCGCGCAGATCGGGTCGATTTCGGTGACGATCACGCGCGCGCCGAAGCCCTTCAGCGAATGCGCGCAGCCCTTGCCGACGTCGCCGTAGCCGCACACTACCGCGACCTTGCCCGCGACCATCAGGTCGGTCGCGCGCTTGATGCCGTCGGCCAGCGATTCGCGGCAGCCATACAGGTTGTCGAACTTCGACTTGGTGACCGAGTCGTTGACGTTGATCGCGGGCACCAAGAGCTTGCCGGCTTCGGCGAGCTGGTACAGGCGATGCACGCCGGTCGTGGTTTCCTCGGACACGCCGCGCCACTCGCTGGCGACCTTCTTCCAGAAGCCGGGGCGTTCGGTGCGGGTCTTCTTCAGCAGATCCTTGATGACCTGTTCCTCGTGGTTGGCGCCCTTTTCATCGACCCACTTGGAACCGTCTTCCATTTCCACGCCCTTGTGGATCAACAGCGTCGCGTCGCCGCCGTCGTCCACGATCAGTTCGGGGCCTTTCATGCCGGGATGCGTCAATGCGTCCAGTGTGCACTGCCAGTATTCCTCCAGCGTCTCACCCTTCCACGCGAACACCGGGATGCCGGCGGCGGCGATCGCGGCGGCGCAATCGTCCTGGGTCGAGAAGATGTTGCACGAGGCCCAGCGCACCGACGCGCCGAGCGCGGCCAGCGTCTCGATCAGCACCGCGGTTTCCTTGGTCATGTGCAAGGAGCCCGTGACGCGCACGTCCTTCAGCGGTTTCTGCGGTGCGTAACGCGCGCGAATCTGCATCAGCCCCGGCATTTCCTGCTCGGCCATCCGGATGCGTTTCCTGCCCAGCTCGGCTTGCGACAGGTCGCGGACGTTGTAGTCGTGTTGCGCGGAATCTTTGGCGACAGCGTTCATGGGATTACTCCGGGTGATCGGGCGCTGTTGCGGTAGGGAAGGCGCCGAGCCTGACCCGCTTTGCTCGAATCCGCATATCGATATGCGATTCCGGTGGAGGCGACCACGCAGCGGGTTGCAACGCCCCTCGGCGAATGAGGCATTATATCCGTTCGTCGCGATGGAAAGATGAATCGCGGCCCGGACCGGTCCGCCCTGCCGGCCGTGCCGCTGCCTGCGAGGAGCAATCGTGAATCGATCGACCCACCAGCCCGATGACCGCCGCGACATCACGTTCGCGCCGCACGACGCGCCGCTGCGCGAGGACGTGCACGAACTCGGCGTGCTGGTCGGCGAGATGCTGGCCGAACAGAACGGCGAGGCGTTTTTCGACCGGGTCGAGGAGCTCCGCACCGCGGCGATCCGGCGGCGCGTGGACGGGGAGGGAGTGGACGCGCTGGCGAAGATGCTGGCCGGAACCGATCCCGCCACGGCGGAAATGCTCGCGCGCGCCTTCGCGACGTGGTTCCAGATGGTCAACGTCGCCGAGCGCGTGCACCGCATCCGCCGCCGGCGCGATTACGAACGCTCCAGCACTCGTTCGCAACCCGAGTCGCTGGCCGACGTGCTGGAAACACTGAAGGCACATGGCGTCCAGGCGGAAGAGCTGCTCGCGTGGATCGCGCGTCTGGACGTGGAGCCGGTGTTCACCGCGCATCCCACCGAGGCGGTGCGGCGCTCGCTGCTGGAAAAGGAACAGGCGATCGTGAAGGCACTGGTGGACCGCTTCGACCCCGCGCGCACGCCGCAGGAACGCGCCATTGACCACGAGCGCCTGCGCATGGCGCTCACCTCGGGCTGGCAGACCGCCGAGGCTTCCAGCGTGCGGCCCAGCGTGCAGGACGAGTTCGAGCACATCGGGTTTTATCTCGCCGAACCGTTATATCGCGTGCTGCCGGTGTTCTACGAATCGTTCCGGCACGAACTGGCGCGCGTCTATGGCGTCGAGGCCGAGTTGCCGCGCGTGCTGCGTTTCGGTTCGTGGGTGGGCGGCGACATGGACGGCAATCCCAACGTCGGCGCCGAGACCATCGAGGCAACGCTGCGCGCGCAACGCGCGATGGTGCTGGAACGCTACCGCGCCGGTTGCGCATGGCTGGCGCGCCAGCTCAGCCAGACCGAGGATCGCGTGGGCGTGTCCGACGCCGTGCGCGCAAGGCTGGCCGCGTACCGGCAGCGGCTGCCGAAGGCGGCGGCGAAGATTCGTCCGCGCCACGCCAACATGCCGTATCGCTGCCTGCTGACGCTGATGCACGCGCGCCTGCAGGCCAGCGAGGACGATGGTCCCGCTGGCTATGCCAACGCGAACGAGTTCGAAGCCGACGTCGCGCTGATCGCCGACAGCCTCGCGGCGAACCGGGGCGCGAACGCCGGACTGTTTGCGGTGCGCCGATTGCAGTGGCGCGTGCGCACCTTCGGGTTTCACCTGGCGCGGCTGGACGTGCGCCAGGATTCGCGGGTCCACGACGATGTGCTGGCGGTGCTGCTGGATGACCCCGACTGGGCTACACGCGAACCGGATGCGCGTGCCGCACGCCTGCGGCCGTTGGCGGCGGGCGAGGCGGTTTTCGGCGAACGCGACGATCCTGCGGCGGCGCGGATCAAGGCGGTGTTCGCGACGCTGGCCGATGCGCGCCGTCGTTACGGCAGTGATGCCGCAGGGCCGTACATCATTTCGATGGCGCGTTCCGCCGCCGACGTGCTGGCGGTGCTGGCGCTCGCCCGCCACGGCGGGCTGGTCGAGGATGGCACGGTGCCGCTGGACGTCGCGCCACTGTTTGAAACGGTGGACGACCTGGCGCACGCCGCGGCCAGTTTGCGCGCGTTGCTGGATGATCCGGTTTACCGCGCGCACCTGCGGCATCGCGGCGAGCACCAGATGATCATGGTCGGCTATTCCGACAGCGCCAAGGACGGCGGCATCCTGGCCGCGCGCTGGGCCTTGCAGCGCGCGCAGGCGGACATGCTGGAAGTGGCCGATGCGGCCGGCATCCGGCTCACGTTTTTCCATGGCCGCGGCGGTTCGGCCTGCCGCGGCGGCAGCAAGGTCACGCCGGCGCTGATGGCGTCGCCGCGCGGCGCGGTGGCGGGGCGCCTTCGCGTGACCGAGCAGGGCGAGGTGATCCATCGCAAGTACGGCATCCGCGCGCTGGCGCTGCGCAACCTCGAGCAGACGGTCGGCGCAACCCTGCGCGCGTCGTTGCGTCCGCGCGAACCGGAACCGCGCGAAGCGGAGTGGATCCGGCAGATGGATGAGTTGGCGGCGGCCAGCCGCGAAGCCTACCGCGCGTTCGTCGGCGAGCCCGATTTCGTCGCCTATTTCCGCAGCGCGACGCCGGTCGACGTGATCGAGCGCATGACCATGAGTTCACGTCCGGCCAGCCGCCGCAGCATGCGCGGCGTGGAAGACCTGCGCGCGATCCCGTGGGTGTTCGCGTGGACCCAGATGCGTTCGATCCTGCCGGGCTGGTACGGCTTCGGCAGCGCGCTCGAACACGGCATCGAGACGCTCGGCGAAGCGGCGATGGTGGAGATGGCGCGCGACTGGCCGTTCCTGCGCACGCTGATCGACGACGTGGAAATGATGCTGGCGAAGGCCGACCTCGACATCGCCCGCGCATTCTCGAAACTGTCCGGTGACCTGCACGGGAAATTCTTCCCGCGCATCGAACGGGAATTCCGGCGCACCCGCGCCGCGATCCTGCGCCTCAAGGGCAGCGACAAGCTGCTGGCCGGCGACCCGCGCCTCGCGCTGTCGATCCAGTTGCGCAACCCGTACATCGATCCGATGAGCGTGCTGCAGGTGGACTTGTTGCGCCGCTGGCGCGCAGGCGGCGGCCGCGACGAGATGTTGTTGAACAGCCTGGTCGCCTGCGTCAATGGCGTGGCGCGCGGGTTGCAGAATACGGGGTGACTCGCGTACGGCCGCGAACGCGAAATCACGCCATCCATGGCATAGAGCTCCGTGGCAAAAAGCTCCGAGGCAGAGATCTCCGTGGTCGCGGCTGCCGCCGCACTGTAGGAGGGCCGGGAGGCCCGACCAGTCGCGGCTGCCGCCGCTCTGTAGGAGGGCCGGGAGGCCCGACCAGTCGCGGCTGCCGCCGCTCCTACAGTTTCGCGGCCTTGCGCAGATGGTCCGCGCGGTCGGTCTTTTCCCACGAGAACGCGGTGGCGGTTTCCGACTTCTTCACGATCTTGCCGCCTTCGCGCTCTTCCCACTTGTAGGTGAGCTGGAACGGCTTGCGGCCGAAGTGGCCATACGACGCGGTCGCCTGATAGATCGGGTGGATCAGGTCCAGCATCTTGATGATGCCGTACGGGCGCAGGTCGAAGTGCGCGCGGATCAGCTTCTCGATCTTGTCGTCGCTGATCTTGCCGGTGCCGAACGTGGTGACCGAAATGGAAGTCGGTTCGGCCACGCCGATCGCGTAGGAAATCTGCACCTCGCAACGGTCGGCGATGCCGGCCGCGACGATGTTCTTGGCCACGTAGCGCGCGGCGTAGGTGGCCGAACGATCGACCTTGGACGGATCCTTGCCCGAGAACGCGCCGCCACCGTGGCGGGCCATGCCGCCGTAGGTATCGACGATGATCTTGCGGCCGGTCAGGCCGCAGTCGCCCACCGGGCCGCCGATCACGAACTTGCCGGTCGGGTTGATGTGCACCTTGTTCTTCGGCAGCGACTCATACCACTTCTTCGGCAGCACGGGCTTGAGGATGTGCTCGCGCACGCCTTCCACAAGGTCGGCATGCGACACCTCGGGATCGTGTTGGGTGGACAGCACCACCGCATCGAGGCCGGCGACCTGGTGCTTGTCGTCGTAATGCAGGGTGACCTGCGACTTCGCGTCAGGGCGCAGCCACTTCAGCTTGCCGGCCTTGCGAATCTTAGCCTGCTGCTCGACCAGCCGGTGCGAATAGTAGATCGGCGCGGGCATGAATTCCGGCGCCTCGTTGCAGGCGTAGCCGAACATCAGGCCCTGGTCGCCCGCGCCCTGTTCCTCCGGCTTCTTGCGCGCGACGCCCTGGTTGATGTCGGGCGACTGCTTGCCGATCAGGTTCAGCACGCCGCAGGTCGCGCCGTCGAAGCCGACGGTGGACGAGTCGTAGCCGATGCCCAGGATCACCTTGCGCGCCAGCGCCTCGATGTCCACCCACGCGTCGGTGGTGACTTCGCCCGAGACGATCGCGACGCCGGTCTTGACCATGGTTTCGCACGCCACGTGCGCGCGCTTGTCCTGCGCCAGGATCGCATCCAGCACGGCGTCGGAAATCTGGTCGGCGACCTTGTCCGGGTGGCCTTCGGAGACCGATTCGGAGGTGAAGAGATAACGGCTCATCGCGGGTTATATCCTTTGATACGGATGGAAGGATGGAGCGAACTGCGCATGATACAGGGTCGCGGGCGCGGGCGCACCGCCAAGCGTAGCGTGTTCAGCGGCGGGTGGGTCACGCGGCCGCGGCGAACTCGCCGGGAACTCCGGCCGCGAGGGCGTCGAAATAGTCACGGGTCAGGCGCCGCTGCTCGTGCGCGCCCTCCGCCGCATTGACCACGGCGCGGAAGGCGGCGTTTTCCGGACGGTCCTTCGCGTACCAGCCGAGATGCTTGCGCGCGATGCGCACGCCGGTCACCTCGCCGTAGAACGCGTACAGATCGTCGAGGTGTCCGAGCAGGATGTCGCGGACTTCGATCGCATCGGGTTCGGGCAGGCGTTCTTCGGTCGCGAGGTAATGCGCGATCTCGCGGAAGATCCACGGGCGGCCCTGCGCCGCGCGGCCGATCATCAGCGCGTCGGCCTTCGTGTAATCGAGCACGAAGCGGGCTTTTTCCGGCGAGTCGATGTCGCCATTGGCGAACACGGGAATCGAAACCTGCGCCTTCACCGCCGCGATGGTGTCGTACTCGGCGAAGCCTTCGTATTTCTGCGAACGGGTGCGGCCGTGCACCGCGAGCGCCGCGATACCCGAATCTTCCGCGATGTGCGCGATCGCCAGTGCATTGCGGTGCTCGGGCACCTGCCCGGTGCGGATCTTCAGCGTCACCGGCACCTCGACCGCGGCGACCACCGCGCGGCAGATGCGCGCCACCAGTGCCTCGTCGGCCAACAGCGCGGAACCTGCCCACGCGTTGCACACCTTTTTCGCGGGACAGCCCATGTTGATGTCGATGAGCTGCGCGCCGTGCGCGACGTTGTAGCGCGCCGCTTCCGCCAGCCGCGCGGGATCGGAGCCGGCGATCTGCACCGAAACCGGATCGGGTTCGCCCGCGTGGTCCATCCGGCGCAGCGACTTGCGGGTCTGCCACAGGCGCGGATCGGACGTCGTCATTTCCGACACGGCCAGCCCCGCGCCGAGCTGCTTGCACAGCCGGCGAAACGGCTTGTCGGTGACGCCGGCCATGGGCGCCAGCGCCACGGGCGGCTCGACGGGGATGGATCCGATCAACATGCGGCAAGTGTACTGGCCCGCTCCTTGCAACGGGCTCTCCGGTGCCTGATCATTCGCAATCCCAGGAGGGGTGATGCGGAAGCTGTTGCCGGGTTTGCTGTTGTGCGGGCTGCTGTCCACCGCGTTCGCGGCTTCGCCGCTGTCCGAGGTGGACATGCGCACGCTCTCCGCCGGCAACCCGCGTGCCCTGATCGCCAAGGTGCGCGCCGCACTGGACGACGCGGCATACGCCAACGACCCCGCCGGCGAGCGCGAAGCCCTGTGGTGGATGGGCCACGCGGGCGTGAACATTTCCGACGACGCGGCGGTGACCGAAGCGGTGGCGCGCCTGAAGAGCCTCGGCAGCGTCGGCCACGACACGCTCGCCGCCTCCTACGCAGGATTCCTCACCGCCGACTTGCGCATCGTCCACGGCGACGGCGGCGGCGTGGGCGACGCGTTGCAGGCGGCCGCCCTGCAACTGGACAGCCCCGATCCCGCGCACCGCGCGCTGGCGAAGTTCCAGTTGTGCGACGCGTACAGCATGGCCGGCCAGTACCAGCATTCGCAGCCGCTCTGCGAGAAGGCCGATGCAGCCTTCGGCGCGTTGCACGACGACTGGGACCAGGCGCAGGCCAAGAACGATGAGGGCAACGATGCCTACGGCCTTGGTGAATACGCCGAGGCAGGGAAGTTCTACGAAGACGCGCGCGCCTTGTACCGCAAGGTAGGCGACCGTGCGCAGGAACTCATGGTCGGCGACAACCTGGCGCAGGTGTACCTGAAGCAGGGCCGGCCGGCGCAGGCGCTGGCGTTGTCGCAGGCCTCGCTGGCCAACGAGCGCGCCGCGGGGCGCGAGTCCGATGCGCTGAATTCGCAATACGACATCGCGCGTGCGCTGGAGGCGCTGGGGCGGCGCAGCGAGGCGATGGCGCTGATCGCATCGACCGTGGAGGAAGCGCGCAAGGGCGGACTGGGCTCGCTGCTGCCGGATCTGCTGGAGCAGCAGTCGCAACTGGCCGAGCACGACGGCAACCTCAAGCTGGCGTTGAGCGCCGAACGCGAAGCCCTGGAAGTTTCGCGCCAGCGCTGGTCGAACAGCCTGCGTTCGCAGCAGGCGGAACTCGCGGCGCGCTACGCGGCGCGCGAAAAGGAAATCCGCATCCAGGAACTGGAACGCAACAACCAGATCAAGAATCTCAAATTGCGCACCGCCGAAGCCGATGCCGCGCGCAACGCGATGCAGGTGCGGCGCCAGCGCAGCAGCCTGCTGGCCGTGCTGGTCGCGGCGTCGGGCCTGCTGGTGGGCATCGTGTCGCTGCTGCTGCTGTTGCGTTCGCAGCGGCGCCACGCCGTGGATTTGCGCCGGCAGGCGCTGGAGGATCCGCTGACCGGCGTCGACAACCGGCGCGGGTTTTTCCGGCGCGCGCAGGAACTGCTCGACAGGCGCGGTGCGGACAGGCCGCCGCTGCACGCGCTGCTGCTGTTCGATTTCGACTATTTCAAGCTGGTCAACGACCGCTACGGACATCCGTTCGGCGACATCGTGCTGAACGTCTCGCTGCAGCGGCTGCGCGAAGTGGTCGGCAAGCGCGGACATCTCGCGCGGCTGGGCGGCGAGGAGTTCATCGTGCTGTGTCCGCGCATCGGCGGCGCGCAGGCCCTGCAACTCGCCGAAGCCATGCGCGAGGCGGTGGCCGAACTGGTGTTTCCGAACGCGCCGAACGGGCTCGAGGTCACCATCAGCATCGGCGTGGCGCTGTTCGACGGCACTCGCTCGCACGATGTCGGCAGTTGGCTGCGCAGCGCCGACAATGCGATGTACGCGGCCAAGGCGCGCGGGCGCGACCAGATCGTGGTCGCGCAGGCGGTGAACGACTTGCTGTCGCAGGCCGGCGCGGAGTCGCAACCGGCAACTTGACGGACTACGCGGAGCGCGAGGACGGGCGCGGTTGGCGTGCCCGGATCGGAATGCCGGATTCGCGTCCGCGCAGATGGCCGCTCAGTCCCATGCCGACGCGCATCCCGTAACCGATGCGCTCGGCGTAGCCGATCATCAGCGCGGCCGATTCCGGGTCCAGCACTTCGCCCGCGGTTTCGCGCCACAACGCCAGCCAGCGCTGGAAATGCGCGGCCGTGATCGGCAGCGGCTGGTGTTTCGCCAGCGGGTTGCCGCGGTAGCGGCCGCTGCGCAGCGCCACCGTGGCCCAGAACGACGTCATCAGCACCTTGTGGGCGTCCCAGTCCTCGACCACCGGGTTGAACACCGGGCCCAGCATGGGATCGACGCGCACCTTGTCGTAGAAGCGCTCCACCAGCGCGGCAACCTGCGCCTCGTCGAGGCTGGCGGGAATGATCTCGGGCATGCCATCACCGTCGTGCGTGACGCCGCGTTCGGCCATGACCTGCATCAATGATCGACGTCAATGCCGTGTGGATTGCAACAGCGCAAAGTGCACGATGTGCGAATCACGGAGTCGTGGCCATGACCCACGTCGTCACCGACAACTGCATCAACTGCAAGTACACCGACTGCGTCGAGGTGTGCCCGGTCGACTGCTTCCACGAAGGCCCCAATTTCCTGGTGATCGATCCCGTCGAGTGCATCGACTGCACGCTGTGCGTGGCCGAGTGCCCGGTCAACGCGATCTTCCCCGAGATGGACGTGCCGGCGGGACAGGAAAAATATCTCGCGATCAACGCCGAGCTGGCGAGGCAATGGCCGGTGATCGCCAGCAAGATCCCGGCGCTGGAAGGCGCCGACCTGTGGGACGGTATCCCGGACAAATTGCCGCTGCTGGATCGCGGCGATGGCAGCAAGCCGGCCGGCGAATCGCCTGCGCCGCCGCGCGCCGCATCACGCTGATTTGATCTTCGTCGGCTAGACTGGCCGGATGGTGGCAGCCGCCACCACGCATTTTCCGTACGCAATCCGAAGGAGTCACGCCATGTCCGGTACCAGGTTCAAGGGCAATCCCGTCCACGTGGACGGAAAGTTTCCGAAGGTCGGCGACAAGGCGCCGGCGTTCAAGCTGATCGCAGGCGATCTGTCGGAAAAAACGCTCGCGGATTTCGCGGGCAAGCGCAAGGTGCTGAACATCTTCCCGAGCGTCGACACCGGCGTGTGCGCGGCCTCGGTGCGGCATTTCAACCAGGACGCCGCGGGCCTGAAGAACGCGGTGGTGCTGTGCATCTCCGCCGACCTGCCGTTCGCGCAGGGACGCTTCTGCGGCGCCGAAGGCATCAAGAACGTCGTCATGCTGTCGATGATGCGCGGCCGCGAATTCCTCAAGGATTACGGCGTCGCGATGACCGACGGCCCGCTGGCCGGCCTCGCCGCCCGCGCGGTGGTGGTGCTGGACGAGCACGACAAGGTGATCTACACGCAGATGGTGGACGACATCACCCACGAGCCGGATTACGCAGCGGCGCTGAAGGCGCTCGGCTGAACATCCTTCCCCCCCCCTTGCGGGGGAAGGTGCCCGTAGGGCGGATGGGGGGAATTCGGCAGCGTCGCGGCAAGGTTCCCCTCACCCAAGCGCTACACGCTCGGCCTGCGGCCGCCTCTCCCGCAAGCGGGAGAAGGAGCACGGCACGCGCGCAACGAGAACAATGCCGTGACGTAACGCGCGGATCAGCGCGCGTTCGCAAACGCCTCGGTCATGTCCAGCATGCGACTGGAGAAACCCCACTCGTTGTCGTACCAGCCCAGCACCTTGACGAGGGTGCCGCCCATCACGCGGGTCTGGGTTGCGTCGTACGTGCACGATGCCGGGTTGTGATTGAAGTCCACCGACACCAGCGGCTTGGTGTTGACCGCCATCACGCCTTTCAACTTGCCGTTCGCGGCCTCGGTGATCGCGGCGTCGATTTCATCCTTGGTCGTGGCGCGCTGTGCGACGAAGGTGAGATCCACGCACGACACGTTGATGGTCGGGATGCGCATCGAAAAGCCGTCCAGACGGCCGTTCAATTCCGGCAGCACCAGCCCCACCGCGACGGCAGCGCCGGTCTTGGTCGGGATCTGGCTCATGGTGGCCGAACGCGCGCGACGCAGGTCCTTGTGATAGACGTCGGTCAGCACCTGGTCGTTGGTGTAGGCGTGGATCGTGGTCATCAGGCCGTGCACGATGCCGATCTTCTCGTGCAGCACCTTGGCCAGCGGCGCGAGGCAGTTGGTGGTGCACGAGGCGTTCGAGATGATGGTGTCGGTCGGCTTGATCTTGTCCTCGTTGACGCCGAACACGAAGGTGCCGTCCACGCCTTCGCCGGGCGCCGAGATGATCACCTTCTTCGCGCCCGCGGCGAGGTGCGCCGCGGCCTTGTCGCGCTTGGTGAACAGGCCGGTCGATTCGATCACGATGTCGATGCCGAGGTCTTTCCACGGCAGCTTGGACGGATCGCGCTCGGCGCACACCTTGATGCGATCGCCGTTGACGACGAGGTCGCCGCCTTCGACGTCGACGGTGCCGGGGAACTTGCCGTGCGCGGTGTCGTAGCGCGTCAGATGCGCGTTGGTCTCGGCGTCGCCCAGGTCGTTGATCGCGACGATGCGGATCGCGCCGGTGCGGTTGGATTCGTACAGCGCGCGCAGGATGTTGCGGCCGATGCGGCCGTAGCCGTTGATCGCGACCTTGATCGCCATGGTGTCGTCCTTTGCGAAAGCCTGTGGAGAGAACGCCCATTTTAACCCGTTTGGCGCGCCGCTTCATGGCCGGAAGCGACTTCGGGCGTGGCAAACTGGCATTTTTGCCGAGGCTTGTCATGCGCTGGACTTTGCACACGCGGCGCCGCTTCGGAATGGCGGCCATTGCATTCGCCGCGACGTTGGCCTGCACGCCGCCGGCGTTCGCGTGGGGCCCGCTGGGACACCGCATCGTGGCGCGGCTGGCGGAGGCGCAACTGACGCCGCAGGCACGGGCTGAGGCGCAGGCACTGCTGGCCCTGCGCGGTGCGCGGCACCTTTCGGACATTGCAGTCTGGGCCGACGACTTGCGCGACACCGATCCCGCGTTGTTCCAGCACACCAAACGCCTGCACTTCGTCAACTTCCATTCGCGCGATTGCGCCTACGATCCGCCGCGCGATTGCCGCAACGGCGAATGCGTGGTGGCGGCGATCGACCAATATTCCGCGATCCTCGCCAACCGCGCGAATCCGCCGGAGGAGCGCGCCGAGGCATTGGCGTTCGTGGTGCATTTCGTGGCCGACATTCACCAGCCGCTGCACGCCGATTACCGCCACGACGCAGGCGGCAATGATTTCCAGGTGCGCTGGTGGAACCGCGGCACCAACCTGCACCGGGTCTGGGATTCACTGATGCTGGACTCGACGCACCTGTCGGCGGCGCGATTCGCGGACCAGCTCGCGGCACAACCTGCGCGGATCGCGACCGGCGGCACGCCGGCCCAATGGGCCGAGGAAAGCTGCCGGATCGACCGCGACGACGGCGTGTATCCGCGCTCGCGTTTCATCGACGATGCCTATGTCCAACGCGAGTTGCCGATTGCCGAGCAGCGCTTGCGGCAGGCCGGTGCACGGTTGGCCGAACTGCTCAACCGCGATCTTGCGAATGGGTAGGTTGGGCTGACGCCGGCTTCATCGGCGGAAGCCCAACGCATCGGTGAATAGCCCAACATTGACACGCCGCTGCTACGTTGGGCTTCTTCCGGATAAATCCGGAATCAGCCCAACCTACATTGTGCGGCGTCAATACGTGATACCCAGTCTGCGCAGCAGCTTGCCCATCAGCCACGCCGGGCCGATCAGGAGTTGCACGATGTTGGTGAGGAAGGCCGGACGGCGGCCTTCGATCGCGTGGCCGATGAATTGTCCGATCCACGCCGCGACGAACAGCGCGGCCGCGAGGATCAGGAGGTTCCGTGGTCCCAGCGCACCGTAGAGCGCCCACGCGATCGCGCCGCTCACGATGAACAGCAGCGCCATCGCCCAGGCGAGGTTGCGCGACAGGCGACGGTAGAACAGGAACGTCGCGAACATCGCCAGCACCGCCCACAGGCCCGGCTTGAACCATTGCGGCGGGATCGGCGGGATCGTCCACAGCGCCGCGATCACCGTCCACATGATCGTGGGCACGCACACCCAGTGGATCGCGCGGTTGGCGGGATTCTGGTGATCGGCGCTGTAGCTTGCGAACCACTCGTTGATGCTGCGCATGCTGGCCTCGGTCGCGGGTGCTGTCGATCAGCCTACGCCCAACCGGCGCCGCGCGCCACGCACTCCCGGTTCAATCGAGCGTGATGCCAGCGAGCCTCTTCAGCGCTTCGGCGTATTTCGCGGCGGTGCCGTCGATCACTTCGCGCGGCAGTTTCGGACCCGGCGCGCGTTTGCCCCAGTCCAGCGTTTCCAGGTAATCGCGCACGAACTGCTTGTCGTAGGACGGCGGACTGATGCCGACCTTGTACTGATCGGCCGGCCAGAACCGCGAGGAATCCGGCGTCAGCATTTCGTCCATCACGTAGAGTTTCCCGTTCGCGTCGGTGCCGAATTCGAACTTGGTGTCGGCGATGAGGATGCCGCGTTCCGCCGCGTACGCCGCGGCAAATTGGTAGATGGCAAGCGTGGCGTCGCGCACCTGCCGGGCGAGATCGGCGCCGATGAGCTTCACCACTTCATCGAAGCCGATGTTCTCGTCGTGGGTGCCCTTGGGCGCCTTGGTCGAGGGCGTGAAGATCGGTTCCGGCAACTGCTGCGCCTGCTGCAAACCCTTGGGCAACTTGATGCCGCACAGCGAGCCGGTGGCCTGGTAATCCTTCCAGCCGGAACCGATGAGATAGCCGCGCGCGATCGCCTCGACCGGCACCGGCTTCAGGCGCTTCACCACCACCGCGCGCCTGGCGTACAGCTTCGCGTCCACGCCTTTCGGCAATACCGAGGCGACGTCGATGCCGGTCAAGTGGTTCGGCACCAAATGCGCGGTCCTGGCGAACCAGAAATTGGAAATCTGGCACAGCATCTCGCCCTTGCCGGGAATCGGATCGGGCAGCACCACGTCGAACGCCGACAATCGGTCGGTCGCCACGATCAGCAGGTGATCGCCGCTCAGAGCGTACACGTCGCGCACCTTGCCGCGATGCAGAAGTTCGAGGCCGGGCAGATCCGACTGCAGCAAGGTGGTGGGCACGACGAGGCTCCGCAGACACGAAATGTCCATTGTAGCGAGGCACGCCATCCGCGGCGGCGCCGGCGTGGCTGCTGATAAACTGCGCGGATGCGCCAATCGTTCCTGCTCTGCACGCTGCTCGCGGCCGTGCCCTTCGCCACAGCGCGGGCGGTCGACGCGTCACCGCCGCGGCCCGCGCAGCTCGGACTGTGCGCGGCGTGCCACGGCGAGGACGGCCATGCACGCATCCCGGGTGCGCCCCATCTCGCGGGGCAGCCCTACCCATATCTGCTGCAAGCGTTGCACGGATACCGCGACGGCACGCGCAGGGTGCCGGTGATGCAGGCTGCGGCGGGACCGCTGACGGAAAAGGACATGCAGGCGTTGGCGCACTGGTACGCGGCGCAATCGGCGTGCAAACCGGCGCAGGCGGACAACCCATGAGGATCTGGGGCAAGCTGATCGGTTTCGTGATCGGCTTGTGGTTGACGCGCGATTTCGGCGGCGCGCTGATCGGGCTGGTGATCGGGCATCTGGCCCTGGACAGCGGCTGGTTGTCCGGGCTCACCCACAGCGGCGGCAAGGACGGCTATGTCGAACCGCTGTTCGCGGTGATGGGCGCGCTGGCCAAGAGCGATGGCCGCGTGTCGGAGGGCGAGGTCGCGATCGCCGAGAGGCTGATGTCGCGGCTGGAACTCGATCCGCTGTGGCGCCGCCGCGCGATCGATGCCTTCAACAAGGGCAAGGCGCCGGGTTTCGACCTGGCACGCACGCTGGTGGACCTGCGCACCTGGTGCCTGCCGCGGCGCAGCTCGGTGATGCCGCTCCTCGACATGCTGTGCGACGTGGCGCTGGCCGACGGCCCGCTGACCGAGGACAAGCTGCAGGTGTTGAAGCGGGTGGCGTTCTCGCTGCGCATCAGCGACATCCAGTTGATTGCGCTGCTGGCGATGAAGGGGTTTGCGTGGAACGCCGGCCCGCGCGCCGGCGACTGGGCACAGGCCGGGGCGTATTCGCAGCAGGGTTATCGGCCGTCGCCGCGCAGCAACGGCCTTGATCCCTACGCGGTGTTGGGCGTGACGCGCGATGCCGACGAACGCACCATCAAGCGCGCGTACCGCAAGCTGATCAGCGAATACCATCCCGACCGGCTCGGCAACATGCCCGAAGACCTGCGCCGGCGTGCCGAAGCGCGCGCCAGCGAAATCAATGCGGCATGGGAGCGCATCCAGGCGGAGCGGGGGTTCAGGTGAAACGGGGGCGGGGGATGGGTAGTGGGGACGCAAGCCCGCAGCTCGTTGGCAATCCGCATGGACGGGCGCGCTGCCGAAGCTGATATCTTGCGGATCGAGCCGGTTATCGCGCCCCTGATACCCCCCCCCCCCCAATCCCGCTGCGAGTGCCGTATGAAGCAACCCTGCGTGATAGCCCCCTCGATCCTCTCGGCCAACTTCGCCAAGCTCGGCACGGAAGTCGACGCCGTGATCGACGCCGGCGCGGACTGGATCCACTTCGACGTGATGGACAATCACTACGTCCCCAACCTCACGATCGGCCCGATGGTGCTAAAGGCGTTGCGCGACTACGGCATCACCGCGCCGATGGACGTGCACCTGATGGTCGAGCCGGTGGACCGGATCGTGCCGGACTTCGCCAAGGCCGGCGCCACCTCGATCAGCTTCCATCCCGAGGCGACGCGGCACGTGGACCGCACGCTGTCGCTGATCCGCGAGCACGGCTGCAAGGCCGGGTTGGTATTCAATCCCGCGACGCCGCTCGACTGGCTGGATTACGTGCTCGACAAGGTCGACATCGTGCTGGTGATGAGCGTGAACCCCGGTTTCGGCGGACAGTCGTTCATTCCGTCGGCGTTGGAGAAACTGAAGCGTGCGCGCGAAATCATCGACCGCGGCGGGCGGCCGATCCATCTGGAAGTCGATGGCGGCGTCAAGACCGGCAACATCGGCGAGATCGCGCGCGCGGGCGCGGATGCGTTCGTCGCCGGTTCCGCGATCTTCGGCAGCGATGATTACAAGGCTACGATTGCCGCGATGCGCAAGGCAGCAGGGTGAAGAAGCGAATCAGTCTGCAAATGAACGCGAATCAACGCAAAGTACAGCACGCCTCTTTTTGAAGCGCGCTGTGGATGCACGTTCGAAGCGGCTGTTGTGAGAAGTCAGCCCAGGGATGGGCGTTCTGGACGATCAGGTCGCCAGCAGACGTCGTGTGTGTAAACGTTCAAGGAGGCCGCGTTCATGGATGAACGCATAAATACACCCCAAGACCAACGGCCTCGATGCTTGCGCATCGAGACCGCGGCCGACCAGGAGAGGAATGAAACCGAGCCGAAACGCAGAGGGGGAACGGTTGGGCTCATTGTGGTGGTCCACCGCGCTGGACGCCTTCCGGTGTCAGTGGCCGGCGCGTCTGCGGCGCCAGCGCGGAGGTGTTCCACAGTCGACATCCACGGCAGGAGTACCGACGGCAACCATTTGGCCCGGCGTGAGCGCCGTCCGGGGGGCGGGTCAAGGGCGGGTCGCGGGCAGATTGTGGCAAAACGCGGGCAGCCTGAACGGGCGGGTTGCGCGTCACGCCCGCATGGCGCACGCTCCCGCTGAGCCAGCGCCGGAAAACGACCGGCCATAGACAAGGAGACCGCATGGCCCGCGCCATCGCCATCGTGGAGGACGAACCATCCATCCGTGCCAACTACGTCGAGGCGCTCTCGCGCATCGGTTACGACGTGCGCGGCTTCGCCTCGCGCGGGGAAGCCTCCGGCGCGTTCGCGAACCGGATGCCGGAACTGGTCATCATCGACATCGGCCTCGGCGACGAACCCGAAGGCGGCTTCGACCTCTGTCGCGAGCTGCGCGCGAAGTCGGCGACGTTGCCGATCATTTTCCTCACGGCGCGCGATTCCGACTTCGACGTGATCTCGGGCTTGCGCCTGGGCGCCGACGACTATCTCAGCAAGGACACCAGCTTCCACCAGCTCGCCGCGCGGATCGGCGCGCTGTTCCGGCGCGCGGAGTCGCAGAAGGCGCCGGTCGCGACCGAGACGGTGATCGAACACGGCTCGTTGAAACTGGAAGCCGAACGGATGCGGGTGGCCTGGAACGACGTCGAGGTGCCGCTGACGGTGACCGAGTTCTGGATGGTGCATACGCTGGTGCGCTTTCCCGGTCACGTGAAGAACCGCGATCAGCTGATGCGCGACGCCGAGCTGGTGGTGGACGACGCCACCATCACCTCGCACATCAAGCGCATCCGCAAGAAGTTCCTGGCCGTCGATCCCGCGTTCGACGCGATCGAGACGGTGCATGGGGTCGGCTACAGGTGGCGTCCATAGGCATCGGGTCACGTGGGCTGGTGCGCTTGGGCTAAGCTGTTCCCCCTTTCCCTGCTCCTTTCCCCGCTCCTGTGACGTTGCGCCGCAAACTGCTGCTGGTCGCGCTGTCCACGCTGGCCCTGCCGTGGGCGGGCTGGCTGTACGTGCGGCAGATGGAGCACCTGCTGCGCAACAGCCAGGAACAGGCGCTGCTGGCGATCGCGTTTGCGCTGGATCGCGGCCTGGTGGCGGTGGGCGCGGACCTGCCGAACACCGGCCAGAACTGGTACGTGCTGCACGCCACGCAGCCGATCGTGATCGACGGCAGCGAGGGCGACTGGGGTTCGATGGCGCGCTGGGCGCAGCATCCGTGGCCCGGCGTGGACGTGCAACTGGCCGATGATCCGGCCTGGCTCTACATGCGCATCAACGTCGCCGACGCGACCCACACGCGGCTGGACGCCCGGGATGCCGCGGCGGTCGAGGCCGACCACGTGGTGCTGCAACTGGTGCGCGGCACGCGCCAGCGCAGTTACCTGCTGGCCAGCGCGAACTCCGGCGCGATCCTTGCGCATCCGCTGGATCCGCGGGTGCACGGTCTTCCGGACCAGATCAGCGCGCAATGGCTGGATGCCGGCAACACCTACCAGATCGAGCTGCGGATCCCGCGCGCGCAGGCGCCGGACGAACTGGGCGTCGGCGTGTTCGATGCCGATGCGCCCACCCGCTTCGACGGCGGCAAGCCCGATGTCCGCCCCCTGCTCAACCTGTCGCCGGCGTTGTCGAACGACCTGACCCAACTCGCGCCCAGCGGCGTGCGGGTGCGGCTGCTCAGCGCCGACGGCTGGGTGATCGGCGAGGGCGGCAGCATGCTGGAATCGCCCAAGCCCCGGCGCGGTCGCTTCCCCTGGCTGCAACGGGTGCTTTCCGACCTGCTGGTGGTGCCTTCGCTGGACCAGCGCCAGCGCCTGCCGCGCGACATCCCGCGCCTGTCCGAACCCGACGTGCAGCAGGCGCTGGATGGACAGGCCACCGCCAACTGGCGCGGCGGCGACACGCCGGGCAGCGTGGTGCTGACGGTGGCGGTGCCGCTGGACGTGCGCGGGCAGAATCGCGGCGCGCTGGTGCTGGAACAATCCAGCCAGGCGTTGCCGCTGCTGACCAATCGCGCGCTGCTCGGCCTGATGTTGGCCAGCGTCGCGGTGTTGCTGATCGCCGGCGCGGTGCTGTTCGCGTTCGCGACCTGGCTGTCGGTCAGGATCGGACGCCTGCGCGATGCCGCGGAGCAGGCGCAGCACCACGAGGGCCTCGAACTTGCGCAATTGCCGCTGGTGGAAGACCGCGATGAGCTCGGCGACCTCGCGCGCAGCCTGTCGCGCCTGCTGGAATCGATCGGCACCTACACCGAATACCTGCGCAAGCTCGCCTCGAACCTGTCGCACGAACTCAACACGCCGCTGGCGATCGTGCGTTCGTCGCTGGAAAACCTGGAACACGGGCAGTTGCCGCGCGAAGCCATGCCGTATCTCGCGCGTGCGCGCGACGGCACGGCGCGCATCGGCGCCATCGTGCGCGCGATGAGCGAAGCCAGCCGCATGGAACGCGCGATGGCGTCCGCCGACGGCGAGGACATGGATCTCGCTCAGGTGGTGCGCGGCTGCGCCGACGCCTACCGTCCGCTGGCCGGGACGCGTGAACTGCGCTGCGCGATTCCGGCGCAACCGGTGCCGCTGCACGGCGCGCCGGAACTGATCGCGCAGGCGCTGGACAAGCTGTTCGACAACGCGCTGTCGTTCACCGCGGCGGACGGCTGGATCGCGATCGCGCTGGAGCGCGCCGACGACGGCGCGGCGCGGATCGTGGTCTCCAACCGCGGCCCGCACCTGCCGGAGTCGATGCAGGGCCAGTTGTTCGATTCGCTGGTCAGCGTGCGCGGCGCGGGCGCGCGCGCCGGCGCGCCGCACCTCGGCCTCGGCCTCTACGTGGTGCGCCTGGTCGCGGAACTGCATCAGGGCAAGGTGTCGGCGCACAACGACGAGGACGGCGTCACCTTCGAAATGGAACTGCGCGGCATGCGGCGGCCCGAGGGCGAATAGACGTCCAAAACCGTGCGGCGCCTGTTATCTTCGCCAGCTTGCTTCGCTGACTTCGTGTCGCCGTGATGGACCAGACCCAATTCGATGCGCTGGCCCGCGCGGGCCACAACCGCATTCCGCTGGTGCGCGAGGTGCTGTCCGACCTCGACACGCCGCTGTCGGTGTATTTGAAACTCGCCGACGGCCCGTACACCTTCCTGCTGGAGTCGGTCGAGGGCGGCGCCAACTGGGGACGCTATTCGATCATCGGCCTGCCGGCACGGCGGGTCTTCAGTTTTCGCGCGCACACCTTGAGCGTGATCGAGGACGGCGCGGTGGTCGAAACGCGCGAGGTGGACGATCCGCTTGCCGAAGTCGAGCGCCTGCGCGCGCAATACCGCGTGCCGCACCTGCCGGGCCTGCCCGCGTTCACGGGCGGGCTGGTCGGTTATTTCGGGTTCGAAACCGTCGGTTACGCCGAGCCGCGCCTGGCGAACTGGGATCGCCCCGATGAACTCGGCACGCCCGACATCCTGCTGGTGCTGGCCGAGGAAGTCGCGGTGTTCGACAACCTCAAGGGCCGCCTGTACCTGATCGTGCACGCCGATCCCGCGCGCCCGCACGCGTACGTACGCGCGCAACGGCGTCTTGACGCGTTGGCGCATCACCTGCGCCAGGGCGGCGCGGCGTACCCGCAACCCACGCACGGCGCCGTGCTGGACGAACGCGATTTCAAGTCCTCGTTCACGAAGGAGGCGTTCGAGGCGATGGTGGAACGCTGCAAGGAATACATCCGTGCCGGCGACGTGTTCCAGGTGGTGCCGTCGCAGCGCCTCAGCATCGGCTTCAACGCGCGCCCGGTGGATGTCTATCGCGCTTTGCGCGCGCTGAATCCCTCGCCATACATGTACTACTTCGATTTGGGCGAAACCCAGATCGTCGGCTCGTCACCGGAAATCCTCGCGCGCCTGAAGGACGGCAAGGTGATCGTGCGTCCGCTCGCCGGCACCCGCAAGCGCGGTGCCACGCCGGAGGAAGACGCGGCGCTGGAGGCGGAACTGCTGGCCGATCCCAAGGAGCGCGCCGAGCACCTGATGCTGATCGATCTCGGCCGCAACGACATCGGCCGCATCAGCGAAACCGGCAGCGTCGAGGTCAGCGATTCGTTCGCGATCGAACGCTACTCGCACGTGATGCACATCGTCTCGCAGGTCGAAGGCAAGGTGCGCCCCGGCACCGGCTACATGGACGTGCTGCGCGCGACGTTCCCGGCCGGCACGCTGTCCGGCGCGCCGAAGATCCGCGCCATCGAGATCATCCAGGAACTGGAGCCGTTCAAGCGCAACATCTACGCCGGCGCGATCGGCTGGATCGGCTGGTGGGGCGACGCCGACACCGCCATCGCGATCCGCACCGCCGTGATCCAGGACGGCCGCCTGCACGTGCAGGCCGGCGCCGGCATCGTGTACGACTCCGACCCCGCCGCCGAGTACGAAGAGACCATGAACAAGGGCCGCGCGTTGTTCCGCGCGGTGGCGCAGGCGGTGCGAGGGCTCTGACGATTTTTCCCCTCTCCCTCCGGGAGAGGGGATAAGCACGGGTCACGCCAGCGCGCGAACCTTCACCACCGCCGGATCGTCGGCGTGCTCGATCAGCATGCGCCGCACGCGGTCCTGCCACAGGCGTCCGAATTCGCGGCGTTGCGCGGCGTCGGCCTGGCCGGTCATGGTCAACTGCATCAACGGGCGCATCATGGGGTTGCCCGTGACCGGACTGGTGTCGATCTCGACTTCGACTTCGTCGCCAGTGTCGTTGCGCTTGAAGCGGACACCCGCGACGTCGCCCTGCGCGTAATGCAGGAGATGGCTGCGGACATGGCGTCCGCCCAGTCCGTGGAAACCGTTGTCGGCGGCGGCGCCGGTGATCAAGGTGAGCACCTGCCCGATCACGCCGGTGACGCCGGCGTCTTCGGCATCGTTCAAGTACACGCTGATGCCGCCGCGCTCGGGCACGCTGTCGGGATACAGATGGCGCAGCGCGGCGCGCGCGCTGAGCCACCCGCCGGCGACGGTGGGGCAGGAGTGCCCGGCCAGCCGCACCGCGTCGGCGTAGTGGTACTCGATCATGCCGTCGTCGCTGGCGCCCAGCAGTTGCGCGAGGCCATCGTGCAACGTGAGCGCCGGCACTTCGGCGAAGAAATCCGGGAAAGCCATTACTGCGTGACCACGAAGTCGATCACCACCGGGCCGTCGCCGCCGCGCTGCTGGTAGATCACGTCGATGCGATCGCCGTAGCGTTGCTGCATCTGGTGCAGCAGCGGGATCGGATCGTGGTCGTTGACGAAGCGCATCGCCTCGCCGGCCTGCAGCGCATCGAGCGCGCCGAAGATCGCGGAGTGGCGGAAGCGGTGCGCGATGGCGCGCGCATCGAACGGGTAGGGCGTGTAGGTCGCGGTCTGGAGGGGCGTGCTATCGGCGGGCGTGCTCATGGCCTTGCTCGTGCGTGTGGGAACCGCGCAAGAATGCGCCGCTGCCGGGCCGGCCGTATTGACCTGAGTCAGGGCGCGGGCCGGACTCCGGCTGGCGCCGTGCCGCCGTCCAGGAATGCGTCGCGTTGTGCCGCGGACTCGTCGCCGATCTTGCGGACGGCCGCGTAGAAGCGGGTCCAGTTGCCATCGCAGCGTTTGAACAGCGCGGCAAACGCCGGCACGCCGCGGTCGTACAGGCCGAACGGCAGCAGCTTGGCGTTGTTGATGGGCGTGTCGAACCAGCGGTCGTACTCCGTGTTGCCGTGCCACGCGGTGTCGCGGAGGTGTTCGTATTCGCGGCGCAGGTCGGCGAATGCCTGCGCCTTGCGTTCGCGCTTCGTCGCGTCGGGCAGGTCGCTCGCATACAACGCCTTCAGCTTTGCGCGCGTGGCCAGCACCAGCGCGGTGAATTGCTGCTTGCGCTCGGCCGCAGCGGGATCGGGCGGTGGCAAGTGGTTGTCCGCGTGCCACTCGCGCAGGCCCTCGCGTTGCACGAAAGTCGCGAACGATTCGTTGAACGCAGTGTCGTTCCTGACGTAGAACTGCTGGTGCGCGAGTTCGTGGAAGATCACCCCGGCGATTTCATCGTCGCTCCAGTGATCCATCGTGCTAAGCAGCGGATCGGCGAAGTGGCCGAGCGTGGAATACGCCGGTACGCCGCCGACCCAGACATCGTCGCCTTCCGCGGACAACTTGTTGGCCAGCGCCTCGGCGCGGTCGTGGTGGTAGAAACCCTGATACGCGACGCAACCCGCGAACAGGAAGCAATGCTCGACCGGCTGCAACGACAGCGGGGGCGTCGCGAACACGTTCCACATC
Organism: Rhodanobacteraceae bacterium; assembly: GCA_030123585.1. Classification (NCBI taxonomy): domain Bacteria; kingdom Pseudomonadati; phylum Pseudomonadota; class Gammaproteobacteria; order Lysobacterales; family Rhodanobacteraceae; species Rhodanobacteraceae bacterium. The sequence goes on from CP126120.1 coordinate 2,805,290, forward strand.
ACGAACGGCCTGTGGATGTCGGCGTACGTGGTGTAACTCTTGTTGCGCGGCAGTTTCAGCGTGTCGGAAGCGAACGCGCGGGTACGCAGCGCCAGTTGCAGGCGCGCGCGCAGTTCCGGCGGGGTGGCGGGATCGTCGATCAGGTGCGGGATCGGCTGGCGTGCGCGCAGGACCGCCAATTCGCCCGTGGCGAGGTGGGCGTAGTAACCGAGGGTGGAACAGCCGCCCAGAAGGCCAAACGTCAGCGCCGTCGCCAGCCCGAGCACGGATTTCCCGATGGCCTTGTTTCGCCGCGGTTGCACGGTCACACTTGCGTTTCTCATTCGGACATGCGGCCCGGATCGGATCCCGCACGATGCTGCTGCTGATCGACAACTATGACAGCTTCACGTTCAACCTCGCACAGTACCTGGGCGAGCTTGGGCAGGACGTGAAGGTGCTCCGCAACGATGCCATCGACGTCGCCGGCATCCGCGCGCTGGCGCCCGAACGCATCGTGATCTCGCCGGGGCCGGGCACGCCGGATGACGCCGGCATCACGTTGGACGTGATCCGCGAACTCGCGGGCGCAATCCCGATCCTCGGCGTGTGCCTCGGCCACCAGGCGATTGGGCAGGCGTTCGGCGGCAAGGTGATCCGCGCCGGTCACATCATGCACGGCAAGACTTCGCCGATCCGCCACCGTGGCGAGGGCGTGTTCGCGGGGTTGCCCGATCCGTTTACCGCCACGCGTTACCACTCGCTGGTGGTCGAGCGCGCGTCGCTGCCGGACTGCCTCGACATCACGGCGTGGACGGAAAGCCCGGCGGGTTCGTTCGACGAGATCATGGGACTGCGCCACAAGGCGCTGCCGGTCGAGGGCGTGCAGTTCCACCCGGAGTCGATCGAGACCCGGCACGGCCACGACCTGTTGCGCAATTTCCTCGCCGCGCGATTGCCCAAGGCGGCATGACCATGCCCATCACCCCGCACGACGCGCTGCAGCGCACGATCGAGCATCGCGAGATCTTCCACGACGAGATGATCGACCTGATGCGCCAGATCATGCGCGGCGAAGTGTCGCCGGCGATGACCGCGGCGATCCTGACCGGGCTGCGCGTGAAGAAGGAAACGGTCGGCGAGATCACCGGCGCCGCCACGGTGATGCGCGAGCTGGCCGAAAAGGTGCAGGTACCCGCGCATCCGTACATGCTGGACATCGTCGGCACCGGCGGCGACGGCGCGCACAGCTTCAACATCTCCACCGCGTCGATGTTCGTCGCGGCGGCGGCCGGCGCGCGCGTCGCCAAGCACGGCAACCGCGGCGTGTCGTCGTCGTCGGGCAGCGCGGACGTGCTGGAGGCGCTGGGCGCGAAGATCGACCTCGGACCCGAACAGGTCGCGCGTTGCATCGAGCAGACCGGCATCGGCTTCATGTTCGCGCCGCGCTTCCATCCGGCGATGAAGGCGGTCGGCGCGGTGCGCCACGAGATGGGCGTGCGCACGCTGTTCAACATCCTCGGGCCGCTGACCAACCCGGCCGGCGCGCCGAACATCCTGATGGGCGTGTTCCATCCCGATCTGGTCGGCATCCAGGTGCGCGTGCTGCAACGCCTCGGCGTCGAGCGTGCGCTGGTGGTGCACGGCAAGGATGGGCTGGACGAGATCTCGCTGGGCGCTGCGACGCTGGTCGGCGAGTTGCGCGGCGGCAAGGTGAGCGAATACGAAATCGACCCCGAGCAGTTCGGGATTCCGATGGCGTCCAGCCGCAACCTGCGCGTCGCCGGTGCGGCGGAATCGAAGGCGATGCTGCTGCACGTGCTGGATGGCGGGGACGGCGTCGCGCGCAACATCGTCGCGCTCAATGCCGGCGCGGCGCTGTACGCGGCGGGGATCGCGGATTCGATCGGCGATGGCATCGTGCGCGCGCGTGTGGCGATCGACGAGGGTTCGGCGCGAGCGAAGCTCGACCAGTTTGTCGCGGCTACCCGGGCGCTTGCGCAACGCGCGTGAAGGTCCGGGTTCATTGTTCCAGCGCAAGCCGGAATCCGCCGTGCTGTCCGCATTGGATCAAAATGGATTCCGGGTTCCGCATCCGATGAAGCCGGATGCGGCCCCGGAATGACGATGGGGTTGTTACGCTTTCCCGATTCCCGATTCCCGATTCCCGATTCCCGATTCCCGATTCCCGATTCCCGATTCCCGATTCCCGACTTCATGAACGACATCCTGAAACGGATCCTTGCGCGCAAGCGCGAGGAAATCGCCGAGCGCAAGGCGCGCGTGTCCATGGCCGAGTTGCGTGCGCGGTGCGCGGACGCAACGCCGGCGCGCGGCTTCGCCGCGGGACTGCGGGCACGCGTCGATGCCGGCCATGCCGCGGTGATCGCGGAAGTGAAGAAGGCGAGTCCGTCGAAAGGCCTGATCCGCGCGGACTTCGATCCCGCCGCGATCGCGCGCAGTTATGCCGCCGGCGGTGCGGCCTGCCTGTCGGTGCTGACCGACGTGGATTTCTTCCAGGGCAGCGATGCGTACCTGCGCGAGGCGCGCGACGCGTGCGCGCTGCCGGTGCTGCGCAAGGATTTCACCCTCGACCGGTATCAGGTGCAGGAAGCGCGCGCGCTCGGCGCCGACGCGATCCTGCTGATCGCCGCCGCGCTCGACAACGCGGCGCTGGCCAACCTGCATGCCTACGGCATCCAGTGCGGGCTCGACGTGCTGGTCGAGGTGCACAACGCCGTGGACCTGGAACGGGCGCTGGCGCTGCCGGTCGAGGCGCGCACCCTGATCGGCATCAACAACCGCGATTTGCGGACGTTCGAGACCCGCATCGAAACCACGCTGGTGCTGCGGGACGATGTGCCGCGCGATCGCCTGCTGGTCACCGAAAGCGGGATCGCGACGCGCGACGACGTCGCGCGTCTGCGCGCGGCCGGCGTGCACGCGTTCCTGGTCGGCGAGACATTCATGCGCGCCGAAGATCCGGGCGCCGCGCTGGCGCAGCTGTTCGCCGAGGAGTGAACATGCAGCAGGGGGCGACTGACGGCGCTCGGCGCGTGGTGCTGTTCGATTTCGACGGCGTGCTGATCCGCGGCGACGCCTTCAACCTGTTTCTCAGGCAGCGTTTTCGCCGCGGCGGGTGGCGGTTGCTGCTGGCCTTGCCGCTGCTGCCTTGGCTTGCGGTCCTGGCTTGCTGGCGAAGCGGGCGCCTTGCGGACGGTCGCCTGCTGGTGCGTTGCGCGCTGTTCGGGGTGGGCGAGGCCCGTTACCAGCGCCTGGTGGACCGTTTCGCTGCGCAACTGGTGCATGGATCGCGTAGGTTTTCGCGCGACGCGATCCGCGCGTTGCGCGATTGCGAGCGGTCCGGCGCGCGCGTGATCATCGTTTCGGGGTGCGAGGAACGGCTCCTCCGCGCATTGCTCGGCGAGCTTGGCCTCGGCCACGTGGAGGTGGTGGCGACCCGGCTGGCACGCGGATGGTTCGGGATGCACGTCGCGTGGCACAACATCGGCGCCGCCAAGGCGAAACGTCTGGCCGAGATCGGCATGGAGCCGCCCTGGGCGTCGGCGTTCAGCGACGCGTGGGCCGACCTTCCGCTGTTGCGCGGGGCGCAGGAAGCGGTGCTGGTCAATGCCACCCCGAAGCTGTGCAAGCGCGTGGAGAAGGCGCTGGGGCGCAGCGTGACGCGGGTGGAGTGGTATTGACGGAAAGCAGGGTGCCGGAAGCTGTTTCCGAATCCCGGAACTATCGGGTACCCCTGACCACGATCGTCTTGCCCGACACGTCGATGCCGCCGCTGTCCTCGAGCTGCTTCAGCACGCGTCCGGCCATCTCGCGCGAGCAGCCGACGATCCGCGACAGTTCCTGCCGCGAGATGCGGATCTGGGTGCCGTCGGGATGGCTCATCGCGTCCGGTTCCTGGCACAGGTCCAGCAGGGTGCGCGCGATGCGGTTGGTGACGTCGAGGAACGCCATGCGGCTGACCTGGCGCGAGGTGCGCAGCAGGCGGTGGGTCAGTTGCAGGCCGATCGCGAACAGGATGCGCGGGCAATCCTCGCGCAGCGGCCCTTCGAACAGGTGGAACAGTTTCTCGTAGCCGATTTCGGCGAGTTCGCATGAACTGCGCGTGCGGATCAGCACTTCGCGCTGCGCCTGTTCGACGAACAGGCCCATCTCGCCGATGAACTCGCCGCGGTTGATGTAGGCCAGGATCAGCTCGCGGCCCTGGTCGTCCTCGCTGCAGACGGTGACCGAGCCGTCGATCACGTAGAACAGGGTGTTGGCCGGGTCGCCGGGCCGCAGGATCGCGGTCTTGCCCGGGTAGCGACGGCGGTGGCACTGTTCCAGCAGCCGCTGCATCGCGGCGGGATCGGGCGCCAGCATCGCGGGTGCGTGCGAGCGCTCATAAACTTGTTGAAGGAGGTAGCGCAATTCGGACATGGATTCCCTGCACTCCGTCACAGTTCCCGCGTGCGAGTTTACACGCCTGCAGTGATTGTGCCACATTCACGTTCGCGGACGGCGAGGGATGCGCCGGCGATCACTTTCCCGCATACTTCGCCCCTTCCCGCACCCGCCTTCAGCGCAGCCACCCGATCCAACCTGCGCAGGACGCACCGTTTCCATCCAGTTCCGAGGACACTGCCGTGGTCAAGCCGCTGCCCCGCTTGAAGCTGCAGGGGTTCAACAACCTCACCAAGGCGCTCAGCTTCAACATCTACGACATCTGTTACGCGGTCACCAAGGACCAGCGCGACCGCTACATCGATTACATCGATGAGGCCTACGATGCCGACCGCCTGACCCAGATCCTCACGGACGTGGCCGAGATCATCGGCGCCAACATCCTCAACATCGCGCGCCAGGATTACGACCCCGAGGGCGCCTCGGTGACGATGCTGATTTCCGAGCACCCGGTGGTCGACAAGCTCGGCAAGGACGTGATCTCCGACGCCGTGGTCGCGCACATGGACAAGTCGCACATCACCGTGCACACCTATCCGGAAACGCATCCGCACAACGGCATCGCGACCTTCCGCGCCGACATCGACGTGGCGACCTGCGGGGTGATCTCGCCGCTGAAGGCGTTGAACTACCTGATCGACAGCTTCGAGTCGGACATCGTGACGATGGACTACCGGGTGCGCGGATTCACCCGCGACATCCACGGCAAGAAGCACTACATCGACCACCGCATCAACTCGATCCAGGAATACCTGGCCAAGCACATCCGCCAGAAGTACGAGATGTTCGACGTCAACGTGTACCAGGAAAACATGTTCCACACCAAGATGCACGTGAAGGACTTCGACCTCGACACCTACCTGTTCGAGGCGCACGCGGATGACCTTTCCTTCAAGGACCGCCAGCGCATCGAGGCGCTGCTGAAGCGCGAGATCGAGGAGCTGTTCCACGGCCGCAACTTGATGTAGGAGCGAGCGTGCTCGCGATCCGTTGCGCGGGGTCGCTGCCGGGGCGCCGCCAGAGTCGCCTGCACGCAGGCTCCTACACGCGATACGCAACGGCCTTCATCACCGCCGAGGCGCAACGCATCAGCGAAGGAATCGGCGGCGGCAGTTTCGCGCCGCCGCGCGCCAGCGCGTTGTCGGCGTGGCGGGCCTCGTCGGCTTGCATCGCGGCGAGGATCGCGCGCGAGCGGGCATCGGCGGCGGGCAGGCGGTTCAGGTGATCGCCCAGGTGCGCTTCGACCTGCCGCTCGGTCTCGACCACGAAGCCCAGGCTCCAGCGGTCGCCGGCCAGCGCGGCCAGCGCGCCGATCGCGAAGCTGCCCGCGTACCACAGCGGATTGAACAGACTGGGGCGATCATCCAGCTCGCGCAGCCGTTCGGCGCACCACGCCAGGTGATCGGTTTCCTCAGCGGCCGCAGCCTGCAGGTGCGCGCGGGTGGCCGTGTCGCGCGCCAGCACGGCCTGGCCGTCGTAGAGCGCCTGCGCGCACACCTCGCCGGTGTGGTTCACGCGCATCAGGCCGGCGGCGTGGCGGCGGTCCTCCGCATCGAGTTCGGGCATCGGCTGCGTTTCGCCGGGAGAGGGGCGTGCGGCGACCGCCGCGCCGGCGACGGTGTCCAGCGCACGCTGGAACCCGCCGAGCACACGGTCGAGCGGGGTGAGGCGGCGGATATCCTCGGCATTCACAGGGCCATTGTCGCGCACCCCGCGTGGGCGAAGGATGAATTTCGTGTGGGGTGCCGGAGCCCGGACGCCGGCCATGGGGCTGGCGACGAGGGCGGCGATGCTTGCACGAGAACCGGGGTGCCGGTATCCTTGGCGGTCTTTCGTTGCTGCCAACCCCCGTCGCGCCCCCGTGGCGCGACCCGCCTCACGTGCGGATCAACACATACGGATCGTTCCCATGAAGACGTTCAGCGCCAAGGCCGAGACGGTCAAGCGTGACTGGCACCTCGTCGATGCCAACGGCAAGACCCTGGGCCGGCTGTGCTCGGAGGTCGCGCGCCGCCTGCGCGGCAAGCACAAGCCGGAATTCACCCCGCACGTGGACACCGGCGACTACATCGTCGTGGTCAATGCCGAAAAGGTCGCGGTGACCGGCAACAAGCTGGATGACAAGCAGTACCACCGCTTCACCGGCTACGTCGGCAACCTCAAGACCACCAACCTCAAAGACTTGCTGGCGACCCATCCCGAGCGCGCGATCGAATTCGGCGTCAAGGGCATGCTGCCGAAGAATCCGCTGGGCCGCGCGATGTTCAGGAAGCTCAAGGTTTATCGCGGCGCCGAGCACCCGCACACCGCACAACAGCCCAAGGCGCTGGAGATCTGAGCATGGCGACCCTGCAACAAAATTCCGGCACCGGCCGCCGCAAGACTTCCGCCGCGCGCGTGTTCCTGCGCAAGGGCAACGGCGCGATCGTGGTCAACGGCAAGCCACTGGACCAGTTCTTCGGCCGCGAAACCTCGCGCATGATCGTGCGTCAGCCGCTGGAACTGACCCAGATGTCCGACAAGTTCGACATCAAGGTGAACGTCGCCGGCGGCGGCATCACCGGTCAGGCCGGCGCGATCCGCCTCGGCATCGCCCGTGCGCTGGTCGAGTACGACGAAACCTTGAAAGCGCCGCTGCGCCGCGCCGGGTTCATGACCCGCGATGCGCGTGCGGTCGAGCGCAAGAAGGTTGGTTTGCACAAGGCACGTCGCGCGACGCAGTTCTCCAAGCGTTGACGGGCGGTCGAGAGCTGCCGCGTTCGGCAGCTGGCGCGCTGGCGGAGTTCGAACCGCTCAAGTGCTGACGCGTACGCTCCGCTTGCTGCGCTCTGGCGCTAGTGGTCTGCCTTTGCTCGCCATGCTTTTCGATCCGCTCTAGAATGAAGCCCACGGCAGGATGCCCGGTTTCGCTCATTGAAGCCCCGTCGCCAAGTGGTAAGGCACCTGACTCTGACTCAGGCATTCGGAGGTTCGAATCCTTCCGGGGCTGCCACTTTCAGCCGATCGTGCAAATCGGCGCAACGATCAACCCGCCTTCCGGCGGGTTGATCGTTTCTGGCTCCGGCCGTGGCGAGTTGCCGCGAACTGTGAAGAAACGCTGGTCTCCGATCCGGTCCCGGGCGTATCGTCTCATCGTCGCCATTCCGGCGACGTCCCCTGACCTGACACAGGAGAAAGACCATGAACGTATCGATGGAGGCACCCCGCACCCCGCAGCATGACCTCGTGGCGATGGCGGCCGCCCTGCGCGGCGCGTTGTTGCAGCGTGTCGAACAAGGCATCCGGTCGAGCGGCTTGACCAATTACTTCTTCTACCTCGTGGCCAAGCGGCTGACGTTCGCCGGGCCGTTGACTGGCACGGCTCTTGCCGAGCAGTTGCGCCTGAACCCGCGTGACGTCGGGGACAGCCTGCACGCGATGCTGGAGCGGGGCATGGTGGTGGCCCGGGAGAACGATGCCTGGCAGATCACCGACGCCGGACGCAAGGCGTTGACCGCCGCCAACGACAGCGGCGAGCAGGTGCTGGACGACATCCGCAATGCCATCGGCGCGGAGGCTTGCGATCGCCTGGTGACCGGCATGCGCGAAGCGTTGGCGGCGTTGCGCAAGGCCGCGTAGCTTCACATCGATTGGCGCGCAGAAAGAGGGAGCCTCTGCTTTTGCTCGTCATTCCGGGGCCGCCGCGGCTTTTTCGCGGCGGAACCCGGAATCCAGTGCCTTTGCATGTTTGCTGGTTACATCCAAGACACTGAATAGACTCGCGCCATCCTCCGTGGCGTTCGCCGGCCGCCTCCGCCATTCGCGTTGGCTATCCTGCCAACGCAGTCCGCTTTCGCGGGATGACGAGATTGATCAGGGTCCCCCTAGAATCTCCTGCCGTCGCCCACCAGCACCACATCCGCAGGCCGGTGCGCGAACAAGCCCACCGTCACCACGCCGGTGATCTGGTTCCATTCCGATTCGAGCGCCGCCGGATCCTCGATGCGCAAGCCATGCACGTCGAGGATCCAGTTGCCGTTGTCGGTGACGCAACCCTGCCGCCACACCGGCGTGCCGCCGCGGCGTTCGATTTCGCGCGCGACGTAGCTGCGCGCCATCGGGATCACCTCGATGGGGAGAGGGAATTTACCGAGCACATCGACGCATTTGTGCGCGTCCACGATGCACACGAACTGCTTCGCCAGCGCGGCGAGGATCTTCTCGCGCGTCAACGCGGCGCCGCCGCCCTTGATCAGGCAGCGGCGCGGGTCGCACTCATCCGCGCCATCCACGTACAACGGGATTTCGCCGACCGCGTTCGGGTCCAGCACCGGGATGCCGATCTCGCGCAGCAGCTTGCTGGATTGCTCCGAGCTCGAGACCGCGCCGTCGATGCGTTGCCTGATCCTGCCCAGCGCGTCGATGAAATGCTTGACCGTCGAGCCGGTGCCGACGCCGATGACCGTGTGGTCGCCGACGAACTCGATCGCGGCCTCGCCGGCCGCGCGTTTCTGCGTTTCGATGTCCATGCTTCCCCCGGTTGTTCGGATATTCATTCCAGCGCCAGGATGGCGTCCCATTGCTTGTCGCTGACCGGCAGCACCGACAGCCGGTTGCCGCGCTGCGTGAGCGCGAAGTCGCCGAGCCCCTTGAGCGCCTTGATCTCGTCGAGCGTGATCACGCGCTTGAGCTTGCGCACGAAACGCACGTCCACCAGCGTCCAGCGCGGGTTGCCGCGATCGCTGCCCGCGTCGAAGTATTCATCCTTCGGATCGAATTGGCTCGGATCGGGATACGGCACGCTGGTCACCTTCGCGAGGCCGGCCACGCCGGGCACGGCGCAACTCGAGTGGTAGATCATCACCTCGTCGCCGCGTGCCATCGCGCGGATGAAGTTGCGCGCCTGGTAATTGCGCACGCCGTTCCAGGGTTCGACGCGGCGCTGTTTCAGGTCGTCGATCGAGAAAACATCCGGTTCGGTTTTCATCAACCAGCGTGGCATGGCTTAGGTCATGACGTGGCGGTGGTGGTGCAGGCTATCAGTTCTTCCTCGGTCGCGACGTAATCGAGCGGCACGTCCCAGGCCTCGGCGGGCACGGCATCGACCTGCTGAAAGGCATAGCCGACGCCCACCAGCAACGGGCGCGCGGGCCGCGGCGCGGCGTGCAGGAACGCAAGGGTCGCGTCGTACCAGCCGCCGCCGGTGCCGAGGCGATGGCCCGATCGGTCGAAGGCGAGTAGCGGCAGCAGGATCACATCCATGTCGCGCGCGTCGCGCCGTTCGGCAGGCGGAACCGCGGGCTCGGGAATGCCGAAACGGTTGCCCTGCAGCGCCGCGCCGTCGCGGTATTCGGCGAATTGCAGCAGGCGCGTTTCGCCCAGCACCGGCAGGAAGTAGTGCTGGCCGCGCCGCTTCAGCAAGGCGACCGCGAGGTTGAGCGGCAGTTCGCCGCGCACGGCCCAGTAGCCGGCGATGTTCGCGTCGGTGAGGAATTCGGGCAGGGCTTCCAGGCTGCGCAACACGCCGGCCGCGGCTTCGACGCGCTGGCGCGCTCCCAGTTCGTTGCGCCGCACCGACATCCGTGCGCGCAGCAGGGCGCGGCCGTCATTCATGTGGAGGCACATGACATGGGCAGGCAGACTCCCGGATTGCGCTGTGCTTCATCCGGGCTACCTGCTTATCGGCTCTCATGCGAAGCGGCTGTCGATCTCTTGGTCGAAGCGGCTGTGGTGAAAAGTCAGGACATGGAAGTCCGTTCTGGTGGTAGTTGACCGAAGGCTTCGTGGCGCATGGTGCGTTCCAATAACGCCGCGATCAGGGACGATCGCAAAAACAAATCCACGATCACGGACGATCGCAAAAACAAGTGGCGTCCTCCGCGATGCCGATGCGCGCCGAGCGACCCTGATCCTCAAGGATCACGTGGGCGGGCTCACCGGGTTTCAGGCTTTCCGCTCGCGGCGGACTTGCACAACGATCCGGTTTCCGCCGGCCCCAGGTCGTACATTAGGAACAAGGCACATTGCTAGAGGCGCGCTGTCGTTCACCGCAGGGGACGCCAGCATGGTCATTCTACGGGCGCGTCGAGGGCGGCTTCAAGCTTGCGCCGCAGCATCGCGATCTGCTCGCCGGCGTTGCTGGACAGCGTTTGTTGGCTGCGTCGCAACATCAGCAGTTCGTGGGTGACGTCGAGCGCCGCGAGCACCGCGATGCGGTCGTAGCCGGGACTGCGCGAAGCGTGCCGGATCTCGCGCATCTTGCGGTTCAGGTGCTCCACGGCCGACAGCAAACCTTCGCGTTCGTCGGGCTTGCAGCCGACCAGGAATTCGCGATCCAGCAGCTTGACGGTGACGGTGACGGTTTCGTCGCCCATTGCGGTGTTCAATTGGCGTTCTCGAGCGATTTCAGGCGTTCGATCATGGCTTCGACCCGTGCGCGCGCCTGTTCGTTGCGGGTCATCAGCGCGGCGCGTTCGCTGGCCAGTTGGTCGCGGCCGCGGCGCAGGCTGGCGTTTTCCTCGGCGAGCCGGCGCAGGCGATCGAGCGCGGCGTCCAGCGCCCGCGACAGGGCGGCAAGTTCGTCTTCGACGGAGCGGGCTTGGGTTTCCATGCGATGAATATACGGGAAAAGCCGATGCGCGGTGCAAATCAGGTAACACCGACGCCGGCCGCGGCGTGGCGGTCGAGAAAATCCAGGCAGGCTTCGGCCGACAGCGGCCGCGACAGCCAGTAACCCTGGATTTCGTCGCAGCGCTGCGTGCGCAGGAAGGCGAGCTGTTCGGCGGTCTCCACGCCCTCGGCCACCACCTTGATCTGCAACGAGTGCGCCATCGCGATGATGGTCGAGGTGATCGCGGCGTCGTCGGGATCGGTGGTGACGTCGCCCACGAACTCCTGGTCGATCTTCAAGGTGTCGATCGGCAGCCGCTTCAAATAGGCCAGCGAGGAATAGCCGGTGCCGAAGTCGTCGATCGCGAGGCGGGTGCCGATGGATTTCAGTTCACCCAGCAGGCGAACCGATTGCTCGGCGTTGGCCATGACCATGCTTTCGGTCAATTCCAGTTCCACCTGGTTGGGCGTCACGTCGTGTTCGGCCAGCAGGTCGCAGATGTGCGAGGTCAGGTCGGGGCGGTTCAACTGCGCCGCCGAGAGGTTGATCGCCATGGTCAGATGGTGATGGCCGTTTTCGCGGAAGCGGCGCAGGTCGGCGCACGCGGTCGCGAACACGTAGGCGCTGATCTCGTGGATCTGTCCCGTTTCCTCGGCCAGCGGAATGAACACGCTGGGCGGGATTTCGCCGAGCTCGCGGTTGTGCCAGCGCAGCAGCGCTTCCATGCCGGTGATCTTGCCGTCGCGGATCGCCATCTTGGGCTGGTAGACCAGCCGCAGTTCGCCGCGGTCCAGCGCGCGCCGCAGTTCGTTGACCAGGGTGGCGTGGTCGCGCGCGCGCGCGTCCATGCCGGGGTGGTACACCGCCCAGGTGTTGCGGCCCACGGCCTTGGCCTGGTACATCGCGGTGTCGGCGCACTTCAGCAGGTCCGCCGGGGTCTGGCCGTGGTCGGGGTACATCGCGATGCCGATCGACGGCGAGATCACGGTTTCCTGGGTGCCACTGACCGGCAGCGGTCTGGCGAAGGCGTGGATCAGCCGCTGCGCCATTTCTTCCGCGCCGCGCACGTCGGCGAGGTCTTCCAGCACCACCGTGAACTCGTCGCCGCCGAGGCGCGCGACCACGTCGTTCTCGCGCACGCACTGGCGCAGGCGCGCGCCGGCGGCCTTGAGGGTGCGGTCGCCCGCGGTGTGGCCGAGCGAATCGTTGACGTGCTTGAAGCGGTCGAGGTCGAGGAACAGCAGCCCGACCTTGTGGTTGCTGCGGCGCGCGTTGATCACCGCGGCGCCGAGGCGCTCGCCCAGCAGCGCGCGGTTGGGCAGGCCGGTCAGGGTGTCGTAGTTGGCGAGGTAGCGCAGTTCCTGCTCGGCGCGCTTGCGGTCGGTGATGTCGGTGAGCACGCCGATCATGTGGGTGCGCTGGCCAGCCGCGTCGCACACCTCGTTGAGTTCCACCCAGCACAGGAATTCCTCGCCGTCCTTGCGGCGCTGCCACAGCTCGCCGCGCCAGTGGCCGGTCTCGGCCAGCACCTGGCGCAGGTGGGTGTAGCTGTCGGGGGCGTGGCGGCTGCCGTTGAGGATGGACGCATCATGGCCCAGCACCTCGTGCTCGGCGTAGCCGGTCATGCGGGTGAACGCGGGGTTGACCGACATGAAGCGGAAATCGAGGTCGGTCACCGTGACCGCCTCGCTCATGTTGCGGATCACTTCCGAGGCGATGCGGCGGTCGCGGTCGGCGGCGCGGATCGCGCTGATGTCGCGTTCGGTGCCGCACACGCGCAGCGGCTTGCCGGCTTCGTCGCGCTCGACGATCTTGCCGCGCGAAATCACCCAGGTCCATTCGTCGTCGCGGCCGCGCACCCGGTGCTCGACCTCGAAGTGTTCGCTGCCGCCCGCGAGGTGTTCGGCCAGCGCGTGGTCGAGGTTGGCCAAGTCGTCGGGGTGCACCATGGTGTGGCGCCATTCGTCGGCCGGCACCGAACGCTCGTGGTGGCCACCGGGCACGCCTTCCGGGCCGAGGCGGAGGATCGTGCCACGCTCGAGATCCCAGTCCCAGAACTCGTCGCCAGATCCCCACAGGGCCTGGCGCAGGCGTCCTTCGCGCACACTCAACTGGCGGCGGTGGCGGACCTGTTCGAGGTGATGGTTGCGCCAGCCCAGCAGCGTGATCAGCACCAGGCAGGCGATCGCCGCGGCATACACGATGCGCATGCCCGGACTCCACCACCACACGTTGTCGACGTGCACGGACAGGCTGGTGGTGCGCCCGGGGCTGTCGTCGTGCAGGATCGACTGGACTTCGAGCCGATAATTGCCGGGGGCGAGGTTGGTGTAGGCGATGTTGCGGTCGCGGCTGGGAGCGCTCCACCGCGCGTCGCGGCCCAGCAGGCGGTAGCGGTAACGGTTGTAGCCGGGCGAGGCGAAATTAAGCGAGGCGAACGCCGCGTACAGCGTGCGGTCGTCGGCGCCGATGTTGACCGTCGCCGTCGGCGACGACGGCATCGGGATCCGGCCCTTGCCGTCATACAGGTCCGTGAAGACGACCGGCGTCGGCGCCGATGCGGGAACGATCTTCGCCGGATCGATGATGTCGAACCCGTGGCCGCCGAACAGCAGGCTGCCGTCGGCGTTACGCAGGCAGGCGCCGGAATTGTATTCGCTGCCCTGCAGGCCATCGGTCATGCCGAAGCTGCGGACCTGCCCGGTTTTGGGGTCGAGCCGGCCGATGCCGAGGTTGGTCGAGAACCAGATGCGGCCGCCGGCGTCTTCCAGCAGGCAATCGATGGTGTTGTCGGGCAGCCCGTCGCTAGGGCCGTAGCGCCGGAAGTGCGCGCCACGGGCATCGATGCCCTGGAGGCGGCTCAACCCCGACAGCGAACCGGCCCACACCCGTCCCTCGCGATCGATCAGGAGGCTGATCACGGCGTGTCCGGCCAGCGAGTCGTTGTGCTCCGGGATCTCGCGGAAACTGCGAATCTCGCCGGTGACGTGGTCGATCCTCGACAAGCCGTCGGTGGTGCCGGCCCAGATGTTGCCTGCGGGATCCTCGCGGATCACCACCACGCTGTCGGAGGCCAGCCCCTGCGCCTTGCCGAAACGCTGCACCGCCTTGCCTTCGTGGTAGTGCACGAGGCCGGCGTTGAAGGGCGCCGCCCACAGGTCGCCGTTGGCGGCGCGGAACAAGGCGCGGGTCGGCGTGGTGGCCGGCTTGCCGTCGAGGTTCAGGAAATCAGCCTTGTCGGTGGCGGGGTCGAACCGCAGGATGCCGCGGCTGGACGGCAGCAGCAGGGCGCCGCCCGCGTCTCCGAGGATGTCGAAAATCCTGATTTCGTCGTCGTCCGCGGGCGCGACGGGATGTTGCGGCTGGGCGGCCGGCGGCGGCGCGGGGATGCCCGCGAGGGCTTTCTTCAGGGCTGCGCCGAAGCTGGTGACGGTCTGGGTGGCAGGGTCGTAGCGCGCCAGCCCAGGTCCGTTCAGCGCCACCCAGAGCTGGCCGGTCGACGCCGGGTAGAACGCGCGTGCGTAGGTGTGGGTGCGCGGATCGCCGGCCAGGTTCAGGACGGCCCGGATCGGGCTGCCGTCGGGGTTGGTCCACACCGCGCCGGCTGTGGACGTACCGACCCACAGGAGGCCGGTGTCGTCGACGAACAGCGTGTCGATGCCCGAATCGGGCAGTCCGCCGGCGACGCCGATCGGCGCCGCCGTCAGGCGCGTCGCGCTGCCGTCGGCGTTGAGGCGCAGCAGGTCGTGGTCAGACAGGCCGAGCCAGATCCGACCGGCGTGATCGACCGCGAGCGCGCGCACGCCGACAGGTCCGTCCGCTTGCCACGCCGTGGTGATCGCCCCGGAGGCGCGGTCGACGCGTTGCAGGCCGCGCGCGTCGCCAATCAGCAGGCGGTTCTTCGGGCCACAGCTCAGGGCGTCGATCGTGGCCGCGTTGTCGGCGAGCATGCGCGCCGCGCGGCCGTCCTTGTCGATCGCGAGTATCCGGCTGGCGATGGCCGCGTAGATGCCGCCATCCGGGCAGCGCGTGAACGAGCGTATCCACGCTTGCGCATCGCCCGGCGCCGACCACACCTGGCGCCGCTGGAACGAGGGTGCGGGCGACACGCGGTCCACGCCGCTTGGCGTGCCCACCAGCAAGTCGCCGTCCGGCAGCCGCAGCAGGCCGGTGACCGGCAGGTCGCCGCGCTGCACGCCGATGGGCAACGGCAGCACCCGGTCGGCGTCGGGATCGAACAGGATCAGGCCGGACGCGGCCGAGCCAACCCACAGGCGCCCCTTGTCCGCATCGGCGAGCGACGTTACCAGATAGTTGCCGGGCAGGCTGTCGGTCCGGTCCGGGTCGTGCATGTAGCGTCGCAGCGAATAGCCGTCGTAGCGGAACAGGCCGCCCTGCGTGGCCAGCCACATGAAGCCCGTGTGGTCCTGGAAAATCAGCGACACCGAGTCCTGCACCAGCCCGTCGCGGTTGTCGAGCTGCTGGAAGTGGAAGTCGCGCTGGTACGCCTGCCACGACCCCTGCACGGACTGCGCATGCGCGGCGGCGGCTGCCAACCACAGCGCGGCCACGAACAGCAGCGCGGCGGCACGACGTGCCGGCTGCGCGATGGTCACGGCAACTCCGGGTGGAACGCGGCTCATGATGGACGCAACGTGTCCCTGACAGGCGCAGCCAACCGTCGCCCTGCCCGTGTTGGTGGCAAGCCCGCGTGCGACTGCCCGCCCAGTTTACTCAAACCCGTGTGGTGCGTCGTGGGCAATCCGTTCCGGGTCCGCACGTGTCGACGGCGTCGCGACGCGGTCATGCCGGCGCATCGGCGTGTAAACTCGCCCGCAATCGCACGCGGTGGCGATCGGATCACGGCCGGGGCCGGCCGGTTCGCGGCGCCATCGCCACCAAGGCACGGCATGACGACGGTAACCTGCGCGGAATTGAACGCGGCGCTGCTCAAGGCGAAACTCGGGGTGGCCGCGCCCGAATTGCACGGCTCGCTCACGGGCTATCTGTGCGCCGACCGGGGCGGCCGCGCGCACGAACTGCTGACGGCGCTGGCGCTCGAGAGCGACGACGCGGGGACCGCCGACGACCTGCACGCGCGGGTGGATGCGTTGGCCGTCGACATCGCCGGTCGTCTGCGTTCGCGCGAACCCGTGAAGCCGTTGCTGCCGGAGGCTCCGCTGGCGGTGCGCGCCGACGCCATGGTCGACTGGTGCCGCGGTTTCCTGGGTGGCATCGGCCTGACCGGGGTGATGGCCGATCCGCAACACCAGCCGGAAGTCCGCACGCTGCTGGCCGACTTCGGACACATCGCTTCCATGCACCTCGAATGCAGCGACGACGACGAGGAAGCGCTGGACGACGTGCTGGATTTCATCCGCACCGGCGTCGCGCGCCTGCACGCGCTGCTCGCACCCGCGGGGCGGCATTGATCGCGCCCGCCGAATTCGCGCGCCGGCGCCGGGAGCTGATGCGCATGGCCGGCCCCGATGCCGCGCTGGTGGTGGCCGCCGCGCCGCGCCGCATGCGCAACGCCGATGCGGCCTGGCCGTACCGGCAGGATTCCGATTTCCACTATCTCACCGGGTTTCCCGAACCGGACGCGGTGCTGGCGCTGCTGCCGGGGCGCGCGCGCGGCGAAGTGGTGCTGTTCTGCCGCGAACGCGATCCTGCGCGCGAGCGCATCGAGGGCGAATGCATCGGCCCCGAACAGGCGGTCGCGCGCTTCGGCGTGGACGACGCGTTTCCGGTCGAGGACATCGACGACATCCTGCCGGGCATGCTGGAAGGCCGCACGCGTCTGTATTGCCACTTCGGGCGCGAGAACGAATTCGACGCACAATTGCTGCGCTGGATGCGGCGTTTGCGCGCCGCGCGCGGTGGCGGCGTGGTGCCGCGCGAGTTCGTCGCGCTGGGCCACCTGCTGCACGAACTGCGGTTGTACAAATCGACCGCGGAACTGGCGCTGATGCGGCGCGCGGCGCAGATCGCCGCGGATGCACAGCGCGCCGCAGTGCGCGCCGCGAAGCCGGGCATCGCCGAATACCAGGTCGAAGCCGCGCTGCTGCACGCGATGCGCGCGCACGCCGCGGTGCCGTCGTATCCGCCCACCGTCGCCGCCGGCGCCAACGCCTGCGTGCTGCACTACACTGCCAATCGCGCGAAGCTGCGCACGGGCGACCTGCTGTTGATCGACGCCGGCGCGGAAGTCGAGTGCTACGCGTCCGACATCACCCGCACCTGGCCGGTGGGCGGCGCATTCTCGCGCGAGCAGCGCGCGCTCTACGGCATCGTGCTGGAAGCGCAGCAGGTCGCGATCGAGCAGGTGCGGGCGGGGTTGGCCTTCAGCGCCGCGCACGAGGCGGCGACGCAGGTGATCGTCGCGGGATTGTGCGCGCTGAAACTGCTGGCAGGCGGCGCGCGCGCGGCGTTGAAGTCCGGCGAATACAAGCGCTTTTTCCCGCACAAGACCGGGCACTGGATCGGGCTGGACGTGCACGACGTCGGCGATTACCGCGTGGACGACGAGCCGCGCGTGCTGGAAGCCGGCATGGTGGTGACGGTCGAGCCTGGCATCTACATCCCGCCCGACGACGCCGGCGTGGCTTCGAAGTGGCGCGGCATCGGCATCCGCATCGAGGACGACGTCGCGGTCGGCGCGCAGGCCGGCGAAGTGCTGACCGCGGCGTTGCCCCGCGACATCGCCGCGGTCGAGGCGCTCGCCGGCGGCTGAACGCGTCGCGTCCGGGCATCGCCGGAGTGCGCGCGATCCGTGCAGCGGGGTACACTCCCACGACGACATTGATCCGAGGAGGCATCGGCATGGCTGGCAACAAAGGCATCTGGACGCGCAACGCGCCGATCCTGCTGAGCATCCTGCGCATCGTCGTCGCGTTCCTGTTCATGCAGCACGGCGGGATGAAGCTGCTCGGATTTCCCGGCCACGATCACCTGGTGTTGGTCCCGCCGGGCAAGCTGCTGACGCTGGTGCCCGGATTGGCGGGCGTGCTCGAACTCGGCGGCGGCTTCCTGCTGCTGATCGGCCTGTTCACGCGCCCGGTCGCCTTCATCCTGTCGGGCGAAATGGCGTTCGCCTATTTCATGGCAGACATACATCAAGGAGGATGGCCCATGCATTTTCTTGGCGGGATGTCGGCCATCTTCTGCTTCGTGTTCCTGTACCTGTCCGCCGCGGGTCCTGGCCCGTGGAGCGTGGATCGCGCGCGCGGACGCGCGTGAGGACCAGGGAGACAGCCATGCACCGCAGCCGCCTATGCAGCTTCATCATCGATTGCAAGGCCGACGATCTCGACGAAGCCGCGCGCTTCTGGTCCGTGGCGCTGGGCCGGCCCATCCGCGCGGGCGCCGATCCCGCGCACGACCCATACGTGCCGCTGGAAATGCACGACGACGAACCGGTGATCGAGCTGCAGAAGGTCGGGCACGAAAGCCGCGTGCACCTCGACATCGAAAGCGACGACATCGAAGCGGAGGTGCGCCGGCTGGAAGCGCTGGGCGCGAAACGCGTCGCCACGATCAAGACCTGGGTGGTGATGGAAGCGCCGACCGGCCAGCGCTTCTGCGTGGTCCGCCCGCAACGCCACGGCAAGCTCGGCCCGCACGCGAACGAATGGCCGTGACGCGCGGATGCTTTTCGCCCTCCTTCTGAGAGAGCCGCCATCCGTGGCCGAAGAACTCCGTGGTGGCGCATAGCGCCAGGCTGAGGGTGCGCCCTTCGCGCAATCTCGCACGACATCCCTGTCTTGATTGCGACTTGAGGCAACGTCAAATGGATTCCGGGTTCCGCGCTGCGCGCGGCCCCGGAATGACGACATTGATTGGATCCCGGTATGCGCCGGGATAACGAGAGATCGCTATGCCGCCATCAACGCCGCAACATGCGCCGCAGTGCATTCGCGCAGCGCATCGAGATCGTAGCCGCCTTCGAGCGCAGAGACGATGCGTCCGTCGGCGTGGCGGTCGGCGATCTCGACAAGGCGTTGCGTGATCCAGGTGTAGTCGGCGGTTTCGAGTTGCAGTTGCGCGAGCGGGTCGCGGGCGTGGGCGTCGAAGCCTGCGGAGATCAGCAGCAGTTGCGGGCGGAACAGGTCGAGTTCGGGCAACAGCCGTTTGTCCCATGTGGCGCGAAATTCTCCCGAGCCTGCGCCCGGCGGCAGCGGCGCGTTGACGATGTTGCCGTCGCCGTGTTCGTTGACGGCGCCGGTGCCGGGGTACAGCGGCATCTGGTGGCTGGAGGCGTACAACACGCGCGGGTCGTGCCAGAAGATGTCCTGGGTGCCGTTGCCGTGGTGGACGTCGAAATCGACGATCGCGACGCGCCGGACTGCATGCGTCACGAGCGCGTGCGCGGCGGCGACGGCGACATTGTTGAACAGGCAGAAGCCCATCGCTTCGCTCCGCGTCGCGTGATGGCCGGGCGGGCGCACCGCGCAGAATGCGCGCCGCGTTTCGCCAGTCAGTACTGCATCAACGGCGGCGCAGGTGGCGCCGGCCGCGCGCAGCGCGGCTTCCAGCGAACCCGGCGACATCATAGTGTCGGGATCGAGGCGCGCGTGGCCCTGCTCCGGCGCGCTCGCGAAAATGTGCTCAACGTATTCGTCGCTGTGCGCGCGTTCGAGTTGTTCGCGCGTCGCGCGCGGGGCTTCGATGCGTTCGATCGCTGCGAAGTGCGGATCATCGAGGGCCGCGAGCACCGCGCGCAGCCGCTCGGGCGATTCCGGATGCCCGGCGCCGGGGTCGTGTTCGAGGCAGGCGGGGTGCGTGTAAACCCGCATGGGGTTCAGGCCTGGGATTGGGGTCTTGGCCTTTTCTCGTGCTGCCACAAGACCTCGCCGTGTCCGCTGGCGCGGGCCAGCACGCGGGACAGCACGAACAGCAGGTCGGACAGGCGATTGAGGTAATGCACGACTTCGGGTCGCACGTTCTCGGTGTGCATGAGGGTGACGACGCGGCGTTCGGCGCGCCGGCACACGGTGCGCGCGACGTGGCATTGCGCCGCGGCCATGCCGCCGCCGGGCAGGATGAATTCCTTGAGCGGCGGCAGGTTGGCGTTGTAGTGGTCGAGCATCTCCTCGAGCCCGGTGACGTCGGTGGCGTGGATGGTTTCCATGCCGGGGATGCACAGTTCGCCGCCGAGGTCGAACAGCGCGTGCTGGATGCGCACCAGCCGCTCGCGCAGGTCGTCGGGAATGCCGTCGCAGGCGAGCATCACGCCGATGGCGCAGTTCAGCTCGTCCACCGTGCCGTAGGCCTCGACCCGGGGCGAATCCTTGGGAACGCGGCTGCCGTCGCCGAGCCCGGTGGTGCCCTTGTCCCCCGTCCGGGTGTAGATCTTCGAAAGGCGATTGCCCATCAATGCGCCGCGGTCAGGCGCAGCGCGGTCCAGCGGCGGCCCAGCAACGCGAAACCGCCGAACAGCAACGCGCTCCAGAACAGCGTGCCCGGCAACGTGCCGTACTGGTAGAACGGCCAGCCGGCGACGTAGCAGGCGCCCAAGCCGGCCGCCGTGTGCGGGTACATCGTGCCGCCCAGCCACACGAAGAAATTGGTGACGAGGTAGAAGCCCGTGGCGCTGCCGACCGCCGCGATGGCGGTGTTCCAGAAGCGCACGCGGCCGCGCAGCGCGAAGCCGGCGAGCGCGGTCAGCGCGACGCAGCCGTACACCGCGGGCATCATCCAGCCGTAGAAGCCGATGAAGCAGTCGCCCACGAACAACGCCACCAGCGGCACCGCGATCGCGAGCCTGCGGTCGGCGAAGTACGCGCCGCCGAACAGCGCCATCGCCTCGACCGGGGTGAAGTTGAACGGCAGCGCGCCCGCTGCGTAGTGCACGAGCAGCCGGTACACCACCGTGAACGCGATCATCCCGAGCAGCACCAGCGTGCCGGGGGAAACCAGGGTCGATTGCGGAGAGCGGGCGGGCTGCGGCATGGAATCCATCCTCGTTGCGTTCAGCGCTAAAGCTTACCGCAAACCGCGAAAGTCGCGGGCTGATGCGCATCAACCGGTTATCATTCCGTGATGACGGAACGCACCGACATCCTGATCGTGGGCGGCGGCCTGGTGGGTGCGAGCCTCGCGCTGGCGCTGGATGCGGCGAACCGCGATGCGATCCTGCTCGAAGCGCAACCCGCGCGCGCGCCGGCCACCGCGGGCGACGACAACGATCGCAACCTGGTGCTGGCGCGGGCGTCGGTGAACGCCTTGCGTGCGCTCGGGGTATGGCCGCACCTGGAAGCCGCGGCCGGCGTGATCCGTCGGGTGGAAGTCAGCCGTGCCGGCGAATTCGGACGGGTGCGCTTGTCGGCCGCGGATGCCGGCGTGGACACGCTCGGCCGCGTGGTGCCGGGACGCGTGCTGGCGGCGGCGCTGGAGCAGCGGCTGGGCGCGTGCCGGCACGTGCGGCGCCTGGTTCCGGCGAAACTGGTCGGGTTGTCGGCGACGGATGCCGGTTGGCGGGCCCGCGTCGCGACCGCCGAGGGCGAGCGCGACATCGACGCGCGCCTGGTGGCCGGCGCCGACGGCTGCGATTCGCTGGTGCGCGCGCAGGTCGGCGTGGCCGCGCAGGAACACGATTACGCGCAAAGCCTGTTCGTGTGCACGTTGTCGTGCGAACGCGACATCGCCGAGTGCGCGTTCGAACGCTTCACCGACGAAGGCCCGGTCGCGCTGCTGCCGCTGCCGAACGGGCGGCGCGGACTGGTGTTGACGGTGGCGGCGGAACGCCACGATGAAGTCGCGGCGATGGACGATGCGGCATTCGTGGCGCTGGCGCAGCAACGTTTCGGCTGGAAGCTCGGCAAGTTGTCGCGTCCGGGCCGGCGCTTCCCGCACCGCATCCGGCGCGTGCTCGCGGACACGCTGACCGCGCCGCGCACAGTGCTGGTCGGCAACGCCGCGCAGACGGTGCACCCGATCGGTGCGCAGGGATTCAACCTCGGCCTGCGCGATGCGCTGACGCTGGCGGAGTCGGTTGCCGGCGCCGACGATCCCGGCGCCCCGGCGTTGCTGCACGCGTATGCGGAACGCCGGCAGCCCGACCGCGACGGCGTGCTGGCCTTCAGCCATGGACTGAGCGCGCTGGCTTGCCTGGCGCAACCGTCGCTGGCGCCGCTGCGTTCGCTGGCGATGCTCGCGCTGGATCGCGTGCCGCCGCTGCGGCGGGCCGTGGCGCGGCGCGGCATGGGTTTCCGCGGCACGCCGCCGGCCGCGGCTTTGGATGGCGGCCCGTGAACGCACGGCGTCCATCGCTCGACATCGCGGTTGCGGGCGGCGGCATGGTCGGCGCCGCCTGCGCGCTGGCGCTGGCACGGCGCGGCTTCGCGGTGGCGTTGCTGGAAGCGCGCGAACCGCAGGCGTGGCAGGCGGGCGAACCCGAAGACCTGCGCGTGATCGCGCTGGCGCCATCCGCCGCGCGCCTGCTGGACGAACTCGGCGTGTGGCACGGCATCGAGGCCGCGCGCGTGTCGCCGTATGCCCACATGCGAGTGTGGGATGCGGCGTCCGGCGCCGAACTCGCGTTCAATGCGACCCGCATGGGACGCGCGCAACTGGGCTGGATCGTCGAGAACAAGCTGGTCGCGTGGACGCTGTGGAATGCGCTGGAAGCCGCCGGCGTGCGCCGCATGTGCCCCGCGCAGGTCGAGTCGTTCACGCAGCGCGACGATCGGGTGGTGCTCGATCTCGCGGACGGCGAACCCCTGTCCGCCGCGTTGCTGGTGATCGCCGATGGCGCGGGTTCGCGCTTGCGCGAGCAGGCCGGCATCGCGGCGCACGGGCGCGACTATCACCAGCGCGCGGTGGTGGCGCACGTCGCCACCGAACGCGCGCACGGGCACACCGCGTGGCAGCGCTTCACGCAGGAAGGCCCGATCGCGCTGCTGCCGCTCGCGGATGACCGCAGCTCGATCGTGTGGTCGCTGCCGGAAGCGCGCGCGCGCGAAATGCTGGCGCTGGACGATGCGGCGTTTTGCGAGGCGGTCGGCTTCGCGTCGGATTTTCGTCTGGGCCGGATCATGTCAACCACGCCGCGCGCATCGTTCCCGCTGCGCCTGCAGGTCGCCGAGCGTTTCGCCGCCGACCGCTGCGTGTTGCTGGGCGATGCCGCGCATGCGGTGCACCCGTTGGCCGGGCAGGGTGCGAACCTTGGCCTGCGCGACGTGGCGGAACTCGCCGCGGTGCTGGGCGAAGCACGCGACGCCGGACGCGATTTCACCGCGGCGCACGTGTTGCAGCGCTACGCACGCCGGCGGCGTTCAGCCGGCACGCTGGACGCGCGCGCGTTCGATGCGATCGAACGGATGTTCGCGAGGCATTCGCCCGCGTGGGCTGCGCTGCGCGGCTTCGGCTTACGCACTGTGGACACGCTTGAACCATTGAAGCGACATTTGTCGGCGCACGCCGCCGGTACACATTGAGAGGTGACGATCATGCGCAAGACGAGCTTCGCGTTGGTACTGGCACTCGGCTTTGCTTCGCTCGCGCACGCGGCGATGCGCACGCAAACCGTCGCTTACAGCGTCGACGGCAAGGCCATGCAGGGCGTGCTGGTGTGGGACGACGCGGTCAAGGCGCCGCGGCCCGGCCTGCTGATGGTGCCCGACTGGACCGGGATCAATCCGGTCAACATCGATTTCGCCAAGTCCATCGCCGGCAAGGACTACGTGATCTTCATGGGCGACATGTACGGCAAGGACCTGCGGCCGAAGGACAACCAGGAAGCGGAGGCCGCCGTGAAGCCGCTGTTGTCCGACCGGCCGCTGCTGCGCAAGCGGGGGAACGCAGCGTTCGATGAATTG
The DNA here is from genome assembly GCA_030123585.1 of Rhodanobacteraceae bacterium. Lineage (NCBI taxonomy): Bacteria > Pseudomonadati > Pseudomonadota > Gammaproteobacteria > Lysobacterales > Rhodanobacteraceae > Rhodanobacteraceae bacterium. The sequence continues at coordinate 2,829,140 of CP126120.1, forward strand.
AAGGCACTGGCGGCGAAACATGCGGCGCCGATCGATGCGTCGAAGCTCGCGGCGATCGGCTTCTGCTTCGGCGGCACCTCGGTGCTGGATCTCGCGCGCAGCGGCGCCAACGTCGCGGCGGTGGTGAGTTTCCACGGCGGCTTGTCCACCGACGATCCGGCGCTGGCGAAACACATCAAGGCGTGGGTGCTGGCGATGAACGGCGGCGATGACCGCGGCACCATGCCGGATGCGCCAGCCTTCATGCAGGAAATGCAGCAGAGTCCCGCGCCGTGGCAGTTCGTGGTTTACGGCGGCGCGGTGCATTGCTTTGCCGAGCCGCAGGCGCATTCGCCGCCGGGCTGCGTGTACGACCCGCCGGTCGCGAAGCGCGCCTTCGCGCAGATGCACGCGTGGCTGGATGAAGCGTTTGCCGGAAAAAATTGAACCCCTCTCCCTTCGGGAGAGGGCAGGGGTGAGGGTACGAGTTCGCGTTGAGACACGAGAGCGGCTTGACGCGAGTGCGAACCCTCACCCGGCGCTTCGCGCCACCCTCTCCCAAAGAGAGAGGGTTTACTCAACTCGTGCGGTTCACCGCGTAATCCGCCAGTCCCGCCAGCACGTCGCGGTATTCCGACGCCGGCAGCGTGGCGAGTGCCGCGTGGGCGGCATCGGCGTGCGACTGCGCGCGCGCGCGGGTGCGTTCCAGCGCGCCCGAATCGCGGATCGCGGCGACGATCACGTCCAGTGCGGCGAGGCGCCGGGTGGTGATCGCGTTGCGCAGCAGTTCGGCCTGCATCGGCGTGGAGCGCTGGATCGCGTAGATCAGCGGCAGCGTCGGCTTGCCCTCGGCGAGGTCGCCGCCGATGTTCTTGCCGAGGGTGTCGGCGTCGGAAACGTAATCGAGCAGGTCGTCGGCGATCTGGAACGCGGCGCCGAGCTGCATGCCGTAATGGCGCAGCGCGAGGCATTGTGCTTCCGGCAGCCCGGCCAGCACGCCGCCGAGTTGCGTCGCGGCCGCGAACAGCACCGCGGTCTTGCGCTCGATCACCTGCATGTACGCGGCTTCGGTAGCGTCGGCCTTGCCGATGTTGAGCAGTTGCAGCACCTCGCCTTCGGCGATCGAGTTGGTGGTGTCGGCGAGGATCCGCATCACCTGCATGCGGTCGAGTTCCACCATCATCTGGAACGCGCGCGAATACAGGAAATCGCCGACCAGCACGCTGGCGGCGTTGCCCCACGCGGCATTGGCGGTCTTGCGCCCGCGCCTCAAGTCGGATTCGTCGACCACGTCGTCGTGCAGCAAGGTCGCGGTATGGATGAACTCGATCACCGCCGCGAGTTCGATGTGGTCGCGGCCGGCATAGCCCGCCGCGTGCGCGGCCAGCACGTGCAGCATCGGGCGCAGCCGCTTGCCGCCGCCGCCCACGATGTGCTCGCCGATCGCGTTGATCAGCACCACGTCCGAATGCAGGCGCTGGCGGATCATCCGGTCCACCGCGCGCATGTCGGGCGCGGCGAGCTCGCGCGCCGTGACGAAGGCGTTGGCGAGTTCCGGGGGCAGGGCGGGTGAGGCGTGGTTCATGAACGTCCGTGACGCGGCGGGTCGCCGGTTCAAGCGGGCGATTATAGTGCGTCGCAGCAAAGCGACGGCGGATGCCTACACGCCGCGGCGAAGTGGACCGGCAGATGCTGCGGGGTGCTGCTAGCATGCTGGGTCCGGTCGTTTTCCCATCGAGGGTTCGCACATGGCACGCGGCGTCAACAAGGTCATTCTGGTCGGCAACCTGGGCGCAGACCCGGAGACGCGCTACAGCGCGTCCGGCACGGCGATGTGCACGATCCGGATCGCCACCACCGACAGCTGGAAGGACAAGCAGACCGGCGAAAAACAGGAACGCACCGAGTGGCATCGCATCAAGTTCTTCGGGCGGCTGGCCGAGATCGCCGGCGAGTACCTGAAGAAGGGCCAGCAGGTGTACATCGAGGGCTCGCTGCGCACCGACAAGTACACCGACAAGGAAGGCGTCGAGCGCTACACCACCGACGTCATCGCCAACGAGATGCAGATGCTGGGGGGACGGGGCGAAGGCGGTGGCGGCCGTGGCGAGGGCGGCGGTTATCCGCCACGCCCGCCGCAAGGCCGTCCGGCCGGTGCGCCGTCGGGCGGTGGCCGTCCTTCCGCGCCGCCGCAGGACAACGGCGGGTTCGAGGACGACGACATACCGTTCTGAGTTCTACCAACAGGTTGTTTGTGTCGCTTGATGAAAGAGCCCGCATATTTGCGGGCTCTCTTTTGTTACGGCTTTGCGATCACAAAACTCGGCTCTCGTGTTCGTTTCCCACCACGGGCTCGCCGGCTTTCAGAAGCCCCGCGCTGCGTTGTTGATCATGGCGTGTCCCGAGGCTGTCGTCTCTGCTGGCGGCGGAAACGACGGTGGCGCGTCGGCGGGATCACTGGCCCACGCTTTGTCAGGCTTCGCACCGAGCGTGAAGTGCAACGCGCCGCCGTGCAGCGCAAAGGATTCCGGCAGCCACGGCTTGCGCCACGGTTGGCCGTCCAGCGTCAGCGCATGCAGATACAGGTTGTCGCGGCTTGCATCCGGTGCTTCGATGGTTACGTCGCCGCCCGGGCGATGGATCACCGCGCGCACAAACAACGGACTGCCCAGCAGCAATTCGGCGCGTCCCGGAATCGCCGGATACAGGCCCAATGCCGCCCACACGTACCACGACGACATTTCGCCGAGATCGTCATTGCCGGGAATGCCGTCGGGCGCGTTTTTCCAGATGGTGTCGAGCACCACGCGTACCGCCTTCTGCGTCTGCCACGGCTGTCCGGCGAAGTCGTACAGCCATGGCGTACCGATCGACGGTTCGTTGTTCAATTCCGGATGCAGCGGGCCCGCATTGGTCAGCGTCCAGTTGCCATGCTTGTCATGGAAGAATGCGTCCAGCCGCGCGGTGGCCTTGGTGCGGCCGCCCAGAGCATCGAACAGGCCGTGCACGTCGAACGGCACCATCCACAGGTATTGCGCGGCCGTGCCCTCGACGAAGCCGTCATCGGTGGAAGGCGTGAACGGGGGCCATGAACCGTCGGCGTTGCGGTTCTGGATGTAACCGCCGTCCGCGGTCGCGTGCGCGTTGAACAGGTTGCGCCAGTAGCCGGCGCGGGTCAGGAACAGCGAACGACCGGCTTCGTCGCCAACCGCGCCGGCGAGTTGCGACAACGCGAAATCGGCGGTGGCATCTTCCAGTGTTTCGCCGGCGCCGCCCCACGCGTGCGACTTCGCAGCGATGTAGTGCAGCTTCATCCACTGGTCGAGCGAGGGGCGTTCACCGACGCACTCGACATTGCAGCCCGCGTCGCTCAAATCGTTCGCGCTGACATGGGTGGCTGCGTATTTCAGCGAAGCGTAGGCATCGTGCAGGTCGAAATCGCGGCCGCCGAAAGCGTAGATGCCCGCGAGCGCAGGCACGGAAGGATCGCCGGCCATCACGTGCGTGCCGCCGGATTCGTGCGTCCAGCGATCCCATTCGCCGTGGTTCTGGCGCGCCTGGTTGTACAGCGATTGCGCGATGTCACTGCCGACCTTCGGCATCAGCCAGGTCACGAGTTGCAGTTGCGAGCGGTACACGTCCCAGCCGGAAAAATTCGCGTACTGGATTTTCTGCGGGCCCTCGACGCGATGGACTTTCTGGTCGAAACCGCGGTATTCGCCATTGGTGTCGCTGAGCGTGGTCGGTTGCAGCAGCACGTGGTACAGCGCGGTGTAGAACGTGGTGCGCTGGTCCGGCGTGCCGCCCTCGATCGCGATTTTCCCAAGCGCCGTGTTCCAGTCCGCGTTCGCACGCTCGCGCACCCGCGCAAGCATGGTGCCCGCCGGAATTTCGGCGACGAGGTTGGCATGCGCATTGGCGAGGCTGACGTAGGAAATGCCCACGCGCACCGAGACGCCGTTGCCCGGTGCAAAGCCGATCCATGCTCCGGAGCCTTTGCCTGTTGGCGGGAAACCCTTTGCGCCATAACCGGTACCGCCGTGCGCTGATGTGCCGCCCCGGTGCACGCTTGCGTCGTGCCAAGTGCCGGTCGTGGCAAACGGCTGGTCGAACTGCGCCACGAAATACAGCGTGTAGTAGCTGCGGCGGTCGGCCTTCGACAAATAGCCGCAGAAATTGCCGCTGGTGACCGCGCCGCTGACGGTTCGGGTCTTGCGGTCGATCGTGATCGACGCATCGCTGCTGCCGACTTCCGAATCCGAAGCGCGTATCAGCAGGTTGGCAGGCTTGTTTTTCGGAAATGCGAAGCGGGCGATGCCGCTGCGCAGCGCGGCAGCGAGTTCGACGGACACGCCGTTGGCGAGTTTGACGCGATAGTCGCCGGGCGCCGCGTGTTCATCGGCGTGCGAGAAGTCGCTCGCGTAGGTCGCGTCGGATGCATCGCCTGAAGGTGAGCTCGTGACGGGAATCGTGACAGGCATGAACGGAATGTCGCCGCTGGCGCCGGCGCAGCCGGTGCCCGACAGGTGCGTCAGGCTGAAGCCGCGGATGCGTGTCGCGTCATACTGGTAGCCGCCCGGTGCGGCGGTGCGGTCGTGTTTGCCCCTGGTATTTTCGGGACTCCATTGCAGCATCCCGAACGGCAAGCTGGCGCCCGGAAAGGTGTTGCCGCCGTTGCGGCTGCCGATCAGCGGATTGACCGCGTCGGCCGGCGTTGTTGTTGTCTGTGCAGGCGCGGCTGCGCAGCAAAGCGCCAATGCCAGCGTCACCGCGATGCACCTGCCGTGACGCATCGCGTGAAGGAAACGGCTCGCGCGGCTCATGACAAATTCCCGCTTGCGTCATTCGACGCGCCCACCACATTGAGCACTTCGTAGCATGCGCCCATGTTGTGGTAGTCGGTCTTGCCGGCGTCGCTTTTCTCGTCGCTGTACTTGCGCCCGTCGCGGGTGAGGATGCGATACCAGCCGCCGTAGCGGTGATCGACGAAGTGCGTCCACGCGTATTCCCACAGGCGCCGATACCAATCCCAGTATTTTTCTTCGCCGGTGCGATCCGCCAGCAACGCCGCGCAGGCCAGTGATTCGGCCTGCACCCAGTGGTACTTGTCGTCGTCGCAAATCGAACCGTCGGGTGCGAAGCCGTAGCACAGCCCGCCGTATTCGTGGTCCCAGGCGCGCGCGACCGCGGTGTCGAACAGGTGTCGCGCGGTCGGCAGCAGCCATTCGTCATCGCGATGCCGGCTCATGATCAGCAGCAGCTTGGCCCACTCGGTCTGATGGCCGGGCTGGAAACCCCACGGGCGAAACAGATCCTTCGGGTTGTCCTTGTGGTAGTCCCAGTCGATGTTCCAGTGTTCGTCGTAGTGCTCCCACACCAGACTGCCGGCCTTCGCGGCTTGCCGGCGCGTCATGTTGTCCGCGAGCGTGTACGCGCGATCGAGCCAGCGCTGCTCGTGGCTGGCTTCGAATGCGGTCAGCATCGCCTCGCACATGTGCATGTTGGCGTTCTGGCCGCGGTAATTGGAAAAGTTCCAGTTCGCGTCGGCTTCGTCGCGGTACAGGCCGGCCGCGGCGTCCCAGTAGCGTTGCTCCAGCAGCTTCCAGTGTTCGTCCATCCACGCGGCGGCCTCGCCGATGCCGGCCATGCGCGCCTGTGCGTAGGCTACCAGCACGAAGGCGGCGCCGTAGCAGTGATGGGTGGTGTCTTCGGGCTTGCCGTCGCACAGCATCCACGCGTAACCACCGGTCGCGGGATTGCGGTGTGCGTCGCGGATGAAGGTGACGCAGTGGCGCGCGCCGTCGAAGTATTCGGCCCCGCCGAAGTGGCGCGCATACATCGCGTAGTCGAATACGAAGCGCGCGCTGCTGACGAGGTGCCGGTGCACGCGGTCGTAGATCGTGCCGTCGTCCTTGTAGTAGTGGAAGCAGCCCCCGGCCGGATCGAGGCAGTGCGGGTGGTAGAACGCCATCGTGTCGCGGATGTGCTGGCGCAGGAACGCGGGTGAACGGAAATCGGGCAAGTCGGTCATGCGTGCGACTCCAGAAACGCTTCAACCTCGGCGCGCGACGGCATCGCGGCGAACGAGCCGGCGCGGGTCACGGCGAGCGCGCCGCAGGTGGCGCCGAAGCGCAACAGTTGGTCGAGCGCATCGCGTCCATCCACGAACGCCGTCAACGCTGCGGCGTCGAGGCCGGTTTCGGCGAACCGGTACAGGCAACCCGCCGTGAACGCATCGCCGGCACCGGTGGTGTCGATGGCCTGCACGGCAAACGCGGGGCGCTCGCCGCGCGCCCGCGGCGTGAACCAGCGCAGCGCGCGTGCGCCATCGGTGACGATCACGAGCCTCGCGTTGCCCGACCACAGTCGTTGCCATGCGGCATCCTCGCTGCCGGTCGACGCCGCGAGAAAGGCGAGTTCCTCCGCGCTCACTTTCACGAAGTCGGCCAGCGCGAGCGCGCGCCAGATCGTCGGTGCGGGATCCTCATCGCGCGGCCACAGCGCAAGGCGCAGGTTCGTGTCGAAGCTGACCAGCGCACCGGCGGTGCGCGCGTGGCGCATGCCCGCCAGCGTGGTATCCGCGATCGCGGGTTCGGTCAGGCTGCACGAGCCGGCGTGGAAAATGTTCCCTGCAGCGAAGATCGACGGATCGAAATCGCCATCGCGGAACAACAGGTCGGCCGCGGGCGGACGGTAGAAACTGAAGTCGCGTTCGCCATCCACCGCATGCGACACGAAGGCGAGCGCGGTATGGGCCGCATCGGTTCGCCGTGTGTAGCCGGTGTCCACGCCGGCGGCGGCCAGTTCGCGCAGCAGCAGGTCGCCGAACAGGTCGCGGGCGAACATCCCGACGAACGCCGCGCGCCCGCCCAGCCGCGCGATCGCCACCGCGACGTTGGCGGGTGCACCGCCGGCATGCGCGGTGAACACCGGCGCGGCGCCGGACGGCGTGCCGTGGAAATCGATCAGCGCCTCGCCGAAGCAGCAGACCGTATTCATGCGACGCGCGAACCCTTGAGGCCGTAATAGATGATGTAGAGGTAGCAGAGCATCGGCAGCACGAACGCGTGGTGCACGCCCACGTGGTCGGCCAGCGCGCCCTGCACGAGCGGAATCACCGCGCCGCCCACGATCGCCATCACCAGCAGGCTGGAGACCTTGCCGGTGAGCGGGCCGAATTTCTCGATGCCCAGCGTGAAGATGTTGGGGAACATGATCGAGTTGAACAGGCCGATTGCGACAATGCTTGCCATCGCGACGTGGCCGCGGGTCAGCATGGTGGTGAGCACCAGCAGCGCCGCGACCGCGGCGTTGAAGGCCAACAGCTTGCGGGTGTCGATGCGCGTCAGCAACGCCGAGCCGATGAACCGCCCGACCATCGCGCCGCCCCAGTACAGCGACACGAAACCGGCGGCGCGGGCCTCGCTCATGTGCCCGATCTCGGGCAGCGCGAGGTAATTGACCATGAAGCTGCCGATCGACACCTCCGCGCCCACGTACACGAAGATCGCCAGCATCCCCAGCCACACCCGGCGATGTTTCAGGGCGTCGACGAAGCGGTGCCGCGCATCGTCGGCCTCGGCGGTGTTCTCGAGTTGCGGCAGGTGGAATATCCACACCAGCACCGCCAGCGCGAACAGCACGATCGCGATGCCGATGTACGGCCCCTGCACGCTGTGTGCCTGCTGCAGCTTGTAGGCCGCCTGCGCGGCGGGCGACAGTTGCGCCAGTTCCGCCGCGCCCAGCACCGCGGTCGAAAGGATCAGGAGCCCGCCCAGCTTCGGCGCGATGGTGGTGCCCAGCGAGTTCAGCGCCTGCGCCAGGTTCAGCCGGCTGGATGCGCGTTCGGGCGCGCCGAGCAGGCTGATGTACGGATTGGCGGCGACCTGCAGCAGGGTGATGCCGCTGGCCAGCACGAAGAACGCGAACAGGAACAGCGGGTACGACTGCAGCGTCGCAGCGGGTACGAACAACAACGCACCGGCACCGGTCACCGCCAGCCCGATGATCAGGCTGGCACGATAGCCCCAGTGCGCCAGCACCTTGCCCGAGGGCAGCGACATCAGGAAATACGCGCCGAAGAAGGTGGACTGGACCAGCATCACCTGGGCGTAGTTGAGGGTGAACACCGACTTCAGGTGCGGGATCAGCACATCGTTGAGCGCGGTGATGAATCCCCACATGAAGAAGATCGAGGTGACCACGACCAGCGCGGTGCGCTGGCTGGCCGTGGTCGCCTGACCGTGTTGCATGCCGTTCGCCATATGCGTGTCTCCAGCCTGACGTGCTAGCTTGCCACAGTTCCGCCGCCGCCCTTGGAGGTTCGATCATGTCTGCAGTCCGCGCGTCGTGCCGGTCGGGGTTCCTGCCGATCCTCCTGCTGCTGGCCGGCGTCCCGGCCATCGTGTGCGCCGCCACGAACGGCGCGGCGTGGCATGAGGTTGACCCGATGATCGGCACCGGTGGCGCCGGCCACACGTTTCCCGGCGCCACGGTGCCGTTCGGGATGATCCAGTTGAGCCCCGACACCGCGATGCCGGATTTCAAGCACGCGTATGCGTGGGCGGCGGGCTATCAATACGGCGACCACAGCATCCTCGGATTTTCCGAAACGCATTTTTCCGGCAGCGGGCATTCCGATCTCGGCGATGTGCTGATGATGCCGGGCGTCGGCAAGGTGCAATGGGATCCGGGTGATCCCGGCAAGCCCGGCAGCGGCTATCGTTCCGGTTTCAGCCACCAGACCGAAGTCGCGCAGCCGGGTTACTATGCGGTGACGCTGGCGACGCCCGGCGTGCGCGTGGAATTGACCGCCGGCCAGCGCGTGGGCTGGCAGCGCTACACATTCCCGAAGAATCAGGACGCGCACATCCTGCTGGATCTTCGCCCCAGCATCTACGACTACCCCGGAAAAGTCTTGTGGGCGCGCCTGCGCGTGCGCGCGGACGGCACGGTGACCGGCTACCGCGAAACGCGCGGCTGGGCGCCGGGACGACAACTGTGGTTCGCGATCCGTTTCTCGCAGCCGATGACCGCGCATCAACTGGTCAACCGCGAAACCGGCATCGTCTACAAGGGCTTCCAGGGCCCGGCGCTGAATCCCGCCGGCATTGATGCGATTGCAGGCAAGCAACTGGAAGGCGCGTTCGAGTTCGGCAAGCTGTCCAAACCTTTGCTGGTGAAAGTGGCGATTTCCACGGTCAGCGCCGACAACGCGATCGCCAACCTCGATGTCGATGGCAAGGGCTGGGATTTCGATGCGCGCCGCGCCGAGGCGCGCGCGGCATGGACCAAGGCGCTGTCGGCGATCGAGGTGGAGGCATCGCCGGACATCGAGAAGAGTTTCTACACCTCGATGTACCACGCACTGATCGCGCCGAATCTTGCGATGGACGTGAACGGCGAATACCGCGGACCCGACCACGCGGTGCACACGGCGAAAGGTTTCACGTTCTATTCGAGCTGGTCGTTGTGGGACGTGTATCGCGCCGAGATGCCGCTGCTGGCGTTCATCCAGCCACCGCAGCGTGTCAACGATTTCGTCAGCTCATTGGTCGCCGCGCAGCAGGCGAGCCCGTTCGACATCCTGCCGGTGTGGGCGTACCAGGGTCTCGAAACCTGGTGCATGATCGGTTACCACGCGCTGCCCGTGATCGCCAATTTCTACATGCAGGGTTTCCGCGGCTTCGACGCCGATGCCGCGTTGAAGGCGATGGTGGCGAGCGCGACGTATGCGCCGTACGGCGATCTGGGCGATTACATGAAACTCGGCTACGTGCCCCAGGATCACGAGGACGAATCGGTATCCAAGACGCTGGAATACGCGTTCGATGACTGGAGTCTCGCACGAATGGCCGAGGCGATGGGGCGCAAGGACGTCGCCGAAAAATTCTTCAAGCGCGCGCAGAACTGGCGCAACGTGTTCAATCCGAAGACCGGGTTCGCGCAGCCGCGTCTCGCCAATGGCAGGTTCGAGGAACCGTTCGATCCCGCGAAGGCGGGTGTGGGCAGCGGTTTCACCGAAGGCAACTCGTGGCAATACTCGTGGTACGAGCCGCAGGATGTCGGCGGCTTGATCCATGAACTCGGCGGCAACGCCGGACTGGTGAAGAAGCTCGACGAAGTGTTCGATGCGAAGATCAACCCGAAGGCTTTCGCGGGGCTTGAGGATGTCACCGGCCTGATCGGCTGGTACGCGCACGGTAACGAACCGAGCCATCACATCGCCTACCTGTACGACTATGCGGGCACGCCATGGAAGACGCAGCAGCGATTGGCCGAAATCATGCAGAGCCAGTACGCGCCAACGCCGACCGGACTCGCCGGCAACGACGACCTCGGCCAGATGTCGGCGTGGTACATCTTCACCGCGCTGGGCTTCTATCCGGTCGCGCCGGCCAGCAACCAGTACGTGATCGGCCGCCCGTTCGTGCGCCGCGCGGTGATGCACCTGCCGAACGGCAAGACCTTCACGATCACCGCCGACGACTTGGGCGAGGATCATCCGTATGTCGGCTCGGTCACGCTGGATGGCAAGCCGCTGACGCGCGATTACCTGACTTACGCGGAAATCACGCGCGGCGGGACGCTGCACTTCACGATGCAGGCGCAGCCGAACAAGACCTGGGCGACGCGAGCGCAGGATCAGCCGTATTCGATGACGGCGTATCCGTAGCAAGACGCCAGCGCAGTCACGACGTCATTCCGGGGCCAGCCGCAGGCTGGAACCCGGAATCGGTCATGGTTGGCCGCGCAACCGATTCCGGGTTGCCGCGCCATGAAACCGGCGCGGCCCCCGGAATGACGACGTAAGGTTTACGCTCTACCCGAGTCCCGAGAAACTCGCCGCGTCCTGCGGCTCGCCCTTCGGGCCATCGGCTGCGCCGATGTTCGCTCCGGCATCCTGCCTCCGCAGTCCGAGTCCGACTCAATCAATCCCGAGCTTCTTGAGCTTGTACCGCAGCGCGCGGAAGGTGATGCCGAGCTTCTTCGCGGCGGCGGTCTTGTTGTAGCGGGTTTCCTTGAGCGCCTTCAGGATGGTGTCGCGCTCGATGTTGCTGATGTAGTCGTCGAGGCCGACGTTGCCGTTGCCTTCGGCGGCGTCCGGCAGGGGCTCGTCGTCATCGTCGAAGGGTTCGTCGCCTTCGTCCTCGTCCTGGTCCGGCGCGGCTTCCAGCATCAGGTCGGCGGGTTCGATCACGCCGTTGTCGCACAGCGCAATCGCCCGTTCCAGCACGTTCTCGAGTTCGCGCACGTTGCCGGGGAAGTCGTAATCGGCCAGCGCCGCGAGCGCGGCTGGTTGCAGAGTGGGCACCGACACGCCGGCCTGTTCCGACAGGCGTTTCAGGATGTGTCCGGCCAGCAGCGGGATGTCGCCCTCGCGCTCGCGCAACGGCGGCACGCGCAGCTCGATCACGTTGATGCGGTAATACAGGTCCTGCCGGAACCGCCCGGCCTGGACCAGCCGCGCCAGATCCTTGTGCGTCGCCGACAGGATGCGCACGTCCACCGGCACTTCGCCGCGCCCGCCGATCGGGCGCACCGCCTTTTCCTGGATCACGCGCAGCAGCTTCACCTGCATGTGCAGCGGCAGTTCCGCGACCTCGTCGAGGAACAGCGTGCCGCCGCTGGCGACCTGGAACAGGCCTTCCTTGTCGGCGTGCGCGCCGGTGAACGAGCCCTTCTTGTGGCCGAAGAATTCGCTTTCCATCAGCTCTGACGGAATCGCGCCGCAGTTGACCGGCACGAATGATCCCGCCGCGCGCGGGCCGAGTTCGTGGATCGAGCGCGCGACCAGTTCCTTGCCGGTGCCGGATTCGCCCGAGATGTAGATCGGCGCCTGGCTGCGCGCGACCTTGGCGATGCGCGCGCGGACGTCCTTCATGACCTGCGATTCGCCAATCAGGCGGCTGGCCGGCACTTCGGCATCGCCGGTGGACGGCCCGGCCGGTGGCTGGCCGACGCGCAGCGCGGTCTGCACCAGCCGCCTCAGCATGTGGATGTCGACCGGTTTGCTGACGAAGTCGAACGCGCCCGCCTTCAGCGCTTCCACCGCCGCCTCGACGTTGCCGTAAGCGGTGATCATCGCGACCGGCGTTTCCGGATGTTCGCGTGCGATCAATTCGATCAATTCCTGACCGGTGCCGTCGGGCAGGCGCATGTCGGTGAAGCACAGGTCGTAGCGGACCTCGCCCAGGAGCTTCTTCGCGTCGCTGACGCTGGCCGCGGTGTCGACGTTGAGGTCCATGCGCCCGAGTGTGATGCTCAGGAGCTCGCGGATGTCGCGCTCGTCGTCGATGACCAGCACCGTTTGTTTGGTCATGCCTGCCCCGGTTCCTTCAGTCCCTCTGGGCGTTCAGGGTAGCGCGGCGCGCCAGGCGATGCCATGCCGAAGCGCGCAGGGCGTCATGCTTCCATTCCCGTCGGCGGCAGCACCGGCGCGGTCAGGGTGATGCGGAAGCAACTGCCGCCCCCGGCCACCGGCACGTATTCGAGGCTGGCCTGGTTGGCCTCGCACATCTGCCTGGCGAGATACAGGCCGAGGCCGGTGCCGTACTGGTGGGTGGTGAAGAAGGGTTCGAAGATCTGCGCGGCGACCTTGGGCGGAATGCCGGGGCCGCGGTCGATCACTTCCAGCAGCGGCGGACCGTTGTCGCTGGCGAGACGTGCGACCACCATCACCCGCGCCGGTTCTTCAGGCATGCGGCCGTAGCGCAGCGCGTTCTGGACCAGGTTCCACACCACCTGCTGCAGGTGCTGCGGATCGGCCAGCGCCTCGACCGGGCGAGGGTACAGCAACGGACGCAGGCTGTCCTGGCCGATGTCGTTGGCTTCCTTGTATTCGTCGACGAAGCGCACCGCCCAGTTGTTGAGGTCCAGCGATTCCGGCCGCGAGCGTTCGCGTCGCGACAGTTGCAGGATGTTTTCGATGATCTCGTTGACGCGCCCGCAGTGGTTGTTGATGATCTCGATCATGCGCTGGTCGGAGGCGGGAATCTCGTCGGATTCGGCCAGCAGTTGCGCGGAATAGCGGATCGCCGCCAGCGGGTTGCGGATCTCGTGCGCGATCGACGCCGACAGCCGTCCGAGTGTGGTCAGCGTGAGCTGTTCGGCGCGCTGCGACACCAGCGAAGTGTCGTCGAGGAAGATCAGCACGTGCGAATCGTCGTGCGCGGACAGCCGCGTGAAGCGCGGGATCACTTCCGGCGCGCCTTCGGCCAGCGCCACCGCGCTGGCGTCCTGCTCGTGGGTGGTGCGCCAGTGGTACAGGCGGCGCGACAGTTCCGGCGCCACCGTGCCGAGGTCGCGCTGCTCGATGCCGGGATTGCCCACCAGCATCCACGCCGATTCGTTGATCTGGTGGATGCGGTTGGCGTTGTCCACCAGCAGCACGCCGGTCTTCATGCGGCGGATGATCAGGTCGTTGACCTGCGCGAGGTTGGCGAGGTCGCTGCCGCGCTGCTCGGCCAGCGCCTCGCTGGCGCGCATCTGGCTGCCCAGCGCGTAGCCCAGCGCGGCCAGCGCGAAATAGAAGACGCCGAACAGCCCTGCTTCCAGCAGTCCGGGGCCGATATCGCTCGTGCTGGCCGCCAACAACGCCTGCGCGATCATCGCCAGGGTCGCCAGCGCGGCGAACAGCGCGCCGAGGCGCGGCGACAGCAGCAATGCCGCCGCACCGACGTTGATCACCAGCATCGCGGCGATGCCGGTGTGCGCGGAGGGCATGGTGAGCGCAACCAGGAACGCCGCAACCACATCCACGCACAGGCAACTGGCGATGTGGGTCACCAGCGTGGGCGAGCCGCGCAGGTCCCGCGCCAGCACGATCAGCGCGAACAGCATGTAAACCAGCGCGGTGGTCCGCGCCACCACCGAGTCGCGCAGCGGCATCCAGGTGAAGGCGAGGCTGCTCAACGACAACGCCACGTACACCAGCGCCTGGAACACGCGGTAAACGTCGAGCACGCGCAGTTCGCGCCGGATGTGATCGGCGCCGCCTGCCGTGCGCGGGTTCAGGATGGTCTGGGTCGTGCTTGCCACGGCGCCGATGATCCCTTGGGACGCGCGCGCGCACAAGAGCCGGGTGTGATTTTGTCCGCCGCGCGGCCGTCGTTCGCGCCGCGCGCTCGCGTTGCGCGTGCGCGGCGGCGCCCGTAGACTACGCGGTCCGCCCGTGCCGGAATAGCTCAGCTGGTAGAGCAACGCATTCGTAATGCGTGGGTCGGGGGTTCGATTCCCTCTTCCGGCATACCCTCCAAAGCTAGCTGCCATGCGGGTTTCCAGCGATTCGATTCGCTCCCGCAACCTGCCCAGCATCTGCCGTGTAAGTGCCAGGTAAGTGCAAAAGGGGGGGGTTAGCGCCCGCCCCTCCGCCGCTCCCTGCGCGCTGTGCACAGCTTAGGGCTTGCACCCGTAGCCCTCCGGGGGCGGGACGCGCTTACAACGCATGGCACGCAGCGGCAGCACGCATGCAGGGGCAGGGCCGGGGGGGCTATTGCGCGTGTGGCCGCACTGTCTCGCGTGGTGAGACATGATCGTGAATAATGGAACCGCCCACGCTGGGCGAAACAGAGGACAGATCATGGCAAGCAAGAAGGGCCCTCCGAACTATCGCGACTCTGGAAGCGGCAAGTTCGTGACAGAACAATATGCCAAGCGTCACCCGCGGACGACCGAGGAGGAGCACAACCGGCCGCCGCACAAGTCGCCGCCTAAACGGAAGAAATAGGCCATATCTAACAAGTTTAGTTTCTGCGCGAGAACTGCACAGGGGGATACATGAACTCGAAACGCTTGTTCGTCAGCTTCGACTATGACCACGATGCTGATCTAAAAATGTTGCTTGTCGGGCAATCAAAGCTTCCCGACAGTCCGTTTTATATCGTGGACGCATCCGTCAAGGAAGCTTTGCCGGGGGATTGGAAGCAAAAAGTACGCGGCCGTATTTCCCGCGCGGATGTAGTGTGCGTGCTCTGTAGCACAACGACCCACACTGCAAAGGGGGTTGAGGTCGAGCTTGGGTTTGCGAAGGAACTCGACATTCCGTACTTTCTCTTGAAGGGCTACAAGGACAAGGCCTGTACTAGGCCCACCAATGCGACTGCCGATAAGATGTACAACTGGACGTGGGACAATTTGAAGTTGCTCATCCACGGCAATCGCTAATGACCGTTGCGTCAAAACGTACGCTCTGGCATGACGTCCCGGATGGAGGCGTTTATCCAACGCATGACAAATGGCATACTCACCTGCTTGAGCAATACAAGCTCTACGTCGAGATGGCCGATAAGATTAGCCAGCGACGTACGAGCGCCAATTCCTACTTCCTTAGCGTGAACTCCGCAATCCTCGCGTTTGCGGGGTATCTCACGTCGAAGGGCAGCACGGACTATCTTTGGTTGCTTGCGGTTGCTGGCATTTTGCTGTGCGTGCTGTGGTTCAACATCATTACGTCTTATCGAGACCTAAACAGCGCCAAATGGGAAGTTGTCCAGCAGATTGAGGAGCGCCTTCCGATCAGTCCGTATGCAGCGGAATGGGAAGCAGTCGGGAAAGGTAGGAATCCTAAGCTCTATCGCCCACTTTCGCATATTGAGCGTGCCGTTCCGTGGATATTTGCCGGACTGCACATGATCGTACTATTGAAGACCTTTCCTTGGGCCGCAGTGGCTTCGTTCGTTGGTCGGCTTGTTTAGATACCGATTACTCGGCGCCCGGACCAAATCGCTGGAACGCGGTGTTCACAGGTGCGGGATCCGGGGTCAGCCGCAGGCGCGAGCGCGAGGCGGGCGTGATGCCCAGCTCGGCGCACAAGCGCAGGATGGCGAGCGACTCTTGGTGCATGATGCCCACCAGCGGGTTCGCCTTGCAGCCTACGCCGTCGCCGGTGGGCACAGTGCGGGACTGGCTGCGCATGGCGACCGCTGCATCGCGCCAGGTTGAGATCGAGCAGGCCAGCGCGGCAAGCACGCCGCTATCCACCGCCTTGAACAAACCGCTGGGCGCATCCTCGACGATTTCATGCCAGATTGCGCGCTCGTCGGCGCTAAGCCATGCCGGCGGATCGCCCAGCGCGGGCCAGCCAGACAGCGCCGACTTGTTGAGCTTGCGATTGCCCGGGTTGCCCGATAGCACCTTGAGAAGTACCGGCTTGGGTCTGCGACCGCGCATAATGAATGCTCCGAAATGACACCTAATTTCGCTGGCGCGAAAAAACAAGGGGACGGGCGGATTCCCGCGACGAGGATCAATCGTTTTGACCGACCCTCCCCGTCTAGAAGAGGTGGAGGCGGTGCCCTAAGCTCGTGGCGAACCTAGAGCACCGCATCCTGTGCGATCAACGGAGAGGATCGCGAATGCCTTCGCTAATCCGCCTCGCACTGCCACGGTTGTTTCAATGGAGCAGGACACTCATGGCTAGTCCTGCGCTGGTCGGGGTATCTGCCTGCGCAACCTCGCTGCGCCCGATCCCAGCAATACCGCAGCGGGGTTACTCCGTAATGCCCTTCAGCACCGCGAACGCCTTGGGGTAGGCCGGGGCGCAGTCGGCGCGCACGTGGCACGCGAACCCGATCTGTCCGGTGTCGGCGTAACGCTCCTTCAACAACTGGATGCTGACCGCTTCGCGCATGTAGAACGTGAAGCCGCTGAAGTCACCGACGAACGCATCCGAGCCGCTGGAGTCCGTGGGCATCTGCGAGCTGGCGATGAACTGCCAATTCGCCAGCGCATCCGGACGGCGCAACGGCTGGTGCGTGGTGTCCGCGAGGTTGGCGATGGTTTCGTCATCCACGGTGGACACAATGGCAGCGGTGGGCATGGGTGCATCTGCTTCCGCAATCAGCCGCCGCGCCTTGACGAACGGCTTGTAGTCGGTCAGTGCGCCCACTGCATCCACCTCGTTGATGCCAGCAACGAACTTCAAGCCCAGCGGGATGGGTGCAGCACCCGAGCCGTACAGACCCGTGCTGTCCAGCTTCTTGGCGAATGCGGCAGCGATGGCCGTCTGCAACGCCGCCTCCATGCCGGGTGCATCCTGCAACAGTTCGCGCGACACCTTGAAGATGAAGGCGAGGCTGTGCGGGGTGATGGTGAGTCCCCGGAAGGTCGGGTCGCTCTCCGCCAGCGCGGCATTCTCTTCACGCCATGCCGCCGTGGGCAGGGTGTCGATAGCCGCGACCTTGAAGCTGTCCGCCTGCGTGTTGAGCACTGCCACGTTGGCGCCCGCTTGCAACAGGCTGGACGCGGGCACCAGCGCGGACAGGATGCCGGGAAGCAGAACCGTCGGCACGGCGTAGCCGCCCGTGCTGTTCGTACCTTCCGACAACGCCGCCTGCACTGCCTGCGAGGTGCGCATGCCCGCAATGCCGCGCACAAACTCCGTGAGCTGCATCGGTTCCGCTGCGGGATCCGCTACCGCGCGCGGGTTGACGCTGGCGAGCCGTGCGGCAATGGTGCCCGCGTGGCCCAGGTCGCCCTTGCGCAGCATGACGCCTACGGCGCGGCCTTGCTGGTCGTGCAGGGTGGCGTCGGCTTGCGCATCGTTGGCCACAGTTACGCCCGTGCTGCGGGTAGCCTGATCCGCCGCGTGCTGTTCGAGGGCTTCCACGCGGGATTGAAGTTCGCGGCCCTGCTCGTTGGTCTTGTCCGCGAAGGCTCGGACTTCGTCCGTTACCTTGGTGAGGTCAGCTTGGATGCGGTCCCGCTGGTCGCGCAGGTCCTGCGCAGTGATGGTGATAGGCATGGTGGTGTCTCCAATGAAGGAAAAGAGGGGAATGGGTATTGCAGGCTGGATCACCCGAGCCTCTTCGCCAGCGTCGCGCATGGCGGTTTGCATACCACACGGCAGGATCACCCGTGCCGCCCCCGCAGCGCCAAGCATGCGGTGCCGTTGTCGCAGGATCGCCCGTGCAGCAACGTTTGGTCGGGGCGGATTTACGCACCGCGCGCGCATGATGGTCACGAGCCTCAATGGAAGGCGCGCGGCTGCATTTGAATCGAGCCGCAGCGCTTCAAGCTGCCGGTGTAGTCCTTGGTGGCAAGCTCAATCAGCGGTGCGGGATTCAGCGTCAGGCTGATTACAAGATGCTCGCCGCGGTCGAGGGCTTCCGCGACCTTGGCCGCTAGTTCGGGGTCTTGTCCGTGGATATTGACGATCATTTCATCTGCCATCCGTAGTGCTGCCTTGGTGAAGGTTTCCGCTGTGTCTTTCGCGGTGAGCGGCGGGGTAGTGGGTTGCATGGGTGCGTCCTCCATTGGGGAACAGGGCTAGGGCTGCGTGCGCCGCCTTGTACGGGCGTTCCGAGGCGTGGGCGGGTAACTGGGGCGGCTCCCGGTTGCGGGGCGCGCTACATGCGGCGGGATGGCGTGCCATGTTTGCGCCCGCGCGCTGGGCTTCTCGTAGCGTGTATCCGGCACGCCGCCTGCGAAGGTCTGGACAGTTTTCACGCCGGGCAAAATGGCTTGCGCAACCCGAATCGCGCCGGTCATGTTGCAGGCGCAGTGCGCGGGGAGGTCGAGGGCTAACGTGGTGTCGTCCAGCACGCGCCAGCCGCAGAAGCCAGTACCTAGCGCGCGGCTCCACGCCTCGGGCGGATGGGCTGATTGATCGGGGTTAGTCATTGCTGCACTCCTTGACGGGACGGGGTGTGGTTTTCCAAAACGCACGCGGCGACTCGCGCGACTTGCGCGACTTGTTGCTGCGCTTGGGTTTGGGCAAGTCGCGCGCCTCGGGCAACTCGTGCGACTCGCGGAGGGCATGCGGAGCGAGTCGCGCAAGGCGCGGAACCCTTGCGACTCGCGGAAAGCTAAGCGGGGCGCCGAGTCGCGCGAGTCGCACAAGTCGCGCCGGGGTTCGCTGCGGGGTCACGTCGCACTCCCCTTGCTAGTCGGCGGTGGAGGCGGCAATGGATTCAGCCGATATTTGCGCTCGGGCCAGCCTCCACCTTCGCGCGGGGTTTCGAGCACTTCCACCATTTGGGCGTCACACAACCTTTGCACCGCGGCATCCAGCTCTTTCGCCGACGGCTTTTTCAACGCTTCGCGGAGTGCTTCCCGCGCCATGGTCTGCCCGCGCGCGTGGCGGAGTAGTTCGACAATCTGCTCGCCAAGGCTGCCGACCTTCGCCGCGTCCGCTTCTTCTTTCGGCGTGCTGAATACGACGCGCGTTGAATCGCAACAGTAGTCAAGCCACGCGAGCGCGGCGGTCATGTGGGCGGCGGTGATCTGATCGCTGCAATCGAGCAGGGCAAACGTCAATGCGAGCCGCCACGCATACGGCGGGTAGCGCTCGACCAGCCCGCGCAGCTTCGCAGGCATTCCAAGCCCCCGCTTGTGTTCAAGGTAGAACTTCGCATAGATCGCTTTCGCGTCGCCGGTTGCTGAAATCTCGCCCGGAAGCTTTGCGTGTTCGATTGCTGCGAGCAGTGCTCGCGCAAACTGGGTTACGGTCTCTTCGGGCGTGCGCTTCGGAAACACCACAACGCCGAGCCGCTCCGCGAAGCAGAACAGGAACCGATTGGCGAAGCCGTTTGTAAGCTCGTTCGACTTCAGCGACGCAAGCAATTCCGTTGGCGTGATGCACGCATGGATTGAAATATGCGGATTGCTCGCGCGGGTGCGGTTCGTCTTGGTCGCCGGCGCCAGGTCCTTGCCGTCCCACGCGGTGCGCAACGCTGCCGACAGCGTGTTGCCTTCGCGCGCGGATTGCTTCAACAGGTTGACGAGTTCATCTTCAACGACGAACAAGCGCTTGTCGGCGACGCCGCCATCAATCGGCAAGCCGTCCTTGTCCACCATGTCGGATTTATCGCGGATCAGCCACGCCAACCCTTCGCGGCTTGATAACCCGCCGTCGTGGTAGTTGCCGCATGCCCATTGCCCTGCCAGCGGGTTGCGCAGGCGTTCGGCTTCCGCGCGGATGCGGTTTACCAATTCGAGCGCCATTCCTTTGCCACCGACACCGCTACGGCCGACATGGATGGAGTAGATGCGCGCATGGTGCGTGCCATTGCCGACGTAGGCTTGCCGGGTGCGCCCGAGTGCTGCGGAAGCGAATGCCAGGAACGCTAACCCGGTCGCTGCGGGGTGCACTTCGGTTCCATCGCTGGCCGCGCGCATGATCTCGCCGGTTAGGCCGTAGTACATGGATGGGGTGACTTGCGGGCCTTTGATTGGCGGCAGGTCTTCATGCTCGCCGTCTTGCCCTTCTACGGCGAGCTTTCTTCGCGGATTGACCCAGCCGCGCTTTTGCGCTTCCGCGAATACTCCTTGATAGCCTGCGCGGTCGCATTGGAACGTGCGCCATCTGCGCGCGTCGCAGGGCTTCCATTTGTCGGACGTCTGCGACCATTCCAACCATAGCGATCGCCCACGCGCGCCAAGCTCTTGCAAGCAGTGGCCAACGCGGATCCATAGCTCGTAGTCGTCGGCTGGAATGGCGGTCAGCGCGGATCGCAGGTCGGCAACGGTGCTGTCGTCCACGTAGCCCGCAGGCTCCGCAACGGGTTCAAGCGGGCGCATCTGCTCGACCAGCATTGCCAGCGGTCCCGCGCAATCCACAATCGGTGCATCGCGCACCACGTCGCCGGTGAATATCATGTGCCGAGCGCTTGAATATGCTTCGACGTTCCCGCGCTTCATGCCATGCGCAAGGCTGCCACGCAGGACAACGTGATACCCGCGACCGCTGCGGCTGCGCTCGGTGTAGGTATTGAACTGTTCGAGGATGCGCGCGTGTGCCTTGCGGTCGGCGTCGCTGGCGGGCTTCTCCGGCTTGTCGTCAAGGTCAACGATGCAATACGGGTCGGACTCCGCAAGCACGAAGCCAATGGACAGACCTTGCGCCGCCGCGAACGCGCGAGCCTCGTCAAAGGTTGCCCACGTGCTGGCATCGCTGACGCTCGCCAGTTGTCCGGTGCGCGGGTTGACTGGCGCTTTGTCGGCGCGGGCTGCGACCCATTGCGGCAGCGCGCGTAGCTCTTGCGGGATACGGTCGTAGGCATTCATTGCCGAGGCTCTCCCATCAGCCACGGTGGGATTGCGACGCCATGCGATTTGCACAGGGCGATGAGGTTCTCGACGATCTGCACCGCACCGGCAAGCAACGCGTCGCGCTTCTCGACCTCGGTTTGCAGCCGCTTGACGTCGCTCTCCGATAAGTCGCCGTGCGCGATCTGTTTCCCCAGCAGGACGCGTAGCCAAATCTTGGTCGCCGCCTTTTCGCGCTGGGTGCCATGCTTGCGGTCGTATTTCGAAAGCTCCGCGTCCATGCCCTCGTAGATCGCCATGCACGCACTGCGGATCATTTCGAGGTCGGGGCGCTTGCGCTTGGCCTCGCCCTCAATGAACGGCACCTGTTCCTGTAGGAGCATTGCCAGCTTGCGCGCGAGCGCTCGGCGGGCAACCGCTTCCGCTTCTTTCTCCAAGGGCGTCATGCGCTTTGCCTCTCACGCGAGCAGTAGGAAATCGGATGGCCTGCATCCGACTCCGCTTGCATGTGGTCAACCCATGCTTCAACGTCAGCAGGGCGCGCAAAGCGTCGCCGACCTACAAGAAAGGTCTTGAGGTCGCCCGCGTTGATCGCGGCGTAAATCAGTTGGAGGGATTCGCCGGTCGCTTCCGCGATCTCGGCCATGGACAACTTGAGCTTTTGCATCTCATCACCCGTTGCGACACGCCGCGATGCGCGGCAGCGGGGTGGGATGCTACGGAGTGATTGCCAGCCTAATTATTGGAAGGGCAACGCTTCCGTTTGAGGCCTAGCTGTTCGCGCACGACAGTTACGCGCGCCCTGAACGGCGTAAGCGTGGTGATGTAATCAGTTATGAAATTCGGCGCGCGCGCGTAAAGACCCCGGGCACTTGCACTCGGATCGCGCTTCAACTGCTTCTCAATCCACTCGTTGATATCAGCCCGTCGCTTCTTGCGCGCGCCTGCCAGCCGCTTATCTTCGTTCGCTGCCTTCGGGCGCAGCGCGGTCTTTGTTATGCATAGCGCAGCCGCCAGCGCTTCCGCTTCCATGCTGCCGTAGGTGCGCCCGTCAATTTTGATCTTGCTGGTCATTTCCCGCCTCCCAGCAGCGCGACGGCTGCGGCCTTGTGCTCCGGTGCAAGGTGCGCGTAGCGAAGCGTCATTTTTAGATCGGCATGCCCCAGCAGCTCGCGCACCGTGTTGAGGTCCACGCCCGCCATGACCAGGTTGGACGCGAACGTATGGCGCAGGTCGTGCCAGCGAAAGTTCTCGATGCTGGCATCCTTCATCAGCGTGCCCCATGCGGTCTTGAAGCTATTGAACGGGAATAGCCGCCCCTCGGGTTGCTGGCGCTTCCATTGTTTCAGCACAGCCAGCGCTTCCGCATTGAGCGGGATATGCCGGGTCTTGCCGGACTTGGCAGTAGCAGCGCGCACCGTCAGCATCTTGCCGGGCAGGTTGACATCCTCCCATGTCAGCGCAACCAGCTCGCCATGCCGCAGGCCAGTATTCACGCTAAGCAAGACCGCCGGCGTGAGGTGGTCGGCGAATACGTGCACGCCATCCGTTTTGGCGTCACGCGCAGCGAGCGCGGCCCGCAGCCGCTTGTTTTCGTCCTTGGACAAGTAGCGCACGCGGGCGTTATCGACCTTGGATTGTTTGACGCTGGCCAGCGGGTGCGCGTCCAGCATGCCCCACTTGCACGCGCGGTTGAGCGCGCTTTTCAGCATCGCCAGATTGCGGTTGCAAGTGCTGGTCTGCACGCCTGCCTTGATCCGCTTCGCGCGCCACTTCTCCACCGTCCATGCATTGATTGCCGTCAGCGGCTTGTCGGCGAACTCCGCGAACATGGAAACGATGCGGTCGGCTTCCACGTCCCCTTGCCGCAGGTTGGCCTGTGCCCATGGGCGGAACGCTTCATCAACGAACGCGCGCAGGGTTGTTGTCTTGGGCCGCGGCTTCGCGACCTCGGGCGTCCCATGCTGGGCGGCATCCGAAAGGATCGCGAGCGCTTGGGTGCGCGCAGCGGTCGCAGTCAGCGCGGGATACTTGCCCAGCGTGCGCCGCTTCCCGCGTGCCCATTGGACGATGAAGGATTTCACCCCGCTGGGCTGCACGCGCAGCACGAACCCGGTAAGGTCGGTGTCGCGCAGCTCGTAGGGCGCAGCTTGCGGGTGCGCAGCTTCCACCGCGCGCTGGGTTAGCTTTGCTCGTGCCATGCGTGGACTCCCGTAAGTGCGAGGTAAGTGCAAACGGGATTATATGGCGGCATGCAGCGGAATGCCGCGACAAGTTAAGTTATTGAATTAGCTTATAACTAGTTGATACGCAACGCCGGCAGAATGGCATTCGTAATGCGTGGGTCGGGGGTTCGATTCCCTCTTCCGGCATATCGCATTTCAAGCCTGAAACGTTGCTGTGGCGCGGTTTTCGGCAGTCCGACGGAACAATGGCACAAGCTCGATTCGTCCGGAATCGGGCTTGTACCTGTGTACCCGCGTTTGCATCTACCGGTCGTTGGACGGCACGCCGAGTTCGCGCAAGCGCTCGGTCGAGGGGACGAAGTAGTAGGCGCCGGTGAGTGGATGGGTGTAGCGCGTGAGCGCGTCGCGCACGCCGTGGGTCAGGCCGGCCATGCTCTCCAGCATCGCGGCCAGCGGCCGCTGCTCGGCGCAGAACCCGACAAACATGGTGCCGTGGCGGGTCGTGGTGCCAAACGGCATGTTGCGCCGGAAGACATGGCCGAAGGTTTCCTGGTCGGTGCGTGCGACGTGGGACGTTTCGGGCTTGTCGTCGAGTTCGATGCTGTCCGGTTTGGTGCGGCCCATGGCCTGCTCCTGATCGTGCACCGAAAGCGATTCCCACTCCGCCGAATCGTGGATCCATTTCTGCAACAACAACACGGTTCCGCCGGCGCCGGGGCGGTCTTGCGGGATGCAGACCACCTCGTGCGCATCGGCCAGCGACGGGTTCTCGGTTCCGTCCACGAACCCGGTGAGGTCGCGGTTGTGCCGATAGGCCCAGCTCGTCGTCTCGTCCGCAACCGATGCAAGGCCCTTGAGTTCGGCAATGACCTGGTGTGTCACATCGAACAGCACGTCGTAAGCGCTGCCGGACAGCCAGATGACGGCATCGTGCTGCGTGGCCGGCATCACGAAGCCATCCATCCCGGCAATCTCCTTGTTGAAGCCATGAAGTCCCGCGGGTGCGTCGTCGGGCGCGACCGAGCGCCACAGCTCTGGCCGGAAGCCAGCGACCAGGTTGACGCCGCCGGTGGTCAGCCTCGGCTCGCGCAGCGAGGCGATGGCGGACACCAGATCCCGTGCTTGTTGCCCGTCCGCAAGGTCCCACTCCAGATACGCATGGGATGCGGTGCCCAGACCGAATATGCCGCTCTGGCTCGTCTTCATTCGCTCGTTCCCTTTGTCGAAACACTTGGGTTTGCGGAGGTGCGCCGCCGCCAGTCGTATCCGATCCCAATGCCCTATCTGACGCAACCGGCCTGCTGATGATGCCGTCGATTTCGCGCCCGGCGAAAGGCATGATCGACGTTCGATCGAGGTCCTTCAACCACTGCAGCTTTGATCGCGGCGCCGTGTAGCGATCCGGCATGACGTTGCTGAAACAAGGCTCATGCAGACGGGCACACGACCCGTTACTTCACGCATTGGGCACAGCGCGTGAGGCGGCGCCCGCAGGTCGCCTTCGACCACCGCTCCAGTTCTTCCAGGCTGACGGAGCAGAACTTCAGGTACCTGCCGGTGGTGTAGTTGCTGCGGCTGCTGCTGGAGATCGCCTTGTGCGACGCAGAGTGGACCATGGGGTACTGCGGCATGGAATGCGGTTCGTCGACATTGACGACGTAGCCGCCCGGGTTGCCGTGAACCCACTTGAGGTAGCCCGCATCATCGTTGCGAAACGACACAACCATGGGAACACCCCGACTATTCGAAGCTCGATGAATCCAGACCCAGCGTCTTGCCGTTTTCCTTTCCGGCGCGCACCGTGGTTTCGTCGAACCCCTGCGGGTTTTCGGCCTCGATGTCCACCTTGATGCGCACACGTGTGGCCGCGTTCGCCGTGAACAGCCCGATCAGTTCGCTCTGGATCTTCGCGAACTGCAGCGAGGCCTTCACGGGGTCCAGCTCGGCCACCCCGTAATACCGCTTGGGCTGCGTTGATGTCGCAGTCGTGCCGCCTCCGCCGGATGCGCCGGCCGCCGGGTCGGCTGCGCCGCCTCCGGTCGTGGCCGCGGTGCCACTCGTGGATGCGGGTTCGGCGCCCGCCGTGGCAGCCTGCGTCCGCGCGGCGTACGTCGTCGCGGCAGCCGGCTCGATCAGCAACAGCGCATCCATGTAGATGGCTGCGGTCTTGCCGAACGAGAAGCCTCGATATTCGTCGCCTTCCCTGGCAGTGGCCAGGCCAAAGTATTCGCGACTGGCCGCACCTTCGCTGATGGTGTCCCGCATGACGTTGGAGCTGGCCAGGCGCGGGAAGTACAGGTACTGGCAGGTTTTCTGCCACACGTCCTGCGCCGCCACGTCCGGTGCGTCGTCCTTCCAGAACCAGCGCTTCAGCAGGTTGTGCAGATGCACCGGCGCCCACTGGGTGACCACCAGTTCGTTTTCGGCGCAAACGCGGTCGATTTCCCTGCCCAGTCCGGGGCTGGCCGGATTCAGCGGGTACGCCTCCCATTCAACATCGCCCATGCCGCCGCCGCGCTTCGGCGATTGCGCGGGCGCCACCAGCCACTTGAACGTCTCGCGCATCAGCCTCAGCACGGTTTCATGGGTCTGTTCGCGGTATTGGGTGGCCTGCCGTGCCTGCAGGTTGTCCAGCGTCATCCGCAATTCGCGTCCGTCGCTCTCAATGCTGCGCCAGGCCAGCAGCGCGCGCACCGTATCCTTCAAATGCCGCACCTGGTCGGCCTCGGCCGCCAGGAACAGCAGCCGGTTCTGCTTCTGGCGCGGCTGGTCGCCGCGCATCCGCAAAATGGCCGCGGCTGCATCGCGGGCCGCGTTCGAATCGGCTCGCGACCAGGCCTGGTCCGGCGACAGCACCACCAACCGCAGGCTCCACTCGTCGGGAATGTCGGCTGCCGGCGTGAACACATGCAGGCCCAACGACGTGGGACCCATCACGCGGTTCATCGCCGTGCGGATTTCGTCCAGCACGTCGGCATCGGCGAAGCGCTTCTTGCGTTCCTCCATCTCGCGTCGCAGGTTGGGGCGCACGTCCAGCCACCAGCGCTCATTGCCCTTGTTGAGATAGGTCAGCCGGGTTTCCAGTCGCCCCAGCGCATCGCGGTACACATGCGGCTGCTGGCCGGGTTGCAGGCAACCCAGCACCACGCGGGAGGTCTCGATGCCGCGTGCGGTCTGGTTCACTGAGCCGGGGGCACTCCCCAAAAAAACCGTTCGCGCTGCACGCCGGCAAGCCTGCACGGCGCCAAAACGCGGATCACGCGCGTCCAGATCGGCGGGCTCGCTGCGATCGCCATCCACGTCGTGCTCCATCACCGGGTCCCAACCCTGGCCCAGGTACGTGGTCAGCTCGGTTCGCACGTCGCGGTCGTACAACGGCAGGCTGCCCGGCAACAGCAGGGGATCCTGGTTGTTGTCCTGCCACAGGCGATGGATCACGCGTGCCATCAGCTTCAGCACACCGCGGGTGCGCTGGAAGTTCTGCAGCGAGGACCAGTCCTCGTACAGGCGCGCGAACACTTCGGGGTGGATCGGATAGGCCGAACACAGGCGCTGGTGGTAGCGGCTTTCCTGCGTCTCGCCGGGCAGTGAATCCGCATGTTCGATGTAGCAATCGGCAAACGCGCGGCACATGGCATCGGCCGCGGCGCTGTCGCGAATTTCCGAGAACAGCCGGCGGCGCACGATCTCGAACGATTCTTCGGTGCCGACGGGCTTCCAGATCGCCTGCACGCGGCCGAAGTAGTGTTCCAGCGTGTGCAGCGCAGTGATGCCGCGCCCGATGCCCGCCTCCTGATCCGACTCGGGCAAGGACGCCAGCAGCACCGCGTTCGGTGCGGCCTTCATCGCCTCCGTCAGCGCCTGCACGAAGGTGAGATTGGCTTCCCAGGTGCCGCCGGTGTACGACTTGCCTTCCTCGAACTGGCGCAGGTACGCCACCAGCTCGTCGATCAGGATCACGCACGGCGAGTGCGCCTTCAGCAGGTTGGCCAAGACGTCCTTGCCGGGCGAGGTGCCACTGGCATCGGCATCGGCCACCTTGGCGTAGGCGCCCGCGCCGCCCAGTTGCCACGCCAGTTCGCCCCACAACGTGCGCAGCGTCGCGCCATCCACCCGGCGCGGCTGGTTGGGCGAAAGCTTGATGCCATCCAGCACCGCGATGGTCGATTTCGGCACGCTGTCCAGTCCAGCCTTCTGCAGCAACTCCGGTATCCCGGCCAGCTTTGCCACCGGCACCCCGGACACCAGGTGCATCACGGCCAGCAGCGTGTGGGTCTTGCCGCCGCCGAACGCCGTCTGCAACTGGATCACCGGATCGCCTTCGCCGCGCGTCAGGCGCCTGGCGACCGACGTCAGCAACGCCGCCATGCCTTCGGTGATGTAGGTGCGCTGGAAGAACAGCTCCGGCTGCTGGTACTCCGCGGTGGCCGAGTGATCGTGCACGCGGCTGATGTCGGCCGCAAACTCGGCCTGCACGAAGGTGCCCTTGCGCACGTCTTCGTGCGGGACGGCGATTTCACGCCAGGGTTTGAGACTCACGGGTGCATCCCCCTTGAAAGAAACCGACGGCGGCGAACCCGCCCATGCTCACGCCGCATGCTGCGCCTCGGACTGCTTGAGCAGGCTTTCCGCCGGGATATGGAAGTCCGCGCTGAGCGTCTTGATCATCCGCAGCGTCAGCGGTCGCCGCCGCGCAAGGACTTCGTACACGCGATTCTTGCGGCCAATGGCTGGCACCAGATCATCCACCGTCAATCCCTGTTGCTCCATGCGGAACTTGATGGCGTCTACCGCATCCGGAAGGTCCATCGGGAAATGCCGGCGCTCGTACGCCTCGACCAGCGTCACCAGCACATCCAGCCGGTCGCCTTCAGGCGTACCGGGAGACGCCGACATCAGCGTCTCGATCTCGCGCAGGGTCGCGCGGTAGTCGGCTTTCGTCTTGATCGGATGGATATCCATGCGTTGTCCCTCAAATGGTCTGCACGTCAATGCGGTCGTACTGCGCGTGGGTGCCGATGAAGCGGATGTAGAGCATCCGGTACGGGTAATTGATCCACGCGACGATGCGGTACTTGTTGCCGGCGATGTTGAACACCACCCGTCCGTCCTGCAGGATGCTTGCGGTATGGAACTGCCGCTTCACCGCATTGGGCGTTGACCAGTCGGCCTTCAGGACCTCGCGATACCACGCCATCGTCGCCGCCTCGGCATCGTGATATTCCGGCCGCCTGGC
Organism: Rhodanobacteraceae bacterium; assembly: GCA_030123585.1. NCBI lineage: Bacteria > Pseudomonadati > Pseudomonadota > Gammaproteobacteria > Lysobacterales > Rhodanobacteraceae > Rhodanobacteraceae bacterium. Next base: position 2,857,529 of record CP126120.1, read on the forward strand.
CCAGAACGCCTTCAGCGTCGATACCGCGATTACGCGCATGACAACAGTCTAGTCCCACATTGGGACTTTGGCAAAGCAACGGTCATCCAAGCACGCGGAACGGCATGGGTGCCTCTGCGTACGTCTTCGTGCGGGATGGCGATTTCACGCCAAAGCTTGAGGCTCATCGAGCACCACCCTTTGAAAAATACTTCTCGACCGTCTTGCACAAACTGATTGCCGATGTAGCTCCGCCGGTGAGCGTATGAGCAACTGTGGAAACGCCAAGGCTTCCAGCCTCACCCGCTGCACCTTCGAGAAACTTCTTCATGATGCTACGGAACGTGATCTCGTCCTTCTCTTTCTTGGCCTTGGACATGGCCTTCTTCACCGACTTCACAATTGCGTCCTGTTCCGGCTTGGAAAGGAACAGGCGTTCCAATAGCTGGATCAGATGTTCGGGAACCACGCGCACGATTTCACGATTGAACGATCCGTCGATGAAGTTTCCGAGCACCTTGACCTCTGCGGCGAAGGCTTGGCGAATCAGTCTGTCCTCGATATCGAAAACCACCCAACCACCTTTATAGGTGAATGACGCGCAAGCCAGCCTGGCAAGAACAGCGTTCCGTAGCTCGTCCTTTGAATCCACTGCGAAGCGCAATTTGGCTTCATAGATCAAGCTGGTTAACCGGCTCTCCGGAATCTGCAGCAGCAGGCTGACTTCATGCACAGGCGTTGTCGCCAAGTCCTCTTTGTTCACCAGCAAGTGAACCAACAACAACTCCATGTCTTTCTTCGACGAGCTACCCAGCCCTCTCTCAAGGCAGGCTTTCAGAAACGTCTCGGAAAACGCTACGGCGTCGCTGACTTTGATCTCGCCTCGCTGCAACTTGACGGCGATCGGATTCTTGTCTGCCATCTCACATGTCCAGTGATGTCTGCACGTTGATTTCCCCCGCCTCCTGCGATGCAAGTTCGATGCCTTGCCACGCGGTGACGAGTTCGTTGTAGCCGCGGGCGTCGTCGGCCCAGCCCTTGCGTTCGCACAGGGTGTAAAGCCAGAAGGCGAGGCGGCGGATATCGGCGCTGCGTTCGGGCATGCGGGCCAGCAGGCGGCCGGCTTCGGCTTCGCCGCCTTGCTGCAGCGCGCGTACCAGTTGGTGCAGGGCTTCCCACACCGGCGTGCGGTTGTCGTCGCGCGGGTCCCAGTCGGCGGGGTAGTCGGCGGGGTAGTCGGCGGGTTTCAGCAGTTTCACCTTGCCGGATTTGGATTGCGCGACGCCGGCGTCTTCCAGGCCCTTGACGCTGGTCGCCTTGGCGCGCGCCAGCACGTCGGCCTTGCCATAGTCGCCCGCGGACCAGCCGAGTTCGGTGAACCAGCCGAGGCAGAAGTTGGTGTCGGCGTCGAAGTTCTCGCCGCCCAGCACTTCGTCCACCTGCTTGTTGATGAGGGTGAGCGCGGTGTGCACGCTCATCTTCGAGCCGTCGGCTTCGAGCACGCCGGAGTATTTGGAGAACACGGCCATGCCGGGGCCGATCGCGGCCTGCGCCAGGTCCACCGGCGCGATGGGCGAGGCGCCGCCCGCGCCGCCGAGCATCGCTTCCAGCGCTTCGGCGAGTTCGGATTTCAGCTCGCGCAGGAACTCGCGGCGCGCGATGGGCGGCGCATCGGCCGCACGGCGGCGGCAGACCAGGATGATGCTGGAGGCGAGGGCGTTGGCACCGATCCCGACACTTCGATCCCCGCGTTCTGTACGCATGGGCCAAGTGCCGCCAATCGCGAAACCCGCGCGCAACACCGCGTCGAGAAAGGTCTCCCAACCAGTCGAGACAGTTCCAGCCTCTCTTGTTTCGGATTGCTTGAATGCATAGTAGATCGTGACCGGGAACGCAGCGTGCGCACGTTCGGCCAAGTTCGCCATCGCCGAGGTCATGCCGTCCAGAAAGAAATGTTCGGCTTCCTCCCTGCCTCCATGGCGGTACGGTGTCGCTACCAGTTCCTCAGCCTTGGGCACCGCCACGGTTGCGAACAACTTGGGATATGTAACGCGTAGGCTACGACGCAACCAGACATAGAAAAAGTCGGACAGGTCCGCGTAGCCGATGTTGTCGTAGTACGGCGGGTCAGTAGAGACGAGCTTTTCTTCGCTAGTCGCTTGCGTCTGCGCATCAAGCTGCGCTGCGAAGCCTGGTGATTCACCTTCGTGCGCCCTGAGGTTCGGGAACACGTTATAGATACTTTCGACACATGAGAACCATGGGCCAACCGCGCCGAATGGCGATAACTCGACGAAGTCCCAAGTCATCGGTATCGCTTGACGCGAGAAGAGTGCACGGACGTTCTGGTTCGTAGTGTTCCAACTGGCAAGGCCGTTAGAAAGGTCAGTCCACCGCGATGTAGCCAACCCAAGGTAGGTGGCCACCGCTTCGGCGTACGCCGTGGGGCCGATACCGCCAGCGGCGAGGCCGCGACCATCATCGGGCGTGCCGGCCTTCGCGGCATCGGCGCGGATGCGCTCGCGCGCTTCGCCCACGAGGTCGGAGAAGGTGGTCAGCGCGACGAGCTGGCGCGGCGTGAACAGGTCGCCCCAGTGCTTCAGTCCGTACGGCACGCAGGTTCCGCCGGTGAGTCGCGCCGGCACGTCGCCATCAGGTTTCCATGTCGGTTGCGCGGATTCGGCGATGCGCTGCATTTCGTCAGTGGGCGACAGGTACACGCGGCCACGGTCGCCTTCGGCGACGATCGCCAGCAACCGCGCGCCCATGCGTCCGGCTTGCCCTTCGGCCTTGATGTAATCGCCACTGATCGGCGTACTCGACACGAGGCATAGAAAATTTGCTCCGCGTCCAGAGGCCTTGGTGCCGTCCTTCGCGCTGGCGGGCGGGCGGCCGTCGCCGGCGGCGGTGGTGCGGACGATGAAAGTGTAAGCGCCACGCGAGGCCGGACCCTCACCCCCAGCCCCTCTCCCGGGGGGAGAGGGGAGCGAAGCGTTGGAGGGAGAGGGGTGCAAAACCGGTTCGACCCAGGCTTCCTTGCCCTTCTTGGTGCTCAAGAGGAAGGTGCTGGCGAGCGGCACCTCGACGTGCGCGAACGCGGGGTTGGGGCTCGCCACGGTGCGCGCCCACAGCCAGGCGATCACGGTGAGTTCCTTGCCGACGTAGGGCTTCAGGTCCTTCCGGGTCTTCGCCATGTCGGCGGTGATTTTCACCTTGGGATACAGGTGCCCGATGCGCTTCTGGGCCTCTTCGCGCATCCAGTGGCCGTAGCGGCGCACGTCTTCGGCCAGGCCCTTGGCGCCGGACCAGTCGGCGTGCATGTCGGGCTGCTTTTCGTCCGCCGGGATCGGGCCGACGGGTTTGAATCCTGCGAACTTCGGCGGAATCTCGATCATCGCCTTGTTGATCAGCACCGCGACCGGGTTCAGGTCCGATGCGTAGCTTTCAAGGCCAAGGCGCTGGGCTTCCAGCGGAATCGCGCCGCCGCCGGCGAAGGGATCGTGGAAGGCCGGCAGCTTGTCGGGGTTGAACAGCGTCGCCGCATCCGGGTGCTTGCGATTGAGTTCGCAGGTTTCGCGCCAGCTTTTTTTGATTTCCTCGCGCGCCGCGTCCAGCACGACCTCGTTGTTGGTGTTCTCCCACTTCACCAGCTCGCGAATGATGCCGAACAGCCGCTCGCGCTCGCGCGCGGCGTCCTTCTTGTTGACGCCGCGGGTGAAACCCTCGCCCGTCTGGTAGCCGGGATCGTTGACCAGTTGCGCAAACAGCACCGCGCGCGCCGCCGCGAGCGGCCGCCGCGCCCACCAAATGTGTATCGATCTAGGGTGCCGCCGCGTGAACGGCTGCTTCTCTAGCGCGCATGCCGTGTTGATGTCATCCAGCGGTAGTGCAACTTCGATGAGCTTGCGGGGGGATTTGATGTCAGTGGGCACAGTTACTTCCAGGTGACGGGTCGCGACAGCACGAAACCGTCCGGCTTGGTGATGGTTGCAGGCAATTGGCTGGCGCGCAGCTTGTCTTCGCCGATGTAAAGAAAACCATGTGCCGCACGCTGCAACTCGGCCGAATGGCGCTTGGGCGGGAACGCGACGATCAGACGTTTGCCCGGGAACCGTGCGCGGATGCGCCGGATCGGCGTGGTCATGTCGCTGTCACCGGAAACGATGAGGGCCGTATCGAACACGTCATCGAAGGCATCCGCCTGAAGTTGGATCGCCAGATTGACGTCACTCATCTTCTCTTCGTAGCTCGTCCACGCGGCACGACAGTGAAGGCAACGCCGCGGCTTCTCGAGAAAGTGTCCGTACTGGATACGCACGGATCGAGTCGCCAACGCTTCAAGGTAATCGTTCTGGCGCTTGAGGTCGGCCGTGTTGCGGCCGTTGTCGCGGATGCGCGCAGTAAAATAGTGCGTAACCGCCAGCTGTTGGCCGGGGCGCAGAAGCTGCCGTGACAGGGCGTCGAGGTCAAGCCAGTAGTAGCGCTTGAAGCCGGCGCCCTTCAGCCCAAAGTAGAGATTGAATCCATCGATGTAGGTCGCGACACGATGCATGAATGGCCTATGGCTTGAAGGGGCGTCCCTTAACAATTCACGAACTCAAACCGCTATAGTAAGTACTGACAACGCACTAACCCCGCCGGAGATAGCATCTCCGGCCCGACGCCCGCCACAAGCGGGCGTCTCTTTTTCCGACCCTCGCAATCTCACCCATGTCTGCCCTGCCGCGACTGCCGAACACGCGGCGGACGATCATCGTCATTTGTTGCCCCACAGCCGATCCAGCGCGCGGCTCACCCGCTTCGAATCCGCGGCGGCGAGTTTCCCCAGCGCGCCGCGGATCAAGCGCGCATCCAGCGTGAAGAGCTTCATGCGCACCCTGGACGGCGCCGGCAAGCCGGCCGTGGCCAAGTCTTCCAGCACGCAGTCCAGCGGCCACGGCGCGTGTTGGGCCGAGGTGATCATGGCCAGCACCACATGGCCTGCGGGTGTGTTGAAAGCCTTGCCGCTGGAAAGCACCAGCGCAGGCCGGTTCTTGCTGGCGGCGCGGTCGGTGAACGGAAACGGCACCCTTATGACCTGCCAGCGGTCAAAGGCCACGGTAGGCTTCCTCGTCTTCGCGCGTGGCCCATTCCGTCAACGTGCCTTCAACGGCCTTGAGGTATTCGACATCCAGCGGCTGCACCCGGCGTACCCGCGCCGTGCCGTCGTCCTGGAGTTCCCAGATGAGGGCGTCGCCCGGCGCCACGTGCAGGGCCTCGCGGATATCCGCGGGGATCGTGGTCTGGCCTTTGCTCGTGATCTTGGCGATGGCGTTCATGGCATTGTGTCCTTACGGCAAGGAACGCATTGTACGACGGAAGCCGTGGAGGGACGCCGCACTTCACGCAACCGGGCGGGAACGACTCGGGTCACCCGCGTTCCGCCCGCGCCATCAGCTTGGCGATCTCGTAGTTCACGGAGGCGACGCCCAACTCGGGCTCTTGCGCGAACGGTTGGCGCACGTAGTGCGGACCGTCCACGCGGTCGCCATCGACCAGCACGATGGCGAGGATGAACTTGTCGCCCTGGTTGAGTGCCGTGCAGATTTCGTTGCGGGTGATGGTGATCACGTCGGCGCCCCTGGCGCGGCCCTTGACCTCGATGTGGCGTGACTCGGGCAGCACGTCTTGGGCGAGCGGCGGCTGCGACGTGATGTCCCAGCCGCATTTTTCGGCCGACACGTCGGTGACGATGCAGCCCAGCGCCCGTTCCGCGGCCATCACGGCATCCATGGCACGCTTTTCGATCAGTGCGCGCGCTGCCGCGTCGGCGGTAAAGCTGGCCGGAAGTGGCTGACCGCGCAGCCGCGCGAGCAGCCCCATGGGGATGACCAACGCGCCACCGCGCACCACCGGTGTCGCCGAGACTATGTGGCGCTGCGATTCGATTTCACGCTCGCGCGCACCGAGGCGTGCGGCCAGTTCTTCGGCACGCTTGCGCAGGTTGTCGGGCTGGATGCGCGGTTGCTTGCCGGCGGCAACCTGTTCGTCCAGCTTCGCTGCGCGGCCGCCGAGATAGTTGATTTCATGGGTGAGGCGAGCGCGCACCGCGTCGCGAACCTTGTCCAGCCGCTCGACGCGGCGTGTTTTGACTTCTTCGTAATGCTCGGGTACCAGCATCTTCACGGCGTGGGCAATGGCGTGCGTTTCGAGGTCGACCTTGAGCCACGCCTCATCGAGCAGATGTGCCAGCAACGGCCGGTCGGCTTCGCCAAGCGGTTCGAGACCAAGGTGCGGGGCTGCGTCGGCGGCGCGCATGGTTCCATCTGCGTCGGCCCATACGAATTGCAGGCGTTGCGAGAGCGCGCGTGCGTCGGCACCGGTGCCTTCGCGAATGGTGTGCTCCAGGATCAGCAGCAGTGAAGGCTTCTCGCCGGGGTCGGCCGGATTCACCAGCACCGCGCCCTGTTTGAGAAGCGCGCGATCGTCGATCAGGATGGTGTCGATCAACGCCGCCATCAACGGATGCGCGGGATGCACCAGGTCGGCATCGGGTGCGCCGTGGACATGGATTTCGCTTTTGTCGAAGCAGATACGGTCGTAGCGGCGCAGTACGGGTTTGCGGGTGTCGCTGATGCGGCGATCCGCCTCGCGCAAGATGGCGGGTACATGCGGCAATTCGTATCGATCACCCTCGCGGCGCCGCGCGTCGCCGCCAACGCGCTTGAATGCTTCCAGGAAGAAGCTGCGCAGGAACCACGGCTGCAGCTTGCGCGCCTGCGCGCGATCCATTTCCTCCTTGACCCGGAACAACTGGTCCATGGACATGGCGTTGTCCACCAACGCGTTGCGTTGCTGGATGGCCTTGAGGTGCTCGGTGTCGAGGGCGCCGTCGATCACGCGGTCCAGCCGCGCACGGACTTCAGGGTCATCGCCGTAACGGATGGCCTTGATCAGCAGATCCTTCAGCGATTCGTCATCGAACGCTTCGCCGAGGATGTCGAACACCTGGCCGCCCAGGGCCTCGCGCTCGATCTCCAGCTTGTCGAACAGCCGCTGGAAGACGGCGCCCTCGCGGGTTTCCCTGGCGACCAGGTTCCACAGATGGCACACCTCGCGCTGGCCAATGCGGTGGATGCGGCCGAAGCGCTGCTCGATGCGGTTGGGATTCCACGGCAGGTCGTAGTTCACCATCAGGTTGGCGTTCTGAAGGTTGACGCCTTCGCCGGCCGCGTCGGTGGCCACCATGACCAACGTGTCCTTGTCCTGGCGGAACAGTTCCTGGGCCTTCGAGCGGTCGTCCCGGTTCACGCCGCCGTGGATCGTGACCACGGCGTCCGCGTTGCCAATGACGTCGATGATGCGCTGCTTGAGATAATTGAGCGTGTCGCGGTGCTCGGTGAAGACGATCAACTTGCGGCGGTTGCCCGCGGCATCGCGCATTTCGGGATCGTCCTGCAGCAACCGCGAGAACTGCTGCCACTTGCTGTCGCTGTGGGAAGCGACCACCCGACGCGCCTGTTCCTCCAGACCCTTGAGGATTTCGATTTCGGCCTGCAGCTCCTCGATGGTGCGCGCTGCCGTGGCTTGATCGACGACTTGCTCTGAATAACGCTCGTAGTCGTCCGGGCTGAGCTCCTCTTCGGCTTCATCGAGATCGTCCGGCAGGTCCAGCGTGCGGGCGATGTAGAGTTCGGCTTCCTCGCCCACGCGCTGGCCGCGCTTCAGAAGCTTCTCTTCCTCCAGCCGGTTCTGAAGCTTGCGATGACGGCGCTTCAGTGACTGGTAAATGGCCTCGGGGCTGGATGCGAGGCGACGTTGCAGCAGGGTGAGTGCGAATCCAACCGTGCCCTTGCGCTTGCCGTCCAGTTGGTCGGCGCGGTTCATCTCATCGCGGACGTAGTTGGTCACTGCCTCGTACAGCCCGGCTTCCAGTGGCGACAGGGTGTAGTTGATGGTGTACGCACGCCGCTCCGGGAACAGCGGCTTGCCGTCGAACTTCAGCAGCTTTTCCTTGACCATCCGGCGCATCATGTCGCTGACGTCGATCTTGTGTGCACTTTCGCGGAACTTGCCGTAGAAGCGGTCGCCATCCAGCAACGAGAGGAACAGCTGGAAGTCTTCTTCCTTGCCGTTGTGGGGCGTCGCAGTCATCAGCAGGAAGTGCCGGCACAGGCCGCCGAGTTGTTCGCCCAGTTCGAAGCGCTGGGTCTTCTTGATCTCGTTGCCGAAATAGTGCGCGGCCAGCTTGTGCGCCTCATCGACGACGATCAGGTCCCAATAGGTTTCACCGAGCCTGGCGCGGTACTCGTCGTTGCGCGCGAGCTGGTCCAGCCGGACGATCAGCCGGTCTTGTTCGGCGAAGTAGTTGCCCGTGACCGAGCTTTCCTGCTTCTCGCGGCTGAAAATCTGGAAGTCGAGATCGAACTTTTCGTGAAGTTCGTCCTGCCACTGACCGGCGAGCGAACCAGGGGCCACGATGAGGATGCGCGCGGCATCGGCGCGCATGATGAGTTCGCGCATCAGCAGACCGGCCATGATGGTCTTGCCGGCGCCGGGGTCGTCTGCCAACACGAAGCGCAGCGGCTGCCGCGGCAGCATCGCCTCGTACACGGCGGAAATCTGGTGGGGGAGCGGCTCCACGTTGGAGGTGTGGATCGCCATCATCGGGTCGAACAGGTGGGCGAGCTCGATCCGGAGTGCTTCGGCCGCCAGCTTGAAGTCGGCGCCATCGGCGTTGAACGACCAATGCGCGCGAGTCGTTGCGTGCGTGAGCGAGGGCTCGTCGCCACGGAACAGCATGCGTTCCGTGGGGATTCCGCTGGCATCCTTGTATATGACCGTGACGGCGTCATCGCCTACCGTATCAACCGAGATGATCGACACCGGTCCCGCCGGGTCGATCCCTGTGATCTGCGCCCCTTTGGCAAGCTCTTCGAGTTTCAACTCCGTTCCCCTGCTTCTTGGTGGCGGGTGTGCGTCATTCCGTCCACCGCATCCGATCCGTCCGAAGTGCAGCATGATAGTGCCTCACCAGGCGAGACTGGCTGATGGCGCGGCTTGCGCGATGGCGGAGGGCACAAGCGGCGCTTGGCGTGGGCGTCCACTCGATTCACCCCTTGAGCACCGCCTTGCGCGTGCTCGCCGTGGCCTGCAATATCACGCGCACGGCGCGGGGTGCCGGGTTGATTGGGGATTGCGATGAAACTTCTGTTGCGCTGTGCGCTCGGCCTGCTTGCCTGTGGCGTGTTGACGACCGCGCTGGCGGATCCGGTGTCGTTTTCCGATCTCGCGCGGCATGCGCGTTACAGGATGGTGAAGATTTCCCCCGACGGCACCCACATCGCCGCCACGTCGGTGCTGGCAAACGGCCAGACGGTGTTGTCGCTGATCGACCTGAAGACGCGGAAGGGGGCCAACATCACGCCGCGCGAAGGCGATGACGTGCAGGATTTCTGGTGGGCTTCATCGAATTACGTCGTGTACAACGAAGCCGAGCACGACGGCGGTTGGGACATTCCACTCGCGACAGGTGAGCTGTACAGCGTCGAGGCCGACGGCGGCAGCCCGACCATGTTGTACGGCTACCGCATGAGCGGCATGCAAACCGGTTCGAACATCCAGCACGCCACCGCCGAGAACGGCACGGCGCAATTCCTGGCGCGCATCGACGGCGATCCCGACCACATCCTGGCCGTCGTCACCAGTTGGGATGCCTCCGGATCGGCGGGTGCGCTGAATGCCGTGTATCGCATGGATGTGCGCAACGGCAACAAGATTCGCGTTACCGGCGCGCCGATGCGCGAGGCGTCGTTCCTCGCCGACCACCACGGCCACGTGCGCTTCGCGATGGGCGACGACCTGTCGGGCAACCGCGTGGTGTACATGCGTCCCGCCGATGGCGGCGACTGGGAATTGCTGCAGCAGGCCAGCGGCGAGCGTGACTGGCCGCTCGTGTTCAGCGCCGACGACAAGACCGTGTGGTTCGCCTGCCCGGGCGCGCCCGGGCTCGGCGTCTGCAGGTTCGACCCGGTGACCAGGAAGATGACCAATGTGTGGAGCAATCCGCGCGTGGAAGCCACGGGACTGGCGCGAGGCCTGGCCGAGGATTCGGTGATCGGCGTCGAATTCACCGATGGGCGCCCGGCGGTGTCCGTGTTCGACAACCAGGCGCCCGGCGTGCAGGCGCTGGTCGAATTGATGAAGCAATATCCCGGCGAGGACGTGCAGTTCGTGTCCGGCACCGACGACGGCAGCAAGGCCATCGCGCTGGTGGACGCCGACGTCGATCCGGGCACGTTCTTCCTGTACGACAAGGCGTCGAATGCGTTCACGCCGCTGCTGCAGCGCGCGCCGTGGATCGATCCCAACCAGCTCGGCCGCGCCGATCCCTTCACCTTCAAGACCCGTGATGGCCTGACCGAAGAGGGTTATGTCACGTATCCGCCCGGCAAGGATGGCGCGAAGGATCTGCCGATGGTGGTGTTCGTGCACGGCGGTCCCTACGGCGTACGCGACACCTGGGAGTACGATCCCTACGTGCAGGCGATGGCGACGCGCGGCTACGCGGTACTGCAGGTGAACTTCCGCGGCTCGGGCGGCTACGGCTTCGATTTCGAGAAGGCCGGCTGGCGGCAATGGGGCGGCAAGATGCAGGACGACGTCACCGACGCGACGCGCTGGGCGATCGCGCAGGGCATCGCCGACAAGGACCGCATCTGCATCTACGGCGGCAGTTACGGCGGCTATGCGGCGCTGGAAGGCGCGGTGTCGGTGCCCGATCTGTACAAGTGCGCGATCGGCTATGTCGGCGTGTACGACCTGACCTTGATGTACCGTGGTGGCAGCGACGCGATGCAGAACATCTACGGCAAGGATTACCTGAAGCGCGTGCTGGGCACCGACATGACCGCGCTGGCGCAACACTCGCCGATCTACCAGTTGGACAATCTCAAGGCCAGGGTGATGCTGGTCGTGGGCGGGCGCGACACCCGCGTGCCGCCGGTGCAGGGCATGGACATGCACATTGCGCTGCTGAAGAAAAAGATCGCGCACGAATGGTTGTACAAGCCCGACGAGTGGCACGGTTTCTACGACGAGAAGAACATCGCCGAACTGTTCGCGAAGGTGGATGCCTTCCTCGACGCCAATATCGGATCTGGCGCGGCCGGCAAGACGGCGCTCGTCCACTGACGGGTCAGCGCTCCGAGTGCCCCGGCTCGTCGTGCTCGCGGTAGGCCAGCAGGCCCGGCTTGATCTGGTTGATGAAGTCGCGCGCCTCGGCCGACAGGTATTTCCCCTTGCGCATCACCACGCCGTAGCTGCGTTGCGGAAACCATGCGCGCATGTTGCGCGCGACCAGGCGCTCGTTGTCGGCCTCGGTGAGGCAAATGCCGGTGACGATGGAAATGCCCAGCCCCATCGCGACGTATTGCTTGATCACTTCCCAGCCGCCGACTTCGATCGCGACGGTGTAGGGCACCTTGCGTTGCTGGAACACCAGGTCCACCAGCCGGTAAGTGGTGAGGCGATGCGGCGGCAGGATCAACCCGAACGGTGAAAGATCGGCGAGGGTCAGGTCGGGTTTGTCGGCGAGCGGATGCCCGATCGGCAGGATCAGCATCGGATCGTAGTTCTGGAACGGCTGGTAGGTGATGTCGTTCGGCACGTCCAGCATCGAGCCCACCGCGAAGTCGGCCTGGTTGGAACGCAGCATCGCGAGGCCGTCCTTGCCGGTCACGTTGGCGAGCTGCAGGCGCACGCCGGGGAAGCGTTCGCGGTAGCCCGCGACCAGCGGCGGCAGCAGGTACTGGATCGTCGACGATCCCGCCGCGATGGTGAGTTCGCCCGCGCCGAGTCCTTCCACGGCGCTGTGGAAGCGGGTGTCGAGCGTGTCCAGTCCTTCCACCAGCGGACGCGCCTGCTCGAACAGCGCCTGGCCTTCGCGCGTCAGCGTGATGCGTCTGCGCCCGCGTTCGACCAGCCGCGCGCCGAGTTCGCGCTCCAGCGCCTGCAATTGCAGGCTGATCGACGGCGCCGACAGGAACAGCGATTCGGCCGCGCGCGCGAGGGTGCCGAGCTTGGCGATGGCCACGAACGCGCGCAGTTGCTTGTAGCGGTTGCCCTTGTAATAGAAGCGCGCCGGGTCGCCGGCATGCGCCGTGCGCCGTTTGCCGCGAGATCGTGGCCGCTGGGTGCCCATTGGGGTTCGGTTTCGTCCGGTGAATGGTTTTGGTTCAAATGTTTAGGAGCAACTTTATTTATTTCAATCTTATGCATTGAAAGCTCTGCTTTGTCAAATATTACAGGTCAGCCTAGCGTCGAGGTGCCCGCCACGATCGAAGAGGAACGTGCCATGGCCGTACCGATGGAGAGGCTGAACGAAGAAACGGGAATCGAGATTCCGGATGGGTTCCCGCCCGCACACCGGGCGATCCTGACCGGGCCCGCGCAGGCGCTGCTGGTCGATCTGCACCGCCGTTTCGAACCGCGCCGGCAGGCCTTGCTGGCGGAACGCGCGAGACTGCAGGCGCGCCGGGATGCGGGCGAGTTGCCGGATTTCCGCGCCGACACCCGCGCGATCCGCGACGCCGAATGGACGGTTGCGCCGATCCCGGCCGCGTTGCTGGACCGCCGCGTCGAGATCACCGGCCCGGTGGACCGCAAGATGGTGATCAACGCGCTGAACTCCGGCGCCAACGTGTTCATGGCGGATTTCGAGGATTCCACCGCGCCGGCCTGGAACAACCTGCTGGACGGCCAGGTGAACCTGCGCGACGCGGTGGCCGGCACGATCGCTTTTCGCAACGATGATGGCCGCGAGTACCGGTTGAACGCGACGACCGCGGTGCTGATGGTGCGTCCGCGCGGCTGGCACCTGCCGGAAAACCACGTGCGGATCGATGGCGAGCCGATGTCGGGCGCGTTGTTCGACTTCGCGCTGTTCGCGTTCCACAACGCGCGCGCGTTGGCGGCGAAGAACCTTGGACCGTACTTCTACCTGCCCAAGCTGCAGTCGATGGAAGAAGCCGCCCTGTGGAATGACGTGATGGACTACGTCGAACGCGCGCTGGGTCTGGCCGTCGGCACCTTCAAGGCGACGGTGCTGATCGAGACGTTGCCGGCTGCGTTCCAGATGGATGAAATCCTGTACGCTCTGCGCCGGCGCGTGGTCGGCCTCAACTGCGGGCGCTGGGATTACATCTTCTCGTACCTCAAGACCCTGCGCGCGCACGCCGACCGCGTGCTGCCCGATCGCGGGCAGGTCGCGATGACGGTGCCGTTCCTGCGCCACTACTCGCAACACCTGATCCGGGTCTGCCATCGCCGCGGCGCGTTCGCGATGGGCGGCATGGCCGCGCAGATCCCGATCAAGGGCGATGCCGCCGCCAACGGCGCGGCGCTCGCGAAGGTGCGCGCCGACAAGCTGCGCGAGGTCACGGACGGCCACGATGGAACGTGGGTGGCGCATCCCGCGCTGGTGCCCGTTGCGCGCGAGGTTTTCGACACGCACATGCCGGCGCCCAACCAGTTGCATGTCAAACGCGACGACGTGCAGGTGACCCGCGACATGCTGCTCGCGCCCTGTGGCGGCACGATCACGCAAGCGGGGTTCGACAACAACGTCGAGGTCGCGCTGCGTTATGTGGCGGCGTGGCTGGATGGCCTCGGCTGCGTGCCGATCCATCACCTGATGGAAGACGCCGCCACCGCCGAGATCGCACGCACGCAGCTCTGGCAATGGCTGCATCACGGCGACGGCCTCACGTTCGACGACGGCGCGCCGATCACCTTCGCGCGTTTCGATCAGGCGCTCGCCGCGCAGGCTCATGCACTCGCCGCCGGCGCGCAGCCCGGCGCGGCAAAGGCCGAGGCGGCCGCGCACCTGCTCGGTGAACTGGTGCGTGCCGAGACGCTCGCCGATTTCCTGACCATTCCCGCTTACCCGCAACTGCATTGATTGCCGCCACCTCCAAGGAGCACGACATGAAGACCCAACTTCCCACCGCCGAACAACTGCAACTCGACTGGAACAACCACCCGCGCTGGCAAGGCGTCACGCGGGATTACTCGGCCGCCGACGTGGTGCGCCTGCGCGGCAGCGTGCCCATCGAACACTCGCTGGCGCGCCGCGGCGCCGAACGCCTGTGGCGCGACCTCAACCACGAGCCGTTCGTCAACGCGCTGGGCGCGCTCACCGGCAACCAGGCGGTGCAACAGGTCAAGGCGGGACTCAAGGCGATCTATCTGTCCGGCTGGCAGGTCGCCGCCGATGCCAACACCGCCGGCACGATGTATCCCGACCAGTCGCTGTATCCGGTCGACGCGGTGCCGGAGGTGGTGCGCCGGATCAACAACGCGCTGCTGCGCGCCGACCAGATCGAGCACAGCGAGGGCCGCGACGACATCGACTGGCTGGTGCCGATCGTGGCCGATGCCGAGGCCGGTTTCGGCGGCGTGCTGAACGCGCACGAATTGATGAAGCACATGATCGAGGCCGGCGCCGCCGCGGTGCACTTCGAGGACCAACTCGCCTCCGCGAAGAAGTGCGGGCACATGGGCGGCAAGGTGCTGGTGCCGACGTCCGAGGCGGTGTCGAAACTGGTGGCCGCGCGCCTCGCCGCGGACGTGTGCGGCGTGCCGACCCTGATCGTCGCGCGCACCGACGCGATGGGCGCGGGCCTGCTCACCTCCGACATCGATCCGCGCGACCGCGAGTTCTGCACCGGCGAGCGCACGGTCGAAGGTTTCTTCCGCACGCGGCCCGGCATCGAGCAGGCCATCGCGCGCGGCGTCGCCTACGCGCCTTACGCCGACCTCGTGTGGTGCGAAACCTCCAGGCCCGACCTGGAACAGGCGCGCCGTTTTGCCGAAGCCGTGCTTGCGAAGCATCCCGGCAAGCTGCTGGCCTACAACTGCTCGCCCAGCTTCAACTGGAAGCAGAACCTCGACGAGGCCACCATCGCGACCTTCCAGCAGCAGCTCGCGGACATGGGCTACAAGTTCCAGTTCATCACGCTGGCCGGCTTCCACGCGCTCAACCATTCGATGTTCCAGTTGGCGCGCGGCTACAAGGAACGCCAGATGGCGGCGTACGTGGAGTTGCAGGAAGCCGAATTCGCCGCCGAGAAGGACGGCTACAGCGCGGTGCGCCACCAGCGCGAAGTCGGCGCGGGTTACTTCGACGCGCTCAACCAGGTGATCGCGGGCGGACGCTCGTCGCTGTCGGCGCTGGAAGGTTCGACCGAGCAGGCGCAGTTCAGGCGCGGCGTCGCCTGAGAATTCGTCTTGCATCGTTTCAGTATTGGCCGGGGGCGCGTTCGCGCCCCCGCGCTTGTGGGGTGCCGGAAGGCGCGCTAACGTTGGGGTTTCGACGATTGCCGGGGAGCGACGATGAACCTTCGACTTGCCGCCTGCGCGCTTGCGCTGGCCGCCGCATCGGGAGCCGCGATGGCCGCACCACATCCGTTCAACGCGCACGACCTCGCGATGATGGATCGCATTTCCGATCCGCACCTGTCGCCGAACGGCAATGAAGTGGCTTTCACGGTGCGCTCGACCGACTGGGATGCGAACAAGGGCGTCAACAGCGTGTGGCTGCAGGATCTTTCACACAAGGGCGCAGAACCGCGGCGCGTCACCGACCTGAAATTGAACGCCAACGGCCCGGCGTTTTCGCCGGACGGCAAGACGCTTTATTTCCTCGCGACCGAAAAGGATTCGACGCAATTGTGGAAGGCCGAGGTTGCGGGCGGCGAGCCGGTGCAAGTGACGCACCTGCCGCTGGATGTCGACAACTTCAAGCTGTCGCCGGACGGCAAGTCGCTGCTGTTCTCGGCGCAGATGTTCGAGGATTGCACGACGCTCGAATGCACGCGCGAGAAACTGGACGCGGAGAAAAAGGTCAAGGCCACCGGGCGCCTGTACCACCGCCTGTTCGTGCGGCACTGGGACGAGTGGTCCGATCATCGCCGCGGGCAGTTGTTCGTGATGCCGCTGGATGGTTCGGCCAAACCCGTGTTGATCACCAAGGGCATCGATGGCGACGTGCCGAGCAAACCCGACGGCAGCAACGCCGAATACGCGTGGTCGCCGGACGGCAAGACCGTGTACTTCGACGTACGCATCGCCGGCAAGACCGAGCCGTGGTCCACCAACTTCGACGTGTACTCGGTGCCTGCGGATGGTTCGGCCGCGCCGAAAAACCTGACCGCCGCGAACACGGCGTGGGATGCGTTCCCGCTGCCATCGCGCGACGGCAAGACGCTTTATTACCTCGCGATGAAGGTCCCGGGTTTCGAGGCCGACCGCTTCGGCATCATGGCGCTTGATCTTGCAACGGGCACGACGCGCGAGATCGATCCGCGTTGGGACCGATCCGCCTCGCCGCTGGTGTTGTCGGACGATGGCAAGACGCTCTACACCACGGTCGCGGACGATGGCAACGTCGCGCTGTACGCGATCGACATCGCGAGCGGCAAGCCGACGAAGCTGCTCTCCGACGGCAGCGTGATGGGCTTCGACGTGGCGGGCAACAAGATCATCGCCGCTCGCCAGGATTTCACCCATCCGACCGATCTCTACACGCTGACCACGCGCGGGAGCGACCTCGCACAAGTCACGCATTTCAATGCGTCGCGACTTGCGGACATCGAGTTCTCCAAGGCGCACTGGTTCACCTTCAAGGGCTGGAACGGCGACACCGTGCACGGCTACGTGATGCCGCCGGTCGGCGCCAAGCCGGGCAAGAAATACCCGGTGGCGTTCCTGGTCCACGGCGGGCCGCAAGGCGCGTGGCCCGACGAATTCCATTACCGCTGGAATCCGCAGACTTATGCCGGCGCGGGTTACGCGGTGGTCGCGATCAACTTCCACGGCTCGGTCGGTTACGGACAGGCGTTCACCGATGCGATTTCGGGGCACTGGGGCGATCGCCCGCTGGAAGACCTGCAGAAGGGCTGGGCCGCGGCGCTCAAGCAGTTCCCGTACCTCGACGGCAACGATGCCTGCGCGCTGGGCGCGAGCTACGGCGGCTACATGATCTACTGGATGGCCGGCGTATGGAACCAGCCGTGGAAATGCTTCGTCGATCACGACGGCGTGTTCGACGCGCGCATGATGTATTACGCGACCGAGGAGTTGTGGTTCGAGGAACACGAGAACGGCGGCACGCAGTTCGAGCATCCGGAGAACTACGAGAAGTTCAATCCGCTCGACCACGTCAAGGACTGGCGCGTGCCGATGCTGGTGGTGCATTCCGATCGCGATTACCGCATTCCGGTGACGCAGGGTCTCGGCGCGTTCACCGCCTTGCAGCGGCGCGGGATTCCCAGCGAGTTCCTCAACTTCCCCGATGAAAACCATCTGGTGCTGAAGCCGCAGAACAGCGTGCAGTGGCACCAGACGGTGATCGACTGGTTGAAGAAGTGGACAGGGCCGAAGAGTTGAGAAGGACAACTCGCAAGTGGGGTTGACTCCTGATCGAGACCTGTAGGTTGGGCTGAGCGTAGCGAA